>JBEEJN010000004.1:0-142873 GCA_041169165.1 Pseudomonadota bacterium
GCTCGATGCTCTTCCTGCTGCACCTCATCAGCAAGATGCGCCCGGCGGCCGAGGGCGGCAGCCGCTTCGGCATCGTGCTCAACGGCTCGCCCTTGTTCACCGGCGGCGCGGGCAGCGGCGAGAGCGAGATCCGCCGCTACGTGCTGGAGAACGACCTGCTGGAAGCCATCGTCGGCCTGCCCACCGACATGTTCTACAACACCGGCATCGCCACCTATGTGTGGATCGTCTCCAACCGCAAGCCCGAGGACCGGCGCGGCTACGTGCAACTCATCGACGCCAGCGGTTACTGGCAGAAGATGCGCAAGAGCCTGGGCAGCAAGCGCAAGGAGATGAGCGACGCGCACATCGCCACCGTCACCCGCCTGTTCGGCGACTTCACCGAGGCCGAGCAGGTCACGGTGCTCGATTCCCAGGGCCAGCCGCTGGGCGAGCCGCAACTCGTCACCGGCACCGACACACCGCCCGCCACCCCCGAAGGCGGCCGCCTCAAGCGCGTGCCCATCTCGCGCATCTTCAAGAACGAGGACTTCGGCTACACCACGCTCACCGTCGAGCGCCCGCTGCGCGATGAGCAGGGCCGGCCCGTGCTGGGCCTGAAGGGCAAGCAGAAGGGCAAGCCCCAGCCCGACAGCGCGCTGCGCGACACCGAGAACGTGCCGCTCGCCGACGACATCGCCGCCTACTTCGCCCGCGAGGTGCTGCCCCACGCGCCCGACGCCTGGATCGACGACGAGAAAAGCAAGGTCGGCTACGAGATCCCCTTCAACCGCCACTTCTACGTCTTCGAGCCGCCGCGCAGCCTGCACGCCATCGACGAGGAACTGAAGGCGGTGTCGGCCCGCATCGTGCGGATGCTGGGCGAACTGGCGGAGTGAGGGGACGGATTCAAGTCGGGCGATTGGGCGCACATTGCCCAAAAATAGTCAAACAAGTAAAGTACGATTTACTTGTATTCCGCATTTAGCGATGAACATCCCCAAGAGCGAGCTCTTTTCGGTCTTGCAGCAGTTCAACCCCTGGTGGGCCGGGTCGCCCATCAGCGACCTGCCGGACTGGCAGCGGCTGGCCGGAAAACTGGTCTGGCAGTGGGTGCAGGACACCGACAACCGCCGCGCCCTGCTGCTGACCGGGGCGCGTCAGGTCGGCAAGACCACCCTGCTGCGCCAGACCATCCGGGAACTGCTGGACACGGGCCATGCGCCGGGAGATGTGCTGTACGCCACGTTGGACCATCCGCTGCTCAAGCTCGCCGGCCTGCCGCGCACGCTCGAAGCCTGGGACGAACTGCATCCGCCCGCGCCCGGCCAGACGCGCTTCGTCTTCCTGGACGAGATCCAGTACATGCCCGACTGGCAGACCTGGCTCAAGCACCAGGTGGACTTCAACCGCGGGCTGCGCATCGCGGCCACCGGCTCGGCCAATCCGCTGCGCAACGGCTCGGCGGAATCCGGTGTCGGCCGCTGGGAAACGCTGCCGCTGCCCACGCTGTCCTTCGGCGAGTTCCTGACCCTGCGCGGCATCGCCGTGCCCCCGGGCATCCCGGCCGTGCGCACCTTGCGCGACCTGTTCGACTGGACCGAGGCCGACTTCGCCCGCGCCCGCTCGGCGGCCCGGCCGCTGACCGGCCATTTCCACGACTACCTGCTGCGCGGCGGCTTCCCCGAGCCCGCTCTCACGCCGGACCTCGCCCGCTGCCAGCGCCTGCTGCGCGAAGACATCGTCGACAAGGTACTCAAGCGCGACATGACCGCCTTCTACGGCGTGCGGCGCGTGCTGGAGGTCGAACGCATCTTTCTCTACCTCTGCTACCACGACGGCGGCATCCTCGACATCCCCACGCTCTGCGGCCAGCTCGAAGGCGTCAACCGCCAGACGGCACTGAACTTCCTGGACCTGTTCGAGGCCGCCCACCTCATCACCCGCCTGAAGCCCTTCGGCTACGGCAAGGAGGTGCTGCGCGGCCGCGACAAGGTCTACCTGGCCGACGCCGCCTTGCCCGGCGCCATGATGCTGCTGGGCCAGCAGCTGCTCACCCAGCCCGAGCGCCTGGGCGCGGCGGTGGAGACCGCCTTCTTCAAGCACATCGTGACGCGCTACTGGCGCGAGACGCCCGAGTTCTCGTACTGGATCGAGCCCAAGAGCAAGCAGGAGGTCGACGTCATCACCCGCGTCGGCGACAGCCTCGTGCCCTTCGAGGTCAAGTACCAGGACACCGCCATCACCCCCGCCCGCCTCAAGGGCATGCGCCAGTTCATGGAAAGCCGCCAGGTGCCGCAGGGCTACGTCATCACCCAGCGCTGGGACGACTTCGGCCGCATCCCGGTGCGATCGATGGACAAGGCCACGCCCGACCTGCCCATCGGCGAGGTCGTCGCCATCCCGGCGCCGCTGGCGTGTTATTGGATGTCGGCGCTGTGAAGACGATCAAGGAGTTGGTGGGATGAGTTTGCCGAAGTATTCGGAATACAGAGATAGTTGCATCGACTGGCTTGGGCATATCCCGGCTCACTGGTCGGTCGTGCCTGTACGGCACCTCACAACATGCTTGGACGGCAAGCGAGTTCCGCTTAACTCGGAGCAACGAGCAGATAGGCCCGGTGACGTACCCTATTGGGGCGCCAATTGCGTAATGGACTATATTGACGCATCGCTCTTCGACGAGGAATTAATACTATTGGGCGAAGACGGCGCTCCATTCTTTGACCGAGCGAAGCCGGTGGCCTTCTTTTCGCAAGGCCCGGTCTGGCCGAACAATCATGTGCATGTTTTGCGACCGTTGCGAACTTGCATCGGTCGCTATTTGGTTCACGCATTGAACGCAACCAATTTCGGCATGTTCATTGATGGCTCGACTCGCGACAAGCTCACACAAGGTGAGATGAACCGCATTCCTATTGCGCTGCCAACGATTGACGAGCAAACCGCCATCGCCACCTTCCTCGACCACGAAACCGCCAAGATCGACGCGCTGATTACCGAGCAGGAAAAGCTTATCGCCCTGCTGGCCGAGAAGCGCCAAGCCACCATCTCCCACGCCGTCACCCGCGGCCTTAACCCCGACGCGCCGATGAAGGATTCCGGGGTGGCGTGGTTGGGGGAGGTGCCGGGGCATTGGGACGTGAAGCGAATCAAGCGCATCGTTTCGTCCATCGAGCAAGGCTGGAGCCCGCAGTGCGAAAACTTCCCGACCAGTGCACCGGATGAATGGGGCGTGCTCAAGGTCGGCTGCGTCAATGGCGGCATCTTTCGACCCGACGAGAATAAGAAACTGCCGGTGGAACTTGATCCGATTCCAAACTATTCGCTGAAGCGTGGAGACCTTCTGATATCCCGTGCAAATACCAGAGATTTGGTTGGTAGTGCGGCAGTGGTTGACGAGGATTTTGCCAATCTCATGCTGTGCGACAAGCTCTACCGGCTCAGGCTTGATGAGAGTCAATGTATCCCGGAATTTCTCGCTGCATATCTAGGGACGCCACGTTCAAGGTCTCAAATTGAACTGAACGCTACTGGAGCCAGCAGTTCGATGCTGAACATCGGTCAGTCCGTGATCCTTGAATTAGTCGCGCCGATTCCAACAGTGGAAGAGCAGCAGAAAATAATTCAGTTCTTGTCGGTTGAGCTGCAGCGATTGCAATCGCTCATCACCCAAGCGGACGCCGCCATCACCCTCCTCAAAGAACGCCGCGCCGCCCTCATCGCTGCTGCCGTCACCGGGCAAATCGACGTGCGCGGCGCGATGGCCGCCGCTACGATTTGACGGTCCCATACCCGTCCGACGAACCACTGGATTGCCGCCATGCCCACCTCCGCGCTTGAAGCTGCCCGCCTGGACATGCACCAGCACGACGACGCGCTGCGCGATTTCCACGGCTTCGTGCACGCGCAACTTCGGTCCGACCGCAAGGACGAGATCCTGAAGCGCGCCCGCGAGCGCATCGGCCTGTGGAAGCAGGGCAAGCTGTGCAGTGCCTACTACATCCGCTTCTGGTCGGCGGTGGTGGCCTTGGGAGACAGCGCGGTGTTCAAGGCGCGGGTGCTGGACGCTTCGCCGCGCCGGGCGACGGGCCTGATGCAGAACACGCCCTTCTTCTTCCTGTTGCGGGAGCGGCGTTGAACCTCGAGTCAGTTCGGTCGCACCTTCATTCGTGATTCGCGAATTGCGCATCCGGTGCGTGTGCATCCCGACAGCGCCGTCCACCACGAACTGAGGGAAAAGTGCGGCATGGGCGTTGTTCTGACAAAAAAATCTGGAGACTGACTGTTTTTCTGGCGCGGTGGGGCGCGTTGGCATGAATGTCCTGATGGCCAACGCAGCAGCCCAATCGACGAAGCAACGCGAACGACAGGGGAGGCGGCCGCATGAGCCTGCACAAGGAAATCCACTTCGAGACCGACATCTGCGCCCACCTCGGCGCCCACGGCTGGCTGTACGAGGACGGCGCCGCCAGCGGCTTCGACACCGCCCGCGGCCTTTACCTGCCCGACCTGCTGGCCTGGATAGCGGCCAGCCAGCCCGAGGCATGGCAGGCGCTGGGCAAGACCCACGGCGCCGCCGCGCCGACCGTGGTGGCCGACCGGCTGCGCAAGGCGCTGAACGAACGCGGCACGCTGGAGCTGCTGCGCCGGGGCCTGGAGCTGCTGGGCCTGAAGCAGCCGCTGGCGCTGGCGCAGTTCAAGCCGGCGCTGGGCCTCAACCCGGCCATCCAGGCGCGCTACGCGGCCAACCGGCTGCGCGTGCTGCGGCAGGTGCACCACTCGCCCAACAAGCCGCACGACGCGGTCGACCTGGTGCTGTGCCTCAACGGCCTGCCGGTCGCCACCGTCGAACTCAAGAGCAACTTCACCCAGAGCGTGCACGACGCCGTCGACCAGTACCGCTTCGACCGCCATCCCCACCCGAAAACGGAGAAAGGCGGCGTGCTGGAGCCGGTGCTGGGTTTCCCCGGCGGCGCGCTGGTGCACTTCGCGGTCAGCCAAAGCGAGGCGATGATGGCCACCCGGCTGGCCGGCCCGGCCACGCGCTTCCTGCCCTTCAACCGCGGCAACGAGGGCGCGGCCGGCAACGCCCCCAACCCCGAGGGCTACGCCACCGCCTACCTGTGGGAAGAGGTGTGGGCACGCGAGAGCTGGCTGGACATCCTGCACCGCTATCTGGTGGGCAAGCGCGACGACAAGAAGCAGCTCCAGGCGGTGCTCTTCCCGCGCTACCACCAGCTCGACGCGACGCGCCGGCTGGTGGCCGATGTGAAGGCCCACGCGAACCAGGGTGGCGCGGGCCAGCGCTATCTCATCCAGCACTCGGCCGGCTCGGGCAAGACCAACAGCATCGCGTGGACGGCGCACTTCCTGGCCGACCTGCACGACGACCACAACGCCAAGGTCTTCGACAGCGTGCTGGTGGTGAGCGACCGCAACGTGCTGGACGTGCAGCTGCAGGAGGCGCTGTTCGACTTCTCGCGCACCACGGGCGTGGTGGCCAGCATCACCAGCGAGTCGGGCAGCCACCTTGGAAGCAAAAGCGGCCAGCTCTCGCAGGCGCTCAAGGACGGCAAGAAGATCATCGTCTGCACCATCCAGACCTTCCCCTTCGCGCTGCACGAGGTGCAGGAGCTGGCGGCCACCGAGGGCAAGCGCTTCGCCGTCATCGCCGACGAGGCGCACAGCTCGCAGACCGGTGCCGCCGCGGCCAAGCTCAAGCAGTTGCTGTCGGCCGAGGAGTGGGCGGCCTTGCAGGATGGTGGCGAGGTCGACACCGAGGCGCTGCTGGCCGCGCAGATGGAGGCCAAGGCCGGCGGTGGTCAGGGTGCCAAGGGCCTGACCTACATCGCCTTCACCGCCACGCCCAAGGCCAAGACGCTGGAGCTGTTCGGCCGCCGTAATCCCGACGATGGGCCGAACGGTCTGCCGCAGCCCTTCCACGTCTACTCGATGCGCCAAGCCATCGAGGAGGGCTTCATCCTCGACGTGCTGAAGAACTACACCCCCTACAAGCTGGCCTTCAAGCTGGCGCACAACGGCGAGGACTACGACGAGACGCAGGTCGAGCGCAGCGCGGCCATGAAGGGGATCATGCAGTGGGTGCGCCTGCACCCCTACAACATTGCGCAGAAGGTGCAAATCGTCGTCGAACACTACCGCGAGAACGTGTTGCCGCTGCTTGAAGGCCGCGCCAAGGCCATGGTGGTGGTGGGCAGCCGCAAGGAGGCCGTGCGCTGGCAGAAGGCGGTGCGCGCCTACATCGCCAAGCAGGGCTACGACCTGGGCGTGCTGACCGCCTTCTCGGGCGAGGTGGACGACGCCGAGAGCTACCCCGGCCCCGTGACCGAGACCAGCAAGGACGTGAACCCGGGCCTCAAGGGCCGGGACATCCGCGAAGCCTTCACTGAAGCCCAGAACCACCTGCTGCTGGTGGCCAACAAGTTCCAGACCGGCTTCGACCAGCCGCTGCTGTGCGGCATGTACGTCGACAAGATGCTGGGCGGCATCCAGGCGGTGCAGACCCTGTCACGCCTGAACCGCGCTCACCCGGGCAAGGACACGACCTACATCCTCGACTTCGTCAACGACCCGGCCCAGGTGCTGGCGGCCTTCCAGACCTACTACCAGACGGCCGAGCTGCAGGCGACGACCGACCCGCACCTGGTCTTTGAGCTGCGCGCCAAGCTCGACGCCGCCGGCCACTACGATGACTTCGAGGTGGACCGCGTCGCCGATGTCGACCTGAACCCGAACGCCACCCAGAAGCAGCTCGACGCGGCCATCGCGCCCGTCGCCGACCGGCTGCTCAAGCGCTACAAGGCGGCGTTGGCCGAGAAGACCCTGGCCGAACAGGCGGGCGACGACAAGGGCGCCAAGGCGGCCAAGGACGCCCTCGACGCGCTGCTGCTGTTCAAGGGCGACATGGGCGCCTACGTGCGGCTCTACGCCTTCCTGAGCCAGATCTTCGACTACGGCAACACGGCCATCGAGAAGCGCTTCCTCTTCTTCAAGCGCCTGCTGCCGCTGCTGGACTTCGGCCGCGAGCGCGACACCGTCGACCTGAGCAAGGTGGTGCTGACGCATCACACGCTGAAGAACCGCGGTGTGCAGCCGCTGGGGCTGTCCACCTCGGACGGCATCCCC
Source organism: Pseudomonadota bacterium (assembly GCA_041169165.1). Classification (GTDB taxonomy): domain Bacteria; phylum Pseudomonadota; class Gammaproteobacteria; order Burkholderiales; family Burkholderiaceae_C; genus Sphaerotilus. The sequence goes on from JBEEJN010000004.1 coordinate 7,129, forward strand.
CTGGCGCCCATGGATGGCGCCGGCACCGGCAGCGTGCAGGAGAAGCAGAAGGACTACCTCGCCGAGATCATCGACAAGGTGAACGGCCTGTTCGAGGGCGAGCTGTCGGACACCGACCAGCTCGTCTACGTGAACGGCGCGCTCAAGGGCAAGCTGCTGGAAAACGAGCTGCTGATGCAGCAGGCGTCGGTCAACAGCAAGGAGCAGTTCGCCAACTCGCCCGACCTGAAGCAGGCCCTGCTCGACGCCATCATGGACGCCTTCGAGGCCCATCAGAAGATGAGCACCCAGGCGCTGGGCTCGACGCGCGTGCAGGACGGGCTGCGCGAGATCCTGCTGGGGCCCGCCCAGCTTTACGAGACCCTGCGCGCACGCACGCGGGGTCAACTACGGCCGTAGCAGTGGAAGTGAATCAGACGCATGTGTTACGCCTTCGCTGCACGCCGCTGCCTTCAGAGGACGCCGTCGCCAACCTTAGGTTTAAAGGCGCGTGGAAGCTGCGACAAACATTATTTTCAATTAACTCTTCAGAAATCAGACGTAGCTCAACCGGCGCGTCCAGAACCATCATCGATATGCGTAAGCCTTCACTTGCCAATGTGAGTCACCAATCCAGCTAGAACCTGAACATCTGTGCAGCACGTTCACCACCGTTGTCATTTCACTAGAGCTCGTTTGCTCTTGATCAAAATTCGGCACTGGAATACCATGGACTCGGAGTAGTTTATTAACCGTTACCACTCCGTTCAGGCATGCGCGATGTCGTTTATCGCATGTGCATTGTTATCAATGAGTAGTATTCACCAAACCATTACCATGAGACCTAGTCAATTCGCAATCCATCTTTCCACCTATATTTTCCTTTCTGCCGGATTATGCGCATGTGCCACCAGCCCATGGCATGCGAATCTGATGAATAACCAGCAAGTCATCGCAGCAGATTGCGCTCAACTCGCCAATGAGCGTCAACGTGTGCAGGACAACGCGGCACACCTCTCTGAAGCATCGAAAGGCGGAAATATTGGTGCCGCATTCTTAGTGGTTCTCGAAGGGGTCGCAGCTGTGGCCACAAAGTCAGCTCCAGACACCAGCAAATCCGCAGCCGTTAACCAAGCCGCACTGGCTGACGAACATGCGCAGCAAGCCAGTGAAATGAGAAACAGGTTAGATCTCATCGACGCGGTACGCGCCAAGAAAAATTGCATGTAGTATTTTTTTGGTCAGTCTTTGAGTAAGCACAAATCTGAAAAAAATAGGGGATGACGCATGCTCCGAAAAGCTGTCCCTACTTTATTTATAGCGACAATCTGGCCATTATTAAGCCATGCTGGGATAATAATTCAAGAACTACCGAGTGACAGATTCGGAGCATGCTCGCAGCTGATGATAAGTTCGACCGACAACCATGTATGGAACATTAACATCTCATACAAATACATAGGAAAGACTTCTGATGGAACCCCGTGGGAACATGAATTTGAAATTCCTGTTACGGTCAACTCCAGTACACAATATTATTACCCGTCGTCCGGAATAATCGACTGCAACAAAGGAGCACAATTCTTTTACACGTGGAAGGGCTATGACGCCACAGCGAAGCAGGAAGCCGACGCGCGAGCGCATGAGGAATCGGGCAAAGAAATAATTCGAGGATTGCTTGAGAGCGAGGCGCAGGTCCGCCAGGAAAACGAACGCCGTCAACGTCAAATCGAGGCGAAGGCCGAAGCTAGGCGACAGGAGGATCTGGCTCGCCAAGAGGAACTAAATCGCTCGAAGCGCGCATTAGAAAACCTGCAAAAGCAAAAAGAGGCATATCAAGCCGAACGTGAACGCGCCATTATTCAGGCGGATCCAGATCCACAATGCCGCATGGCGATCGACCTCGCAGGATTACAGGCGTGCCGGAAGTCCAGGGCTATCGAAAAGCAATTCGAGATTTCGAGAGCAGCACGCGAAGCCGAAGTTGCAGCGGCCGCGAATCGCATGCAGGAGGCATCACGCGCCGAGATCGAGCGCGCAAGCCAAGCTATGGAAGCCAACAATTGCTCGTTTAGCGCGGGCTTTCCGGCGACTATTCCGTACCCAAAAATTAACTCCAATGAGGCGGCGTATCGGGCAGAGGTCAAGCGTGCCGATGAACTCAACGCTGCAGCACAGAAGGACTTTTGGGCCAAAATAAAATCAGCCAGCGACGCATGCGACGCCCGCAAGTCCGCAAAGGCTGCAGCGCAACTGCGCGAACGTCAACAACTACAAGAAGCTGCTCAACGAGAGCAGCAATTAGAAGCACAACGCAAGGCGCGCGCGGAGTTAGATCGGGCGGTACAGAACGGGAAACAGACTCTCTCAGATACTCAAAACAAGACCCAGGCGATTCAAAATTCAAATGCAGAACTTTTAGAATTTCTTAAGCAAATGAAATAGTTGAATTTCAATTAAAACCATTGCACGTAACATTGAATTGCCACTTAAATTAATTCTTGTTGAGTGTCAGAATCAACCAAAGAAATTTGATTCTGCCATTCGCTCATGGCATCCAACCTAGGCCGTATCTTCGGGTTCGGCCAAGGGCCGGGTCGGCTGATCCGTGTCGTCAGCGGCCTTGTCGAAGCGGGCGGTGAACCAGAAGGTGGAGCCGCTGCCCAGGGCGCTGTCGACGCCGATGCGTCCGCCCATGAGGTGGACCAGGCGGCGGCTGATGGCCAGGCCCAGGCCGGTGCCGCCGTAGCGGCGGGCCAGGGATTCGTCGACCTGGCGGAAGGCGACGAAGAGGCCGGGTTGTTCCTGCTCGGCGATGCCGATGCCGCTGTCTTGCACTTCCACGCGCAGCAGCAGCTGGTGTTCGAGGCCGGTGCTGTCGTCGAGCTGGCGCAGGTGCAGGGCGACAAAACCCTGGTCGGTGAAGCGCACGGCGTTGTCGACCAGGTTGGCGAGCACCTGTTCCAGGCGCAGCGGGTCGCCGTCGAGCGGCTGTGCCGCCAGTTCGGGCGCCAGGTCGACGTGGAACATGAGACCCTTGTCGCCGGCCTTGATGCCACCGACCTCGGCCACGCGGTTGATGACTTCACCCAGGGTGAAGCGGCGGTGTTCGAGGGTGAGGCGGTCGGATTCAAGCGCCGTGATGTCGAGCAGGTCGCTGATGACGGCGAACAGCTGGCGCGACGAGCCCTGCGACTGTTCAAGCAGGCGGGTGATGGCCGGGTCGCTGCTCTTGCGCAGCGCCATGCCGGTGAAACCCATGATGCCGTTCATGGGCGTGCGCAGCTCATGGCTCATCTTGGCGAGGAAGGTGGAGCGGGCGCGGCTGGCGGCTTCGGCCACTTCCTTGGCCTGGCGCAGTTCGGCGGCGCTGGCGCGCAGGCGGATCTCGGCCAGCTTGCGACTGGTGACATCGCGGTTGGAGGCGCGGTGGCCCAGGAAGGCGCCATGGTCGTCGTAGACCGCCTGGCAGGCGTGGGCGATCCAGACCTCGCGCCCGTCGGGGCGCAGGATGCGGAAGTCGAGTTCGCCGAAGGGGCCGTCGGGTTGGCAGGTGGCGGCCATGTGTTCCTTCACGCGGGCACGGTCCTCGGGGTGGACCAGGTCGGTGAACAGGCCGGGCTGGGCCATGAATTCGCCCGGTGCATGGCCGCTCACCCGCGCGCACGAGGGCGAGCAATACAGCATGCGCCCGCCCGGGTCGTTCCAGGTGCCCCAGTCGTAGGTGTGGTTGGCCACGGTGCGGTAACGCAGCTCGGCGGCCTGCAGGTCGGCGGTGCGTTCCTGCACCCGGCGCTCCAGGCTGGCGCGCTCCAGTGCCAGGTCGCTCAGGGCCAGGCGACGGCCGCGCGCGGTGCGGGTCAGGCCGACGATGAGGACCGCCTGCAGCGCCAGCACGGCGGCCGCCAGCAGGATCTCGCGGCGGTAGTCGCGCCACAGCGAAGGCTGGCGATGCCTGACCTCGGCGCCTGTGGGCAAGTCGGATTCGGCAATATGCCAGCGTTCGAGTTCGCGGGCGTCGAAGGCCAGCGTGGTGACAGCGCTGACCTTGCGTGTTGCCGCCAGCTCGGGCGTCTGGCCGGAGGTCGACGCCAGGTCGAGCGCCTCGCGCATGAGCTGGCGGCCGACCAGATAGGGGCTGGTGACATAGCCACCCACCGCGCCCTGGCCGACCATGGTCTCCCAGAAGGAATAGATGGGCACGCGGCTGCCCTGCGCGAGCGTCTTCAGCACCGAGGCCGGTGCGACCGAGCGGCCCTGCGCGTCGCGGAACACGAGGGCGAACAGCGCGATCACCCGTTCACCGTCGGCTGGTTCGAGCGCCAGGCGGCGCTTTTGCTCGGTGACGTCAAGTCCATCCAGCCGGTCGATGCGCAACGAGGGGTAGGCGCCCAGCAGCTCGTTGATGACACGCAGGTTGTTCTGCGATTCCGGGCTGTCGTCACCGATCAGCATCACCCGGGTGGGCTGGTGCAGCTTGAAAGCCATCTCGACGGTGCGGCCGATCAGGTTGGACGCCGACACCTCGGTGGTGTGGCCCGCCGGCAGCGTGATGGCATCGTTGGCGTGCCGGTAGCCGACCAGCGGCACCTTGGCCATGCTGGTGGTGAGTTGCGCCTGATAAAAGCGCAGCGCCGGCAACGACTCGGCGACGATCACATCCGGCAACTGGTTGTGATAGCGGTCGTGGATGAGATGGACGATGTCCGCGTCACTCACCGCCGAGGTGCCGTGCAGATCCTGGTCGAGCGCCTGCAGGTCGACCCGGGCCGGACGCTCGGGATTGCCGGCTTCATCGAAGATGCCCGCGACCACCGCCCGGGCCCAGGGGATCTGCTGGTTGTAGGACAGCAGCACCATCACCCGCGGCGCCTTGGCGGCGGGTGCATTGGCGGCGCGCCCAACCGGCGTCCAACCCACACACACGACGAGCAGCGTCAGCATCAGCAGGGCGCGGACCCGCACGCCCAGGCGACGCAGCTGGGGCAAGGATGGACAGGCGTGGCATCTCACAGGGTGCAGATTAGGTGATCAGCGTCGCCGCCAACCCCGCATGTGGACGGCTTCCCGGTCCTAGTTCCGCCGCCGATCGGCGCCGACGTGGCCGGCGCCTCGACCTACTTCTGGCTCAGCGCGTTGCTGACCAGGCGCGAGGTGATGTCGACGATCTGGATCATGCGGTCGTAGGGCATGCGGGTCGGGCCGATCACGCCCAGGGTGCCAACGACCTGACCATCGACCTCGTAGGGCGCCGAGACGACCGAAAGCTCCTCGATCGGCACCAGGCCGCTTTCGCCGCCGATGTAGATGCGCACGCCCTCGGCCTTGGTCGAACCGTCGAGCAGGCGCATGAGGGCGGTCTTTTGCTCGAACAGGTCGAACATCTTGCGCAGCGAGTTCATGTCGCTGCCGAAGTCGCGCACTTCGAGCAGCTTGCGTTCGCCCGAGACGACCACCTGCTCGGCCTGCTGCACCGCCTCGCTGCCCAGTTGCACGGCCGCCTGCATGAGCGCGGCGATCTCGTCGCGCAGGGCGTCCACCTCGCCCAGCAGGCGCTCGCGCACGGCTTCGAGCGTGAGGCCGGCGTAGTGGGTGTTGAGGTAGTTGGCGGCCTCGACGAGCTGGCTCTGGGTGTAGTCCTGCGCTGTGTAGAGCACACGGTTCTGCACATCGCCATCGGCCGCCACCAGGATGAGCAGCACCCGGCGCTCGCCCAGGCGCAGGAACTCCATGTGGCGGAATACGCTCGTCTTGCGTGGCGCGGTGATGACGCCCACGAAGTTCGACAGGCTGGACAACATCTGCGCCGCGTGGGCGATGACCCGCTGCGGCTGGTCGGGCTGGAGCTGCTCGCGCAGCGGCAGGGCGTGGTGCTCACGCAGCAACTCGGCCGGCATGGCATCCAGCCCGTCGCCGCCGACGAAATGGGTGGCGCCGGGGCGCGCCGTGATCATGGTGTCGACGAACAGCCGGTAGCCGCGTGCGGTCGGCACCCGCCCGGCCGAGGTGTGCGGGCTGGCGATCAGGCCGAGGTCTTCCAGATCGGCCATCACGTTGCGGATGGTGGCGGCCGACAGCTCCAGGCCCGAGGTCTTGGACAGGGTGCGCGAGCCCACGGGCTGCCCGTCGGCGATGTAGCGCTCGACCAGGGTCTTGAGCAGCAGCTTGGCGCGGTCGTCGAGCATCTTGTTGCAGATTCTAGGGGGGCGGTCCCGCCGTCGAGCAGGGGGTCGGACAGGGCCGGACCGTCACAAACGCTGTGGTGTAATTTATCGATGCAGAGCCGCTTTTGCCATGTCGCACTCGTAGGCAAATACCAGGCCCGCGGCATGCGCCCCATGCTGGAGGAGATCGCCCATTTCCTGACCCGCCGCGGCATGGAAGTGTCGATCGAGATCGACACCTCGCTCAACACCGGCCTGGCCGACTATCCCGCGCTGAGCGTGGACGAGATCGGCAGCGCCTGCGACCTGGCCATCGTGGTGGGCGGCGACGGCACCATGCTGGGCATCGCCCGGCGCCTGGCGCGCCACGGCGTGCCGGTGGTGGGCGTCAACCAGGGCCGGCTGGGCTTCATCACCGACATCTCGGTGAAGAACATGCTCGACGCGCTGCGCGCCATGCTGGCCGGCGACTACGAGGAAGACCAGCGCTCCATGCTCGAAGGCCAGGTGATGCGCGACGGCCGCGCCATCTTCGACGCCCTGGCCATGAACGATGTCGTTGTGCGCAGCGGCGCGGCCGGCATGGTCGAGCTGCGGGTCGAGGTGGACGGCCAGTTCGTCGCCAACTTCCGCGCCGACGGCCTCATCCTGGCCACGCCCACCGGCTCGACCGCCTATGCTTTGTCGGCCGGCGGGCCGCTGCTGCACCCGGGCATCGCCGGCTGGGTGCTGGTGCCGATCGCGCCGCACATGCTCTCCAACCGTCCCATCCTGCTGCCCGACAGCGGCCGGGTCGACATCTCCATCGTCACCGGGCGCGAGCCCAGCGCCAACTTCGACATGCAGTCCATCGCCAGCCTGATGCCGGGCGACTGCATCAGCGTGCGGCGTTCGGCGCACAAGGTGCGTTTTCTGCACCCGCGCGGCTGGAGCTACTACGCCACGTTGCGCCGCAAGCTGCACTGGAACGAGGGCCTGACCGACGTGGGCGAGCCGCGCGCCGACGGCAGCGGCCCCACCCTGCTGGGTGACCTGAGCTGAGAGGCGGGAGCCGACCACCATGCTGCGCCGCCTGACCCTGCGCGATTTCGTCATCGTGCGCGAGCTGGACGTCGAGTTCGCCGCCGGTTTCTGCGTGCTCACCGGCGAGACCGGCGCGGGCAAGTCCATCCTCATCGACGCGCTGCAGCTGGTGCTGGGCGGTCGCGCCGACCCCGTCCTGGTGCGCGAAGGCGCGCCGCGCACCGAGGTGAGCGCCGAGTTTGATGTCGCCGCCCCGGTGGCCGCCTGGCTGGCCGAGGCCGGCTACGACAGCCACGAGCTGCTGCTGCGCCGCAGCCTGGACGCCCAGGGCCGCAGCCGCGCCTGGATCAACGGCAGCCCGGCCACGGCCACACAACTCAAGGCCCTGGCCGAGGCGCTGGTGGACATCCACGGCCAGCACGCCTGGCAGGGCTTGACCCGCCCGGCCGCCGTGCGTGCGCTGCTGGACGACTACGCCGGCCTGGACACGGGCCCGCTGCTGGCCGCCTGGACCCAGTGGCGCGCCGCCGTGGCCGAACTGGACGCGGCGCGCAGCCGCAGCGCCGACATCGAGCAAGAGCGCGAGCGCCTGGCCTGGCAGCTGGCCGAACTCGACAAGCTCGCGCCCGGCGAACACGAGTGGGACGAACTCAACGCCGAGCACCGACGCCTGGCGCACGCCCAGTCCATCATTGATGCGGTGCAGCGCGCCCAGGCCGCCCTGGTCGACGGTGAACCCAGCGCCAGCGGCCTGACCGACGCGGCCGTCAACGCCTTGGACGACGTGGCCACCTTCGACCCGGTGCTGGCCGATGCCCTGGCCGTGCTGCTCGCCGCCCAGGCCCAGCTCGACGACGCGGCACACAGCCTGGGCGCAGCGCTGCGGCGCACCGAACTCGACCCCGAGCGCCTGGCCGAGCTGGACGAGCGACTCTCGACCTGGGTCGGCCTGGCGCGGCGCTTCCGCCGCCAGCCGGCCGAGCTGCCGGCCCTGCTGGCGCAGTGGCGCGCCCAGCTGCGCGCGCTCGACGCCGCCACCGATCTGGATGCCCTGCTGGCCGCTGCCGAGGCTGGCCGCAAGCGCTGGCTGGCGCTGGCGCAGCAGGCCAGCGCGCAGCGCGCGTGCGCCGCGCCGCGCCTGTCCGCCGTCGTGACCGAGGCCATGCAGGAGCTGGGCATGGCCGGCGGACGCTTCGAAGTCGCTCTGCTGCCGCTGGACGAACCGCAGGCGCACGGCCAGGAGGCGGTTGAGCTGCGCGTGGCCGGCCACGCCGGCGCCACCCCGCGGGCGCTGGCCAAGGTAGCCTCGGGCGGCGAACTCTCGCGCATTGCGCTGGCCATCGCCGTGACCACCAGCGCGCCCGAGGTCGGCGTGGTGGCACCGCGCGTGGGCACGGTGGGTGAACTGTTCCCCGCCGACGCGACGTCGCCCGCCGACGCGGGTGGCCATGCGGCCGGCACACTCATCTTCGACGAGGTTGATGCCGGCATCGGCGGCGCCGTGGCCATCACGGTCGGACGGCTGATGCAGCGCCTGGGCAGCACTCGCCAGGTGCTCGCGGTCACCCACCTGGCCCAGGTGGCCGCCTGCGCCGACCAGCATTTCGTCGTGAGCAAGGGCGGCGCGATGGGTGTCGCGACTGACGCCGCGGGCGCCGGCGTCAGCAGCGCCCTGCAGTCGGTCAGCGGGCCGACGCGAGTGGCCGAGCTCGCCCGCATGCTGGGCGGCGCCCAGCATTCGCAGGCCGGACTGGCCCATGCCCGCGAGTTGCTGGATGGCTCGACGCGGGGCGCCGCCACTGCCGTGGCAGCCACCGTGGCCGTCGGCGACACCATCAGCCCTGGCAACACGCCCGACCGGCTGCGTGCCAGAGCGTCCGCAGCCTGAGATCCTCCGCGACAGGATTCCGCCTTCCCCAGCCACGCCCACCCGAGCAGGTCCCCCATGACACGGCCGTACGACACCCTGCACATCGATCTGTCCGACGACGACGAGGGCGTGCGCCTGCCCGGCCAGGGACCGCAGCAGCAGCCGCGCGCCGGCCGGTTGGCACCACCCGACGAACCGTTTGCGGCTTCGCCGACCGACTTCGCCGACTTCGTGGTGGGTGAATCCGACCACAGCGCCGCGCCCCTGGTGCTGATCGCCGGCATCTCGGGCTCAGGCAAGTCAGTGGCCCTCAACGCCTTGGAGGACGCCGGCTACTTTTGCGTCGACAACCTGCCGCCCGACCTGCTGCTGGACTTCGTGCGTCTGGAACGCGCGCAAAACACGCCCTATGTGGCAGTGGCCGCCGACGTGCGCAGCGCCAGCGCGCTGCCCAAGCTGCTGCCGCTCATCGACACCTTGCGGCGCGAGGGCACGCCGGTGCTGTCGATCTTTCTCGATTCGCGTACGGCCACGCTGGTGCGGCGCTTCTCGGAGACGCGCCGGCGCCATCCGCTGTCCAGCCTGCATGACGACGCCAGTCAGGGCAGCAGCCGCGCCCGACTGGTGGACGCCATCGAGCACGAGCGCGTCATGCTGGCCGAGCTGCGCGAGCACTCGACGGTGATCGACACCTCGGAGCTGCGCCCGGTACAGCTGCGCTCCTGGATACGCCAGCTCGCCGGCGCAGCGCAGAGCGGCCTGACGCTGGTGTTCGAGTCCTTCGCCTTCCGCCACGGCGTGCCGCGCGACGCCGACATCGTCTACGACCTGCGGGTGCTGCCCAATCCGCACTATGTGCGCGAACTGCGCGCCCTCACCGGGCGCGACGCCGGCGTGATCGACTTTCTCGGCCGCCAGCCCGAGGTCACCGAGATGCTCGGCCAGATCGAAGGTTTTCTCACCCGCTGGCTGCCCGGCTACGAACAGGATCAGCGCAGCTATCTGACGGTGGCGGTGGGTTGCACGGGCGGTCAGCACCGCTCGGTCTATTGCGCCGAGCAGCTGGCGCGTCGCTTCAGCACGCGTGTGCCGACCCTGGTGCGGCACCGCGAGCTCGAAGCACGCGAGGTCGCCGCGGCGGAACATCGATGACCTCCGTTTCCGCGCCGTCCCCCCACAGCAACGAGTCCCGCATCGCCGACCTGGCGCTGTTCCCGCTCGGGCTGGTGCTGTTCCCTGGCGCACTGCTGCCATTGCGCATCTTCGAGGCGCGATATCTCGACCTCATGAGCCACTGCCTGCGCAGCGGCGCGCCCTTCGGCGTGGTGACCCTCAGCCGCGGCAGCGAGGTGCGCACACCCGCCACACCGAGCGGCGAGGCCGCGGTGGCGTTCTCGGCCCAGGGTTGCCTGGCCACGCTGCTGGACTGCGACGCCGTGCAGTCCGGCCTGCTGCAGGTGCGTTGCCTGGGCAGGCAGCGCTTCGAGATCAGCACACCGCGTCAGGACGACAACGGCCTGTGGCGTGCCGACGCCCAGCTTGTCGCTGACGACCCTGTGCTGTTGCCGCCCGACGATTGCCGCGAGGCGGTGCAGGCCTTGCGCCTGGCCTGCGTCAGCCTGGCGGCCCAGGGCGGCCTGCCCTTTCGCGAGCCGCTCGCTTTCAACGATGCGGCCTGGGTGGCGAATCGCTGGTGCGAGATCCTGCCTATTCCGCCGTCCACCAAGCTCGGGCTCATGATGCTCGCAGATGCGCAGGCCCGGCTGCGCCTGGTGGCCGATTTCCTGCGCCGCAAGGGCATCGTGCCGAACGCCAACTGAGCCGGCGACGCGGCTGCGATCTCGGCCCGCCGCGCGACGTCGGGTAGGTGTGCCACCCGGCTAGGCATAGGCCAGCAGCTTGCGCAGCGGTGCGGGCAGGGCCACGTCGGCCAGCGCAGCCAGCGGCACCCAGCGGCCCGATCGGCCCAGCGGCGGCAGCGGCACCGGTCCTGACGCCGGCAGGCGCAGTCGACGTGGGTGCAGCAGCCAGTCGAAGTGGGTCAGCACATGGCGCAAGTCGGGCAAAACTTCGACCTGGGGCAGCAGGTCGGACGGCAAACCGGGCTCGGTCGCACGCAGCGACAAGGCCGCGCCACCCGCACCAGGTTCGGCCTCGGTCAATGCCTCGGTCGCGGCTCGCAGGCCGGTGACGTCATCAAACAGCGGCAGCGTCCACAAGCCGGCCCAGACGCCGGTATCCGGACGTTGCTCAAGCCAGACCGCTTCGCCGGCCTGCAGCCACAGCCACCAATGTTCGCGTTCGCCGCGCTTGAGTTTGCGCGATCGCACCGGGTAGGCCAGTGGATCACCTTCGGCCAGGGCCTGACAGTGTGTTGCCAGCGGGCAGCGGCCGCAGGCCGGCAGGCGCGCCAGGCAGACAGTCGCCCCCAGGTCCATCAGTGCCTGGGTGTAGGCCGGCATGTCGTCCGGGCTGTCGGGCAATACAGCCTGTGCCTGATCCCACAAGGCGCGTTCAGCGGCGCTGCGAGCCAGGTCCTCGCCGTAGGCCAGCACCCGGCTGAGCACACGCTTGACATTGCCGTCCAGGATGGCCACCCGTTCACCATGGCAGAAGGCGGCGATGGCGGCCGCGGTCGAACGCCCGATGCCGGGCAGTTCAGCCAGCGCCGCAGCACTCGGCGGGAAACAGCCGCCATGCTGCGCCATCACCGACCGCGCGCAGCGGTGCAGATTGCGCGCGCGGCTGTAGTAGCCCAGGCCGCTCCACTGCGCCAGCACCTCGTCCAGCGGTGCGGCAGCCAGCGCCGCCACGTCGGGAAAACGCGCCAGGAATCGTTCGTAGTAACCGAGCACGGTGGCGACCTGGGTCTGCTGCAGCATGACCTCGGACAACCAGACGCGGTAGGGATCACGCGTGTTCTGCCACGGCAGGTGGCTGCGCCCCGCCACCTTCTGCCAGGTCACCAGCGCCGCTGCGATGTGTTGCGCCGCCGGTGCCGGCGGTGGGTCGAACGCAGTACCGTCCAGGGCAGGCGCTGCCCGGGGGGGCCGAACAATATCGGGCAACGCCAGGGCCGGGTTCAGGCTCGCGCAGCGCGGGCGATCTGCAGCGCCATGGGCGAGGATTCGTCCACCGCCATGGCGCCGCCAGCGTGCATCACCACCGGCGCCGCAGCGCCGTGGCCGGACAGGTCGATGACCTTGCCGTCGGCCGGGCCCGTCTGACGCTGGCTGCTGGCTGAGCCGGCATCCCCCTGATCGTCATGCAGGTCGCTATCGCCTTCGCCGTCCTCGCCGAAGTCCAGATCGAGATCCAGGTCGGCCAGCGGCGTCATGGCGCTGAGATCGACCGGCGTGATGGTCAGCGGCGCGTTCTGCGATGCGGAAGCGCCGGCGTGCGCCTCGTCGTCAGCGCCACCAGCGCCCAGGTCCTGGCGACGGGCGGCACGACGTGCAGCCTCGAACAACACCGCAAGCTCGTGCTCGGTGGCGCTGATGCGAACGTCGGCCGATTCGAGTTCGGCAAGCCGGTTTTCAAGCTCACCCGAGGCAGTCTGGATGCGTTCGAGCGAGTCACGTCGACGCTTGAAGGCGCGGCGACGGTCGCGCAACTGGGCGTCGATCTGCGCCGAAGCCGAACGGTTCCACAATTCGATCTCGCTGCTGGCGTTCTCGAACACCACCCGCAGGCGCGACATCAGCATGCGACGGAACTGCTCCAGAAACCGCGCCTGGGCCAGGCGCATGGCCTGACTGATGCCCAGGTATTGGGTGTAGTTACGCTCGATGAGGCCGAGGTCGTCACGAAAACGCGACAGTTCGGGCGCAGGTGCCGGGACGAGGGTGAAGCCGTATTCAGTGTTCAGCCGCGTGTAGCTGGCAGCCAGCATCTCGCGCATCTCGATGCTGCGCTTTTGCGCTTCGTCGAGCATCTGGCGCAATTCGGTGAACAGCTGGGTGAACGACTTGCGCGCGCCCAACTTGAGCAGTGAATCGCGGATGGCGCCGATCATGGCGTCCACATGGGTGCGCAGCGGCTCGCCGGAGACGCACATCAGGGCGTCCTTGAGCGCGCGCGAATGCACCGTGCGCAGCGCCTGCAGCTGGGTGGTGCACTGCTCGAACTCGGTCGTCTCGGTGTTGACGCGCTGCAGCAGCAACTGGACCTTGCTGGCGTTCTTGCCGCGCAGGCCGCGCAGCTCGACCATCTGCTCGGCCACCTGGCGGCGCAGATCGTTGACCATGCGTGCGGTCTGGTACTGGACCTTGTCCAGCGCCTGCAGCGACAGCTGTTCGAACACCGTGCGCCGCTGCGGCAGCAATTGCTCGGCCAGCGCGTATTCGAGTGCCAGCAGTCGGCTGGTTTCCAGCAGTTCGGTATTGCCCGACACCCGCGCTTCGAGCGCCTGGCGGGCGGACAGCGGGAAGACGCGATCGGGCGGAAGATCCAGCGTGCGGGCGACCTGGCTGCATTGCGAGCGGATCTGCAGCTCGGTCTGTTCGCGGGTGGACAGCGGGTCGACCAGGGCATCGATCTTGTTGAGCACCACATATCGCGTGAGTGCCTGCGCAGCCAGATGGTCGCGCCAGATCTCCAGGTCGCTCTTGGTCACACCCGTGTCCGCGCCCAGCACGAAGACCGCCACATGGGCCGTCGGCAGCAGACCCACGGTCAGCTCGGGTTCGGCACCGATGGCGTTCAATCCCGGCGTGTCGATGACCACCAGGCCGCGCTTGAGCAGCGGGTGCGGCACGTTGATGAGGGCGTGGCGCCACTTGGGAATCTCCACGCTGCCGTCCGCTTCGACCGGCGGGTTGTCGGCCGGGGAATCGTCGCTCCAGAAACCCAGCGCCCGCGCCTCGTCGACCGTTGCTCGCCGGGTGTCCATGACGGCCGTGAGGGCCGATGCGAAGGACTCATGGTCGCCGACGGTGACCGCCTGGCGCGTCCAGGCCCGGCGCTGCTTGCGCAGTTCACCCAGCGAGGCGCCATCCAGACGGGTCTCGATCGGCAGCAGCGACAGGCCCTGCGGTTCTTCGACATCCCAGGCCAGTTCGACCGGGCACATGGTGGTGCGCCCCGGCGTGGCCGGCATGATGCGACGGCCCGCATCGGCAAAGAAAATGGCATTGATCAGCTCGGACTTGCCGCGCGAGAACTCGGCAACAAAGGCCAGCACAAGCTTTTCACCCGCCAGGCGGCGGCGCAGGTTTTCAACGAGCTCGCCCGCACCCTCCTCGGCCAGCTTGTGCTCGCCCATGAAGCGCAGCAGGTCGCGCAGACGATCGTCGAGCGACGCGCGCCAGCGCCCCAGCGCGTCGAGGCTGCGGACAAAGGGCTCGTGGACAGGGGGGGTCAAGGTATCGGACATGGCTAGTCCCGCACGCAAGTGAAGGCAGATTTCATGGTATCGCATGCCACCTGCCGACCCGCGGTGCACAGGCTCAAGTTTCGGGCAGGGATCCCGATATCCAGCCCAAAACAAGGCAAAGGCCTCAATCAGGCAGGGCCGTGGTCGCCCTCAGGCCCCCGCGTTCAATTGGGCGCGCAGCAAGAACTGTTGCGCTAGAAGCGCTGGCAATGCGCACAGAAGAAGGTCGCGCGCTGGGCCTGCACGAGTCGACGTATCGGCCGGCCGCAGACGCCGCAGGGCTGGCCCGTGCGTCCATAGACACGGGCCTGCAGCTGGAACTCGCCGCCCATGCCATGAACGTCACGAAAGTCCTTCAAGGTTGATCCACCTGCCGCCAAGGCGCGTTCGAGCGTTGCGCGAATGGCCCGCACGAGGCGCTCACATCGCGCCAAGCTGAGGCGCTGTGCCGGTGCGCGGGGGTCGATCCGCGCCTCGAACAGGGCTTCTGAACAATAGATGTTGCCCACACCCACCACCAGATCGCCGGCCAGCAACGCGAGCTTGATGGCGACGCGTCGATGCGCCAGGCCAGCGTGAAGCACGGAGGCAGTGAACGACTGCGAGAGCGGCTCGACCCCCAGCCCGGCGAGCAGCCGCCTGGCCGGGTCCAGCCTCGGGTCGGGCGACCAGATCACCGCGCCGAAACGGCGCGGGTCGGTCAGGCGCAGCAGCCCGCGATCTGTCTGCAACTCGAAATGATCGTGCGCACCGCGTGGCGGCAACGCTGCGCCAAAACGCAGCGAGCCCGACATGCCAAGATGGATGAGCAGACCCGGGCCCGGTGGCGCCCAACCGTCGGCTGGTTCCAGCACCTCACCCGGGGCACCTGCAGGGCTACCCGCCCGAGACTGATCGTTAGGCCTGAGCACAGACGACGAGGGCCGTCCGGCGGGCATCAACGGCAACCACAGATATTTGCCGCGCCGCGCCGGCATACCCAGGGTAGCGCCACACAAGGCACCGGGATCGATGCCCAAAGGCCAGCGCAAGGGCTTGCCGAGTTGTGCGGCTTGCACCACAGCGCCCTCGACATGCGGCGCCAGGCTGGCACGGGTCACTTCAACTTCCGGCAATTCGGGCATACGACGATTATGTGAGGCGCTGCACTCCCAGGCCCGGGACCTGTGCCCCTGCTGCCGCGGCGGGTCAAGGCCCGACACCTAGAATCATTTGCAGGAGTTCTGCCATGCCTTTGCGCCCCATTCCCGCCCTGCTGTGCGGACTGTTCATGTCGGCAACCCTGCTGACTGCCCCGGCGCTGGCCGCTGGCGCCGCGCCGCCTTCGGCGACAACCAAGGGCGCACTGTCGGCCATGGACGGCGAACTGTTCTTCCAGATCATGCTCAGCGAACTAGAGCTGCGCCGCGACGAACCTGGCGCAGCCTTCCAAATCATGATGGAGGCCGCGCGTCGCGCGCGCCATGAGGATCTCTACAAGCGTGCCGTGGACATCGCCATCGGCGCGCGCGCCGGCGAACAGGCGCTCACCGCCATCAAGGCCTGGCGCCAGGCCTGGCCCAAATCACGCCAGCCGGTCGAACTGCAGACTCAGATCACCCTTGCCCTGGGCCGACCGGCCGATGCGGCAGAACCGCTGCGCGCCTTCATCGAACTCACGCCGGCCGCTGACCGCAGCGCCGTGATCGCCAGCGTACCGCGCCTGTTGAGTGGCGAGAGCAAACGTGACGCCGCCGCAGCCGCCATGCTGGTCGAAGTGCTCAAGCCGTGGCGCGAAGAGCGCAACACCCGTGTCTCCGCCCAGGTTGCGACGGCCCGCATCTGGCTGGCTGCTGGCGATGCCGACAAGGCACTGGACCATGCACGCGCCGGTCAGCAGGCCGACGCCGGTGCGGAAGGTCCGGCCCTGGTCGCCCTCGAACTCATGGGAAAGAAGCCGGACGCCGAGGCACTGGTCAAGATCTACCTCAAAAGCAAGAGCAAACCGGCTGCACCGGTCCAACTGGCCTATGCGCGCCGCTTGACGGCACTGCAGCGCTACGTCGATGCGCTCAAGCTGGTACAGGGCCTGAGCGCAGCCGACCCCAAGCTGGCCGACGCCTGGCTGCTGCAAGGCGCACTTCAAATTGAGATGTCAGACCCGGCCGGGGCCGAAACTGCCTTGCTGCGTTTCATCGACATCCGCCAGAACGCCAAGCCCTCGAACGACAAGCCCGCAGATGCCGCCGCAGATGCCACCGCGGATGACGAAGCAGACGACGAGGACGAAGCGTCGAAGACGCCGCCTGACCTCGTGCAAGCCTACCTGATGCTGGCACAGGCGGCCGAGCAGCAGAAAAACTACGCCAAGGCGCAGGAGTGGCTCGAAAAGCTGGGCGACGCGCAGGGCACGCCGGCGGTGGCGCAGCGTCGAGCCTCACTGCTGGCGCGTCAGGGCAAACTGGATGACGCCATGGCGCTGCTGCGCAACCTGCCTGAGCGCAACGCGGAAGAAGCGCGCGGCAAGGCCATGGCGCAGGCGCAACTGCTGCGCGACACCAAGCAATGGAAACAGGCCCACGCCGTGCTGGTGACGGCCAACGAAAAGCTTGAGGACGACGCCGAACTGCTGTACGAGCAGGCCCTGCTCGCCGAGAGGCTCGCCAGCTATGACGAAATGGAGGGCCTGCTGCGCCGCGTCATCGCGCTCAAGCCCGATCAGCCCAACGCATACAACGCCTTGGGCTACAGTCTGGCCGATCGCGGCACTCGCCTGCCCGAGTCTCGTGAACTCATCGCGCGGGCGCTGACGCTGGCGCCGGATGATCCCTTCATCACCGATAGTCTGGGCTGGGTCGAGTTCAGGCTTGGCCACACCGAGGAGGCGTTGCGCCTGCTCCGAGCGGCGTTCAAGGCGCGCCCGGACACCGAGATCGCTGCTCACCTGGGCGAAGTCCTGTGGGCAAGCGGCAAACCCGACGAAGCACGCAGCGTCTGGCGCAGCGGGCGCGAACGCGATGCCAGCAATGACGTGTTGCAGGAAACCCTGGCTCGCCTGAAGGTCGAGCTTTGAACGACGCCCGTCTGAGTGTGCGTCCGTGGCGACGCTTCGCTGCGTTGGCGATCACCATCGTCTTGGGCGTCATGGGCGCTGCCTGCAGCCACCTGGCTCCACGAACTGATCTTACCCACCTGCCACTTCACAGCGCAGGCAGGATCGCCGTGCTCGTCGAGGGAGACGCATCCCGCTCAATGTCTGCGACCTTCGATCTGCGCGGCGATGCTCAGGCGGGACTGCTCGAACTCAGCTCACCGCTGGGTACACAGATCGCCGCGGCATCATGGCGGAGCGGACGTATCGAACTCGTCACAGGCGAAGGCATGCGGCGTTACGCCACGCTGGACGAGTTGGCGGCAGATGCGTTCGGACAGGTCATCCCCATGGCGGCATTGCTCGATTGGCTCAAGGGCAAAGCCTGGCCCGGCGCACCGGCCACCGCGCTGGGCGGCAATGCTCCCGGCCTCGAACAATTGGGCTGGCGCGTCCAACTCGACCGATACGACGACGGTCTGATCGTTGCGCGCCGAAACACGCCTGAACCCGCTATTACCGTGCGCATCAAGCTTGACCCACCTGCCTGACACTGAACACACCCAGCGCTCGGTCGCCGGATTACGCCCCATACCTCCAGTCGATTTCCACACGTCGTGCGTTGCTACTACGACCTGCCCGCTCCGGCCAAGATCAATCTGTTCCTGCATGTGGTCGGCCTGCGCTCTGACGGTTATCACCTGCTGCAGTCTGTCTTTCGCCTCATCGACTGGTGCGACACACTGCATATTGAACTGCGCAACGACGGCCAGATCAGCCGTACCGACATCGGCGCCGAAGGCTTGCCGGCCGATGACTTGAGCGTGCGCGCCGCGCGCCTGCTGCAAGCTGCCACTGGAATAAGCCTGGGCGCCCACATCACGCTGGAGAAGCGCTTGCCCTGGGGCGCCGGCCTGGGTGGCGGCAGCTCGGATGCCGCCACCACGCTGCTGGCACTGAACCGCCTCTGGCGGCTCAACCTGCCTCGGCATGTCCTATCCAAACTGGCATTGCAATTAGGCGCCGACGTGCCGTTTTTCGTCGGTGGCTGCAATGCATGGGTCGAAGGGGTGGGCGAGCAACTCTGCCCAATCGCCCTGCCCGCTGCGCGATATGTTGTGCTCAAGCCCACCGTTGCCATTCCGACATCTGCCATCTTTGCCAGCGCCCTCTTGCGGCGGGACACACGTCCCGCTATAGTTACGGACTTTCTTGCAGACACCACCGGCTTCGGCCAAAACGATCTTCAGCCCTGTGCCACAAGCTACAGCAGCGAAGTGACCGAAGCACTCAGCATGCTGTCCAACGAGTTTGGACACAGTAGAATGAGCGGCTCCGGCAGTGCGGTGTTTGCTGAAACCGGACAGCGGCATGCTGTTCTGTCTGATGCCGATATAACCGACATGATGCAGCGCCTCTTGGCGACGGCGCCTGCAGGTTGGATATTTAGGTTGTGCGAAGGACTTGATGTTCATCCGCTTGTCGGCTGGGCATCGAATTGATCAGCACAGTAAGTTTTGGGGGCGCAAGCTCCTGTGTAGGGGAGTCGCCAAGTTGGTCAAGGCATCGGATTTTGATTCCGACATGCGAGGGTTCGAGTCCTTCCTCCCCTGCCAAACCTAGATCAAGCGCCTGATTGCATTGCGACAGGCGCTTGTTTCTTTTCGGGCCCGATCGTCTGCGGCGGGTCGACGCGATTGAGGATACGCATGCTCGCCGATACCGTTCTCTTCACTGGCAACGCAAATCCGGCGCTGGCGCAAGAAATCGCCACCGACCTGCGCATCGACCTGGGCCGCGCGTCGGTCGGTCGGTTCTCCGATGGCGAAGTGACCATCGAGATCCAGCAGAACGTGCGCGCGCGCGACGTCTTCGTGGTGCAACCCACGTGCACGCCGACCAATGAAAACCTGATGGAGTTGTTGCTCCTGGTCGACGCCTTGAAGCGCGCGTCGGCCGGCCGCATCACCGCCGTCATCCCCTACTTCGGCTATGCCCGCCAGGACCGTCGGCCGCGTTCGACCCGCGTGCCCATCAGCGCCAAGGTGGTGGCCAACATGCTCGAAGCCGCGGGCGTGAACCGCGTGCTGACCATGGACCTGCACGCCGACCAGATCCAGGGCTTCTTCGACATCCCGGTCGACAACATCTACGCCAGCCCGGTGCTGCTGTCCGACCTCAAGAGCAAGCGCTACGAGGATCTGGTGGTGGTGTCGCCCGATGTTGGTGGCGTGGTGCGCGCGCGTGCCCTGGCCAAACAGCTCGGCTGCGACCTGGCCATCATCGACAAGCGCCGCCCCAAGGCCAATGTCTCAGAGGTGATGCATGTCATCGGCGAGATCGACCGCCGCAACTGCGTCATCATGGATGACATGATCGACACCGCCGGCACCCTGGTGAAGGCGGCCGAGGTGCTCAAGGAGCGCGGCGCCAAGAGCGTGTTCGCCTACTGCACGCACCCGGTGTTCTCCGGCCCGGCGGTCGAGCGCATCCGTAGCTCGCAGCTCGACGAAGTGGTGATCACCAACACCATCCCCCTCGGCCCCCTGGCGCTGAGCTGCAAGAACATCCGCCAGCTGTCGGTGGCCTTCCTGTTCGCCGAGACCATCCGGCGCATCTCGGACGGCGAATCCGTCACCTCGCTGTTCTCGGAGCAGAACAACAACTTCTGAGCCTGGCCGGCCCACAAGGCCGGTGGTTCATCCCGGCGGCCGCAAGGCCGCCTTTTCCCGAGCGCCTGGTCGCGGGCGCTTTCCATCATCTGTTGGAGTCACACATGAAATTCACCGCTTATGCACGCGCGCTGCAGGGGACCGGAGCGAGCCGCCGCCTGCGCGTCGCGGGCAAGGTTCCCGGCATCGTCTACGGTGCCGGCGAACCCACCTCGATCGAACTCGATCACAACGCGCTGTTCCACGCGCTGAAGAAGGAAGCCTTCCACTCGTCCATCCTCGAGATGGAACTGGGCGGCAAGATCGACAAGGTCGTGCTGCGCGACGTGCAGATGCACCCCTGGAAGCAGCTGGTCCAGCACGTGGACTTCCAGCGCGTGGACAACACCACCCGCATCAGCAAGAAGGTGCCGCTGCACTTCATCAACGAAGCCGAGTCGCAGGCCGTCAAGTTCGACAAGTGCCTGATCTCGCACGTCGCCACCGAACTCGAGATCGAGTGCCTGGCCGTGAACCTGCCCGAGTTCCTCACGGTCGACCTCGGCGGCCTGAGCAAGGGCCAGTCGCTGCACGTCGACGACCTGAAGCTGGACGCCGGCATCAAGGTCGTGTTGCACGGCCGCAAGAACCCCGTGATCGCCACCGTGGTTGCGCAGGAGGAAGAAGTGGTTGCAGCCCCGGTGGTGGCCGCTGCTCCGGCCAAGAAGGCCGCCAAGAAGAAGTAAGTCGGGACCGGCGCACGGGCTGCCGCCCTGCGCAAGCCCGCCGTGAAGGGCCCCGCCATGCGGGGCCTTTTTGCTTTTGTGGATGGCCCCGGCGGTTCACAGGCCGGTACCGCCAACTCCACCAATCCATCGATCGATGCTTACTGCTGCGGAGCGTTTCCGATGATCCGTCTCTTCGTCGGCCTGGGCAATCCGGGCTTCGAATACGCCGGCACCCGCCACAACGCCGGCTTCTGGTGGCTGGACGCCCTGGCCGCCCAGTGGGGTGCGAGCCTGCAGCACGACCGCAATTACCACGGCCTGGTGGCGCGCGTGAACAACGCGCCGGGCGCCGACGGTCAGCCGGTCTGGCTGATCGCACCGCAGACCTATATGAACCTGTCGGGAAAGGCGGTGGCGCCGCTGGCGCGCTTCTTCAAGATCGCCCCGGCCGAGATCCTGGTCGTGCACGACGAACTCGATCTCGACCCCGGCCAGGTCAAGCTCAAGCAGGGCGGCAGCCACGCCGGCCACAACGGCCTGAAGGACATCCAGGCCCAGCTCGGCTCGGCCGACTTCTGGCGCCTGCGCCTGGGCATCGGTCACCCGGGTGACCGCGCCGAGGTGGCCAACTTCGTGCTGCGCAAGCCGCCCGCGGGTGAACGCGAGGCGGTGGAGCTATGCATCGAACGCTCGCTGCCCAGTGTCAAACTCATGCTGGCCGGCGACATGGCGAAAGCCCTGGCGCAGATCCACGCCAAGCCGCCGCGCCCCAAGCCACCGCGGCAGGAGCCGCCGCAGACGAACGACGGCGCGCCCTCAGCACCCGCCGCACCCCAGGCCAAGCCGGACGCGCCGGCCGTCTGAGCCCCTCATCCATCCACCGGCACGCAGGCGCGTCAGCGGCTGCGCTGTGCAGCAGCTTGGGCGATGAGCCCGTCCGGCGCTCAGGCGCGGCTCAGGTGGCCGGCGCCACACCCGGTGCTTGTGCCTGCGCGGCCGCCTGCAGCGCCTCGTATTTGGCCTGCAACTGCTCACGCGTCTCGATGTGCTGCGGGTGCACCGGGATGCAGGTCACCGGACAGACCTGCACGCACTGCGGCGTGTCGTAGTGACCGACACATTCGGTGCAGCGCTGCGGATCGATCTCATAGATCGACTCGCCCATGTAGATGGCCTGGTTCGGGCACTCGGGCTCGCAGACATCGCAGTTGATGCATTCGTCGGTGATCATCAGCGCCATGACGCTCTCCTTGCGCGGCGGCGGCTGCCGGCGCCGCAGCGGCGGCACACGCCCCCTGCGGCGCTCATCATGCGCCCACCGGGCCGGCCTTGACTCGCTCCTGCAGGCGCTTGAGCACCGAGGGCGCGACGAACTTGCTCACGTCCCCGCCCAGCATGGCGATCTCGCGCACAAAGGTGCCGCTGACGAACTGGTACTGGTCGCTGGGCGTGAGAAAGAGCGTCTCCACCTCGGGCATGAGCTGGCGGTTCATGCCGGCCATCTGGAACTCGTACTCGAAGTCGCTCACCGCGCGCAGGCCGCGCACCACGACCTTGCCGCCATGTTCGACGACGAAGTTGCGCAGCAGGCCGCGAAAGGCGATGACCTCGACGTTGTCGTACGCCTTGGCCAGCTCGTGCGCGATCTCCAGCCGTTCGTCGACGTTGAACAGCGTGCGCTTGTGGTGCCCCGCCGCCACCGCCACGATGAGGCGACTGAACAGCCGGCTGGCGCGGCGCATGAGGTCTTCATGCCCCAGCGTCATGGGGTCGAAGGTGCCGGGGTAGACAGCAGTCAGATCTTGGGTCAGCGGCTTCACGTTGCACTCGTGGGGGGCGTGGCGGACAGTGTAACCAGGGGTTGCTGGCCGGCGTTTGTGGTGGCGGTCGAGTCTGGCGATGCAACAACAGGCGCCGCGGCCGGCGCCAGCGCTCGCAGCAGGTGTGCATACACACGACCGGCGCGGCCTTCGCGCCTGACCGCAAAACCCAGCGGCGCCAGGCTGGCGGCGTCGAAGGCGCGGTCGGCCTCCAGATAGATCAGGCCGTCGGCGGCCACGCAGCCGCGCGCCGCCGTCAGCGCCGCGGCGAACAGGTCGGCGCCGAAGGGCGGGTCGAGCAGCACCAGGTCGAAACGGCGCGCGCAGGTGGCCATCCAGGCCAGCGCGTCGCTGCGTTGCACCTGCAACGTGGTGGCGCCAAGGCGCAACCGGCTGGCGTTCAGGCTGGCGACGAGGGCGGCGTCGTTGTCCAGCAGCAGCACCTCGGCCGCGCCGCGCGACGCCGCCTCGAAGCCCAGCGCGCCGCTGCCGGCAAAGGCGTCGAGCACGCGCCAGCCGGTCAGGTCCTGGCCGAGCCAGTTGAAAAGCGTCTCGCGCACACGGTCGGGCGTAGGGCGCAGGCCGGGACGCACCGGCACCGGCAGCTTGCTGCGTTTCCACTGCCCGCCGATGAGCCGCACCTCGCGCGGCACGCTGGCCAGGGCGCGCGCCTCGGCCTTGAGCTCGTCGGCGGACGGCGAGGGTGGCGGCGGCAGCGCGGGCGCCACGTCCGGCCCGCGGCGGCCGAAGCCGGCGCGGGACTTGTCGGCGGGCTTTGTGTTGCGCCGGCCCCGTCCGCCGTCGCCGGCCCGGACGACGGGAGCGCGGTCACCGGCGCCGCGAGGGGTGGACGATTTGCTCATGGCCTCAAGGTCCAGTCGACGATGGGCTGGCCCTGTGCGGCCAGCCAGGCATTGGCGCGGCTGAAAGGCCGGCTGCCGAGAAAAGGCACCGGCGGACGGCGCGCCGCCAGCGGTGAGGGATGATTCGATGTGATCAGGCCGTGCCGCCCGCCGCCCAGGGCGCAGATGTCCGCCGCCTTGGCCTGGGCATGTGCGCCCCAGAGCAGGAAGACGCCCGGCCGCTCGCGCCGCGCCAGCGCGGCCACCAGGGCATCGGTGAGCGCCTGCCAGCCCAGCTTCGCATGGCTAGCGGGCCGGTCCCGCTCTACCGTCAGGCTGGTGTTGAGCAGCAGCACGCCCGCGCGCGCCCAGTCCATCAGGCTGCCGTGCGCGGGCCTGGGCAGGCCCAGGTCGCTCGCCAGCTCGGCGTGGATGTTGCACAGGCTGGGCGGGATCTTCACGCCACGTTGCACCGAAAAGGCCAGGCCCTCGGCCTCGCCCGGGCCGTGGTAGGGATCCTGGCCGAGGATGACGACGCACACCTCGTCCAGCGGCGTGAGGTTCAGCACCCGCAGCGGCTCGGGCGGATAGACCTCCGCGCTGGCCGCCACGCGGGCATCGACGGCCGCACACAGGGCCTGCCCGGCGGCGCTGCGCACGAAGGGCTCGGTCAGCTCGCGCCAGGCGCCGCTAACGCGCTCGAACTGCGCCGCCAGCGGCCCGCCCAGGGCACCGGCCGCCGGGTGGCTATCAAAAAGATCACCCACCTCAGGCAAACAGCTCGGCCAGCGCCACACCTGGCTCAGGCGCGCGCATGAAGGCCTCGCCGACCAGGAAGGCGTTGACGTTTGCGGCGCGCATGCGCAGCACATCGTCGCGCTTGAGAATGCCCGATTCGGTGACGAGCAGGCGATCTTCCGGTACGTCCTTCAGCAGCCCAAGCGTGGTGTCCAGCGTGACCTCGAAGGTACGCAGGTTGCGGTTGTTGATGCCCACCAGCGGCGTGCGTGTCACACGCAGGGCGCGCTGCAGTTCCTCGCCGTCATGCACCTCGACCAGCACCGCCAGGCCCAGGGCATGGGCCTGGGCTTCCAGCTCGGCCATCTGGGCGTCGGCCAGACAGGCAGCGATGAGCAGGATGCAGTCCGCACCCATCACGCGTGCATCGTCCACCTGGTAGGGATCGACGATGAAGTCCTTGCGGATGACGGGCAGGCCGCAGGCCGCACGCGCCTGCTGCAGATAGGCCGTGCTGCCCTGGAAGTAGGGCGCGTCGGTCAGCACGCTCAGGCAGGCCGCGCCGCCACGTTCGTAGCTGGCGGCGATCTGGGCGGGCTGGAAGTCGGCGCGCAGCACACCCTTGCTCGGGCTGGCCTTCTTCACCTCGGCGATCACGCCGGCCTGGCCGGCGGCGATCTTGCTGCGCAGGGCGGCGACAAAATCGCGCCAGCCGCTCGGATCCTTGGCCAGGTGTTCGGCCTCGTCGCGCAGCGAGGCACGCGGGCGCTGCTGGACGGCCGCGGCCACTTCCAGGGCCTTGGTGGCCACGATGCGTTGAAGGATGTCGCTGCTCATCGCTGTCGTCTCTCGTCGTGCTTGTGCAAGGGCGCTCAAGCAGCCGCTGCGGCCTGCGTGGCAGCCACAAACTCTTCCACCTTGGCGGCGGCCTTGCCGCTGCTCACCGCCGCACGCGCCTGGGCCACGCCGTCGGCGATGGACTCGGCCCGGTCGGCGGCGTAGATGGCCGCACCGGCATTGATGAGCACCACGTCGCGCACCGGGCCGTCCTCGTCCGCCAGGGCGCGGCGGATGCAGGCCAGCGATTCGTCGCGATTCGCCACCTTGAAGGCGCGCGAGTCGTACACCGGCATGCCGAAGTCGGCCGGGTGCACGGTGTATTCGCGAATTTGGCCGTCCTTCAGCTCACCCACCAGGCTTTCGCCAGAGAGCGAGATCTCGTCCATGCCGTTCATGCCGTGCACGATGAGCACATGCTGCGAGCCCAGGCGCTGCAGCACGCGCACCTGGATGCCGACCAGGTCGGGATGGAACACACCCATCAGCTGGTTGGGCGCACCGGCCGGATTGGTCAGCGGGCCCAGGATGTTGAAGATGGTGCGTATGCCCAGCTCCTTGCGCACCGGCGCCGCATGTTTCATCGACGCGTGGTGATTGGGCGCAAACATGAAGCCGATGCCACTGCGGGCCAGCGTGGCCGCCACCTGCTCGGGTTTCAGATCGATGCGGGCGCCCAGGGCTTCCAGCACATCGGCGCTGCCCGAGCTGGACGACACGCTGCGCCCGCCGTGTTTGGCCACGCGTGCCCCGGCCGCGGCGGCCACGAACATGGCGGCGGTGGAGATGTTGAAGCTGTGCGCTGCGTCACCGCCGGTGCCGCACAGGTCGACCAGGTGGCGCTTGTCCTCGATGGGCACGGGGGTGGCGAACTCGCGCATCACCTGTGCGGCCGCGGCGATTTCGCCGATGGTTTCCTTCTTCACCCGCAGGCCGACGGCAAAGGCCGCGATCATCACCGGCGACATCTCGCCGCTCATGATGCGGCGCATCAGGCTCAGCATCTCGTCGTGGAAGATCTCGCGGTGCTCGACAACGCGCTGCAGGGCTTCGGTGTTGTTGATGGTCATGGTGCAGTCTTGGTCAGGGTTGGGTGGAGGCTGAAGCCAGGCAAGGCATGCGGCGCGCGTGCTCAGGCCAGCGCCCGGGGCGTGTAGGCGCGCACGGCGGCAATGGCGCGGTCTATGTCTGCGGCGTTGACGTCCAGATGCGTGACGAAGCGCAGGCCCACCATGCCGGTGGCCAGCACACCGTGGCTGCGCAGATGGGCCAGCAGCTGGGCGCCCTCACCCGGCGCGGGCTGGCTCAGTTCGAGGAAGACGATGTTGGTCTCGGGCTGCTTGACGTTGATGCCCGGCAGGCCCTGCAGGCCCTCGGCCAGACGACGCGCCAGGGCGTGATCGTCGGCCAGGCGCTCGACATGGTGGTCCAGCGCATGTAGCGCCGCCGCGGCCAGGATGCCGGCCTGGCGCATCCCGCCGCCCAGCATCTTGCGGGCGCGGTGGGCGCGGTAGATCAGCGCCTTCGATCCACACAGCGCCGAGCCCACCGGCGCGCCCAGGCCCTTGCTGAAGCAGACCGAGACGCTGTCGAAGTGCTTCGTCAGCTCACGCGCCGGCACGTCGCTGGCGACGGCGGCATTGAACAGGCGCGCGCCGTCCAGATGGCAGGCCAGGCCGCGCGACTTGGCCAGCGCGGTGGCCGCCTCGACATAGGTCGGCGGCAGCACACGGCCGTTCCAGGTGTTCTCCAGCGCCAGCAGCCGGGTGCTGGCGAAGTGCGCGTCGTCGGGCTTGATGGCCGCCTCGATGTCGGCCAGCAGCAGCGTGCCATCCGGCTGCTGCGCCAGCGGCTGGGGCTGGATGCCGCCCACCACCGCCGCACCACCGCCTTCATAACGGTAGGTGTGGGCCAGCTGGCCGACGAGGTATTCGTCGCCGCGCCCGCAATGCGCCAGCAGCGCGCACAGATTGCTCTGCGTGCCGCTGCCCATGAACAGCGCCGCCTCGAAGCCCAGGTCGGCCGCAATGCGCTGCTGCAAGGCGTTGATGGTCGGGTCGTCGCCAAACACGTCGTCGCCCACCTCGGCCGCGGCCATGGCGGCACGCATCGCCGCCGTGGGGCGCGTGACCGTGTCGCTGCGCAGGTCGACGATGCCGTCGGGGTGGCTGGGCGCCGCCTGAGGCGCAGAGCTGCCCGCCGCGTAGGCCGGTGCACTCGTCGACGTTGAAGTGGTCGTGGTCGTCTGTGTCATGGCCGTCCGCCCCGCTGCAGGAAGTTGCGCAGCATCGCATGGCCGTGCTCGGAGAGGATGGATTCGGGATGGAACTGCACGCCCTCGATGGGCAGCTCGCGATGCCGCACGCCCATGATCTCGCCGTCCTCGCTGGTAGCGGTGACGAGCAAACCCTCGGGCAGCGTCTCTCGCTTGATGACGAGCGAGTGGTAGCGCACCACGCTGAACTGTTCGGGCAGTTCGGCAAACACGCCGGCGCGGTCGGTCGTGATGACGCTGCGCTTGCCGTGCATCTGCGTCTTGGCGCGCACGATGTCGCCACCCAGCGCCGCACCGATGCTCTGGTGGCCCAGGCACACGCCCAGCATGGGCAGCTTGCCGGCGAAGTGGCGGATGGCCGGCACGCAGATGCCGGCCTCGGCGGGCGAGCAGGGCCCCGGCGAGAGCACCAGCTTGGCGGGCGCCAGCGCCTCGATCTCGCCCACGGTGATCTCGTCGTTGCGCACCACCTTCACGTCCTCGCCCAGCTCGGCGAAGTACTGCACCAGGTTGAAGGTGAAGGAGTCGTAGTTGTCGATCAGCAGCAGCATGATGTTCTTCTCCTTAGGCGCTCAGAAGCCCTGTTCGACCAGTTCTGCCGCGCGCAGCACGGCGCGCGCCTTGGCCTCGGTCTCGGCCCATTCGGCCTCGGGCACCGAGTCGGCGACGATGCCGGCGCCCGCCTGCACGTAGAGCGTCTGGTCCTTCACCACGCCGGTGCGGATGGCGATGGCCACGTCCATGTCACCCGCAAAGCTGAGGTAGCCGCAGGCGCCGCCGTAGATGCCGCGCTCGCTGATCTCGAGCTGGTCGATCAGCTCCATGGCGTGGATCTTGGGTGCACCGCTCAGGGTGCCGGCGGGGAAGCTGGCGCGCAGCACGTCCAGGCTCGAAAGACCCTCCTTCAGCACCCCTTCGACATTGCTGACGATGTGCATGACGTGTGAATAGCGCTCGATGCCGAAGGCCTCGGTCACCTTGACCGTGCCGGTGCGGGCGATACGACCGATGTCGTTGCGCGCCAGGTCGATCAGCATCAGGTGCTCGGCGCGCTCCTTGGGGTCGGCGAGCAGTTCCTTTTCCAGCGCCTGGTCACGCTCGGGCGTGGCGCCGCGCGGGCGGGTGCCGGCGATGGGGCGGATGGTGATGACCTTGGTGTTGACGCCATCGACCTCGCGCATCTCGTTGCGCACCAGGATCTCGGGCGAGGCGCCGACGATCTGGAATTCCCCCATGTCGTAGTAGTACATGTAGGGGCTGGGGTTGAGCGAACGCAGCGCGCGGTAGAGCGACAGCGGGCTTTCGGTGTAGCGCTTCTTCAGGCGCTGGCCGATGACGATCTGCATGCAGTCGCCTGCGGCGATGTAACCCTTGGCCTGCTCGACCGCGGCCTCGAAATCGGCCTTGGCGTATTCACGCTCGATGGCGTAGCTGGCGCCGCGCTTCACCTGGGGCGCGGCCACGCTGTAGCGCAGCTGGTCGCCCAGCTCGGCCAGGCGCTTCTTGGCCTTGAAATACGCCTCGCCCTGGCTCGGGTCGGCATAGACGATGAGGTAGAGCCGCCCGGAGAGGTTGTCGATGACCGCCAGCTCCTCGGTCTGCAGCAGCATGATGTCGGGCGTGCCGATGCCGCCCGGCAGCTTGCCGGCGGCCAGCTTCTTCTCGATGTACCGCACCGTCTCGTAGCCGAAATAGCCCGCCAGGCCGCCGCAGAAGCGCGGCATGCCGGGGCGCAGCGCCACCTTGAAGCGCTTCTGGTAGGCCTCGATGAAGTCCAGCGGGTTGCCTTCATGCGTCTCGACCACCCGGCCGTCGGTGACCACCTCGGTCACGCCCTGGGTGCAGCGCAGCAGGGTGCGCGCCGGCAGGCCGATGAAGGAATAGCGCCCGAAGCGCTCGCCGCCGACGACGGATTCGAGCAGGAAGCTGTAGCGCCGGCCACCGGCCAACTTCAGATACAGCGACAGCGGGGTTTCCAGGTCGGCAAAGGCCTCGCTGACCAGCGGGATGCGGTTGTAGCCTTCGCGGGCCAGGCTCTGGAATTCAAGTTCGGTGATCATCTCAAGGGCTCCGTCATGGGGCGCCCGGGGCGTGCATCTGCCGTGCCTCTGTCGTGTCTCTTGCGCGCCCGGCCCGGGGGTGGCCGGACATCGGACCATGCCTCGTCGCGGCGGGGTGTCCTGCAACAGGAACCAGGCGGCGCGCCGGCATGGCGCAGCAAGAGGAAACGGAAACGGGGGACGATCAGCCCGGGGCGCGAATACTGTGGGCCGGCACCAAAGGCCGGCCATCGCGTGGGCCACCCGCGTCAGGCGCGGGTGTGAGGTCGTCTAGCGACGCCAGGGCCAGGCTCCCCGGTCATACGACCCGGGCAGGCTGTTGCGCTTGCGAGAGATGAACATGATGGAAGGCAGTTTAGCAGCGCACGTCTGGCCTTCAGCCGGAGCGCCGTGTGCGTTGAACCGCGCCTGCCTGACGCGCACTGCCTGGTGCATCGTTGCAGACGTCGATTGCCGATCTGGTCATTGCTATTGAGTTCAAGCCCGGCAAACTCTGCCACGCGCCATCCGCAATCGCCATTCGGCATCGAGCAGCGATCATGCTTGGGCCCAGCGAGCGAGTTCGAGCACGTCTTCCTCGAACATTTCGCCGGGAATGACTTCGCGCAAGCGTCCCTGGCGGTCGACAACACAACTCAAGGGTATGACCCTGCGAGCAGACAGGGCCTCGTGCAGCGCCCGCGAGGCCAAGGTCACCTCGAACGAATATCCGTGGCGCACCAGATAGTCCTTCACAGGTGCTGCACTGCCGTCTTGCGCCACATGGATGACACGCAGCCCGGCGCGAGCACCCAGCCGCTGCATGAGCTTGTGCACATGTTCGTTGTGGCGGGCGCAGAACGGGCAAGTCGTGGCGAAAAACACCACCAGCACCGCCTGTGCCTTGAGGTCAACCGGTTCGACTCGGCGACCATCAATCAATTCGAATGCCGGCCAGTCCACCGCACCGCCGATGGATGCAGGCGCGGCTCGTGCCGGTGATCCGAACAAGGACAAGCCGGCACTCAGACTGCCGCTCGCCGCAACACCAGCGAGTGCGGCGGCGTCCTGAACGACACGACGCCGAGTCAAGTCCCGTCCGTGCCCATCGGGCGTGGACTCAAGGAAGGCGGGCAGCTTGGACATGGCAGCCTGGATGTTTCAAGATGGATGTGTGTACAACACGCCAGCACTGCACAGCACGATATTCATAAATCAGCGTGTAGTGATGTAGAAGATACTATACGCGCCACTCGTCCGGAACGCGCCAATGACCACCCCGCCCACGCCTGCCTTAGCACCTGCCGCTGCGCCGTCGGCAAAAAACGCACATGCTGCCTTGAAATATCTCGGCCCCGGCTGGTTCGCGGTCGTCATGGGCTGGTCAGGGCTGGCCCTGGCTTGGCTGCGAGCCCAGCCACTGATGGGCGACATGGCTGGCGCTCTTGCGCTTGTTGCCGCCGCCGCAGCGCTGCTGAGCTTTATGGCCCTGCTGCTGGGCAGTGCGTTGCGCTTGCGGCGTCACCCCGACGCAATACAGGCCGACCTGACCCACCCGGTGCGTTATGCATTCATCGCACCGCTGCCTGCCTCGATCGTGCTACTGGCCACCCTGTCCATCTCCCTGGTTGGAGCCCAGCCCTGGACAGAGGCCTTGTGGTGGATCGGCTGTGCCCTGCAAATCTGGGCCACGTTATGGGTGGTGTCACGCTTGTGGGCCGGCAACCAGCCCGGCGGCCTGCAGTGGCCAGGCATCACGCCGCTGCTCATCATTCCGGTCGTGGGCAATGTGCTGGCGCCGCTCGGCGGTGTTGCACTGGGTCATGCTGAAGTTGCAGCAGCACAGTTCGGGATCGGCCTCTTGTTGTGGCCTGTGGTGTTGACCTTGCTCCTGGTGCGGGTGGCTCACATCGGCCTATGGCCAGAGCGACTGCTGCCCTCGGCCTTCATTCTGTTGGCGCCGCCGGCGGTGGTGGGCTTGTCGGCGCTGCAACTCGGCGCGCCGCTGCTGGTGGGCTGGATGTGCTGGGGCATGGCCATGTTCCATCTGCTGTGGGTGTGCCGACTGATCCGCCGCCTGGCCGCCCAGCCATTCAGCGTGGCGTACTGGGGCATGTCGTTTCCACTGGCCGCACTGGCCGCGTTGACATTGCGACTTGGCGGTCACGGCGGACTGATGGCGGTGTTGGCGCCTGCCCTTCTGGCCCTGGCCAGCCTGGTCGTCCTCGCGTTGACGCTGGCGACCTGGCGCGGCTTGCGCGACCGCAGCCTGCTCGCTCCAGAGCCGGTCGCCATGCTGACCAGCGCCACCACGCAGACTGGATAACCCCCTACCGGCCGGCGCTGCGCCTCGGCTACCCAGCCTGGGTAGTGAAACCGGCAGCGAGCGCTGGGGGCCGGCGCCGCAACATGGCCAAAGCAGCATCGCCGCAGGAGGCCGGATCGCACGGACGACGCGTCGCCTGCGCGCAATCCGCCAAAGCGTGACCGAGTCGGCCCGGGCGACAGGGGTGCTCACGCCATAATCCGCGGCTGCCCGCGCCGCAGTGCGGGCGTTTTTATTCATTCCACCGACACCTACCTAGCCGAGGCGCTCACCATGTCCGAGCAGCAAGATCCCGTGTTCCAGATTCAGCGCGTCTACCTGAAGGACCTGTCGCTGGAACAACCCAACTCGCCGCAGATCCTGGTTGAACAGGGTCAGCCCAACGTGGACATCAATCTGGGCGTCGAGATCGGCGGTGTCGCCGAAGGCATCTACGAAGTCAGCGTGACTGCCACCGTGACCACCAAGCTGGGCGAACGCACCTTGTTCCTGATCGAGGCCAAGCAGGCGGGCATCTTTGAGATTCGCAACATACCTGACGAACAGATCCAGCCGGTGCTGGGCATCGCCTGCCCGGGCATCGTCTACCCCTATCTGCGCGCCATCGTGGCCGATGTGGTGACGCGCGCCGGCTTCCCGCCGGTGCATTTGGCCGAAGTCAATTTCCAGGCCATGTTCGAAGCGCAGCAACAAGCCCAGATGGAACAGGCCAACGGCGCTCGCCTGAACGCCTGAACACGCCGCTGTCCGAACTCGCGCCGGCGCACGGCCACACCCCCCGTCGGAGCGACGAGGCAGTGATCCGGGCACCGGCTGGTCCAGTTTCTCGTCGACAACCGCCACCATGCGCATCAGCGTGCTAGGAGCCGGGGCCTGGGGCACGGCACTGGCCGTGCAGGCCGCGCACCGCCATTCCACCCTGCTCTGGGGCCGTGACCCAGGCCAGATCGACGATCTGGTCGCGACGCGGCGCAATCAACGTTACCTCCCCGAGGTGGATCTGCCGGCAGATCTGGCCTGCAGCGCCGACCTGCGCGCAGCCCTGGCCCATGCCGCGCCACAGCCAGGCGACGACTCGCCCGGGCTCATCGTCATCGCCACACCGACCGCTGGCCTGCGTGGCATGCTGGCGCAATTGGCCGCCCAGGCCGTCCCAGCAGTCTGGCTGTGCAAGGGCTTCGAGGCTGGCACGCAGGCATTGGGGCACGAGATCGCCCGCGCAGTTGCACCCGCGCTGCCGTGCGGCATCTTGTCCGGGCCCAGTTTTGCGCTGGAGGTGGCGCGCGCCCAGCCCACCGCCTTGGTCTGCGCCAGTCAACACGCCGGCGTGGCCGAACTGGCGGTGCAGGCGTTTCACGGCGCCAACCTCAGGGTGTATTCATCCGCCGACCCGGTGGGCGTGGAAATCGGTGGTGCGGTCAAGAACGTGCTTGCCATCGCAACCGGCATCGCAGACGGCATGGCACTTGGCCTGAACGCACGGGCCGCACTCATCACCCGCGGCCTGGCAGAGATGAGCCGACTCGGGGCGGCGCTGGGCGCGCAGGTCGAGACCTTCATGGGTCTGTCTGGCCTGGGTGACCTGGTACTCACCGCCACTGGCGACCTGTCGCGCAACCGCCGCGTCGGCCTGTTGCTGGCTGAAGGGCACCCGCTGGCGGACATCCTGCACAGGCTGGGTCATGTGGCTGAAGGCGTCTACAGCGCCCACACGGTGTGGGAACGCGCCAGCAGCCTGGGCGTGGACATGCCCATCAGTGCCGCCGTCGTTGACGTGCTCGAAGGTCGCAGCACCCCGCGCGACGCGCTCGCAAAATTGATGGGCCGCGGCGCGCGCGCCGAGCAACGTCGTTGAGGAGCGCCGCAAGGCGAGCCGCTCCTGGGAGCCAGGACCTTACGCGCCACCGAGGTAGCCGTTCTGGCGCCAGGCCTCGAACACCGCCACGGCCACCGCATTGCTGAGATTGAGGCTGCGCTGGCCGGCTCGCATCGGCAGGCGCACTCGCTGTGACGGCGCCAGCGCGTCGCGCACTGCGTCCGGCAAGCCGCGCGTCTCGCAGCCGAATACCAGCCAGTCGCCAGGCCGCCACGCGACCTCGGCCAATGGTCGCGAGCCCCGCGTCGTGAAGGCGAACAGTCGTGCTGGGTCGGGCCGTCGTTCGGCCAGAAAACTCGCCCAGTCGGCATGTCGTCGCACCGGCGCATATTCGTGATAGTCCAGCCCGGCGCGCCGCAGCAGCCGGTCGTCCATGTCAAAACCCAAGGGCTCGATGAGGTGCAACTCGCAGCCCGTGTTGGCGGCCAGGCGAATGATGTTGCCTGTGTTGGGTGGGATCTCCGGGTTGACGAGGACGATGCGAAACATGTCGGAACGGGCATTGAGAAGGAATCAGGCGATGCACAGGCCAGTGCGCACACCCAGCGCGCAGACGCATTGGAACGCAGGTGCAGAGGAACCAGGCAGCCCATCCAGCGCCTGACGCTCAGCTTGACGGCGCAGCCACGGCATGTGTTCGTCACTGCGGATCGTCGTCAAGCGGTGTGCGCGCCACCACCCAGCACTGCACCGACGCCGCGCCGCCGCGCAGCAACGTGCGACCCACCTCCGCCAGGGTCGCGCCTGTTGTCATCACATCATCGACCACGGCCAATTGGCGTCCGGTCAAATGCCTGGCCGCGCCCGGTGCCAAGACAAAAGCCGCACGCACATTGGCATGGCGGGCAACTCGGGGCAGGACCAATTGATGAGGTGTTTCACGCAAACGCTCCAGCAGAGCCGCTTCCGCCCTTACGCCGAGCCGGCGCGCCACCCTGCGTGCCAATTCCCAGGCCTGGTTGTAGCCACGCTCGCGCAAACGACCCTGGGCCAGCGGCACCGGCAACACCAAGTCGGCCGCAGGGAGCCGTTGATCGGCAGCCTGGCGCGCCGCCACCGCCGCGGCCAGTGCCTGCGCCAGCGGACGCGCCAGTTCCACCGCATCATGGAACTTCAGGCGCCCCAACAATCCGGACCACGGATGGACATAGTCGAACGCCGCCACCGCAGCGATTTGCGGCGGCGATTCGCGGCGACAGTCTGCGCACAGTGGCAAGTCGGCCGACAGGCTGTCGAATCGTGCGCCCACATGCGCAGCCACACCGGCAGGCAAGGCCAAGGCACAACGTGCACAACGCAGCCTCGGGGCGCCGAAAAGCGCGATGCACTCTGCGCAGATCGGTTGACGCTGCCAGGTCTGGCACACCTGACACAAGCCGCTCGGAGCCAACAGCCTGAGCCAGTGCGGACGTTCGGCGGGCAGCAAGGACATGGTGCGACTCAATATACTGCGCGCCCACTTTGACCGCCGACGTCTCGCTCGCTCTTGGCAGATACCCCCAACCCCATACCGCCCACCCGCCTGGATGCGGCGGCCATCGCTCGTCAGCAGCGCCGCCTGGCCCGCGCCGAAGCGCCATGGCTGCATCGAGAAATCGCGCAGCGCATGGCCGAACGTCTGCCCATCCTTCGCTTGCAGCCCCGTCGGGTGATCGACTGGTGGAGCGCCGCCGGCGCTGGCAGTGACCTGCTGGTGGCGCGATATCCACAGGCTGAACTATTGAGCGTTGAACCACCCGATCGCCACACCGCAATACTGGCCGATACCGGCGCATGGTGGCGCCAACTCGGCCGCATGTTGCCGGGCCGCAAGACCCCCATCGTGCTGCCGGACGAACATGCACCGCCCCCAGCGCAGTTGCTTTGGTCGAACATGATGCTGCATTGGTGCAGCGATCTGACGGGCCTGCTGGCTCGCTGGCATGCTGCGCTGGAGGTCGACGGCATGCTGATGTTTTCCTGCCTGGGCCCGGACACGCTGGACACCTTGCGACAGCTCTACCGGACTGCCGGCTGGAGCGAGCCAACCTGCGACTTCATGGATATGCACGACCTGGGTGACGCGCTCGTGGCGGCAGGCTTCGCCGACCCCGTGATGGACATGGAAGTCCTGACCCTGACCTGGGATCAGTCGGCGCCTTTGCTGACTGAATTGCGCACTCTGGGCGGCAACACGTCGCCACGGCGCCACGCCGGAATGCGTACACCGCGCTGGAAGAATCGCCTTGACAGAGCCCTGGCTGATCAGCTAGCCGGCCCTGATGGGCGCCTGCATCTTAAGTTTGAGATCGTCTACGGCCATGCAGTTAGAGCCATCACACGGGCGCCTGTCAAGGCAAACACCGAAATTTCGCTACAAACCCTGCGTGAGATGACACGCAAACGCAGCGGCGGCGCGACACCTTGATGCCCTCAGCACGCCAAGCACCGGCGATTCGATTGCCCCTGATACATGCAGGCGCATAAAATCCGCGCGGTTTACGCTGGACCGTGCGTGCACTGATACCGATCAAGATCTGGTCGGGCGTTGGTGAGAGACCCCTTCCGGCCTTGATGGCAGGCAAGGTCCTATCGCAACGCCAACCCGGCAAGGCGAGACGGTCAGGCAAGCGCAAGTCGGACATTGCTGCTGGCGGCGGCAGATCATGGATGCCCGCATCCTTGGCCTTGCCTGTCGACCCGGTACTGAACACCTGCAAGAAATGTCGGCGAGGCGTGGTGTGGGCCGCAGTACCTCCACACCCCTCGCAGCAGGGCCTGATTGCCTCAAGTCCGGCGTGATTGCCCCGATGCAGCACGCCTGATCTGATTGTCTGCCGCACCTGGATGAACATTGCATGAGCCCGGGCTGCCCGCAGTCCGGGCTCATGCACGAAGATTTGGAAACGAGAAAGTGAGCGCGATGAAAACGATGCATGCCCTGTGGCAACGCGCCAGCCGAGTCGGTCTGGCAGCAGTTGCTGCCCTGTCCACCACGGCGGCCCTGGCTGTCAACGATCTGCCTGGCGGCCCCAAGGTGAACCAGCTTGACCTGCCGGGTGGCGCCACCAAGATGGCGACAGATCTGCAGGGTCTGCACTATCTGCTGCTGGTGATCTGCAGCGTGATCTTCGTCGTCGTCTTCGGCGTGATGTTCTATTCGATCATCAAGCACCGCAAGTCGGTCGGACACAAGCCGGCCAACTTCCACGAAAGCGTGGCAGTCGAAATCGCCTGGACGGTGGTGCCCTTCCTCATCGTCACCTTGATGGGTGCGCTGGCTACCAAGACCGTGGTCGCACAAAAGGACACGACCAACGCTGACATCACCATCAAGGCGACCGGCTACCAGTGGAAGTGGGGTTACGACTACCTCAAGGGCGAAGGTGAAGGCATCGGCTTCCTGTCCACCCTGGATACCTCGCACCGCGTCATGTCGGACAGCGGCAAGCCGGAAATGATCGACAACTACCTGCTCAAGGTCGACAACCCGCTGGTCGTGCCGGTGGGCAAGAAGATCCGTGTCATCATGACGGCGGACGACGTGATCCACGCCTTCGCGGTTCCGGCTTTCGGCATCAAGCAAGATGCGCTGCCCGGCTTCGTGCGCGACACCTGGTTCAAGGTCGAAAAAGTCGGCGACTACTACGGCCAGTGCCAGGAACTGTGCGGCAAGGAACACGCCTACATGCCCATCCACGTCAAGGTGCTGAGCCAGGACGACTACAGCAAGTGGGTGGACGGCGAGAAGAAGAAGCTGGCCGCCAAGGCCGACGACCCCACCAAGGTCTGGGAACTGCCTGCCCTGATCGCCCGCGGCGAGAAGGTCTATGCCGCGAATTGCCAGGCCTGCCACCAGGCCAACGGCAAGGGCGCCGGTCCGATCAAGCCGCTGGACGGTTCGGCGGTCGTGCTCGATGCCGACAAGGGCAAGCAGATCGGCGTGGTGCTCAACGGCCAGAACAACGGCGCCATGCCGTCGTGGAAGGCCCTGTCAGACACCGACCTGGCGGCCGTCATCTCCTATACCAAGAACAACTGGTCCAACAAGACCGGTCAGATCGTCCAGCCGGCCGACGTGGTCGCCGCTCGCAAGTAAACCGGACAGGAAACGCCCATGAGTGCAGTTCTCGACCATCACGGCGGTCACGGCCATGCCGACGACCACGCTCACGACGACCATCACGCGCCACATGGCTGGCGCCGCTGGGTCTTCGCGACCAATCACAAGGACATCGGCACGCTGTACCTGCTGTTCGCCTTCACCATGCTGATGGTGGGTGGCGTGCTGGCGCTGCTGATCCGCCTGGAGCTGTTCCAGCCCGGCCTGCAGTTCGTCAACCCCGAACTGTTCAACCAGTTCACCACCATGCACGGTCTCATCATGGTGTTCGGCGCCATCATGCCGGCCTTCGTGGGCTTCGCGAACTGGATGATTCCGCTGCAGATCGGCGCGGCGGACATGGCCTTCGCGCGCATGAACAACTTCAGCTTCTGGTTGATGATCCCTGCGGCCGTCATGCTGGTGTCGAGTTTCTTCATGCCCGGCGGCGCCCCTGCCGCCGGCTGGACGCTGTATGCACCGCTGACGCTGCAGATGGGCCCCTCGATGGACGCCGGCATCTTCGCGATGCACATCCTGGGTGCCTCGTCGATCATGGGGTCGATCAACATCATCGTCACCATCCTCAACATGCGCGCCCCAGGCATGACGCTGATGAAGATGCCGATGTTCTGCTGGACCTGGCTCATCACCGCCTACCTGCTGATCGCGGTGATGCCGGTGCTGGCCGGCGCCATCACCATGACGCTGACCGACCGCCACTTCGGCACCAGCTTCTTCAACCCCGCCGGCGGCGGTGATCCGATCATGTACCAGCACATCTTCTGGTTCTTCGGTCACCCTGAGGTCTACATCATGATCCTGCCGGCCTTCGGCATCATCAGCCACATCGTGCCGGCCTTCGCCCGCAAGCGCCTGTTCGGCTACTCGTCGATGGTGTATGCCACGGCGTCGATCGCCATCCTGTCGTTCATCGTGTGGGCGCACCACATGTATTCCACCGGCATGCCGCTCACCGGTCAGTTGTTCTTCATGTACGCCACGATGCTGATCTCCGTGCCCACCGGCGTGAAGGTCTTCAACTGGCTGGCCACCATGTGGAAGGGTTCGATGACCTTCGAGACCCCCATGCTGTGGGCCGTGGGCTTCATCTTCGTGTTCTCGATGGGCGGCTTCACCGGCCTGATCCTGTCGATGGCACCGGTGGACATCCAACTGCAGGACACCTACTACGTCGTTGCCCACTTCCACTACGTGCTGGTGGCCGGCTCACTCTTCGCGATGTTCGGCGGCGTGTACTACTGGGGTCCGAAGTGGACCGGCGTGATGTACTCCGAGACGCGCGGCAAGATCCACTTCTGGGGCTCGCTGATCTTCTTCAACATCACCTTCTTCCCGATGCACTTCCTGGGCCTGGCCGGCATGCCGCGTCGCTATGCCGACTACCCCATGCAGTTCGCCGACTTCAATGCCATCGCCTCGATCGGCGCCTTCGGCTTCGGTCTGATGCAGGTCTACTTCTTCATCTTCGTCGTGCTGCCCATGATGCAGGGCAAGGGCGAGAAGGCCCCGCAGCAGCCGTGGGAAGCCGCGGAAGGTCTGGAATGGGAAGTGCCGTCGCCGGCGCCGTTCCACACCTTCGAGACCCCGCCCAAGCTGGACGCCACCGCGACCAAGGTCCTCGGCTACTGAGCGCCAGGATGAACCCAGCTCGCGCCATGACGACACCCGACAACAAGAAGAAGGCCAACACCCGGCTGGCGCTCATCCTCGCCAGCGTCGCGGTGGTGTTTTTTGTCGGCTTTGTCGCCAAGGTTGTGCTGCTGGGTCGCTGAAGCGGTCAAGCAGCGCACCGCGTCCCGTCTTCGTCCCCTGTCCGTCAGCCATGAGCAGCACCACCCCGCAACACCGACTCACCCGCATGCTTCGGCACGACAACGCCGTCATGCTGGGCAAGCTCAGCGTCGTGGCCGGGCTGATGTTCGGCTTTGGATATGCCATGGTGCCGATCTACAAGGCGGCGTGCGAAGCCATGGGCATCAACGTGCTCACCCTGGCTGACAAGGAAGGCAAACGCGGCGATGTCGAACAAGCACGCCGCAACAGCCAGATCGACGCCAGCCGCTGGGTGACAGTGGAATTCGATGCCAACGCGCGCGGCCCGTGGCAATTCAAGCCGGGACAGAGCTCGGTACGGGTTCATCCCGGCGAGGTGACTACGGTCATGTACGACTTCCAGAACGTCCAGGGCCGTACCATGAAGGCGCAGGCCATTGCGAGCTACGCGCCCATGAATGCAGCATCGCACTTCAACAAGCTCGAGTGCTTCTGCTTCAACGAGTACACACTCGCGCCGGGCGAAAGCAAACGCTGGCCCGTGACCTTCGTGATCGACCCCAAGCTGCCCAAGGACGTGACCACCATTACCTTGTCGTACACCTTCTTCGAGGTCGGCGGCAAGGTGCCTGCGGCGCCAGTGGCCGCCGCCGACCAGCGCCAGGGCGTGCCCGCCCGTCTTTGACAGTCTCTGACACATAGCAGCCGGCCATGTCTTCCAAGCCCCCTGTGCAGCCAGACGCTTCTGGCGACCTGAGCGCCGCCGTGCAGCGCAAGGCGTCGTTCGTCATGACGATGAAGGCGGTGGCCTGGTCCTTCTTCGGCATACGCCGCAATGCCAGCCATGCACAGGACTTGGCCAAGCTCAACCCCGTGCACGTCATCATCGCCGGCATCCTTGGTGCCGTGGTGTTCGTGCTCAGCCTCATCGCCCTCATTCAATGGGTGATCGGTAGCGGCGTCGCAGGGTCCTGACCCGCCGCCCGGACCGACCGTACCCCGCACCCCATCGCCCGAAACCAGAGTCCGCAGGAGATCCTGATGTCCGCCAGCCCCCAGGGCACCACGCCCTACTACTTCGTTCCCGCTCCGTCGCGCCATCCGGCCATGATGGCACTGGGTCTGTTCTTCATCGTCCTGGGCGCCGGCCAGTGGGTCAACGGCCACGGTTGGGGCGCCTATTCGCTGCTCTTCGGCCTGCTGTGGATAGCCTTCGTGCTGCGCCAATGGTTTGGCGAAGCCGCCGGCGAAAGCGAAGGCGGTCTGTACAGCCAGCGCATCGACGTGTCCTTCCGCTGGAGCATGAGCTGGTTCATCTTCTCGGAGGTGATGTTCTTCGGCGCCTTCTTCGGCGCCCTGTACTGGGCTCGCGTGCAGTCGGTTCCAAGCCTGGGCAGCCTCGAAAACGCCCTGTTGTGGCCTGACTTCAAGGCCGTGTGGCCCAGCGTCGCAGCCGGCATGACCGCCGCCCCGGCCGGCACCGTCGAGCCCTTCACCACCATGGGCCCCTGGCCCATCCCGACGCTCAACACGGCCATCCTGCTGACCTCGGGCGTCACGCTGACCATCGCCCACCATGCCCTGATCGCCAATGCGCGCGCCAAGGCCATCACCTGGATGTGGGTCACCGTGCTGCTGGGCATCACCTTCCTGGGCTTCCAGGGTTACGAATATGCCCACGCCTACAGCGAACTGAACCTCAAGCTCACCTCGGGCGTGTACGGCTCGACCTTCTTCATGCTGACCGGCTTCCACGGCTTCCACGTGTTTGTCGGCATGCTGATGCTGCTGTTCATCACTCTGCGGCTGCAAAAGGGCCACTTCAGCCCCGAGCGCCACTTCGGTTTTGAGGGTGCTGCCTGGTACTGGCACTTCGTCGACGTGGTGTGGCTGGGCCTGTACATCATCGTCTACTGGCTCTGACCCAGGAGCCGTCACCGGGTCAGCACAGCCGCACCGCGGCGGCTGCCCAGGGTCGCGGCCGGTTCATGAGATGACAACGCAAGAGCGCCCCTGGCGCTCTTGTTGTTTGTTCATGTCGCGGGTGTGTCCGGTCCGGTTGTCATGCACTGCGCGCCGTTCGACGTGGGCTTCAGTGACCGATCGGCACGCCACCCGGCTTGATCCAGCCCATCAGCGCGGCGAACAACACGAGCAGGAACAACGTGATGGACACGGCCACACGCACGGCCAGCGCCTTGGCCATGCGGCCGTCGGACGACCCCTTGCCAGCCTCGTCGCTGCCAGGGCGCCTGAGCATGAATACGCCCGCTGACGCCAACGCAGCAACCACAAGCACCAGACCGATCACGACGATGTATTTCATGTCGACACTGTATTGCATCACCCGTGCATCGCCTTGCACCGGGTGATCCGCATGAGCAGTCAGAACCTGACCTGGTCGCGTCTGCCGCGCTCACGCTGGATTGTTGCTGTCGCCGCGCTGCTGTCGGCCACCGGCACCGCCCGCCTGGGCCTGTGGCAGCTCGACCGGGCACAGCAGAAGATCACCATCGCCGACGCTATCAGCCAGCGCAGCCAGTTCCCGCCACTCACGGCAGAACAACTGGCCGGATCGGCCCTGACGCAGCCCTCGACGAGCGGTCCGGCACCGACCTTCGATACGCAATTGCAAGCCCAGTTGGAAAGGCGCATCCAGTTGAGCGGGCGCTGGCTGGCAGAGCGCAGCATCTATCTCGACAACCGCCAGATGGAAGGTCGGCCGGGATTTTTCCTGCTGACGCCGCTTCGCCTGGCCGACGGCCGGGTCATCATGGTGCAGCGCGGCTGGTGGCCGCGCGACGCACACGACCGCACACATGTGCCCGCACCGCCCGCAGCCAGAGGCATCGTGAGCTTTACCGGTCGCATCACAGCCGCCCCCGCGCGCACCTTCAGCTTGGGCAGCGGCGACGACCAGGGACTCATCCGTCAGAACATCGACCTGGTGAGCTACGGACGCAGCGTCGGGCTGACGGTGCCGCCGCTGCTCATCGTCCAGCTAGAGGCCGAGTCCGACAGCGGAAGTGACGGCGACGGCGACGCCGCCCAGGTCGCTGCGCCTTCCCCGTCCGCCAGCGGCGTACCTGAGCTCAGGCGAAACTGGCCCCGCATCGCTGCCGACGTCGACAAACATTACGGCTACGCCACCCAGTGGTTCGCGCTGAGCACCCTGATCGTCATCCTCTATGTCTGGTTCCAACTCCTCCGCCCCCGTTTCCGCAACCGCTCCGACCTCGAGCAGCCATGAACCCGGTGAATCGCTCAGCTTGACGGTGCACGAGTTGCCAGGTGCGCCGCTGGAGGACGCAGCGCGCCGCAGCGGCCGGCTGAAGATGATCCTGCTGCTGCTCATCTGCGCTGCGCCAGTGGCGGCGTCCTACTTCACCTATTACGTGTTGCGACCCCAGGGGCGCACCAACTACGGCGCCCTGGTCCCACCCGCAGCCCTGCCAGCGGCCGCCGCACTGCCGCTCAAGGACGAGCTCGGCCATGCCGTCGATCCGCTCAGCCTGCGCGGCCAATGGCTGTTCGTGGTGGTCGGCGATGGCCGCTGCGACAGCCATTGCGAACAACTGCTTTACGCCCAGCGCCAGTTGCGCGAGGCACTGGGCAAGGAAAAGGACCGTGTCGACCGCGTCTGGCTGGTCACCGGTGACGCGCCTGTGCGTGCCGATCTGCGCCCGGCGCTGGCCCAGGCCACGGTACTGCGCACGTCGCACGACGCCGTCGCCGCCTGGCTCAAGCCCGAGGACGGACACACGCTCGAGCAACATCTGTATCTGGTCGACCCCATGGGCAACTGGATGATGCGATTCCCGGCCCGTTTCGAGCCGGCACGTGTGCGCAAGGACATGGAGCGCCTGCTGCGCGCCGCCGCGTCCTGGGATCTGCCGGGGCGCTGAGCGCATGAACACCACCGTGCCCGCACCGGTCGACCTGGGCCCGGGCGCCGCCATCGCAGCCATCGGCGCGTTGCTCGCCACCCTTATGCTGGCCGTTGCCTGGTGGCGAGGTCGCAGCCGTTACGGGCACCACGACCCAGTCGTCGCTCGCGCACAGCGCGTGCATGGTCTGTTGCTGCTCACGCTTTTTCTCACCTTCGACCTGGTGGTGTTTGGCGCCTATACCCGTCTGAGCGACTCCGGCCTGGGTTGCCCGGATTGGCCGGGCTGCTACGCCAGCGTCAGTCCGGTCGGTGCTCAGGCCCACATCGACCAGGCCCAGGCCGCCCTGCCCACCGGGCCGGTGACGCAACACAAGGCCTGGGTCGAGATGGTGCACCGCTACCTGGCCACCGCCGTAGGCGCGCTTATCACACTCATGACGGGGCTGACCTGGTGGCAGCGTCATCGACCCGCCCCAACCAGCGCGGGCGCGACCGCCACACTTGGGCGCGGCTGGGCCACCTTGTGTTTT
This sequence comes from Pseudomonadota bacterium, assembly GCA_041169165.1. Lineage (GTDB taxonomy): Bacteria > Pseudomonadota > Gammaproteobacteria > Burkholderiales > Burkholderiaceae_C > Sphaerotilus. The sequence goes on from JBEEJN010000004.1 coordinate 51,038, forward strand.
GTCTGGGTCTGCCTGCAAGGCGCCTTTGGTGCCTTCACCGTGACCATGAAGCTCTATCCAGCCATCGTCACCCTGCATCTGCTGGGCGGCGTTGGTCTGCTGGCATTGCTGGCCGTCGCCGCGCGTCGCAGCAGCCTGGCGCTCGAGTGTCACGCCAATGCCCCTGCAGACAGCTGGGGCCCCGCCACCTTGGCGGCTCATCGCCCGCTGCTGATCACCCTGCTGCTGCTGGTGATCGCCCAGATCACGCTCGGCGGCTGGGTGAGCACCAACTATGCCGTGCTGGCGTGCAGCGACTTCCCGACCTGCAACGGCCGCTGGTGGCCCGAGGCAGACTTCAGCGCCGGCTTCACCGTGCTGCGCGACCTGGGCCGTCAGGCCGACGGCAGCCTGTTGCCGCTGCCGGCGCTCACCGCCATCCATCTGGCCCATCGCATCGGCGCTGTTGTCGTACTGCTCGCCGCCTTGCTGGCTGCGGCGCGACTGCGGCACACCGCCCAGTTCACCAACTGGCCTGCCCGCGCCCTGCGCCTGGCGCTGGTGCTGCTGGGCGTGCAGATACTCACCGGCATTTCCAACGTCGTGCTGGGTTGGCCGCTGCTGGCTGCCCTGGCGCACACTGGCGGCGCCGCAGCGCTGCTGGCCGTGCTGGCGGCCGTTCTCACCTCGGCGCGCGCCCGCCGGCCCGTCTTTCCCTGATCGATCAACGCCACCATGTCCGCCCCCTTGACTCCACCTGCCGGCCTCGGCGAGGCAGGTGCCCTGTCCGGCGCGCCGGCCACCGCAGCCATGTCCACCACACCCGACCCCACTCCCTCCACCATGCCGCCGATGCCCGTGAGCAGCGGCCTGCCGGTATGGCGCCAGTACTTCGCGCTGGCCAAGCCGCGTGTGGTGCAACTCATCGTCTTCTGCGCCCTGATCGGCATGCTGCTGGCCGTGCCGGGCATGCCGCTGCTGGACGACGTCATCACCGCCGTACTGGCCAGTGTCGGCATCTGGCTGGTGGCCAGCGCAGCCGCAGCCTTCAACTGCCTGATCGAGCAGCACATCGACGCACGCATGAAGCGCACCGCCTGGCGCCCCACCGCGCGTGGCGAACTCAGTCGCCACCAGGCCCTGTTGTTCTCGGCCCTGCTGTGTGGCGCCGGCATGGTCGTGCTCTACGCCTGGGTCAATCCGCTCACCATGTGGCTGACGCTGGGCACTTTCGTGGGCTACGCCATCGTCTACACCGTGGTGCTCAAGCCGCTCACGCCGCAGAACATCGTCATCGGTGGTGCCTCGGGCGCCATGCCACCGGTGCTCGGCTGGGCGGCGATGACGGGTGACGTCGGGCCCGAGTCCATGATCCTGTGCCTCATCATCTTCCTGTGGACGCCGCCGCACTTCTGGGCCCTGGCCCTGTACCGCGCCGAGGACTACGCGCGCGCCGGATTGCCCATGTTGCCCGTGACACACGGCAATGAATTCACGCGGCTGCAGATCCTGCTCTATACCTTGGTGCTGTTCGCCGCGACACTGCTGCCCTTCGTGCAGGGCATGAGCGGCTGGCTCTATCTGGCCGCAGCCGCCGTGCTCGGGGCGCGCTTCACCCAATTGGCCTGGCAGCTCTGGCGCCAATACAGCGAGGCGCTGGCGCGCAAGACCTTCCGCTATTCCATCCTGCAGCTGTCCCTGCTGTTCGCGGCCCTGCTGCTGGACCATTACCTGAGGCCCTGGTTGTGACTCGTCCCCGTTCCCGCCGTCTCTTAGCCGCTGCGACACTGACGCTGGCCCTGGCTCCGGCACTGCTGCTGGGCGCTTGCGGCAAGAAGCCCGAGCCGCCCGCCTTCAAGTCAGTCGACATCACCGGCGCCGACTATGCCCGCACCCTGGAGCTGCCCGACGCCGACGGCAAGTTGCGCAACCTCGGCGAGTTCAAGGGCAAGCTGACGGTGGTGTTCTTCGGCTACACGCAGTGCCCGGACGTGTGCCCGACCACGCTCACCCATCTGCAGGAAGTCAAGCAGCTGCTGGGCAAGGACGGCGACAAGCTGCAGGCCGTATTCGTGACGGTCGACCCCGAGCGCGACACCGCCGCCCTGCTCAAGGCCTATGTGACCGCCTTCGATCCGGGTTGGGTGGCGCTGCGCGGCAGCCCAGAGCAGATTGCCGCCGCCGCCAAGGAATACAAGGTGTTCTACCGCAAGGCGGCCGGCAAGACGCCGGAGAGCTACACGGTCGACCACACCGCCGCGTCCTACGTCTATGACACGAGCGGACGTATCCGCCTGTACGTGCGCCACTCGGCCCAGCCGGCCGAAATCGCCGAGGACCTGAAGATCCTGCTCGCCAACGGCTGATCTGGCAGAGCTGGCCGGCGGCCGCCCTGCCCCGTTCACCTCAACGCGCGCCGAGCGCCTCCCAGCGTTCGAGCATGTCCAGCAATTCCATTTCGATGGCCTCGTAGCGCTGCTGCACGCTGGCGATACGCTCGGGCGCACGCGTGTACAGCTCGGTACCGGCCAACTCGGCGCCCAGCAGTTTCTGTTCAGCCTCGAGCGCCTCGATGCGGCCGGGCAGTTCATCGAGTTCCCGCTGCTCCTTGAAGCTGAGCTTGCGCTTGGCGATGGGCGACGCTGCCGCTGGTGCAGGCGCCGCCGCCGCGACGGGTGAGGCAGCGCTCGCCGCACCCTTGGCCCCGGCCTGGGCGGCGGCCCGCACCGACGCAGCTTCGTCACGTACCGCAGCCGCCTTCAGTGCGGTGGCGCGGCGAGACTGGGTCAGCCAGTCCTCCACGCCGCCCTCGTATTCGCGCCAGCGCCCTTCGCCCTCGCTCACCAGGGTGCTGGTGACCACGGCATCAAGAAAACGCCGGTCGTGGCTGACCAGGAAGACGGTGCCGGGATAGTCCTGCAGCAGCTGCTCCAGCAATTCCAGGGTCTCGATGTCCAGGTCGTTGGTCGGCTCGTCCAGCACCAGCACATTGGCCGGTCGGGCCAGCAGGCGGGCCAGCAGCAGGCGGTTGCGCTCGCCGCCCGACAAACTCTTGACCGGCGAGTTGGCGCGCGCCGGCGAGAACAGGAAGTCGCTCAGATAGCTCATCACATGCTTGCGCGAGCCGGCGATCTCGATCCACTCGCTGCCCGGGCTGATGGTGTCGGCCAGGCTTTTCTCCAGGTCGAGCGCGGCGCGCATCTGATCGAAATAGGCCACCTGCAGATTGGCCCCCAGGCGCGCCTTGCCGCTGTCGGGCGCCAGTTCACCCAGGATCATCTTGAGCAGCGTGGTCTTGCCCGCGCCGTTGGGGCCGATCAGGCCGACCTTGTCGCCGCGCAGGATGGTGGCGGTGAAGTCGCGCACCACCACCTTGTCACCGTAACTCTTGGCGATGCCTTCCAGCTCGGCGACCAGCTTGCCGCCGGCCGCGCCGGCGTCGGCCTCGATGCGCACCTTGCCGACGATGTCGCGCCGCGCGGCGCGCTGCTCGCGCAGCACCTCCAGCCGGCCGATGCGCGCCACGCTGCGGGTGCGGCGCGCCTCGACGCCCTTGCGGATCCAGATCTCTTCCTGCGCCAGCAGCTTGTCGGCGCGGGCGTTGGCCAGGGCCTCGTTCTGCAGCTCATAAAGCTTGGCGGCCTCGAAGGCGGCGTAGTTGCCGGGGTAGCTGCGGATTTGGCCGCGATCCAGCTCGACGATGCGGGTCGACACCGCGTCCAGAAACGCCCGGTCATGGGTGATGACCATGAGCGTGCCGGCGAAGTTGATCAGCAACTCCTGCAGCCACAGGATGGCATCCAGGTCCAGGTGATTGGTCGGCTCGTCGAGCAGCAGCACGTCAGGCGCGGCCACCAGGGCCTGGGCCAGGGCGACACGCTTCTTCAACCCGCCCGAGAGCGAGTCGACCCGGGTGTCGGCCCTGAGGCCCAGACGCTCCAGCGTGGCCTCGACGCGCTGCTCCCAGGTCCAGCCTGACAGGGCTTCGATGCGGGTCTGCAGTGCATCCAGGTCTACGCCCGGCTCGTGCGCCTCGTAGCGCGCGCGCAGCTCGCGCACCTCGGCCAGGCCTTCGCTCACCGCGTCGAACACGCTGATGCCGGGCGCGAACTCGGGCTCCTGCGGCAGGTAGCAGCGCCGGATGCCGGTCTGCAGTTGCAGCGTGCCGTCGTCGGGCAGGTCGATGCCGGCGATGATCTTGAGCAGCGAGGACTTGCCCGTGCCGTTACGGCCGATCAGGCCGACGCGCTCGCCCGGCTCCAGCGCCAGCGCGGCATGGTCGAGCAAGGCCACGTGGCCAAAGGCCAGGCAGGCGTCGGCCAGGGTGAGTACAGCCATGTGGTCGTCCTGGATCGAATGCTGAAAAAAACAAAGCCGGCCCTGGCGGGCCGGCGTGGAAAGCTGACGCGTCACCCAGGCCGGCGCGCGGCCTGCCCAGGTCGCTCTATCACTTGTAGACGATGTCGGCGCGGCGGTTCTGCGACCAGGCGCCTTCGTCGTGACCTGCCGCGGCCGGACGTTCCTTGCCGTAGCTGGTGGCTTCGAGTTGGCTGTCCTTGGCGCCGATCACCTTGAGCTGCTTGACCACGGCTTCAGCGCGACGCTGACCCAGGGCCAGGTTGTATTCGCTGCTGCCGCGTTCGTCGGTATTGCCTTCGACCACCACCTTGAGGTCGCCGGCGCCCGCCAGATACTTGCCGTGCATCTCGATCACCGGGGTGGCGTCGGCACGCAGCACAGCGCGGTCGAAGTCGAAGTACACACTGCGCACGCGAGAGAGGTCATTGGCCGGATCCAGGTGCGGCGCCAGCGCCATCGGTTTTGCCTTGGACTCGACCGTCGGCGCGGGTGTCGCCGGCGGAGCAACCACCACGGGCGCCGGCGCAGGAGCCGGCGCAGCCATGGGCGCAGGCGCTGGAGCGGGCGCAGGCGCTGCGGCCACCGGCGCTGGTTCAGGCATCGCCACCGGTGCCGGTGCGGGCGCAGGCGGCGGTGTGGTGGAGCAGGCGGCCAGGGCCAGGGCCATCAGGGCGGCAGACGAAAGACGAAGCATGTTTTCGAACTCCTCTTGGAGGTGCGGGGGAATGGCGGGTCGACGAGCCCGGCATCGCGCGGGCCACGCCGCGCACTCTAGCTCAAGCGGGCCACCCGCCGAAAGCTTGTGCCGGCTTACGAGGCTGAACCCGATTTCAGGTCGAACCAACGTACCGGCCGTGCCGCGTCAGCTCGAAGGCGCAGTGCCTGCTGGCAGCGGCCATGGTCCGATCTGCGCCCGCCGCGACGGCTACTTCAAGCGATCAGCGGCGCGGCAGGCGACTTAAGGTAGTACATCGCCTTCAGTCGCCGCGGAGCCTGCCATGGCCAGCCTCGAAATCTGCCCCCCCTTCGACCCGAGCTCCAGTTCGACCGACATCGGCGCACTCATGCTGGCGGCAGACCGCGAATCAGGTCATGCAGCCGACCCTTCGTCCCCTCCGAGCGACCCTGAACTGCCGACCAATCCCTGGCATGACAGCGATCTGGCCGGCCTGGCCGACCTCAAGTGGCTGATGGCGGGCCACGGCGAGTGGCTCGACCTGCCGCGCCTGCGTCGCGACGACGGCTATGCACGTGCCGCCCTGGACGAAGCGCAGCAACTTCCATCAGAACTCATCCGTCAGGTGGCGCGACGCATGCGTTGTCGACTCGAGCCGACACACAACTGACCACCCAATCCCCGGCGCAGCATCCGTTCAGGGCCTCGCCGCGACCTCAGGGCCTCCCCGGCGGACCCGGGACAAAGCCAGCACACCGGCCAGCCCGAGCGCCCACATCGGCCACAGCCCGAACCGCGCCGCCCAGAAGGCAAACGGCGTCTCGCCGCTGCGCCCCTGAACCTCGCCGACCAGCACGCCACGTGTATGTGGCGCCAGCGACTTAGTCACCACGCCGCGATGGTCGATGATGACCGTGGCGCCGGTATTCGTGGCACGCAGCATGGGGCGCTGCAATTCGAGCGCCCGCAGACGCGAGATCTGCAAATGCTGCCCGACGGCAATGCTGTCGCCAAACCAGCCGATGTTGCTCAGATTGGCCAGCACATGCGGCGCATCCGTGCGCTCCCTGAATCGCGCAGCCAGATCTTCGCCAAACAAGTCCTCATAACAGATATTGGGCGCCACGCGCAGCCCGCGCACTTCAAACGACGGCGCCTGCAGCGGGCCGCGCAGAAAGTCACCCAGCGGCATGTGCATCAGATCGACGAACCACCTGAAACCCAGCGGGATGAACTCACCGAAGGGCACGAGGTGATGCTTGTCGTAGCGGTACAGGGCCGGGCTCGCGTCCAGACCGAGGGCGGAATTGGTATAGCCGCGCGCCGGATCACCCATCGGAGCGCCAAACAGCGCCGCCCGACCGTTGAGCCGGAAGTGGTCTCGCAGACTGTTCCAGTAGCCGTCCGGCAGATCCTGCGGCAGCAGGGGAATCGCCGTTTCGGGTGCCAGCACCAGGTCAGTCGCGGCTGCCAGCAACTGCTCCCGGTGCCAGGTCAGGCTGGCCGGCATGAGTTCGGCGTCGAACTTCTCGTCCTGCGCCACATTGCCTTGCAGCAGCGTCACGCTGATTTGACCGGCCGGCGCCGTGAAGTCGACGAGCGGCGGCAGCGGCAGGTGCAGCAACAGCAGGCCCACCACCACGCCCGCGGTGACGCGCCACTCACGCCGGCACTCGGCGGGCAAGGCCGGCGCGTCGTCGCCGCTACGTCCACATCGGCACCAGGCATGCGACAAAGCCCGCCCCCACCAGGCAGCCAGACCGGCGGCCACCGCGCCCATGCCATAGACCCCCAGCCAAGGCGCCAGCTGCGCCAGCAGGCCCTCGACATGGGCGTCGCCCGTTGCAGCCCAAGGAAAACCAGTGAACCACTGCGCTCGCGCCAGCTCGGCCAGGAGCCACGCCGCGGCAAAGACGAGCGCAGCGCTCAGCTTGCTCATCTCGCGGCGCCGCCACGCCCAGGCGACCAGCGCACAGGCCATCGCGACATAACTGCTCAGGAAGGCAGCCAGCGCCAGCACCGCTGCAGCGGCCAGGACGGCCGGCAGCCCACCGTAGCGGTGCATGCTGATATAGAGCCACCACACGCTGACCGTCAGCCAGCCGAGGGAAAACAGCCAGCCCAGCAGCGCGGATCGGCTCGGTGTCGAGCCCTGCAGCAACAACACCAGCAGCAGCAGAGCCAACCCATTGAGCACCGCCAGCGGCTGCGGCGCGATCGACGCCGCCTGCAGCAAGCCGGCCAGCAGAGCCAAGCCAGGTGCCAAAACCGGCGATCGAGCGCCCGCCGTGCCGAACGCGGACAACCAGCCTGAGCGGCTCAAGTGGGCGGAGCGGGTTCGACCACCCGCGTGACCTTGAACCAGCGCACAGCGCCGCTGCGCGCCAGCATCACGGCAAATCGCAATCCGCCGATGTCAAACACCTCGCCGCGCCGCGGCACACGACCGAGTTCATGTGCGAGCAGGCCGCCGATGGTGTCGAAGGCGTCCTCGGGCAAGCTGGTGCCGAAGTTGGCGTTGACCGCCGAGATGGCCGCATCACCCGCCACGCGCTGACCGCCGTCAGCCAGTGTGTAGATGCCGGTCTCGTCGCTGCGCTCGTCGAATTCATCCTCGATCTCGCCGACGATCTGCTCCAGCACGTCCTCGATGGTGACCAGGCCGGCCACCTTGCCGAACTCGTCGATGACGATGGCCAGGTGGTTGCGATTGACTCGAAAGTCGCGCAGCAGCTCGTTCAGATTCTTCGACTCCGGCACAAAGACCGCCGGGCGCAGCAAGGTACGCAAGTTGAGCTCGGGCGCACGCTGCAGCTTGAGCAGATCCTTGGCGTGCAGGATGCCGATGATGTTTTCTCGCTCACCCTCGTAGACCGGAAAGCGGGAATGACCGGTGTCGATCACGCTGGCGAGCAGTTCGTCGTAGGCCTCGGCAATGTCGAGCAGGTCCATGCGCGGACCAGCCAGCATGATGTCGCCGGCGGTCATGTCGGCCATGCGCAGCACACCTTCGAGCATCAGGCGCGACTGCGGCTCGATCAGTTCGCGTTGCTCGGCGTCGGCCAGGGCTTCCATCAACTCGTCGCGCGAGTCAGGGCCAGGCGACAGGAACTCGACCACGCGCTCGAACAGGCTGCGTCGGTCATGCGGTGGCGTCCGCTCGCTGATGCGTTGCGGACGCGACCCGGACTGGGGATCAGACACGTGCTGTGCCGGGAGTGAAGATGGGCCGAGAATACCCGATGGTCGACGCCACCTGATCGCAGCGTTGTGACGCCGCTGCACCGACCCCAAGCGCAAGAAAAGCGACGGCTTGACTCGAACGGGGGCTTGTCCCACATTGGTTCGCCCCCATATCTCCTGGTCCAGTTTCCACACGGCGGCTTGCCCGCCGAAGCTCACCATGTCCAACGGCCTCATCCCCGCCACCATCCTCACCGGCTTTCTCGGCAGCGGCAAGACCACGCTGCTCAAGCGCGTGCTAAGCGAAGCCCACGGTCAGAAGATCGCCGTGATCGAGAACGAGTTCGGCGAGGAGAACATCGACAACGACATCCTGGTCGCCGAGACCAAGGAGCAGGTGATCCAAATGAGCAACGGATGCGTGTGCTGCACCATCCGCGAGGATCTGCGCTCCACCCTGAGCGATCTGGCCGACAAGCGCCGCAAGGGAGAGCTCGACTTCGACCGCGTCGTCATCGAGACCACCGGCCTGGCTGACCCCGGGCCGGTGGCGCAGACCTTCTTCATGGATGACGAGATCGCCGAGAGTTATCTGCTCGACTCGGTGTTGACGCTGGTGGACGCCAAACACGCCGACCAGCAACTCGACACGCGCCAGGAAGCGCGCCGCCAGGTCGGTTTTGCCGACCAGATCTTCATCTCCAAGAGTGAACTGGTCGAGCCGGCAGCGGTCGATGCCCTGACTCACCGGATCAAGCACATGAACCCACGCGCGCCGCAGTCGCGTGTTCATTTCGGCGAGGTCGATCTGAAAAAGGTGTTCGACCTGCGCGGCTTCAACCTCAACGCCAAACTGGAGATCGACCCGGACTTTCTGGCCGAGGCCGAACATGGCCACAAGCACGATCACCACGATCACGATCATGAACACGGCGAGCACTGTGATCACCCGCATCATCACCATCATGATGATGACGTGAAGAGCTTCGTCTTCCGCGCCAGCAAGGCCTTCGATCCGGCTCGACTGGAAGACTTCCTGGGTTCAGTGGTGCAGGTCTACGGTCCGCGCATGCTGCGCTACAAGGGCGTGCTGTACATGAAGGGCACCGAGCGCAAGGTGATCTTTCAGGGCGTGCACCAGCTCATGGGCAGCGACCTGGGTCCCAAGTGGGGCAATGAGAAGCCGGGCAGCAAGATGGTCTTCATCGGCATCGACCTGCCACGCGACGTACTTGAGGACGGCCTGAAGCAGTGTCTGGTGTGAAGCGGCACACGGCGGACATGCCACGTCACATTTGCCCTGGAATCAAGGGCCGGAACCTGGACATGAGATCGCTACAATCCGCGCGCTTCGAGGGGAGCCGGTGTCTGTGACGACACCCGCCGCCTGTGTTTTGAGCGACACCGCACACGCCTGAGCAACGTCAGCGATCCCACCGCCGCTCCATAAGACCGATAGACACCAGCATCGCGAGTCGCCCATGCCCCAGACAGAAACCTCCCGCGCCGCCGCCAAGCACGACGGCAAGCCAGACGCCAAGCTCGCCAGCGCCTGGAAGAACAAGACCGGCCGCGAATTGAGCGAACCCGAGCTTCTGGCCATGCCCGAAGCCGAGTACATGAACGACAAGCAGCTGGATTTCTTCCGTGGCCGTCTGGAAATGCTCAAGCACGACCTGTTGTCCAACGCCGGCGAAACCACCGAGCATTTGCGCGAGGACACCTCCATCGTGCCCGACCCGGCCGACCGCGCCACGCTTGAGGAAGAGCACGCCCTGGAGTTGCGCACCCGTGACCGCGAACGCAAGCTGCTCAAGAAGATCTCACAGTCGCTCGCGCGTATCGAATCAGGCGATTACGGCTACTGTGACGAAACCGGCGAACCGATCGGCTTGCGCCGCCTGCTGGCCAGGCCCACCGCTACACTGACGCTCGAAGCGCAGCAGCGCCGCGAACTCAAGCAAAAACTCTTCGGCGACTGATCCTTCTGCCCTAACGCGCCCACCATGTCAGACGCCAAGGAGCCCACACCAACACCGAAAGGAAACGATAGTTTCTTTCGCAAGGTTGTTCGCTTCGTTGCCAACCCCACCACCGATTGGGCCGACTTGAGCAACGCGCAGCGTGAAGCTCAGGAAAACGACTACGCGCGTTCCGAGCTCAAGGCCATGATCGAGCGCAAGCGCCGCAACGACTTCGTGCGCAAGCGCGAATTCGACATGCTGCGCAAGATCCGCCGTGAAGGCCTGACTGGCGACGGTCTGGCCGGATTGGAAAACCTGTCGCATCTGGACGACTCCGAAGTTCGCAACCCGGACGGCGCGCGGCCTGACGTGGGTGTGAAGGAAAAGATTGACGCCATCGAGCAGCAGATGGTGAGCGAGTCGCTCGGGACGGCCAAGCGCAATGCTGCTTCGGTGCGTGCGACTGGCCCGGCGATGAGTGAATCTTTCTTCGCCACCTCCACATCGACACAGTCGCAGTCGTCGGCTGACGCGTTCAAACCGACGGCGCCGCTCGATATGTCGGGCTTCGGCCTGCCCACCGCGACCTCGACGCTCGGCCCGTCGACCATGAGTCGCCCACGCGTGTCGGTGTTGTCCAAGTTTGTAAGCCCGCCGGGCGACAACGCCGATTACACGGTCGAGGTGACTGAACTCGCCCATGACCCCGAACTCGACGAGGCGGTGATCGCCTTCGCCAACGCCGACTTCGACCAGTGCGAGCGCGCCTTGCGCGGCCTCATTGGCAATGGCGGCGCGCGGACCCAGCATTCCGACACCTGGTTTGCGCTGTTCGACCTGTATCGAGCGATCGGACAGCAATCGAAGTTCGAGGCCCTGGCCATGGATTACGCCCAGCGGTTCGGCTGGTCGGCGCCACAGTGGTTCTCTTTGCCCAAGCTGGTGGCCGACGCTGCTGCCAGCGCCAAGCCGCGCCGAGTCGCGGGCACCAGCCGGCGCGACAGCTCGGTCGGATGGGTGGCACCGGCCACCATGGATGTAGAGGGCGTGGCTCAGTTGCGTGGTCAACTGTTGCAGATGCCGCTGCCCTGGGTGCTGGACTGGCGGCCCGTGCGCCGCATGGATGCCGAGGCCAGCACTGCCTTGACCCGCCTGCTGCAAGACTGGGCCGACGAAGCGATCGAGATGCGTTGGCTGGGCGGCGAACAGTTTCTGGGCATGCTGGCCGAGGCTGCGCCGACAGGCACCAAGGATGCTGATCCAGCCTTCTGGCTGCTGCGCCTCGAGACCATGCGGCTGGCCAACCAGCCGGTCGAGTTCGATCAGGCCGCGATCGACTATTGCCTGACCTACGAGGTATCGCCACCGTCCTGGGAAGCTGCGCGTTGTACGCTGCGCATCACCGGCGCCACCGGTGTGACGGTCGCGCCCAGCACCGGGATGGACGTGACAACGTCCAATTACAGCGACACCGACGTCGACGATGAAGTCGATCTGATGCAGGCCAATCAACCCGAACTCAGCGGACAGCTGCTGGGCGACATCAGCGGCGTGTTGAAGAACCTGGAGGCCGCCGTCAACGGTCAAAGCGTGGTCAAAGTGTCGTGTGCGCGTCTGATCCGCATGGATTTCATCGCCGCTGGCGACCTGCTGAACTGGGTGCTGGCGCGTCGCGGCGAGAACCGCAGCGTCGTGTTCGAGGACGCTCATCGCTTGGTGGCGCTGTTCTGCGGCGCCATGGGCATCAACGAACACGCTCGCGTCACGGTACGCAACATCTGAACGCGGCCGCTACACCCCGCGACGGCCGGCGCCGGCAGGTGCCGGCCTTTTTTATTTTTATCCCCTCAATTCAGAGTCAAAGCGCGCCATGGAGTCATATCACGGCACGACCATCCTCAGCGTGCGGCGCGGCAGCAGCGTCGCCATGGGCGGTGACGGTCAGGTCACCCTGGGCAACATCGTCGTCAAGGCCAGCGCGCGCAAGGTGCGCCGGCTGTTCCGCGAGCAGGTGCTGGCTGGTTTCGCCGGCGCCACCGCCGACGCCTTCACGCTGTTCGAACGATTCGAGTCCAAGCTGGAAAAGCACCAGGGCCATCTGGTGCGCGCGGCTGTCGAGCTGACGCGCGACTGGCGCACCGACCGCGTGCTGCGCCGCCTGGAAGCCATGCTGGCCGTGGCCGACACGACGGCCTCGCTCATCATCACAGGCAATGGCGATGTGCTGGAGCCGGAATACGGCATCGTCGCCATCGGCTCGGGCGGCGCCTATGCCCAAGCCGCTGCACGGGCCTTGATCGAACACACGCAGCTCAGCCCCGAGGAGGTGGTGCGCAAGTCGCTCGGCATCGCGGGCGACCTGTGCATCTACACCAACCAGCACCACACCATCGAGCTGCTGGAGCCAGCCGGGCAGGCCCCCGGGCGGGAGCAGGCATGAACATGACCCCACAGGAGATCGTCTCCGAGCTGGACCGCCACATCATCGGCCAGCAGGACGCCAAGCGTGCCGTGGCCATTGCGCTGCGCAACCGCTGGCGCCGCCAGCAGGTGGACGAGAAGCTGCGCGGCGAGATCACGCCCAAGAACATCCTCATGATCGGCCCGACCGGCGTGGGCAAGACCGAGATCGCGCGGCGCCTGGCCCGCCTGGCGGACGCACCCTTCATCAAGGTCGAGGCCACCAAGTTCACCGAGGTGGGCTATGTGGGCAAGGATGTCGACACCATCATCCGCGACCTGGTCGACAGCGCCGTCAAGCAGGAGCGCGAGCGCCAGATGCGCCTGATGCGCACCCGCGCCGAAGACGCCGCCGAGGAACGCATCCTCGACGTGCTGGTGCCGCCGGCGCGCAGCACGGCGGTGGCCGGTTTCGGCTTCGGCGCCGACACACCCGCCGCCGCCACGCCCGACAGTCCGACCCGCCAGACCCTGCGCAAGCGCTTGCGCGAAGGCCAACTGGACGACCGCGAGATCGAACTGGAGCTGCTGCAGCCGCGCGGCCAGTTCGACATCATGGCCCCGCCCGGCATGGAGGAGATGGCCGAACAGCTGCGCGGCATGTTCGCCCAGGCCCAGCAGGGCGCGCGCAAGACGCGCAAGCTGCGCATCGCCGACGCGCTCAAGCAGCTGGTGGACGAGGAAGCCGCCAAGCTCGTCAACGAGGAGGAGATCAAGGCCCGCGCCCTGCAGCATGCCGAACAGAACGGCATCGTCTTCATCGACGAGATCGACAAGGTCGCCAGCCGCAGCGACGCCCAGGGCGCCGACGTGTCGCGCCAGGGCGTGCAGCGCGACCTGCTGCCGCTGGTCGAGGGCACCACCGTCACTACAAAATATGGCGCAGTCAAGACGGACCACATCCTGTTCATCGCCTCAGGCGCCTTCCATCTGGCGCGGCCGAGCGACCTGATCCCCGAGCTGCAGGGGCGCTTCCCCATCCGCGTCGAGCTGGCCTCGCTGTCGGTGGCTGATTTCGAGGCCATCCTCACCAGCACCCACGCCAGCCTGGTGCGCCAGTACCAGGCCCTGCTGGCCACTGAGGGCATCACGCTGGTGTTCGAGGCCGACGCCATCCGCCGCATCGCCGAAATCGCTCACGGCGTGAACGAGCGTACCGAGAACATCGGCGCCCGACGCCTGTCCACCGTGTTGGAGCGGCTGCTCGACGACATCTCCTTCAACGCGCCGCGCCGCGCCGGCGAGACCGTCACCCTGGGCGCAGCCGACGTTGAACGGCAGCTCGCCACCCTGGCCAGCAACGAGGACCTGTCCCGCTTCATTCTCTGACGCCAGCGCCTCACCCGTGCACCAAGTACCCGCCGGGCCTGTCGCCCAACGCCCGAACGGTGGCTTGAGCGACTGGGTAGCGGATTGCGCAGGTGGTCACAGCTTGCGCTTGTCACCCCTGTGAACAGGGGGGCGGAAACGTCCCGAAACCTCTCCAACGCGCTGTCGGCAAAGTGACGAATCAGGGAGACTCGATTCGTCATGCACGCCCAGTCCAACATCCACCACCTCAAACCCGGAGCCAAGGCTGCTGGGCGCTCAAACAGCATGGACGATGCCCGAGTCGACAGCCAGGTCACCGACCCGGGTGCCCTGCAGGCCGGCGAAACCGAATTCCGACCCGACTGGGACCAGCTCGGCGTGCCCATCCTCGCGCTGTCCAGCGATGGGCGGCTGCTGCGCTGCAACCGCAGCTTTGCCCAGCTCGCGCGCAGCAGCGGCTTCACTGCCGGCGCCCATCAGGCCCAATGGCTGCAACTCTGGACGCCAGAAGCGCGCGCCCTGCTCTTCGCCGCCCTGGCCGACCGTCGTTCTGCCGTCTCGCCGCTGGGCTGGACGGGCGTTGTTGCTCCCAGCCCGCTGGGGGCGGCGGCGGTCCAGCGCTGGTACTCGGCGTCCCTGCGCTGGCGTCAGGCAGGTGCCTATTGCATCGCCGTGCTGCACGATGTGACCCTGGTGCGCCGAGCCGAGCTGGCATCGCGTCTGCAGGTTGACCAGCTGCGCAGCCTGGCCAACAACTCGCCGCTGCTGGCGGCCTATTTCGACCCCAACTCGCTGCACTGCCTGTACGCCAACCGCGCCTACGCGCGGGCTCACGGGCACGACGAGGGCGCCGTGTTGGGCAAGTCGTTGGTGGACATCGTCGGCCCGGACGGCGCTCGCCTGGCCCATCCAGCGATCGAACAAGTCCTGCGCACTCGTCAGCCGGCGCATTACGAGCAATGGCTGGACTGCGTACTGCCGGCATACAGCATCCATGGCAAGGAGATCGAGTCGGCCATCCATGTCGAGGTGAACGTCTCGGCCCACCTGGACGTGAGCGGCAGCCTGCTCGGCCTGGTGATCACCATGCACGACGTCACTCGCGCTCGCGAGAATGAACGTGCGGTGGGTGAATCGCAGGAACGCCTGGCCCGCTTCATGCACGCCAGCGTGGAAGGCGTGGTCTTCCACCGCCAAGGGGTCATCATCGATGCCAACCCGGCCTTTTGCGACCTGCTTGGCTGGTCGCTCAACCAGATGCTGGGGCGCAATCTGCTGGACTTTGTCGCCGCCGATCAACGCCAGCGCGTCAGCCGGCTGCTCGCGACCGACGACGAGCGCTGCATCGAAACCGCCCTGCAGCCCGCCGAAGGTGATCGCCTTTCCGTCGAGTTGATCACTCGTCAGGTGTTTGAAGACGGCGTGCCGGTGCAAACCGTTGTGCTGCGCAACATCGCCGAACGCCACGCTGCCCAGGAGCGCCTGCATTTCCTCGCTCATCACGATGCTCTGACCGGACTGCCGAACCGGCAATCGTTCATGACTCATCTGGAACAGATGATGGGCCGGGCGCGCACCGCCAAGACCGAGCTGTCGCTGCTGTTCATCGATCTGGACGGCTTCCGGCGCGTGAACGACCACCTGGGTCACAGCGCTGGCGACGCCCGCCTCAAGATCGTGGCGCGGCGCATCTGCGACAACCTGCGTGCCACCGACAAGGTGGCCCGCTTTGGCGGCGACGAGTTCATGGTGCTGCTGCCCGGCGGTCGCGAACGCACCGACCTGCAAGGCGTCGCCAGCAAGCTGCAACACGCCATCGCCGCGCCACTGGACGTGGAAGGTGGTTCGGTCAGCGTCACCGCCTCGATCGGCATCGCCGTCTTTCCCGGCGACGGCGAATCGCCGGATGCACTCATACGCCACGCCGATGCCGCCATGCACCGCGCCAAGGACAGCGGCTCGGCCGGCTGTGTGTTCTTTGAACCAGTGCACGCCGACTCGGCTTACGCCGACCTCGTGCTTGAAAGCCAGCTCGGCAACGCCATCGAGCAGGAAGAATTCACCCTGGTCTTCCAGCCCCAGGTGGACGCCAACGGCCTGACCGTGGGCGCCGAGGCGCTCATCCGCTGGCGCCACCCGCAGCGCGGCCTGCTGGCGCCGGACGAATTCATCGAACTGGCCGAGCAGCACCGTCTCATGCTGCCCATCGGCCAGTGGGTGTTGCGCACCGCTGCCCAAGCCGCGCAGCAATGGCACGCGCTGGCGGGCGGGCGGCCGATTTCGGTTGCCGTGAACCTGTCGACCCTGCAATTCCGCGCCGACGACTTCGTCGACACCGTAGCGGCGGTACTGGCCGACAGCGGCCTGCCGCGCGGCTGGCTGGAGTTCGAGCTCACCGAACGCATGCTGATGGACGATTTGCCAGTGGTGCGCCAGCGCCTGAGCGATCTGCGCGAACTTGGCATCCGGATTTCGGTCGACGACTTCGGTACCGGCTACTCCTCGCTTGCCCATCTCAAGGACCTGCCGATCGACAAGCTCAAGATCGACCGTTGCTTCACCCAGGACCTGCCGAATGGGCGCCATTCCGGTGCCATCGTCAGCGCCATCGTGCAACTCGCCCACAGCCTGGACCTGGTGGTCGTTGCCGAGGGCGTGGAGTCGCCCGCTCAACGCCGCTTCCTGGCCAATCTCGGCTGCGACGTCATGCAAGGCATGGGCATCAGTCCGCCGCTGCCTGACGGTCAGATGCTGGACTGGCTGGCCAACATGATGGCCCTGGAAGAGCAGGACGTCAGCACCACCATCTCCGACGCCAGCAGCATGCTGCTGGGCGCCAACAGCGGCATTTTCTGAAACTCGGCCTCTGGCCCGACCGGGTTGACAGCTCAGGGCGCCGTCGGGCCTGAGCTCGCCACTCAGCCGGTGCGCTGACCCTCGCGTTCAGCGACCAGGGCCAACAGGCCTTCAAAGATCAGGCTGTCGATCACCTCGAAGGGCAACTCGGTGATGGAGGCCAACTTCACCGCCGCGCCCCCCGTCATATAGAGCAGCGGCGGCTGGTCGCAACGCGAGGCGAGGTGGCGCAACATGCGCTCGATGGCACCGGCGATGCCGTAGGCTCCGCCACTCATGAGTGCATCACTGGTATTGGCAGGGAACTCGCGCACCTCACCGGTCGGCACTTTCAAGCCGGCCGTCCCCATTTCCAGCGCCTTGAGCATCAAGCCGAAGCCAGGCAGGATGAAGCCGCCCAGGAAGTGGCCCTTTTCATCCATGGCATCCACGGTCACCGCGGTCCCGACCATCACCACCAGCGCCGGGCGCGCAGCCGCCGTTCGCCCCTGGGCCAACGCCTCAGCCAGCACACGCTGGCGCGCGCCGACCAGCGCCATCCAGCGGTCCGAGCCCAATCGGGCTGGGTGCTCGTAACCATTCACCACCCCGCCGCCCGACGCCGGTGAGCTCAGCCAGTGCGGCTCGCGATCCCACAACTCAAGCTGTTCGTCGACACGCCGGCGTACCGCCTCGCCCGCAACGATGCAGCCGTACACCCGCGCGGGCGGCACCAGGGGCGCCCAGGCGTGTTCGGCCAGCTCATCGATGGTTTCCAGAAAGACCGCGCCGTGTGCCACCACCGGCGCGAAAGGCGCGGCATGTGCATATTGGGCCCACTTCAATCGCGTGTTGCCCACATCGATCACCAGCACCGACGTGGCGGCGATGTCGGCCACCGACACCGGCACGACCTGCCGTGCCTGAACGGGCGCCTGCGCCAGTTCGGGACCGACCAGCAACCGGGCCTGCGCCGAGGGGCTCATGAACAAGCCTCGATCAGCGGCACCGACTCGCATGAATGACGCGCGGCCTGGCGGGCCAGCACGTCAGCAATCAAGGGAGACGGCGAAGAACTGTGGAATAGGCGGGCGACTGGCATCAGCACAGGACAACTCGAAGTGCGAATGCACCGCAGCGGGCAAAAGGCCCCGGCGGTACGGGAACGCGATGGCGCGCGAGGTTAGCCTAAACCGGTGCACCCGCAGGTCAGGAGATACGTGACGGCATCATCAGCAATTCGACCCGTCGCATGAGCGGCCACAGTTGCGGCGACGCCACATGGACCGCCAAACGCCGCCGCACGGCCGGCAGCAAGGCGCACAGCGCCCGCCGATCGCGCGCGCAAAACACCCGCCAGCGCGTGTAGCTGCTGCGCCATGGTGCGGCCAGACGCAAGGCGCGGCTCACCAGCGCCCGCGCCTCGTCGAACGCGGGGTCCACGGGCATGGCGGCATGCCCGTGGCCTGACGTGCGGTGCCCTCGCACGCCCGGCACCACCGCGCCATGCACGGATGTGGCCGCGGTACGCGACGCAAGCGCCGGCGAATGGACGCCCGCAGCGGGTGCACGCCTCGTACCCTGATGCACCGACACGGCGCGCCCGGTGACATCCTGGCGCCAAGCCGGTGCCGAGCTGACAGCGCCGTGGCGCGCACCACGCGCCGCTCTGGGCAGCGGCACGGCGTCGTAGACCTGCAAGGCCTCGACCGCCTGCAGTGCCACCAGGCCGCGTTGCATCAGGTCGAAAAAGACGTCTGACGACAGGCCCAGCGTGTGCGCCGAGACCAGCACCTCGTGCAGAGTGCGTTGTCCGTCGATCAGGCGCAACAGGCTGCGCTGACGTCGGCTCAGTGTTTCCCCAGGGCGGGCGAGTTCGGTCTCGCCGGCCAAGGTTCTGCACGGTAGATGCATGCGAACTCCCTGCTCCAGGTGCGGCTGACGTCGCGTGACTCGGACGCAGGCGACGTAGGCTGCGTGGACACCGATTGTCCCCGAATTTGTCTTAGACATTTTCATCTTGTGACAGATTCACGGCGGCTGGGGACAAAAAAAGACGGCGTCGTGAACATCCAGGCCGTGAAGCCGGATGGCACGGACGCCGTTGTCCAAAAAATGTCCCACCTAGAGAGAGTGGCAATGACTCACCACTCGAAGAAGCTTATGCAGGCTTCGTGCCACCTAGCAGCTGCAGCGTGGGAATGAACGCAGGAATCGCGGAATGAGTGACGTTTACGTAAACGTCAATCTAGAATGCCCCGCCGCTTCCTGCGCACCCGATCGACAGACCGACACCCGCCCCGGAGACCCGCCCATGACCGACCTACGCGCCGACTACCAGGCCCTGGCCACCTACCGCCCGACGAACAAGGTGCGCTTCGTCACCGCCGCCAGCCTGTTCGACGGCCACGATGCGGCCATCAACATCATGCGGCGGATCCTGCAGGGCATGGGCGCCGAGGTGATCCACCTGGGCCACAACCGCTCGGTGGACGAGGTGGTCACCGCCGCGCTGCAGGAAGACGTGCAGGGCATCGCCGTCAGCTCCTACCAGGGCGGCCATGTCGAGTACTTCAAGTACATGGTCGAACTGCTGCGCGCGCGCGGCGGGGCGCACATCCAGGTCTTCGGCGGCGGCGGCGGCGTGATCGTGCCGGCCGAGATCCGCGACCTCGCCGAACACGGCGTGCGCATCTACAGCCCCGAGGACGGCCAGCGCATGGGCCTGGCCGGCATGATCGGCGAGATGGTCATGCGCTGCGACCAGAACCTCTCGGCGCACGCGCCCACCGCGCTGTCCGCCATCCAGGGCCAGACCGAAAGCGCCTGGCGCTCGCTGGCCCAGCTCATCACCGCGCTGGAGAACGGCCAGGCCGAGGCCGGCCTGGTCGAGCAGTTGCGCGAAGCGGCCAAGGCCAGCACCACGCCGGTGGTGGGCATCACCGGCACCGGCGGCGCGGGCAAGAGCAGCCTCACCGACGAACTGATCCGCCGCTTCCGGCTGGACCAGGACGACGCCCTGCGCATCGCCGTCATCAGCATCGACCCCTCGCGCCGCAAGAGCGGCGGCGCGCTGCTGGGCGACCGCATCCGCATGAACGCGATCGGGCCATGGAGCCGGGGTGCGCGCCAGCCCGCCGGGCCGCCCCAAGGGCTGGAAGCCCCCTCGGGGGGTGGCGAAGTCCGCGAAGCGGCAAGCCTGGGGGCCCACAGGATTTACATGCGCTCGCTCGCTACGCGCGACACCGGCTCGGAGATCTCGGCCGCCCTGCCCGACGTGGTGGCCGCGGCCAAGGTGGCGGGCTTCGACCTGGTCATCGTCGAGACCTCGGGCATCGGCCAGGGTGACGCCGCCATCGTGCCGCACGTGAACGTGCCGATGTACGTGATGACGCCCGAGTTCGGCGCCGCCAGCCAGCTCGAGAAAATCGACATGCTCGACTTCGCCGAGTTCGTCGCCATCAACAAGTTCGACCGCAAGGGCGCGGCCGACGCGCTGCGCGACGTGGCCAAGCAGGTGCAGCGCAACCGCGAGGCCTTCACGGTGATGCCCGACCAGATGCCGGTCTTCGGCACCATGGCCAGCCGCTTCAACGACGATGGCGTGACGGCGCTCTACCAGGCGCTCAAGACCCGCCTCGTCGAGCTCGGCCTGCCGCTGGGTGAGGGCCGCCTGCCGCGCGTCAGCACCCGCCACTCGACCCACCAGACCCCCATCGTGCCGGCGCCGCGCACGCGCTACCTGGCCGAGATCAGTGATGCCGTGCGCGGCTACAAGAGCCGCGTGCGCCAGCAGTCTCGACTTGCGCGCGAACTGCAACAGTTGCGCGCCACCGCCGCCATGCTCGAAGCCGCCGACAGCAGCAAGAGCGGCGCGAAGAACACCGTGCTGGCCCTGGCCGAAGCGCGCGACACCCAGCTCGACCCCGCGGCGCGCAAGCTGCTGGCCATGTGGCCCGAGATGCAGAAGGCCTATGCGGGCGACGAATACGTGGTGAAGATCCGCGACAAGGAGATCCGCACCAACCTGATCCACACCACGCTGAGCGGCAACAAGATCCGCAAGGTCGCCTTGCCGACGTACGAATGCCACGGCGAGCTGCTCAAGTGGCTGATGCTCGAGAACGTGCCGGGCAGCTACCCCTACACCGCCGGCGTGTTCGCCTTCAAGCGCGAGGGTGAGGACCCCACGCGCATGTTCGCCGGCGAGGGCGACGCCTTCCGCACCAACCGCCGTTTCAAGCTGGTGAGCGAAGGCCTGCCGGCCAAGCGGCTTTCGACCGCCTTCGACTCGGTCACGCTCTACGGCGCCAACCCCGACCCGCGGCCGGACATCTACGGCAAGGTCGGCAACTCGGGCGTCAGCATCGCCACGCTTGATGACCTGAAGGTGCTGTATTCGGGCTTCGACCTGTGCAGCCCCAC
Source organism: Pseudomonadota bacterium (assembly GCA_041169165.1). Taxonomy (GTDB): domain Bacteria; phylum Pseudomonadota; class Gammaproteobacteria; order Burkholderiales; family Burkholderiaceae_C; genus Sphaerotilus. The sequence continues at coordinate 72,230 of JBEEJN010000004.1, forward strand.
GACCAGCGTGAGCATGACGATCAACGGCCCGGCGCCCTCGATCCTGGCCATGTTCATGAACGCCGCCATCGACCAGCAGGTCGAGAAGTTCAAGGCCGACAACGGCCGCCAGCCCACCGACGACGAGGCCGCCAAGATCAAGGCCTGGGTGCTGGCCAATGTGCGCGGCACGGTGCAGGCCGACATCCTGAAGGAAGACCAGGGCCAGAACACCTGCATCTTCAGCACCGAGTTCAGCCTGAAGGTGATGGGCGACATCGCCGAATATTTCGTGCACCACGACGTGCGCAACTTCTACTCGGTCAGCATCAGCGGCTATCACATCGCCGAGGCGGGTGCCAACCCCATCAGCCAGCTCGCCTTCACGCTCAGCAACGGCTTCACCTTCGTCGAAGCCTATCTGGCGCGCGGCATGCACATCGATGATTTCGCGCCCAACCTGAGCTTCTTCTTCAGCAACGGCATGGACCCGGAGTACACCGTGCTGGGCCGCGTGGCGCGGCGCATCTGGGCCGTGGCGATGAAGGAGAAATACGGCGCCAACGAACGCAGCCAGAAGCTCAAGTACCACATCCAGACCAGCGGCCGCTCACTGCACGCGCAGGAGATCCAGTTCAACGACATCCGCACCACGCTGCAGGCGCTCATCGCGGTCTACGACAACTGCAACTCGCTGCACACCAACGCCTTCGACGAGGCCATCACCACGCCGACCGAGGACAGCGTGCGCCGTGCCATGGCGATCCAGATGATCATCAACCGCGAGTGGGGACTGGCCAGGAACGAGAACCCCAACCAGGGCGCCTTCGTCATCGACGAGCTGACCGAGCTGGTGGAAGAGGCCGTGCTGGCCGAGTTCGAGAAGATCGCCGACCGCGGCGGCGTGCTGGGCGCGATGGAGACGGGCTACCAGCGCAGCAAGATCCAGGAAGAGAGCATGCACTACGAGATGCTCAAGCACACCGGCGAGTACCCCATCATCGGCGTCAACACCTTCCGCAACCCCAAGGGCGACGAGGTGCCCGAGACCATCGAGCTGGCCCGTTCGACCGAGGACGAGAAGCAGAGCCAGCTCACCCGCCTGAACGACTTCCACACCCGCCACGCCGCCCAGTCCGGTCCCATGCTCGCGCGCCTGCAGCAGGCCGTGATCGAGAACCGCAACGTCTTCGAGGTGCTGATGGACGCGGTGCGCTGCTGCTCGCTGGGCCAGATCACCAGCGCGCTGTTCGAGGTAGGCGGGCAGTACCGGCGCAGCATGTGAGGCCGGGGCCGGCGTCGGTTCGGCGCCGGCACGCCTGGACATCCGGTCGGGTCAGGCTCACCTGAAAGACGCATCCCGAGGGGCAGCCCGGCACACGCCGGCTGCCCTGCAGCGTTTCAGGGCACCACCGCCAGAAACAGGAAGGCCGCGAACATCACCAGATGCACCGCACCCTGCAGCACCGTGGCGCGCCCGCCGGCCAGGGTGATGGCGCTGATGAGAAAGCTCAGCAGCAGCAGCACCGTCTCCTTGGGCGCCAGGCCCAGGGCGAGCGGGTGGGGGAACCACAGGCTCAGCAGCGCCACGGCCGGGATGGTCAGGCCGATGCTGGCCAGGGCCGAGCCCAGGGCCAGGTTGACGCTGGTCTGCAGGCGGTTGTGGGCGGCGGCGCGCACGGCGGCGGTGGTCTCGGGCAGCAGCACGATGAGGGCGACGATGACGCCCACCACCGCCTGGGGCGCGCCGGCCCGGCTCACCGCGGCTTCGAGCGTGGGCGCCAGCGTCTTGGCCAGGCCGACCACGGCCACCAGCGAGGCCATCAGCAAGCCTAGCGCCGCCCAGGCCACCGGCGTGCTGGGCGGTGCGGCGTGGCCGTGGGTGTCGCCGTCGGCCGCGCCGACGGGCAGGAAGTAGTCGCGGTGCCTCACCGTCTGCACGAAGACGAAGGCGCCGTACAGCACCAGCGAGGCGACACCGGCAAAGGCCAGTTGCGCGCCCGAGAAGGTGGGCCCGGACGTGGTGACGGTGTAGGCGGGCAGCACCAGGGTCAGGCCGCTCAGCGCCACCAGCACGGCCAGCGGCGGGCTGCTGCCTTCCACGCGGAAGGCCACCTCGCGGTGGCACACACCACCCACCAGCAGGCATAGGCCCAGCACGCCGTTGCACACGATCATGATGGCGGCGAACACCGTGTCGCGCGCCAGCGCCGTGGCGGTTGCGCCGCCGGCCAGCATGAGCGAGACGATGAGCGCCACCTCGATGATGGTCACCGCCACCGCCAGCACCAGGGTGCCGAAGGGCTCGCCCACGCGGTGCGCCACCACCTCGGCGTGATGAACGGCAGCCGTCACCGCCGCCATCAGGCAGGCGCCGGTCAGTGTGATGTCGAAACTGCCCAGATCATTGCCATAGAGCAGAACTAGCACCGTCAACCCCACAGCCGGCAACAGGATGCTCCAGGACGGCAAAGCGGCCGGTAGGAATGCTGATTTCCACATCACCTCAGCATATCGCGTGAAGTGACTTCCACGATGCTTTCAACACCACCCATTACATGCACACAGGCGCACCAGCACATTCATGCGGATCGCGTGGCGTTGGCACAAAGTAAATACATAAATGACAGGAATGTTACTGAGTGACGACGAGAATGCATTTAGGGTCACTGGACAAGCGCTTGCGTTCGCAGCCCTCGATAGCCAATTCATCTGCCTGCGACTGACTAGCCTGGTTATTAGTTCGACCCCAAGGGGTTCCACGATCTACTACTGGCGAATATGCGATGGCGCTATATTTTTGATGTTCCGCCATGCCAGCCACGGCGGCGAGGAAGTCAATGGAATAGCCTTTTTCTCGCAGGTCATCCGGGACATTCAGCAGTGATGAGATTGGTGGCACCTCATTCATTATCAATACGCCATCATTTCTGTTATGAAAGGCCCGCTCAACTGCTCCCGCGTACCGTTCGGCCCAAGCGGTAGTTCGCGCCAGGAATTCCTTGTGTCGCGGATCCTTGGCAATGTTTTCAGCGGTCCAATCGGAGGGACTCACCCATTCAAACCCGAACATACTTGTATTCAAATCAAGGAGCGACATAAAGTGATCCCCACGCAATCCTGCCTGAATCACGCCGACGGTCAGAAAGAGAATCGTCCGCCCACTTATTTTTGCCTCGCGTGGATTGATAAACACGCAGGTCCCCGCAGTTCGGTTACGACCAGTGCGTTCGTACAAATTCTTTCCGTCACAAGGACCACCACGCCATTCATCAGAGTTAAATCTAGGCTCAAGGTTAGCCCTTATGAAATGCGCAGCAACGAGATTATCACCCTGAATGGAGACCAATTGCACATTTCCAATGGGTAAAGTCGATGAACCAATTTCCAATTGAAAGTCCGCTTTTACCACAAGCCACGGCAACCCACCCTGAAATATAGCGTAACCACCCAAGGTATCTGTCGGCGCCAACTCGCCTGATACCAGACCGACTCTCGGCTTGTTATCAACAAACAGTTCAGCTGCATAAATCGAGCATGAAAAACACCATAGCGTCAGCACTATCAAACGTCGAAGCATGATGACCTCGTCAAGTATAAATATTTATCCAGGATCCTCATCCGATCAGACACCCCTTTATCCGCCTGGACGGGCGTAACTAAACGGTGGCAGCGCCGAATGATCAAGATTCATCGTAGCTTTAATACTTAGTTCAAATTCTACTCTGCCCTGCCTTTCTGGCTGCTGGCATAGATAAAAGGAATGACGGGATTACCCTTGGTCTCGGTCCGCAACTGTTCGAGTTTCAAAAAACCGGAGCGGGTTGCTCGCGTGGCGAAGTCAGACACATGTCATTTGCGCGCTGTACTGCGCAGGTTTCCCGAGAGGGCGCATGACAGCCCAGCGGCATAGATCTGCGCGGATGAATCAGCCGGGCGCCTTCAGCGGTGGTTGAGCGACTCGCTGCCGCTCAGAACAGGTGTCGGCGCCGACCGATGTGGCACGCTGTGGCGAACAAGCAGAGCAGACGATGATGCGCGGCACAGGTTGGCGCCGACCGCTCGTCCATGCTGGTTGCAACGGCGGCACGCTGTTGCGCCGCCGCCGCAGCAGCATGTTTTGAGGTAGCCGCGAGGCAGCTGCACGACTTGTGGCCTAATCCCTGCCTTCGATTTTCGATACCTCCCTTCTCTTTCCCTCTCTTACCGTCCCCCGGAGCCAGTCATGGGCAACAAGATCATCACCGAAGCCGACGCCAAGGCCACCCCCCGTCCCGCCGCCCCCAAGGGTGTGGCCTTCACCGCTCCGCACGGCCAGAAGGTCAGCCTGGAACGTGGCTCGCACACCCGCAGCAAGAAGAACCCCGGCAAGCGCGCGAAGAAGGGGGGGTAAATCAGGACCAGAACAGTCCTGAGGTCTGTTCTAGCCTGATTTACCGGCCATCCTCTGGATGGCCGTGGGGAGCTGGTTGCAGTACCGCAGCCCGCAGCCCCGAAAAAATCAAGACGGCCACCCGGCCGTCTCGTCATTTCTGCCGCCGCAGTTTCAGGCCACGACGCCCGCGCCCACCACCATGATCCGCATCACCGACCTCGGCCTGCCGCTCAGCCACCCGGAGGGCGCCCTGCGCGCCGCCATCGTGAAGCGCCTGGGGCTGGCACAGGACGCGGACCTGGCGGCGTTCACCGTCTTCAAGCGCGCCTACGACGCGCGCAAGAAGACGGCCATCCAGCTCATCTACACCCTGGACTGCGCGCTGGCCGAGGGGCTGTCCGAGGCCGACCTGCTGGCGCGCTTCAGTGGCGACCCGCACATCAAGCCCACGCCGGACACGGCCTACAAGTTCATCGGCCACGCCCCGGCGGACCATTACGCGCACGGCTCGGCGCAACTGCGCCCGCTGGTCATCGGCTTCGGCCCCTGCGGCCTGTTCGCCGCCCTCATCCTGGCGCAGATGGGCCTGAACCCCATCGTGCTGGAGCGCGGCAAGGTGGTGCGCGAGCGCACCAAGGACACCTGGGGCCTGTGGCGCAAGCAGCAGCTCGACCCGACCTCGAACGTGCAGTTCGGCGAGGGCGGGGCCGGCACCTTCAGCGACGGCAAGCTCTGGAGCCAGATCAGCGACCCGCGCCACCTCACCCGCAAGGTGCTGACCGAGTTCGTCAAGGCCGGTGCGCCAGAGGAGATCCTCTACGTCAGCAAGCCCCACATCGGCACCTTCCGCCTGGTCAGCATGATCGAGAAGATGCGCGCCGACATCGAGGCCCTGGGCGGCGAGATCCGCTTCCAGCAGCAGGTGGTGGACCTGCTGGTCGAGGTGAAGGGCGAGCAACGATCGGTGCGGGGTGTGCGCCTGGCCTCAGGCGAGGAATTACGTGCCGACCACGTCGTGCTGGCCCTGGGCCACAGCGCGCGCGACACCTTCGCCATGCTGCATGAGCGCGGCGTGGCGATGGAAGCCAAACCCTTCAGCATCGGCTACCGCATCGAGCATCCGCAAAGCGTGATCGACCGCGCCCGCTTCGGCCCCAGCGCCGGCCACCCGATCCTGGGCGCGGCGGACTACAAGCTGGTGCACCACGCCGGCAACGGCCGCAGCGTCTACAGCTTTTGCATGTGCCCCGGCGGCACCGTGGTGGCGGCCACGTCGGAGGTGGACCGCGTCGTCACCAACGGCATGAGCCAGTACAGCCGCAACGAGCGCAACGCCAACGCCGGCATCGTGGTGGGCATCAATCCGCAGGACTACCGCCAGGACGGGCGAACGGACGGCAGCCCGGTGAACCCGCTGGACGGCATGGCCTTCCAGCGCCAGTGGGAAAGCCGCGCCTACGAGCTGGGCGGCGGCGGCTACATCGCGCCCGGCCAGCTGGTGGGCGACTTCATTGCCAACAGGCGCAAGACCCGCCGCGGCCAGGACTACGGCAGCGTGCTGCCCTCCTACAAGCCCGGCGTGCACCTCACCGACCTGAGCGAGCCCGGCCGCGAGAGCCTGCCCGGCTATGTGCTGGAGGCCATCCGCGAAGCCCTGCCCGCCTTCGAGCGCCAGATCCGCGGCTTCGCCATGGCCGACGCGGTGCTCACCGGCGTGGAGACACGCACCTCCTCGCCCCTGCGCATCAACCGCGGGCGCGACTACCAGAGCCTGAACACCCGCGGCCTCTACCCGGCCGGCGAAGGCGCGGGCTACGCGGGCGGCATCATGTCCGCCGGTGTGGACGGCATCGAGGTGGCCGAGGCCCTGGCGGCCGACCTGCTGGGCGTGCCGGCGCCGCAGCGGCCGGGCAAGGGCGGCGGGCAGGGCTGAACCCGGGCAGCAGGGCTCAGAACAGGTGGCTGTAGCCCACCATCACCATGGTGGCCTTCAGATCGTCCACCAGCGGCACGCTGGCCAGGTAGCCCGGTGCGCCGCGCACGGCGTCGTTCTTCTGGCGGTAACTCGCCACCCGCACACCCAGTTCGCGGCCCTGGCCCAGCTCCAGCCCCAGCTTCAGGCCGGTGGTCTGCGCCTTGAACGCCGCCAGACGGGGGTCGGCGCTGGCACGCGCCGCGGTGGGCGCATGCACGCTGCTCAGGTAGTCCACGCCCTCGACCAGCCAAGCGCGGTAGAAGTCGGCCGCGGTCTGGCGGTAGCTGCGCAGCTGCGGCTCGACGAACCAGCCGCCGCCCAGGGCGTGGCGGTAACGCGCCTCCAGCGTAGTGGCGCGGATGCCCCAGTCGTCACGGTAGCCGCGCCAGGCCAGGTCGACCACGCCGGTGTCGACATGCAGCTTGTGCTGCCAGTACAGCGTCGTGCGCTTGCGCGTGCGCGGCCGTGATTCGGACACCTTGTTGTCGCCGGTCTCGATGCCGGTCGTGCCGTCCACGACCGACAGCACCTTGTACGGGTCGTTGAAATAGCCGCCGCCCGAGCCCAGGCCGAGGTTGAGCTGGGTCAGCCAGCGCCGGTTGATCACCTGGGTCAGGCCGATCAGCACGTCGTTCACCACCCGCGTGCGGCTGGTGCCCAGGCGGTAGTCGGCCGTGTGTGGCTGCAGCGGCGCGGGTGTGCGGCCCACCGGCTTGATGAGGTCGCGCTCCCACGCCAACCCCAGGCTGAGCGTGGTGTTGCGCTGGTCGAAGTCCTGCGCCAGGGCGACGTTCAGGCCGATCGAGGCGAAGTCGGTCTCGCCCGAAGCCTGGCCGCCCACGCTGATGTGCCGGCCCTCGCCCAGCGGCTGCTCGTGGCTGAGCACGCCGGCGTAGCGCCGGTCCTTGAAATGCCTGTCCACCGGCACGGCGCCGGCGCTGGTGGCGTAGCTGCTTGCGCCGGACGCGCTGGTGATGGTCTGCACCACCGGCTGCGGCACGGCGCCGGTGGGCGAGGCGCCGGTCAGGCTGTCCAGCGTCAGGCGCAGGCTGGTGACGCGGTCGTCGCCGTCGCTGCGGCGCAGCGCCACCATGGGCTCGGTCGCCTTCACGCGGCCGTTGGATTCGGTGTACTGCAGCACGGCGGCGTCGGCCTGCCAGGCCACGCTGGCGGCGCCACCGGTCGCGGCCGAGCTTGTGGCCGGGGTGCCCGTCGCCGCTGCGGGCGTGAGCTGCGCCAGCGCTGGGCCGGCGGCCAGCAGCGCGCCGGTGGCCGCGGCCAGGGCCAGGCGCAGGCGGCTGGTGGCGGGGCCGGCCGTCCGGGTCAAGGTGTTCAGTTGCATCCGCAGCCCCCGCCACCAAAGCCGCGGCCGCCAGTGGCCGCTTCCTTGCTGAAGTAGGTGTGGTCGTCGGCCGCGGCGTCCAGCGGCGCGGCCACCAGTTGCATGGCCGGCTGGGCCAGCAGCTCGCGCTCCCAGGGCTGCACGCCCAGGTTGGCGCAGCCGCAGGTGGCCAGGCCCGCCAGCAAGGCGCCGGCAAGCAGGGGTCGACGCCAGGCGGGCGCCGCGCTAGACAGCAATGAACGTGACATGGGGCACCTGGACCGAAGGCGCGGCCCGACGGGCCGCTTGCTGGGGATGCGTGCCGGGCAGCGCCACGCGGCGTGCCCGGCACGGCTGTGACGCGCCAGGCGCGTCAGCTTGGCGGCAGCAGGCTGGCGTCGAGCGCTGTCGACGCATCCGGCGGCAGCAGGCTGGCCGGCAGCGTGGTGATGCCCGCTGCATCAGCAGGCAGCAGCGTGCTCAGGGCGCTGACGGTGGGGTCTACCGTCGGTGTGGTCGACCCGGCGCTGTCGCTGCTTCCGCCGCCGCAGGCGGTCAGCGCGGCGACCAGCGCCAGCAGCGTCGCCGCTGCCAGGGCCTTGGAGGCTGGGTTGTGGGCTTTCATGGTCAGTGGCCCCGGCTCAGTACTTCACGACGATGGTGTCGGTGGTGCTGATGGCCGCACCCGCCTTGGTGCCCAGGTTGCTGTAGGTGCTGTCCTTGGCAGCCAGGGCGTCGATCTTGGCGGCGGTGGCGGCGTTGGCGCTGTAGCCGGCCTTGCCGACCCACAGGATCTCGGCGTCGCCGAAGTGCGACTTCAGCACCGAGGCCAGCGTGCCGGTGGCCGCGGCGGTGAAGGTGGCGGTCACGCTGGCGTCCAGCTTGAACTGGTTGAATCCCTTGCGCTTGTCAGGAAAGACGAAGACCGTGGGCGACTGGTTGGGCTGGCCGGTGATCTTGGTCCAGTCCAGCACCACGTCCGAGCCTTCGGTCACTGCGCCACCCGGCGTGGTGGCAGTGGCCTTGCAGTACTGCACGGCGTCGAACTGGTAGGCCTTGATGGTCGTGGTGGTGGGCGCCTTCAGGCGCAGCGCGACCTTGTAGTAGTGGTCGTCGGCGGCTCGTGCGCCGGCAGTCTTGACCCAGGTGGCGGTGACCGAGCCGTTGGCGTTGGTGACCAGCGTGGCGTTGCCGAAGGCGCCGCTGAAGGTCGGGCGCACGGTGCCGGTCGCGGTGACGATCTCGGCCGGCACGGTGATGGAGACCTTGTAGGTGTCCAGCGCCGGTGTCACGGCCGGCACGGCTTCGGCATTGCAGCCGTGGCCGACGTTGAAGACCAGCTCGCTGGTGACGTTGCCGATCAGGAAGGTGGCCTGGCCGGGGGTGACCGAGGGCGTGGTCAGGTTGGACGTGCCGACGTGGGCGCTGGCCAGTTGAGCGGCAGCCAGGGACAGGGCGGCAAGGGCGAAGTGGCGGATCTGGATGGTCATGGTGTGGACTCGAAACGTTGTAGACACGAGGTCGTGAGGGGTCGCAGCACGTGCCGATGCGGCGCGCGTGCTGAAAAAGCCGGCGGGCAGAAGATGGCGTTGCCCGCCGGTTGAACGAAGAGGCTTCTCAATGCCGGCAGATGCCCGTATCGGGGCCGCGCCGGTGAGCGCGGGCAGCTGCCGCAAGCGCCGGCCAACCACCGGGCGACACACCCGTGGCGTCAGGCAGGCGGCTGCCAGGGCGCCAGCGCCAACGGCGGACCACGCGCCCGCACCAGTCCGGGCGCGCGTCGCAGCACCGGTGCCGGCGTATCACGCAGGGCGCGTGCATCGGTCAGAACAGGCGGTGGAGGCACCCGCGACGCCAGCTCAGGCGGCGGCGGCGTGGCCGGGCCCGAGCACAGGGGGCAGGACAGCCCGTGGCTGTCCAGACGTGATCTGCCGTCGTGCGAGCTGCCGTTCGCCCAGGACGCATCGTCCGGCGCCGCCGCGACGCTGCACACGCCGGCCGGCAGTTGCGGAAACACCCAGGCGCCCAGCTGCGCTGCCACCTGCATGAACAGGAAGCAGGCCAGCACCCGCGTCGCATGACGACGCAGGCGTGCCGCAGCCGGGCGCAGGCGCTCTACCACGCCAGGCTCCACAGCTGGTCATTGCTCAACGCCAGGCGCAGGCCGACCCAGCGCTGGCCAGTGGCCGTGCCGGTCTGCTCGCGGCCGGCCTCGGCCCACAGCGCCAGGCTGCGGCGCGGCGTCCAGCCCAGGGCCAGGGTCTGGCGCTGCACGGCGTGGTTGGGCGCCAGGCCGGCGTCCTGGCTGACCAGGCTGGCGCCGGGGCCGACCAGACGGTGCGAGCTCGTCACCCGCTCGGCGCGCAGCACGGTCTGCCAGCGCGGCGCAAGCTTGACGATCAGGTCGCCCCAGCCGCCCTGCTGCAGGCCGCGGTAGGTGACGTCGCCATTGGCGCTGTAGAGCTGGCCACGTTCGAGCTGCGCCATCCAGCTGCCCTGCAACTGCAGCGCCTGGCCGTGCGGCGCCCAGCTCAGGCTGGCGCCGGTCAGGCTGCTGCGGCCGTCGAAACACACCAGTCCGACCAGGCTGCGGGAACAATCCGGCACATCGTGCCTGTGGCCGGCCGTGACCGAGGCGGCCGGTGTGCCGCGCCCGCGCGGCGTGAGCGCGGCGGCGAACACATCCAGCTCCAGCTCGCCGGCTTCGCCCTGCAGATGCAGCACGGGCGCGGCGCGGCCCTGGCGTGCGCCGGGGAACTTGCGTGCACGCCACAGGCCCAGGTCGACCGCCTGCAGGCTGACTGGCGCGGTGGCGTCGCCCGATACCGCCTCACCCGCCGCGGCACGCCACTGCAGGTTGACGCCGTCGTCGAGCCAGTCGTCGTTGAGCATTAGGCGCTTGGCCAAAGGCACCAGCGCGACGCGGTCGAAGTGCCCGGCGGCAGCCACCGGCGCGCCCAGCGCCACGCGGTCACGGCCGGCCGTCAGGCGCAGCTCGCCGGCCAGCGGGCGCGGCAGATCCGTCAGAGGCTGGCGCCATTCCAGACGCGCAGCCTCCACATGCGACCGGTCGCCGCCGTGTTTGCCCCAGGCCAGCGCGGCGCCCAGCGCGGGCGTGAGGCGCAGGCCCAACTCGGCCGTGGCGTGTTCCAGGCCAGCGCCCTGACGGTTCGCCGGAGTCTGACCGCTGCCCAGCCAGCCGCTGTAGCGCGCCGCCGGCAGCGGCTGCGGGTCGGCCGACAGGGCCGACAGCAGGGCCGACGCGCCCAGGCGCAGGCCGGGGCTGTCGGGCAGCGGGTCGGCCGCCGTGTCGTGCGCGTGCGCGGCCGGCGCCAGCAGCAGGCCCAGGCTCAGGCCCAGCGCCACGGCGGCACCGACGCACGAGGAGCGCACTGGCCGGCGCAGGCACAGGCGCTCAGCGCGCGGCAAAGGGGTTGGCATAACGCGCATTGGTGAGCACATCGTCGTCGGTGAGGGTGCGCAGGAAGGCGACCAGGTCGGCCTTGTCCTGCGCGCTGAGCTTGATGCGACCGACCAGGTCGCTCTTGAAGGGGTTCAGGCGCCCGTCGCCCGCGTGCGGACCGCTGGTGATGTTGCGGCCGCCGGCGGCGTAGAAGTCGAGCACCTCGTCCAGCGTGGCGATGCTGCCGTCGTGCATGTAGGGCGCGGTGACGGCCACGTTGCGCAGGCTGGGCGCGCGGAACTGGCCCATGTGAGCAGGCACCAGATCCAGCTCGAACACACCGCGGTTGGGGAAGGGAAAGCCGCCCTGGCCGTCGATGTTGTACAGCCCGGTGTTGTGGAAGGGCGTGAGCGCCGTGCGGCTGCCGGCGTGGCTGACCTGGTCGTTGAAGTTGAAGCCGGTGTGGCAGTGGAAACACTCGGCCTTCTCGCTGCTGAACAGGTCCTTGCCGCGTTGCTCCGCGTCGGTCAACAGCACCGTGCCGGCCAGCCAGCGGTCGTACTTGCTGGCGCCGGAGACGATGCCGCGCTGGAAGGCGGCGATGGCCTTGGTGATCTGCGTCCAGCCGATCGGCGCCGCATCGCCCGGGAAGGCGGCGGCGAACATCGCCGGGTAACGTGCGTCGGCCGCTAGGCGGGCCAGCACGGCGGCCTGGTTGGCCTCGGTCACACCCATCTCGACCGGGTTGGTGCCGAACAGCGGCACGCGCGCCTGCAGTTCCAGCTCGGTCATGAGCGGGTTGGCCCAGGTCAGCGTGGTGTTGTAGACCACGTTGACGATGGACTGGGTGTTGCGCGGGTGCGCCTGGCCGGTGGAGCCGACCGCGGTGACACGTCCGTCGGTGAAGGCCTTGTCCTGCTGGTGGCAACTGCCGCAGGCCTGGGTGCCGTTGCCCGACAGGCGCACGTCGTTGAACAGGAAGCGCCCCAGCTCGAAGCGCGCCTCGCTCATGGCGTTGTCGGCCGGCACACGCGGCAGCGGGAACTGCGTCGGCAATCGCCAGACCCAGTCGCCCTGGGCCAGGCCGGTGTCCTGCACCTCGGTGCCGCCACCACCGCAGGCCGCCAGCAGCGCAGCGGCTGCGGCCAGGGCGGTGGTGCTGGCGCACCAGGTCTTGAAACGCTTGAGGGGCAGCATGATGGTGCTCGGGCCGGGCGCGGGGATCACTTGGCGATGGCCTTGAAGACCGTCTCGCCGTGCAGGAACTCGTTGAGCGGGTCGATCACGTTGGCGCCGGTGGCGCTGAAGGTGGCGCCCAGCACGGGCCAGACGTCGGCGCAGTCCGGGTCGGTGGCGCTGGACATGCAGCCCACCGCCTCGCCCAGGTCCTGCTGCAGCTTGCTGCTGGCGAACAAGGCCTGCAGGTCGACCGCGATGCGCTGCGTCGCCAGGTCGAAGTTGTGGAAATGGATGTCGCGCGTGTTGACGTTGCTGCAGGTGTAGACGTTGGCGGAAGGATTCGAGCAGCCGGTGTTGCCCAGGTGCAGGGCGTAGGTGGTGGCCGCGGCACTGCCCGCACGGGTGATGGCGTTGACATAGCTGCCGGCGGTGCTGGCGCTCTCTGGGTTGACCTCGACCTGCAGATGCTTCTTGCCGCCGGTCCAGTCCCAGCCCAGGTCGAGGTTGTCCAGCGGCGCGTTGCTCGCGTCGTTGGGGTCGACATGGTTGAGCGCCTCGGGCACGCCCAGGGTGAAGGCCACCGCGGTGTAGCTTCCCGTGGGCACCGTGCCGGTGATGGTGGTGTGGCCGTTGCCGGCGGCGCAGTCACCCTTGGCCGTGGTGTCGCGCAGGTCGATCAGGGCGACGCTGTTGGCACCCCGCGTCAGCTGGTTGGCGTTGGCGGCCAGCGTCACCTTGACCTCGGCGCCGGCAGCGTTGATCAGGTGCAGGTTGGAGACGTAGAAGCGCAGGTCCTTCAGCTTCGCGTTCACCGGCGTGCTGCCCAGGCCGGCCAGTGGTGCGCCGCAGGGCGAGGTCAGCGCGGCCGTGCCCAGCGCGGCGGCGAAGTTCAACGACACAGGCTGGACCGTGGGTGTATCGGTGCCGCCATCCCCCCCGCCACAGGCGCTGAGCAGGAATGACAGGGTAAGGGCGGAGGCAAGCAGGACGGGACGGAACATGGCAGGGGAACCTTGGCAGCAGGTCGCACGGCCGGACGCAGCCGGGCACACCGGACTCACCTGACAGGTGCAGGCCGGGCAGCAACCGGGACGCCGGGCGGCGAGGGGTGGCAACAGGGGACAACAGGCAACACGGCCACGTCACTCCCCCGACAGCAGACAAGCGCTGACGTCGGCACGCCGGCGCCTGACCGGCGCACACGGCGCTTGGCCGAGCTGGCAGCCACGAGCGGCAGCGTCGGCACAGGCCGCACTGCGTTCAAGCTGCAGGGGAAGTGGTGGGTGATGCAGGGCCAGCACCGGACTACAGGCAGGCTGCAGCCAGGCTGACTGCGGCTCAGCGGCCGCTGCTGCTGCGGGCCGGAGGCCCGCGCGCCTGCCCCGGGGAGGCAGGTTCGGCGCCGATCTGCGCCTGGACTGCCGCGGGCTCGTGCCGCGCGGCGGGTGCCGGCAAGACCGCCGACACCAGGTTGACGGGCGGCGCCAGATTGGCCACCACGCACAAGGCGCAATGCCCGTGGTCAGCCAGGGTGGCGGGTGATCCGGTGCCGGAGCCTCCGGCATCCGCACCGCTCAGGCCCATGCTCACCGAGCACATCTCGTCCATGGCCTGGGCACCCATCGGCGCCGTGGCGGCGGCCAGCACAGGCAGCACACCCAGCAGGCCGATGCACATGATCAACCACGCCATCAACAGGCGGGTCAGTGCATGGGCATGGCGTCGGCAGGACATGACTGGATTATGCAGATCTGGCGCCACAAACCCTGTCAATTCCAAGGTCATTTTTCTGCACGCCGGCGGAATCGTGTTGTCCTGCATGCAGCACGCCGGCGCGCGTGTTGCACGGTGGTGGACACGCTACAGCCTACGGCGCCAGGCGGCCGGCACAGTGCCGACCGGGTCGTCACCCGTCAACCATCCGTCGAGCCTTCAAGCAGGTCATCAGCCGAATCGTCAGCCCGAACGCCGGAACGCCAGCGCCAGCATCAACAGCGCACAGGCGCTGATCCACGAGGCCAGCACGCGCAGGCCGATGCGCGGCACCGCACCGGTGCAGCGCCCGAGCAGCAGCTCGACCGCCAGCGCGGCGTAGGCGACGAAGATCATCGCGCCCACATAGCTGCCCAGCAGAGCGGCCACGCGCGACGCACCGCGCAGCGCCACGTCGGCCGAGCCCAGGCCGATGGCCACTCCGGCCACCAGCCCGACCAGGGCGCGCAGCACACGCGGCTGCGGCCGTGCCAGCGCCACACCTGCGCCCACCCACAGGGTGGCGCACCACAGCCAGCGGTCGGTGTCGGGGTCGCCGGCCGCGGCAGCGGCCAGTGCGCCCGCCGCCATGCCCAGGCCCAGGCCGATGTGTTCCCAGGGCCTGGGCCGCAGGGTCTGCTGGCCGGCCATGAGGGCCAGCGCCAGCAGTGCCAGCAGATGGGCCGGCGCCAGAAGCGGGTGCAGCACGCCGTTGTAGAACTGGTTGATGCCCGGCAGCGTGCCGTGCGCCGCCGCTGGCAGTGCTAGCAGAGCCAGCAGCAGGCCGGCCGCCAGACGCAGGACGGGCGCGCGCCTCACAGCAGGCCCGTGAGGAAGCCCAGCCCACCCAGGGCGATGGCACCGCCCGCGACCCGCACCGCCAGGCGCCCCTGTGGCCAGCGCACCAGCAGGCCGAAGGTGATGCCGCCCAGGTGCAGCAGGCCGGTGGCGATGACAAAGCCGGCGCTGAAGGCCAGCGCATTGGCGGCCTGCGGCAGCTCCGTGCCGTGGGCATGGCCGTGGAAGATGGCGAAGGCGCCGACGATGACCGCCGCCACCCACAGCGGCGGACGCGCCGCCGCCGCGATCATGCCGCCCAGCACGATGGCCGAGGCCGCGATGCCGGTCTCCACGCCGGGCAGCGGAACCCCGGCCACGCCCAGCGCACCGCCGAAGGCCATCACGGCCGGAAACACCACCGGCAGCAGCCAGATCGCCGGCGTGCCCAGGAAGGCACCCCACAGGCCGACCGCCACCATGGCGATCACATGGTCCCAGCCCAGCACCGGGTGCAGGAAACCGCTCAGGAAACCGCCCGCCAGGGTGGCAGCACCGGCATGGGCCTGCGCCGGCCCGGCCAGCAGCAGGCCCAGCAAGAGGGCGGAACACGCAGTCAAGGCGCGGCAACGACACAACATCGACAAGCTCCGATTGAACGACACCAGGACCACCCGCGACGAGCCAGCGGTGGGCCCGGCGGGGCGCGAGTGTAAGGAGGTCGCCTGTCATCAGCATGTCGTGACGGACGCGTCGCCCATCGGCTGCCTACACTGCCAAGGTTCCGATCGATCTGCTGCTCCTCATGCCACTGTCTGCCCCCATCCTGTATCCGCTGCAACGTGGGCCCGAGTGGCTGCGCCTTGCCTGCGCTGTCGTCCTGTTGCTGGCACTGGGCGCTTGCGCCTCCACCCAGGTGAGCACCCAGGGCCGGACCTTGGCCCACAGCCTGTGCGGCCCGGCCGCGGCAGGCACGACGGTGGTGCTCTGGGGCACGCACTGGCGCGCTGACCAGAAGGAGCCGGCGGCGCGTACGGCCGCAGCGCAGCGCGGCATCAGCGACTTTCTGGCTCGCCAGCCTGACTGCCTGTCCAGCGCACCCGTGGTCGCCCTGGGGGCGGTGGACGAGCGCCCGGCCAACGCATCGCTGTGGAGCGCGGCCATCGTGGCGACCGCCTCGGCCGCGCTGCGGCCCGAGCGCCTGGTGGCCATCACCGTGCACGAACTCGGCCCCAGATTGCAGATCGGCTTGCCCATGGGCGTGGAAGGCGGCACCGAGGTGGTGATCGACCTGCGCGTGCTGGATGCCAACACCGCCGACCCGCTGGCTGACCTGCACACCCGCTGGCGCCACGGTGGACCGTTCGTGATCAAGGGCGTGGCCACTCTGTCGCAGGACATGCAGTCCGCACTGGCCGAGGCCTTCGGCCGCGCCAGCGCGACCGCGCACTGAGCCGCACCCAGCGGCACTGAGGTGCCAGGCGCCCGCGGCGGCTGCGTCAGCGCCGCCCGCGGCTCACCCCAGGGCGTCGTTCACCTGATCATTGAATTCGGCCAGACTGACCGCGGCGTTGACCTCGCGCGGCAAGGCGTCGCGGACCGAAAACACGCCCAGGATCTTGCCCTGGTGCGAGACGATGGGCAGGTGGCGAAAGCCGCGTTCGATCATGATGAGCACGGCGTCGGCCACCTTGGTTTCCGGCGGTACGCAGCGCGGGTGATGGGTCATGATCTGCGCCACGGTGGTGTGTACCGGGTCGACCGCCTTGGCCACCACCCGGGTCATGAGGTCACGCTCGGTGACGATGCCCAGCAGGGTGCTGGCGGTATCGATGATGAGCACGCTGCCGCAGTTGGCGCGTGTCATCACGCAGGCCGCCTCGTAGACACTGGCGGTCGGACCCAGGCTGATGACGTGGCGCTGCGGTGTGGCCTGAAAAACGGTGCGTTCTGGCATGGCAGTCTCCTGTGTAGGCATGTGCCGTTCGTGCATCGGACTCTGTTGGCGCCTAAGCGCCAGGCGGGTGACACGTCAGGGCAAGCGAGGATCGGGCCCGCCTGTGACAGGCCCGGCATCCGGCGCCGTGATCGTCAACGCAAGGAGGCGTTGACGCCCTTCAAAGCGGCCGCGCCGGGGCAAAGCGCGGCCTCGCCCAGGCCGTTGAGCGGCTCGGCCACGGTGTTGATGGCGGTGTGCAGGTCGGTGGCCAGGGCGTCGAGGTAGAGCAGGCCGGTGACCACCTCGCCGCGCGCCGCGTGCTGCTGCATATAGCTCATGGCCGCCCAGCGATCCGTCGGGTCGTAGCCCTCGTGCAGCTTGCGCAGGCGCAGGGTCTGGCCGTCGGGCTGGGGCACGTCGATCACGCTGCCGGCGGGGTAGTCGGTGGTGATCTCGCTGCCCGGGGTCATGAAGTCGATGCGGCTCACGGCCTCGTTGTGCTGGCGCACATAGTCGTAGCTCTTGGTGCTGCCGCCGTGGTTGTTGAAGGTCACGCAGGGGCTGATGACGTCGATGAAGGCCGCGCCGCCATGCGCCAGCGCGCCCTTGATGAGCGGCACGAGCTGGGCCTTGTCGCCCGAGAAGCTGCGCGCCACATAGGTCGCACCCAGCTGCAGGGCTATGCCCACCAGGTCGACCGGCGCGTCGCTGTTGATCACGCCCTTCTTGCTCTTGGATCCGCGGTCGGCCGTGGCGCTGAACTGGCCCTTGGTCAGGCCATACACGCCGTTGTTCTCGACGATGTAGGCCATGCGCACGCCGCGTCGCATGGCGTTGGCGAACTGGCCCAGGCCGATGGAGGCCGAATCACCGTCACCCGACACGCCGAGATACAGCAGGTCGCGATTGGCTAGGTAGGCACCGGTCAGCACCGAAGGCATGCGCCCGTGCACGGTGTTGAAGCCGTGGGATGCACCAAGAAAGTAGTCCGGCGTCTTGGAGCTGCAACCGATGCCCGAGAGCTTGGCGACGCGGTGCGGCTCGATGTCCAGCTCCCAGCAGGCCTGGATGATGGCGGCCGAGATCGAGTCGTGCCCGCAGCCGGCGCATAGGGTGGAGATGCGGCCCTCGTAATCGCGCCGGGTGTAGCCGACCTTGTTTTGCTGCAGGGTCGGATGGTGCAGGCGCGGCTTGGCGATATAGGTCATGCGTGTTCCCCTTGCTTGCTGGCGGCGGGCGCTGCGTCGGCGGCAGATGCGGCGGGTGCAGCCTCAGCCCCCAGCACCTTGTGGATGGCGGCGACGATGAAACGTGCGGTGATGGGTGTGCCGTCGTAGTGCAGCACCTTGGGCAGGCGCGCCGGGTCGACGCCCAACTCGTTGACCAGCATCTGCTGCATCTGGCCGTCGCGGTTCTGCTCGACGACGAAGACACGGTCATGCGCCTCGATGAAGTCCGTCACCGACTGCGGGAAGGGGAAGGCACGCAGGCGCAGCGCGTCGATATGCACGCCGTCGGCCTCCAGCACGTCCAGCGCCTCGCGCATGGCCGGCGTCGTCGAGCCGAAGTAGATGACGCCGCTGCGGGTGGGTGCCGCCGCCTTGCGTTCGATCGGCTGGGGCACCAGGTCGGCCGCGGTGCGGAACTTCTTCAGCAGCCGCTCCATGTTGTAGATGTAGTCCGGCCCGCGCTCGGAGTACTGGGCGTAAGGGTTGCGCGTGGTGCCGCGGGTGAAGAAGCTGCCCTTCGTGGGATGAGTGCCCGGCAGGGTGCGCCAGGGGATGCCGTCGCCGTCCACGTCCTTGTAGCGGCCGAAGTCCTTGCCGGCCTCCAGCTCCTCGGCGGTCATGACCTTGCCGCGGTCGTAGCCCTTCGTGTCGTCCCAGGTGAAGGGCTTGCACAGGCGCTGGTTCATGCCGATGTCCAGGTCGGTCATGAGGAAGATGGGAGTCTGCAGCCGGTCGGCGAGGTCGAGCGAGGCGGCGGCGAACTCGAAGCACTCGTGCGGGTCCTGCGGCAGCAGCAGCACATGCTTGGTGTCGCCGTGTGATGCGTAGGCGCAGATCAGCAGGTCGCTCTGCTGCGTGCGCGTGGGCATGCCGGTGGACGGGCCGCCGCGCTGTACGTCGATGATGGTGACCGGTATCTCGGCGAAATAGGCCAGACCGATGAACTCCTGCATCAGCGAGATGCCCGGGCCCGAGGTGGCGGTGAAGGCGCGTGCGCCATTCCAGCCCGCGCCCACCACCATGCCGATGGAGGCGAGTTCGTCCTCGGCCTGCACGATGGCGAACTTGCTCTGGCCGCTGGCGGCGTCGACGCGGAACTTCTCGCAGTACTTCTGGAAGGCCTCGGGTACCGACGAGGACGGCGTGATCGGGTACCAGGCCGCCACCGTGGCGCCGCCGTAGACGCAGCCCAGCGCCGCGCCGCTGTTGCCGTCGGTGAAGATCTGGTCGCCCACCTTGTCGCTGCGGCGCACCTGCAGGCCCAGCGGGCCGCCCAGATGTTCGGCGGCGAACTCGCGGCCCAGGTTCAGGGCCTGGATGTTGGCGGCCAGCAGCCGCTCCTTGCCGCGGTACTGCTCGGCAAACAGCTTCTCGAACACGCTGGTCTCCAGGCCGAGCAACTGCGAGAGCGCGCCGACATAGATGATGTTCTTGAACAGCTGGCGGTGCCGCGGGTCGTCGTAGGTAGCGTTGGAGATCTCGGTGAGCGGCATGCCGATCACCAACACGTCGTCGCGCAGGCTGCTGGGCGGCAGCGGGCGGGTGTTGTCGTAGAAGAGGTAGCCGCCGGGCTCGATCTCGGCCACGTCCGCCGCCCAGGTCTGCGGGTTCATGGCCACCATCATGTCCACGCCGCCGCGCCGGCCGTGGTAGCCGGCCTCGCACACCCGCGCCTCGTACCAGGTCGGCATGCCCTGGATGTTGCTGGGGAAGATGTTGCGCGGGCTGACCGGCACGCCCATGCGCATGACGGCCTTGACGAACAGCTCGTTGGCCGAGGCCGAGCCCGAGCCGTTGACGTTGGCGAACTTGATGACGAAGTCGTTGACGGCCTCGATGCGCTGGATCATGCGGCCTCCGTATGGGCTTGGGCGTGGGCGGGCGTCAGGCTGTTGAGGTGGGCGTCGCGGCAGTGCGGGCCGGCCTTGGCGGTTTCGAGCAGGAACTTCTGCATGTCCCACGCGCCTGTCGGGCAGCGCTCGGCGCACAGGCCGCAGTGCAGGCAGACGTCCTCGTCCTTGACCATCATGTGGCCGCTCTTGAGGTCGGTCGACACATAGAGCGGCTGGGCCAGGTTGTCGGCCGGCGCCTTCAGCCGCGTACGCAGATCGGCCTCATCCCCCGGCGGCACGAAGCTGATGCAGTCCATCGGGCAGATGTCCACGCAGCTGTCGCACTCGATGCAGGTGTCGCGGTTGAACAGGGTCTGCACATCGCAGTTCAGGCAGCGCTGCGCCTCCTTGAAGGCGGTAGCGGCGTCAAAGCCCAGTTCCACCTCGACCCGGATGCTGGCCAGCGCCTTCTCGGCCGCGGCCCAGGGCACCTTGAAGCGGGTGTCGTTGGACACATCGTTGCTGTAGCTCCACTCGTGGATGCCCATCTTCTGCGACAGCATCCTGGTGATCGGCTCGGGGCGGCGCGCCGGGTCCTCGGCGTGCAGCAGGCGGTCGATCGACACCGCGGCGTCATGGCCGTGCGCCACGGCGGTGATGATGTTCTTGGGCCCGTAGGCCGCGTCGCCGCCGAAGAACACCTGGCGGTGCGTCGACTGGAAGCTGCCTTCCTTGAGCACCGGCAGGCCCCAGCGGTCGAACTCGATGCCGCAGTCGCGCTCGATCCACGGAAAGGCGTTCTCCTGCCCCACCGCCACCAGCACCTGGTCGCAGGGCACCAGCACGTCGGGCACGCCGGTGGGCACCAGGCTGCGCCGGCCCTTGGCGTCGTATTCGGCGCGCACGATCTCGAACACCATGCCGGTGAGCTGGCCCTTGCCGTCGTGCTCGAAGCTTTTCGGCACATGGAAGTCCAGGATGGGGATGCCTTCGTGCAGCGCATCCTCCTTCTCCCAGGGCGAGGCCTTCATCTCGTCGAAGCCGCTGCGCACCAGCACGGTCACGCTGCTGGCGCCCAGGCGGCGCGCCGAGCGGCAGCAATCCATGGCCGTGTTGCCGCCACCCAGCACCAGCACACGCGGCGCCACCTTCTCGACATGGCCGAAGGAGACCGACGCCAGCCAGTCGATGCCCAGGTGGATGTGGGCGGCAGCCTCGCGCCGGCCGGGAATCTCCAGATCGCGCCCGCGCGGCGCGCCGCAGCCGACGAAGACCGCGTCATAACCCTGGCGCAGCAGCGCGGTCATCGACTCGATGCGTACACCGCTGCGAAAGGTGACGCCCAGGTCGAGGATGTAGCCGGTCTCCTCGTCGATCACCTCCTCGGGCAGACGAAAGCGCGGGATCTGCGAGCGGATGAAACCGCCCGCCTTGGCCTCGCCGTCGAACACCGTCACCTCGTAGCCCAGCGGCGCCAGGTCGCGCGCCACGGTGAGCGAGGCCGGCCCGGCGCCCACGCAGGCCACGCGCTTGCCGTTGCGCGGCGCCACCTGGGGCATGCGCGACTTCACTTCGCCCTTGTGGTCGGCGGCGTGGCGCTTCAGGCGGCAAATGGCCACCGCCTCAGGCTTGTAGGCCGTGCCGGGCGGTGATTTCTCCGGGTCCGGCCCGTTGTTCTGCTCCACCCGGCCGCGCCGGCAGGCCGGCTCGCAGGGCCGGTCGCAGGTGCGCCCGAGCACGCCAGGAAACACGTTGGACACCCAGTTGACCAGGTAGGCGTCGCTGTGGCGCCCCTGGCCGATCAGGCGGATGTATTCGGGCACGGGGGTGTGGGCCGGACAGGCCCACTGGCAATCGACGACCTGGTGGTAGTAACCCGCACTGGCGTTATGCGAAAGCTGCACTTCGGCCTCCTTGGCCAATTGACGGGCTGTCGTCTGTACGCGTCGCCCGGACTTTTCAGTTTAGGCAAGCTCGATCGCAGCCGGATTAGGGCAAATGCCAGATCGTGCAGATTCTTGACTTGTGTCTAGTTGACGCAGCGTGCCCGAACGACATGCGCCATTGCGGGAACACATATTGCTGCTCGGCAGCAAGCGTTTCGCCCTCGGACCACACCGTCGATCATCCCGCAGGCTGTCGCAGCGATGGCCTCAAATAAAAAGGACGGAACCGCAGTGCAAACACTGCAGATCCGTCCTTAGATGTTCAGCGCGATCAGTACCGGCGTGACTTCCAAAGCAATTGCTAAAGAACCGCTAAAGGAAACCCCAAACGCGGCCGCCGCGCGGCGGAATTCAGGGCTGAATGGCGAAGTCGGTCAGTTGTTTGCCCGCATTGATGGCATCGGCCAACCAGCGCGGCTTCAGGCCACGGCCCGACCAAGTCTTTCCGGACTCGGGGTCACGATACTTGGCCGCCACCTTGCTGGGCGTGGCGGTGCCGTCTCCACCCTTGGCCGCGCGAGCCGGCTTGCCGGTACTCAGGTCCGCCGCGGTCAAGCCGAATTCATTCATGATGCCCTTGATCTGGGCAATCGCGCCAGCTCGCTGCTCATTCAACTGTTCGGCAATCTGCTTTTCGATTGCAGCCTGTTGCGCAAGCAGGGCTTCTTTTTGTGCTATGAGTTCAGAGTAAGTTGCCATACGATTTTTGTGAATAAATGTGGAATAGATGTTCTGCGCCGCCAGTGTAGCGCCGAACCCGCCCTATTCACCAGCACCCGAACGCAAAAAGAGAAAATCAATCGATAACCAGACCATCTTTGCATACACCCGACGAACAGACCGACCTGCGCCTGTCCATTCATGCAATACCGCGCACACCCGTCAGATGAAACGGGTGCAATTCAGCAACAACTGCGCCAGACTTTCCGAGACTGTCCGCAGATGCAGGATGCGTTGTTCGATGTAGGTCCGGTCCGGACAATACAGGGCCAGACGCACCAACTGCGCGGACTCGACATGAAATGTCGCGTGCTGCAGCATCACGGCTTCGTAGACCTGCCCGTCGATATCGATGCCCTTACGCGTCGGCAGCATATTGCCGAACTTGCACAGGTTGGATTTGGCCACTCGCGCAGGATTGAGTGACTGCAATTCATCGTTGCGGATCTTGTCCACGAGCAGATCGATCCACGCCTGATGATCGTTGATGGCCTGCTCTACCCATGGCGCTGTCATGTTGCCTCCTCAAACGTGGAACCGGTGGACAAGGGACAGCTGATGAACCAACTGTCCAGTCCAGGCAGGGCTTCCCGGCGATATTGACATTGCACACCGACACGGCCTTCCGAATTCAGATCAACGCGCGATTGCGCCATGGGGTCCACAGCATGGCTCGCACCTCGCTGCCCGCGGCTTTCAGCCCCATCGATCGGCATGAAAGTGATTTCAAGCTGCGCAGCATTGGCATCCTGGGTCGCCACGAATGAAATGGGCAAACTCCGGTCCATCTTGCGGTCATGCACAGGCAGGCTGGACAGACATCGCAATACGGCGCCCGTCAACTCAGCCAAGGCAAGCTGGTCCAGGGTGTAGAAAAACCCTTGAATGCGACGCTGTACAGCCATCAGATCGATCGCGCCAGGTTCAAGCGCGAACGACAAACTGCCCCCGCTTCCGGTCGGCGTGTCGAGTTTTGACTGGCCCTGCACATGCATGATGATGGCCGTGCGATCGTCGCTCATGGCGTCGGACGAACAAAACGCTTCCAGATCGGCCTGCAAGGCGTGTTGGCACATCGACGGCGGCACGAGCTTGGCCTGGGTTCTTTGCAGCAACTGCGCCAGTCGCTCCAGGCCATATTGTTCGCCTTGCGCCGACGCCGATTCCGTGACGCCGTCGGTATAAACGATCACCTTGTCATTGACAGCGAGCGAGCGACTGAACTCGACATAGTCTTCGTCCAGCAGCACGCCGAACGGCAGGTTTTCACCTTCAAGGTAAACCACGTCGCTGTGACCCGATGTCGCCAACATGCCCGGCAGGTGGCCGGCATTCACCCAGCTGATCTGCATGGCGGAGCGGTCCACCCTGACCAGCAGGCAAGTGACGAAGGTATCCAGCTCCAGCAGGTTCCTGCTTACGCCCTGCCCCAGCTGCTTCATGATCGTGGCCGGGCTTGGAATGCTGGACGAATCTTGAATCAATGCCGAACTGATGGCCTTGAAGTATTCTGACTTGACCCCGGCCGCCACCATGCCGGCCTTCAAGCCCTTGCCCATGACGTCGCCGATCAATAATTCGGAGCAGGCATCCGAATAATTGATGAACGAGAAGAAGTCGCCATTCACGGTTTGCGAGGCAATGTTGTAGACCGACACGTCCAGTCCGGGGCTGGTCGTCTTGTCGCTCGCCAGCAAGGCCTTCTGGATCAGTCCGGTCAATTCCAGTTCCTGCTTGTAGGCGTTCTTCAGGCTGATTTCTGCGTTGACCCGATCGGTGATCAGGGAGCGGATCGAGATGTACTTGATGGGAATGCCGTGGCTGTCCATCCACGGCACGATGGTCGAGTTCACCCAGTACAACTCGCCATTCTTCTTGCGATTCGCCAATTCGCCTTTCCAGACCTTGCCGGCACTGATGGTGGCCCACAAGTCCTCGTAAAGGCTTTTCGGGTGCAAGCCTGATTTCAACAGGCGATGGTTGCGCCCCCGCAATTCGTCGAGGCTGTAACCGGATACCTCGCAGAATTTTTCGTTGGCGTGGGTGATATTGCCCGCCACATCGGCGATGCTGACGATGGAATGCTGGTCCAACGCGAACTGGATGCCAGACAGGTCGAACGTCATGTTGCGCAGGGCTTCGGCGCCCAGCGCGATGTATTCCGACAAAGACGCTTCATAGCCGTAATCGGCGATCAGCAGGCTGTGATAGACGCCTGTCGGCAATTCCAGTCGCTTGGCCGTGACGTGAATCTGGACGAGATGTTGATCCGGCGCCTCAAATTGAGCGACCAGACCCTTGGCCTGCAGGCAATCCGCCAAGGTGAAGGCCTGCTGAGACCAGGCAAGCTGAACGGGAATCTGGCTCAAGCGCAAGCCACGGCATTCCTGACCGAACAGTTCGGCACAGCGCGGGTTGGTGTACAGGACTTCGAGTTGCGCGTCGCAGATCAGGATGGCCCGATCCGACGAATCGACGATGAAGGTCGAAATGGCACTGAGCAGCGCGGCATCAATCATGGAGTGGGCGGGACTGTTCCGTCGGGGATACATGCTGCAATCACCGCGCCCTGCGCGGCGGCGATGGAAGACGCCGCGGCATGGTATCGGCATCTACTCCGGCAGCAGAGCCCATGCTTGGTCGTGTGCACCATGTCAGGCGGGACTTGCAGGTATCGCGGAGCCGCCATGGGCGCGGGGCTCGTCGACCTGGACCTCCTCGCGGACCACGGCGTGGCGGCCGCATGCCGCAGTGCGTCAAAATCCACCCTTTGCGGCATTGCTTGCGCTGCGTGCCAATGTGGCACATTCGTCGCGCCGGCCATCGTGCTTCCAAGCCTGCTTCGCTGCGTCGCTGCCTTCCTGCCCTGATCCGACCCTCCATCCCACACGACCATGAGTGCCTTCAACGAAGAACGCGTGCTGAGCGTTCACCACTGGACCGACCGCCTCTTCACCTTCACGACCACGCGCGACCCGAGCCTGCGGTTTTCCAATGGCCACTTCACCATGATCGGCCTGCGGGTGAACGGCAAGCCGCTGCTGCGCGCCTACAGCATCGTCAGCGCGAATTACGAGGAACACCTGGAATTCCTCAGCATCAAGGTGCCCGACGGTCCGCTCACCAGCCGGCTGCAGCACATCCAGGTGGGCGACACGGTCATCGTGGGCAAGAAGCCCACCGGCACCTTGGTGGTCGACTATCTGCTGCCCGGCAAACGCCTGTACATGTTCGGCACCGGGACCGGCCTGGCGCCGTTCATGAGCATCGTGCGCGACCCTGAGACCTACGAGAAGTTCGAGCAGGTCATCCTGGTGCACGGCGTGCGTCAGGTCGACGAACTGGCCTATCACGATCTGCTGGTCGAACACCTGCCCAACCACGAATTCCTGGGCGAACTGGTGAGCAGCAAGCTGCGCTACTACCCCACGGTGACGCGCGAGCCCTACCGCAACATGGGCCGCATCACCGAGCTGATCGACAGCGGCAAGATGTTCAGCGACCTCGGCGTGCCGGACATCAACCCTGCGGAAGATCGCGTCATGATCTGCGGCAGCCCGGCCATGCTGCGCGACCTTAAGCACTTGCTGGAAAAGCGTTCCTTCGTGGAGGGCAACACCTCCAAGCCCGGCGCCTTCGTGATCGAGCGCGCCTTCGCCGAGCAGTGAGACAGTCGGTGTGGCCCAGGTGCCGGTGACTCGACAACACGGTGCCGCGCTCTGACCTCAGCCTCAGGCCGCTTGCTCCTCGGGCAGAAAAGACACGATGGCGGCGGTGAGCAAGGGCAGCGCCGCCAGCCCCAGCAGCAGGCTGGCAAACCCCGCCGCCTTGACGACAGGCCCAAGCGCCCAGACGGCCAGCGAACTGATGCCCACCGACACCGTGAGGCGCATGCCGGCCACACGCGAACGCATGCGGTCGTCGACGTAACGCACGATGACCGCGTCGGTGAAGGGAATGGCGCCGAAGATCGTCACCATGGTGCCGATCAGGCAGGCGTAGAGCCACCAGCCCTGTGCCTGCGAGGCCAGCAGCAGCAGGGGCACCTGCATCAGCAGGATGCTCATCTGCAGTCGGCGCAGCGGCACCCGATCGATCAGCCGCCCCACCACCACCTGGGCCAGTGAGGCCAGGGCGTACAGCGACGCCAGCAGCACGCCCAGACGGGCCGGGTCGTCCACCACGCCGCGCAGGCGTTCGGTCAGCAACTGGCCATTGCCGTTGGTCGTCATGTTGAAGACCATGCCGCCAGTCGCCGAAGCCACCGTCATCACCAGGAAGACGCGCGCCATCTGCGCCGGCGTGAGGGTGCTGGCCTGACGACGGCTGCGCTGCGACGGCGGCTCCAGTTCGTGCGGCGTGACGCGAGCAAACAGCAGGCCCAGGGCCAGACTAGCCAGGCCCGGCACGGCGAAGGCAGCGCGCCAGCCCAGGGTCTGCACCAGCAGGCCGGTCACCAGCGCGGCCGCGGCGATGCCCAGATTGCCTGACAGCCCGTTCACGCCGATCACCGCCCCAGGTCGTGCCGAGCCCTGCACCAGCATCGGGATGCCCACCGGGTGGTAGATGGCCGAGAAGGTGCCGAGCAGCGTGAGCGCGGCGGCCAGTTCCCACGCATTGCGGGTGCAGGCCACCAGAAGTGACGACATGCCCATGCCGGCGAAAAACACCAGCATCATCTGGCGCCGCCCCCACAGGTCGCCCAGCCGCCCGGCCGGCAGCGAGCCCAGGCCGAACATGACGAAGGCCCCCGCGCCGTAGGGCATCAGGTCCTCCCAGCGCGCGAAGCCGAACTCGCGCGCGATGGCCGCCACCGCGGTGGCGAAGATGAGCAGAAAGAGATGGTCGAGCAGGTGGGCCAGGTTGAGCATGAAGGCAGCCTGGCGCGGCAAGGTCAGCATGAGGGGTCGACGGCCTGGAATCGTTGTGGAATGCGGGCAGCGTGGGCAGGGCTCAGGTGCCGCAGAAGGTCTGGTAGCCGACGCTCAGGGCGGCTGGCGCGGGGGTGGCGAACGGCGTCAGCTCCGGCGCATCGCTCCAGGGCTGCTGCAGCGCGTCGAGCAAGCGCTCGAATGGTGCCATCTCCCCATCGTCCGACGCCGCCGCAAGTGCCGCCTCGACCTGATGGTTGCGCGCAATGATGCGCGGGTTGACCTTGCGCATCCGATCAGCCCGAGCGGTCTGGCTGGGCACCCGGCTGGGCACCTGGCCCGGCGCCGGGTCTGCGACCGTGTCGCGCGCGACGTCCTCGGCTTCGCAGCGTTCGCGCCAGCGCTGCAGCCAGACGTCCAGCGTCGCCGCGTCGGCGACCAGCGAGCGCAAGGGCGCCGCATTGCCTGCCGCCGCATCGGCCAGGTAGCGCCACGCCAGGGTGAAGTCGACCTGTTGCGTCTGCAGCAACACCAGCCAGTCATGCACCAGTGCGGCGTCGTCAGCCGCCGAAACGGCCGCGTCGACGGTGGACAGGCCGAGCTTGGCGCGCTGACCATCCAGCAATGCCGCGTCGTACCAGCGGGGGAAGGCGTCGATCACCTCGGTCACCTGCGCCACGGCCCGGCCCACCTCGGCCTCGTCATCGCTGTCGGTCACCATGAGGGGCAGCAGGGCCTCGGCCAGGCGGGCCAGATTCCAGCGCGCGATGAGCGGCTGGTTGCCATAGGCATAACGACCGCCGTGGTCGATGCTGCTGAAGACCGTGGTCGGGTCGTATGCCTCCATGAAGGCGCAGGGGCCGAAGTCGATGGTCTCGCCCGAGATCGTCATGTTGTCGGTGTTCATGACGCCGTGGATGAAGCCGACGTTCATCCAGCGTGCGATGAGCTCTGCCTGGCGCCGTGCCACCGCCTGCAGCAGGCCCAGATAGGGCGCAGGTGCATCGACCAGTTCCGGGTCATGGCGCGCAAGCGTGTAGTCGGCCAGCCGGCGCAGGGTGTCGAGATCGCCGCGTGCGGCGAAATACTGGAAGGTCCCCACCCGAATATGACTGGCCGCGACCCGGGTGAGCACCGCCCCGGGCAAGGGCTGTTCGCGCCGGACCGGCTCGCCGGTGGCCACCACCGCCAGCGCCCGGGTGGTGGGGATGCCCAGCGCCTGCATGCACTCGCCGATGAGCACCTCGCGCAGCATGGGGCCGACGGCAGCCTTGCCGTCACCGCCGCGCGAGAACGGCGTGCGGCCCGATCCCTTGAACGCCAGGTCGCGCCGCTGGCCGGCGCGGTCGACCAGTTCACCCAGCAGCAGGGCACGACCGTCACCCAGGCTGGGTGAAAAACCGCCGAACTGGTGGCCCGCGTAGGCCTGTGCCACTGGTCGGGCGTCGTCGGGCAGTTGTCGCCCCGACAACAGCTCGGCCCCCTGGGCGCGCAGCATCGCCGGGTCCAGCCCCAGTTCACCCGCCAGCGCCTGGTTGAGGTAGAGCAGTCGCGGCGCTACCACTGGGGCCGGGGACCGCCTCACGCAGGCCTGCGGCAACTCGCGGGCGTAGGAATGATCGAAACCGAAGGACGTCATGTGCCCAGTGTGCCGGGTTTGACTTGTCCCCGGATGGTGTGCCCAAGCCTGTGGACATCTTCCGGATGAAGCGCGCAAGTGCTTGTCAGCCTTGACGCCGGGTCAACCTGCCGCGAACTGAGGCAGACTCAGACCGCTTTTGGCCGGGCAGAATACCCACACGAGCCTCGGAAAAAAGCCCGCTCGGGCCAGCGCAGGGACAGCCATGCAAGCACGCGCCACAACCTCACCCCGCCGTTACGTCCGCATCATGGGGTGGGCCGCCGTGCTGACCTCGACGCTGATGCTGGCGGCCTGCTCGATCTGGCCGCCCGACAGCCCGCTGGCCCATGTGCTGCGCAAGACACCCCAGCACACCGATCGCATGATCATCAAGTACCGGCGTCTGGCGGACTCTGACCAGATCGACGACGCCGCGCTGGTCCGCATGGAGTCCGCCGCGAGCGCCGCCCAGATGCGCGTGCGCCACGTGCGCCGCACCGGGACGGGCTCGCACATCCTCAAGCTCGACCGCCTCGTCAGCCTGGTGAGCATGCGCAAGATGGCGGCCGATCTGCGCGCCACCGATCCGGAGATCGAGTACATCGAACCGGACCGCGTGATGACGATCCAGTTCGAGCCGGACGATCCCGGCTATGTCCGGCAATGGCATTACAGCGATCCGGTGGGCGGTCTGAACCTGCCGGCAGCCTGGGACCTGTCGACCGGCAGCGGCATCACGGTCGCGGTGATCGACACCGGCTACCGCCCCCACCCGGATCTGGTCGGCAACATCGCGCCGGGTTACGACTTCATTACCTCGCCCCAGATGGGCAATGACGGCGAAGGCCGCGACGCCGTCGCCATCGATCCAGGCGATGCCGTCAACGCCGGTGATTGCGCCACCGGCTCGCTGGCACACGACAACAGCTGGCACGGCACACACGTGGCCGGCACCATCGCCGCGGTCAGCAACAACGGCAGCGGCGTCGCGGGCGTCGCACCGGGCGCCAAGGTTCAGCCGGTGCGCGCGCTCGGACGCTGCGGCGGCTTCACGTCGGACATCGCCGACGCCATCATCTGGGCCGCCGGCGGGCGTGTGCCCAACGTCCCGCCCAACCCCAGCCCGGCACGCGTCATCAACATGTCGCTGGGTGGCGAGGGCGTGTGTGACCAGACCACCCAGCTGGCCATCAACTTCGCCCGCAGCCGCGGGGCGGTGGTGGTAGTGGCGGCAGGCAACGCCGCCGCCGACGCCGCCGACTACAGCCCCGCCAGCTGCGACGGGGTGATCAGCGTCGGCGCGATCGGTCGCGGCGGCGCGCCGGCCTTCTATTCCAACTTCGGCACTCGCGTCGACGTCTCCGCGCCCGGCGGCGACATGCGCGCCGACCCGGAGACCGGCGGCATCTTCTCCACCTTCAACACCGGCAAGCGCGACGTCGGGCTCGACACCTACGCCTACCGCCAGGGCACCTCGATGGCGGCACCCCACGTGGCCGGCGTGGTGGCGCTGATGCTGGCGCGCAATCCCGACCTGTCGCCCGATACCGTGCGAGCGCTGCTGCGCACCACCGCACGGGCCATGACCCGGCCCTGCCCGCAGGGCTGCGGCAGCGGCATCGTCGACGCCCGCGCCGCGGTGCAGGCGGCGATCAACATGGCGCCGCCAGCCCAGCCGCCCGAGGCGCAGCAGCCGCCGGAGTCCTCGCCTGCGTTGAATCCGCCCGCCCAACCCCAGCCACCGACTCCAACGCCCCGGCCCGAACCCCACGCCCTGCCCACCGTCAAGGAGGTCGAGCCCAACGGCAGACTCGGCATCGCCCAGCGGGTGAGTGCGCCGGCGACGATCCACGGCTCGATGGCCAGCGCGAGCGACACCGACTACTACAGCCTCATGGTGCCGGCCGGCGCCCACATCGAAGCCAGCCTGACCTCGGCCAACGGCGCGGACTACGACCTCTACGCCTATGACGCCGACGGCGAACTCATCGCCACTTCGCGCATGGGTGCAGGTGCGGTCGACCGGGTCAGCCTCGACAACAGCGCTGGCCACCGGCCCATGCGCGCCAGCGTGCGGGTCGTCTATCACAGCGGCAGCGTCGGCAACAAGGCCGGCCGCTACACCCTCACGCTGGAGTAGTCAGGGCGCCGACGCGGCGCCGCGGTCATCCGGCCGCACGGGTTCACCCGCTCGTGCGCAGAGCGCGGCTCAGTCGTCGAAGCTCGGCGGGCGCTTCTCGACTTGGGCCCGCACCGCCTCGACCTGATGGGCCTGCCCCAGCAAGGCCATCTGTTCGTCACTTTCGGCCTGCAGCTGGGCCGCCGCTGCAGCATCGAAATGTCCGGCGGCCTGATTGAGCAGACGCTTGGCGGCGCGCAGCGCGCTGGGGCTGCGCTGCGCCAGGCTGCGCGCCAGGGCCCGCGCCTCGGCGAGTGGATCGTCACAGACACGGGTGGCCAGGCCGAGCGCCACCGCCTCGTCACCCATCACGATGCGGCCCGAGTAGGTGAGTTCGCGCAGATGGTCATCACGCACCAGGCCCTGCATGAGCACCGTGCCCGCCATGTCGGGCACCAGGCCCCACTGGATTTCCATCACGCACAGGCGCGTCGTGGCACTGATGTAGCGCAGGTCGGCGCCGAGCGCCAGTTGCAGGCCACCGCCAAACGCCACGCCGTGCACCGCAGCGATCACCGGCACCGGCAGCGCGCGCCAGCCCAGGCCGACATATTGCGCCGCGTTGGCGCTGCCGTGGCTGCGGGTGCGCAGATCGCCCAAGCCACCACCGCTGCCGCTGCTGGCGTCGCTGCCGCTGGCCATGCTGCCGAAGCGGGCCATGTCCAGCCCGGCGCAAAAGGCGCGGCCTTCGCCGTGCAGCACCACCACGCGCAAGCCAGGTTCTGACTGCAGCCGGGCGAGGGCAGCGACCAGGGCGTCGAACATGGCCGCGTCGAGCGCGTTCATCTTGTCGCCGCGCACCAGAATCACCTCGGCGATGCCCTGCGGGTTGATCTCGATACGGACGCGGTCGCTCATGGTCAGGGCTCCAGGTTGAGGCGGGCACCCATTGTTGCCAGCCGCTGCACCAGCACGGCGGCAGATCGCACCGCACTTTCCAGCAGTGGCACGCCGCTTTCGGCATAGGCCCCGCAGAATGACACCGGCGAGCAGGCGCGCGCCTGCCAGGCCTGCAGCTCGGTCAAGGCACGCTGGCTCGTGCTGTCAACGAGCGGGCGTTCGAAGCTGGCGCGCGCTATCGTGAGTTCGTCGCGCGGCTGGCGCTGCGGCTGCACGGTCTGGAACACCGGTCCGGCTGCGCGCAGCGCCGGCTGCAGGGCATTCACCCAGATCGTGCTTTCAGGGCGCTCGTGACCAGCGCAGACCCGTGCATTGACAGGTGACCAGTCGGCCCGCCGCGCCGGCATGAGTCGCGGGTCGCGGTGCATCACCACCTCCAGCGCGCGGTAACGAAAGCCCGCCAGCGCTCGCGCGAGCGGCTCGGGTGCCTCGGGCCACAGCGCCAGCGCCTGATTGGCCTGGGTGGCCAGCACCACGTGGTCGAAGCGTTCGACCCGCCCGCCAGCGCGCAGCACCTCGACCGCAGCGCCGCCGTCGACCATGCGCACACCCCTCACCCCGGCACGGCAGACGACACGTGTGATTCCGGCCACCAGGCGCGCCGCCACGTCGTCCGCACCGTGGCGCGCGCGCCGCACGCTTTGCCGCGCCAGGCCCGCCGCCAGGTACTCGGCCACGACCCGGGCCGGATAGTGACGCGCATCGTCATGGGTGCAGGTGGCGATGGTGGCCAGGGCCGGCAGCAGCAAGCCGTCGACATAGGCAGGCGACAGCCGATGGGCATCGACAAAGTCGCCGAGGGTCAGTCCGTCGAGTGCGCCGCCGGCCAGGGCCCGACGCGCCAGCCGATGGAAACTCACGGCGCCGGCCACGATGTGGCGCGCAGCGGGGCCGCGCAGGTCCTGCGGCAACACATAGGGCAGCGACCAGTCGCCCAAGCGCAGATTGCGCCAGCGGAAATAAAGATGGCTGTCGCCATCCAGGAAACTGGTGGCGTAACTCACCGCCTGTGTGGCGACGCCGAGCTGCTCGTACAGCCGCATCAGCGTCGGGTAATAGCCGGGGTAGAAGACACGCAGCGGCACGTCGACCCGCACGCCGTCGACACTGACACTGTGCGCCACCAGGCCCGGTTCAGCAGAGCGCTCGAACAGCGTCACCGCATGTCCGGCGCGCGTCAGCCACCAGGCGGCCGCCAGGCCTGCGATGCCTCCCCCGATGACGGCTGTGCGCATGCCCGGAAGCGTAGCAGTCGACGCTGCGGTCCCGGTGTACCCACACCTTCCCCGATCGACGCGCCGGCGGGTTTCGGTAGAGTGGCGGGTTTGGGCGCGGCGCCGTCTCTGCCCTCATCACGTCCAACGACCCCATTGACCCTGCTATGACCGGCCCCTCCAACCTGACCCAGATCCCGCAAGCCCATCAATTCCGCGCGGGCGACGTGTTCGTGCTGTTCGGCGAACTGTTCGGCCGCGGCTACGCCAATGGCCTGGTGGCCCAGGCCCGCGCCGCCGGCATGACGATCGTCGGCATCACCGTCGGCCGACGCGAGACCGATGGCCGCCTGCGCCCGTTGAACGACGAGGAACTCGCCGCAGCCGAGGCCAATCTGGGTGGCACCATCATCAACGAGCCGCTGATGGCCGGTTTCGACATGGACGCGCCCGAAGGCACGCCCAACCCGACCGAGATGCTGGGCAAGCTCACGCTCAAGACCTGGACCGAGGACAAGCTCGACTGGGATCACATCGCCGTCTGCCGCGAGGTGGGCGTGGCGCGCTTCAAGGAGTCGCTGGCGCGCGTGATGGCCCGGCTCGACGGCATGATTCCCGCCGGCGCCAAGGTGTTCTTCGCGCACACCATGGCTGGCGGCATCCCGCGCGCCAAGGTCTTCCTGGCCATCGCCAACCGCATCTACAAGGGCCGCGGCGAACGCCACCAGTCGTCCGACGTGTTGCTGCAAAGCGACCTGGGCAAGCTCATCCTGATGAACTTCGACGAGGTCTCGGCCAACACCCTGGGCCACCTCATCGACGGCAGCGCCGCCCTGCGCGCACGGGTCGAGGCCTGCGGCGGCAGCGTCTGCTACAGCGCCTACGGCTACCACGGCACGGGTGTGCTCATCGCCGGCACCTACAAGTGGCAGAGCTACCACAACTACACCCAGGGCTACGCCAAGATGCGGCTGGAGCGCATCGCGCAGGACGCCTGGGCCCAGGGCGTCAAGGCCACGGTCTACAACTGCCCGGAGATCCGCACCAATTCGTCGGACATCTTCTCGGGCGTCGAGCTGCCGCTGTTCTCTCTGCTCTACGCCC
Source organism: Pseudomonadota bacterium (assembly GCA_041169165.1). Lineage (GTDB taxonomy): Bacteria > Pseudomonadota > Gammaproteobacteria > Burkholderiales > Burkholderiaceae_C > Sphaerotilus. Next base: position 106,546 of record JBEEJN010000004.1, read on the forward strand.
TGCGCCACGAACAAGGTGGCGCCTGGGCCGAAGGCATCTGGGCCGAATGCGCCGATCGTCTGAGCGGCGGAACAGCCGGTCTTGCCGAGGTGATGCAGCGCATCGATGCGTTCTACGCCAGCGACGTGATGCAGCACTACGACAACTTCGCCGCCTGGCCCATGGCCAACAGCCAGGCGCTGGCCGACCTGATGATCGGCACCAGCGACGACATCGTCGCCATGCACAAGGACCGCAACGCCCTCATCACCGACCTGCTCAGCACCCTGGTGATCGATGCGTCAGGCGCGCTCATGTTCAACGAATCGGCCGCGCCCAGCGCGCCGGTCCTGTGGCTCAACCACGACCTGATCGCCCAGCAACTCAACCGCGCACACGCCTGAGCGGGGCGGCGGGCGCCCAGCCCGGCGCTTGATACGATTCGTCACCAGCCCCTGTCGGGATGAGGGCTGTTAGGGAGACGAATGTCGTGACGCTGCCTCTTGGTGACCTGGCCCGCTGGCCAGGGTGTGTCCTGCCGTTGCTGGACAGGCGCGACGCATGTCTGTCGTGACCAGCGACATTGCGCCGGCGCAGGCCCTGCTCAAGGCCTTCGAGCTGAGTGCGAACGCGATCGTGCTCTACGACCGGACGGACCACCTCATCTGGGCCAACCAGGTCTACCGCACGCGCTTCATGCAGCACGGCCTGAGCGTCGGTGCGACCTTCGAGCAGGTGCTGCGCAACGGCTACGCCCACGGTGACGGGGTGAAAGTCGACAGCGGCGACATCGACGCCTTCGTGGCCGCGGTCCTGGCGCGCCGGCGCAGCAAACCCCGGCGCGAATTCGCGACCGACCTGGTCGACGGCACCTGGCTGTGGGTCAACGAGGACTTGCAGGATGACGGCAGCTTGTTGTGCACGCTGACCGACATCACCAGCCTCAAGCGCACCGAACATGCCCTGGCCCGTGCGCACGCCGACGCGCTGCAAGCCGCCCGCACCGATCCGCTGACCGGCGCAGCCACCCGGGCCTGGCTGCTGCACCTGGCCGAAATGGCCCACGAGGCCTGCCTGCAGAACGCCCAGCCCATGGCGGTGGTGCTGATCGATCTGGACGAGTTCAAGAAGATCAACGACACCCACGGCCACGCGGCCGGCGACGCCGTGCTGAAACACTTCGTCGCCCACTGCAAGGGTCAGTTGCGCCCGCAGGACCAGTTCGGCCGCATCGGCGGCGAGGAGTTCCTGCTGGTGCTGCCGCACACGCGGGCGTCGGATGCGCTGCTGGCCGCCGAGCGGCTGCGCCAGACCCTGGCCCCGGCCGACACCCTGCGCTACACCTTTTCGGCCGGCGTGGCCGGTGCTCGCCAGGGCGAAGTCCTCGCCGACCTGCTCAAGCGCGCCGACGCCGCGCTCTACCAGGCCAAGCGCAACGGCCGCAACCACTGCGTTGAAGCGCCAGCGGTCGGTGCATAGACGAACAGGGACAGCAGCGCTGCGCTAGTGTGGCGCTCCGCTTGTTGCAACTGGAGCCCAGCACCATGGCCATCACCCTGCATTGCCTGTCCGGTTCGCCCTACGCCTGGCGCGTGATGCTGGCGCTGGAACTCAAGGGCCTGGCCTATACGCCACGCTGGCTGTCGTTCGACGCCGGAGACTTCCAGTCGCTGGACTTTGCCGATCTCAACCCGCGCCGGCGTGTGCCGGTGCTGGTCGACGACGGCTTCGTGCTCTACGAGTCGGCGGCCATCGTCGAATACCTTGACGACGCCTATGCGCGTACGCCCAGGCTGTTCGCCGCCGATGTACAGGCGCGTGCCATCGAGCGGCGGCTGGTGCGCGAAGCCGACCAATACGTCGCCCCGGCGCTTGAGCATCTGGTCGAGGCGGTGCTGTTCACCCCGCCGGAGCAGCGCTCGCCTACCCAGGTCGCAGCGGGCTGGACCGCCCTGCGCGCGGAACTGGCGCGCTGGGAATCCCTGGTCGACGGCGAGTGGCTGGTCGGGCGCCTGTCGGCTGCGGACATCACCCTGTTCCCGCTGCTGGCGCTGGCGCGACGCATCGCGCTGCGCACGCCCGAGGCCGTCGGTGGCGAACTCACCGGGCCGCGCCTGGCCGCCTGGGCGGCGCGTGTGCAGGCTCTGCCTCTGGTGCAGCAGACCTGGCCGCCGCACTGGCGCTGAGGCCGCACGGGCGCAAGCGCGGCCGGGTTATCGTCATGCCTGCATTGCGCCGCACCCCGCCCAGCCATGGATCAACCGCTCCCAGCCTCTCCGTCGCCCCAGCGTACGCGCCTGCCGGCGCTTTTCCTGCCGCATGGCGGCGGACCGTCCTTCTTCATGAGCGGCGAACGCAAGGTGCGTTACCTGGCCACCGAGACATTCCTGCGCGGCGTGCTCGCCACCCTGCCCCTGCGTCCACGCGCCATCCTCATCGCCACCGCGCACTGGGAGACCGCGCTGCCCAGCTTCACCGGCGCCGCACGGCCGGGGCTGATCTACGACTACTACGGCTTTCCGCCGCACACCTACGAGTTGACCTACACCGCACCGGGCGAGCCGACGTTGGCGGCCCGCGCCGCCAGCCTGCTGCGCGCCGCTGGCCTGCCGGCGGCGGTCGATCCGGACTACGGCTGGGACCACGGCGTGTTCATCCCACTCAAGGTGATGGCGCCGGAGGAAGACATTCCGGTGGTGGCCATGTCGCTGCACGCCAGCCTCGACCCTGCCCTGCATCACCGCCTGGGTGCGGCACTGGCGCCGCTGCGCGACGAGGGTGTACTCATCGTCGGCGCGGGCATGAGTTATCACAACCTGCGCGACTTCGCCGCCGCCGCGCCCGCCTCGCACGCCTTTCATGATTGGCTCGACCAAGCGGTACAGGGCGACCACGCCCAGCGCGGCGAACGCCTGGCGGCCTGGGACCGCGCCCCCGGCGGGCGGGCCTCGCATCCGCGCGAGGAACACCTCATCCCCCTCATGATTGCCAGCGGCGCGGGCTCGGATGCACCGGGCCGCACGATCTGGCGCGGCAGCGTCGGCCCCAGCGCGCTGGGCGCCTGGGCCTTCGACTGATTCCATCTGCCGCGCCGGCCGGGCTCACTGGCCACCCAGGCCTAGTTGCTTCATGAAGTCCTGGTTGTCCCAGAACAGCCATTCGTGATCCATGGTGCCGTCCTTCCAGTGGGCGATGGTGGCCATGCCGATGGCGAAGCGCTTGCCGGTGGGCGGGATGGACTGGCCATTGGGCAGCGGCATCGGCTTGGCGAAGGTGCCGGTCATGACGCCGGTGACCGAGGTCCAGGTGCCTGAGCCGAAGCGGATCGGGTGCTTCTTGATGCTGATGTCGGGCGCAAAAACAAACATGGCCTTCAGGTCGTTGATGTGGGTGTCGATGCCTTTCGTCTCGTGGCCGTCGGGCCAGGTGACGACGATGTCATGGGCATGACTCTCATGCAGGCGCTCCCACTTCTGGTTGCTGAAGACATCGAAGTCCAGGGTGTCGAAGGTCTTCAGGCGCGTCTGGACCTGAGGCGCCTGGCGCTCATGTTTGGGCGCCGGTGTGGTGGGGTGCTCGGCCGTGCTCTGGGCGTGGACCCATGGGGCGGCCAGGCCAACGGTGGCGACGAGGGTGGCGGCGAGCAGGGTGCGGGTGTTCATGGCGTGACTCCAGGTGTCGGTGAGGGCGGCTCGGGTGATCGACGGTTGAACGCTCAGCTCTTGCGGATCCAGGTCGGCGCGATGGCCGTGCCCAGCCCGGCGCCATAACCGAGGTAGATGTTCAGGCCGGCCAGCGGCTCCAGGTAACGCGCGTTCTTCAGGCCGCCGGCGTCGACCACCTCGAAGCCCATGCTTTTCGCGATGGCGCTGGTGGTGGCTTTGGCCGGCGCGCTGTCGCTGGCAACAAAGACGCTGACCACGCCGCCGGAGCCGAAGTCCGGCCCCTCGGCCAGCACCTGGGCGAACACGGTGTTGAAGGCCTTCACCACCTGGGCACCCGGCACGGCGGCGGCGATCTGCTCGGCCGCCGAGGTGTCGTGGCCGATGGTCAGGCCCATGTAGTCGGCCGTGAGCGGGTTGGTGATGTCGATCACCACGGTGCCGTTCAGGTCGCCGAGCGACTTGAGCGCATCGACCGCATCGGCGTAGCCGGTGGCCAGCACCACGGCGTCGGCCTGGGCCGCGCTTCCTGCGGTCGGCACGGCCGTGACGCCGGGGTAGGCGGCGGCAACCTGTGCGGCCTTGGCGCCATCACGCGCCGTGACGCTGACCTGGTGGCCGGCGCGACTCAGTTGCTTGACGAAGGCCGAGCCCATGTTACCGGCGCCGAGAACAGTGATCTTCATGACAGTCTTTCCTGGGGTTGCTGCAGCGGCTTGCTGCGATGGAATGAACTGTATTGAGGCTTGAATAGAAGATAAATCTCCGAACTTGAGATTGACTATTCCTTATGACGTGACAATCAAGCCATGGATCGATTTCTGTGCCTGCAGGTCTTTGTTGCCGTGGTGGATGCCGGCAGCTTCGTGAGCGGCGCCGAACAGCTGGGCCTGTCCAAGGCTGCGGTGTCGCGCCACGTGAGCGAACTGGAGGCGCACCTGGGTGTGCGGCTCATGAACCGCACAACGCGCCGGCTCTCGCTCACGGTCGCGGGCGAGACCTTTCTGGCCAGCGCGCGCGAGTTGCTGGCCGGCTTCACCGAGGCCGAGGCGGCGATCAGCTCGCAGTCGGGCGAGGCCATCGGCCTGCTGAAGCTCAATGTGCCGGTGAGTTTCGGCCTGCTACACCTGGCGCCGCTGTGGGCCGGCTTCCTGGCCCAGCACCCCAGCGTGCAGCTCGACGTGACCCTGTCCGACCGCGTGGTCGATCTGGTCGACGAGGGGTATGACCTGGCGGTGCGCATCACCCGCCTGCCGGCGTCATCGCTGGTCAGCCGGCGCCTGACCTCCACCCGCATGGTGCTGTGCGCCACGCCCGAGTACCTGCGCCGCCACGGCACGCCCGGCCACCCGGCCGAACTGGCGCAGCACGCGGTCATGGCCTACAGCCTGCTGTCGCTGGGCGAGAACTGGGCCTTCGAGGGGCCGGACGGGCCGGTGACCGTGAAGATCAGCCCGCGCCTGCGCACCAACAGCGGCGACACCTGCCGCAGCGTGGCGCTGGCGCACGGCGGCATCGTGCTGCAGCCGACCTTTCTGGTCGGCGCCGAACTGGTGTCGGGCGAACTGGTCGAGGTGCTGCCGCAGTACCGCTCCATCGAGCTGGATGTCTACGCGGTCTACCCCAGCCGCAAGCACCTGGCGCCCAAGGTCAGGCTGCTGGTGGACTATCTGGTTGAGGCCTTCAGGACCAGGGCCTGGCCGGACTGAGCGGGACAGTCCAGGTCGGCGGAGTCCTGCAACGGCAAGACGCCGATTGACCGGATCAGATTGCGGCGGTCGATCTATGTGCCGGCCCGGTCAAGGCGCGATCTCAATCGAGCTGCAGCCAAACCCGGCCGGCCTCGATCCTGACCGGGTAGGTGCGCAGCGCGTCGCTCACCGGAGCGCAACTCGGCTGGCCGCTGCGCACGTCGAAGCGGCCCTGGTGCAGCGGGCATTCGATCTCGTGGCCTTCCAGAAAGCCGTCGCACAGTCTGGCATGGCCATGGGTGCACAGGTTGTCGCTGGCGTAGACCGCGTCGCCCACGGTGTAGACGGCGATGTCGCGCCCGGCCACGGTCAGGCCCACCACGTCGTCGTCGGGCAGGTCGGCGGTCGACATCGCGTCGATCCAGTGCGGGGTGTTCATGGCGGTGGGTCCAGGTCTCAGATGGGATAGATGATGGAGTTGGGAATCATCTCGCTGTCGTAGATGCATTCGCGGCGCTCGAACTTCAGGCCTTGCGGCGTGCGCACCACCACGTCGAGGTAACGGCCGACGTTGAAGACTGTCGAGGGCTCGGAGAGCTTGGTGCGAAACACCGCGTAGTTGGCCTCGCAGCGCCAGCGGCCTTCGCCCACCTCGCGCACCACCGGCGCGCCCACCACGTGGCGCTGGTAGTAGGGGTCGTGGAAGAGCGTTTCCTTGATGCCGTAGACGCGGTCCTTGAGCATGCCTTTGCTGGTGAAAGCCAGCGTGGCGAGCGGGAAGCCGCGCTCGTGGTTCTCGCGCGGCTGCAGGCGGTAGACACACGCCTCGGTGAAGAACTCGGGCCAGAGGTCCCACTGGCCTGAATCCACTGCGCTGGCGTAGTCGGCATAGAGCTGGGTGAGGGCCAGCCAGTCCTCGAAGCTCATGCGGATGTTCAGGTCGCTGCTCATGCTTCCATCACCTCGCGCCAGTAGCGGTACATGCCGCGGATAAGTGTCTCGGTCACCATGTGCTCGGTGTCCTCCACCGTACGGCCACCCAGTTCGGCGATCGCGCGGTGGAAGGGTTTCGATTCGAAGGCCTGCTGGCTGAACTCGATCACCTCGCCGTCGTCGGCCGAGACGAACCCGGCCGGGCCGAAGAGGTTGGCCTGACGCAGGCGACGCTCGGTCATCTCCGCGCTGTCGTCCTCGAAGCCGAAGTGGGTCCAGACGAAGTCGAAGCTGCCATGGCCGTTGGGCTGGATGTGGCGCGTGCTCACGCTGTTGACCTGCTGCTGCAGGATGACGCTTGGGAAGATGGTCGTCATCACCGCCGTCGGAACTGGCGCCCCCATGCTCGGCACTTCGTGCACTTCGCTGCCCCCCGAGGGGGCTCCCGCCGGCTCGGGGCGGCCCGGCGCCGTCGGCCCACCCCACCACGGCTCGGGCACGATGTCGAGGAAGCTGGCGTCGTTGAGCTGCATGCTCGCCTTGAAGCTCGACACCTGGGTCACCTGCCCGGCCTGGCCTGCCGCACCGCGGGTGGAGATCATGGCGGCGTGGCGGTGCTTCGCATCCATGCGCAGCATGCTCTTGTTGTCCGCACGCCAGAGGCCGAAGGTGACGAACCAAGTGTGCAGCAGGCCCGGGTGGTAGGGGTCCTTGATGTTCTCCTGCATCAGCTTCCAGTTGCCCGGGATGCGCTGGCGGTTGTAGCCCAGGATGGTCAGTCGCCGGCCGTTGAAGAGGCGGTCGAAGTAGCCCAGGATGGTGGGGCCGAGGTAGTCCTCCAGCGACTCGACCTCGGGGTCGAAGGACGCGAACACCACGCCGCCGCGCACGGCGACCTTGAGCTTGGTGAGGCCATGGTCGGCCGTCTTGAAGTTCGCCGGCATGCCGCCGTGCACCTGGCCGTCCTGCTTCACGCCGCGGCGGAAAGGCACGCCCTGCAACTCGCCCTTGAGCGTGTAGTTCCACTGGTGGTAGGGGCAGACGAACTCCTTGCGGTTGCCGTGGCGCTCGCGGCAAAAGCGCATGCCGCGGTGGGCGCAGACGTTCTCGACGACGTTGAGGCTGCCGTCGGCGTCGCGCACCAGGATCACCGAACGTTCACCCACCACCGTGCGCTTGAAGTCGCCCGGATTGGGCACTTCGGCCTCCAGGCCGACGTAGCACCAGTGGCCCTTGTAGAAGAAGCGCTCCAGCTCCTGCCGGTAGAGCGCCTCGCTGGTGTAGCTGAGGAAGGGGATGCGGTGGGTGCTGTCGCCGCCCTCCCACACGGGCTGGGCGGGAAAGACCGCCGAGGTCTGGCTCATGTCATGTCTCCGTGTTGCTGCCGCAGCGGGCAGCGTGTGTACGGGCCGGCGTCGCGCCGCGGGTCTCGGTCGCCCGTGGCCCCGGTCGTCCAGCTCATCAGCCGCGCGCTTCGCGCCACAGGCCCAGGGCCTGCTGCACCGGGCGGTCGGAGTAGCTGAAGATCAGCGTGTCCCGCGCGGCACGCAGTTGCAAGGCACGCCAGGCGGGCACGACAAATACGTCGTTGGCCTCGAAGCGCCAGCTCTGCCCGCCCACGCTCACCTCACCGCCGCCTTCCAGGCAGACGTGCACCGTGCCGTCGGTGCTGCGCAGCTCGCGCGTCTCGAAGCCGGCCGGCAGGTGCTGGGCGAAAGCGCCCATGGTGGGCATGGGCGAGGCGCCGGTGGCCGGGTTCACGAAGCGCAGCTTGTGGCCCTCGTGCGGGTCGGGGGCGCCATGCCGGGCGATGCCGAGCAGCGCCGCACGAGTCTTCTCGTAGGGGTAGACGAAGACCTTTGTCGGCTCGGCCGCCTGGGGCGAGTAGTCCATCGGCAGCATGTTGCTGCCGTAGCGGGCCAGGGCGTCACCCTCGGGGCGCAGCGGCTGCTGCGACGGCTGCGCGCTGCGCTCGGCAAAGCCGGCGTCGAGGAAACGCACGATGGGGATGTCCAGCCCGTCCAGCCAGACCACCGGCTGGTCGCCGAGGTTGCCGTGGTCGTGCCAGGTCCAGGCCGGCGTGATGATGAAGTCGCCACGGCGCATGGTGGTGCGTTCACCGTCCACCGCCGTGTAGGCACCTTCGCCGTCCAGCACCAGGCGCAGGGCCGACTGGGTGTGGCGGTGGGCTGGTGCCACCTCGCCGGGCAGGATGAGCTGCAGGCCGGCGTAGAGCGAGGGGGTGATGCACGACTGGCCGCGCAGCTGCGGGTTCTCGAGGATGAGCACGCGGCGCTCGGCCTCCTCGGCACTGATCAGCTGGCCGGCCTCCATCACCTGCTCGCGCAGCTCGGCGTAGTGCCACAGGTGGGCGGCGGCGGGTGAGCGCGGCTGCGGCGGCACCAGGGCACCGAGCACCTCCCACAGCGGCGTCATGTGGCGGCTGCCGATGCGGTCGTAATAGGCCGCACGCTGGCGGGCGGCTTCGGGCGTCAAGGTCACGGCAGACATGGGCGGGTCTCGGCGGGCGCCGCAGTGGGCAGAGGCCGGATCATTGCCGCTTTGGTGCATTCGGCAAATAAATGGAGCCTGATGTGAGCCATCACGCGCAGTGATGGCGACAGCCTTGGCCACCGCCTGCGTCAGCCCGACGTCGGTGCGTCCTTCAACTCGTCGAACGCCTGCGCGCGGCCGGACAGCAGGTCCTGCATCAGCGCCGTCATGTCCGCGTTGTGGTTGATGCTCAGCTCCAGGCCCAGTTGCTGGGTCGCGTCCACGTACGAATACGAACCGCCGGGCCAATAGCCCACGTGATAGGGCAGGCCGACACCGATCGCTGCCAGATCGTCGTGCAGCGCGCGCCGGTCATCGACCTTGAGGCAGACATGGAACACGCCCGGGCCGTTGCGGTCGAGAAAGTCGCGCCAGGGGCTGGGGCCCGGGCCGGGCTGCATCAGCTCCAGCACCAGATGGCCCAGGTCGTACTTGGCGACCTGGCAGTCGACATAGTCGACCTGCTGGCCATGGCTGATGTGCAGGATGCCGGGCGGAAACAGCCGCTCCACCGACGCGGCCGGCCGCCCCAGCACTCGCGCCCAATGGGCGTTCGCCGCCAGGACATCCGGCACCACGACGCAGATCTGGAACAGGCTTCTTTGTGACGGCATGGTTTTCTGCCTTTCGGTTCGCGACAGTCACGCCGTAGTCCGCCACGGCGCCGGCAGATCGTCAGGTCTGGGCACCGCCCAGCGCGAGTTCGTCCGGCGGGCAGCCGCACAGTTCCGCCAGCGCCCGCACCACCAGTTCGTGGTCGACGCGCTGCGGCGCGCCAGACACCGTGACCGTGCCCACACAGCCCACCCCGGCGACCCGCAGCGGAAAACTGCCGCCGTGGTGGGCGTAGTCGCGCGCCGGCAGACCCATCTTGAGTTCAAGCGTGCTGCCGTCGCGCTCCAGTTCCCGCCCCAGGCCGTAGGAACTCTGCTGCAGCAATTCCACCGAATTGCGCTTGCGACGCGCCCAGTCGGCATTGGCCGGCGTGGTGCCGGGCATGGCGTGGAAAAACACGGTCTCGCGCGCCAGGCGAATCTCGATGGTGAGCGCCAGCGCGCGTTCCTCGGCCAGGGCCTTGAGGCGGACGCCGAGCTGCCAGGCCACGGCGTTGTCGAAGCCGGGCAGCACCAGGCGGCGCTCCTGCAACGCGATACGTTCGATGTCCGATTGAAGAGTCATGGGGCCGTCCGCTGGGTGTCGCTCTGAAAAAGAAGGCGCGCCGGCGCCGGCACCGAGGTGCTGCCGCCAGACGTACAGGCACAGCCTAACCGACCGCGCCGCCGCACGAACAACACTCAGTCGCAGGCGTCGCCCCGCGCCCCCAGCAGCGCCTCGCGCATGGGCGCCAACGTCGACCGTGGTGCCATCGCGCCATAGTGGCCGATCACCTCGCCGGCCACGCGCTGGCCGAACCGGCCCGCCTGCGCGGTGCCCCGGCCGCACAGCCGCGCCGCCAGATAGCCGGCATTGAAGGCATCGCCGGCGCCGGTGGTATCGACCACGCGCTCCACCGGTGGTGTGGCCAGGCGGGAGACCTGACCACCCACGCCCAGCCAGAGGTCGCCGGCGCCATTCTTCACCGCCACCTCGCCCACGCCGGCGCGCGCCAGGCGGTCCAGCGTGGCCTGTGGATCGGCGTCACCCCAGAGCTGGGCCTCGTCGTCGAAGCTGGGCAGGGCGATGTCGACCACATCGAGCATGTCCAGCGTGGCGCGGCACAACTCGTCGCGGTCGCGCCACAGGCGCCAGCGCAGATTGGGGTCGAAGGACACCACCGTGCCGTCGGCCCGCGCCTGGCGCAGGGCGTCGATCAGGTGACGGCGCCCGCTCTGGCCGATGACGGCCAGGGTGATGCCCGACACATGCACCAGTCCAGCGCCCCGCACCGCCGCCGCCAGGGCCTCGCCATCGTCAGCCAGTCGACGTGCGGCCGACTGCTCGCGCCAGTAGCTGAAATGCCGCTCGGCGCCCTCCAGGCGGATCACGTACAGGCCCAGGGTGCGCTCGGGGTCGCGGCTGACATGGCGCGTGTGCATGCCGCTAGCCTCGATGAAGGCCAGCAGCTCGTCCGAAAACGGGTCCGGGCCCACCCGGGTGCAGTAACCCACCTGGGCTGCGTCGCCAAGCAGGGCGGCCATATGCCAGCAGGTGTTGAGGGTGTCGCCGGCAAAACCGCGGCGATAGGCATCACCCCCCGTGGCGGCAAATTCCAGCATGGCTTCGCCGATGCCCAGCACCGTCGGGGCCGCCCAGTGGCGGGAGGAATACAGGTCAGTCATCGTGGCGGGTGGCATGTCAGGCCCAGCGCTCACGCAGGTGGGCGCCCACGCGCAGGGCCTGGGCGGCCAGGGTCAGGGCCGGGTTGACGGCGGCGGACGACGGAAAGAAACCGGTGTCGACCACATAGAGGTTGTCGTGGTCCCAGGCCTTGCACAGCGGGTCCAGCGCCGAGGTCGCGGGGTCGGTGCCGAATCGCACCGTGCCGCACTGGTGCGACACCACCTCGGTGCCGAAACCCGCCGCCAGCAGGATGGGGTAACCCGTGCCCTTGAGGATCTGCCGGCAGCGCGCCACCCAGCGCCGATGCGCCGCCAGATTGGTGCGGTGCCAGTGCAGGTTGATGGCGCCGTCCGGGCGCAGGGTCACGCGGCTGTCCGGGTGCGGCAGGTCCTCGCTCTGGGCATACCAGTCCACGCTGTGTTCGGCCAGCGCGCTGCGCAGCCACTTGGGCACCCGCGGCAGGGGCCCTCGCAGCATGGGCTCGCGGATCTTGCCCAGCAGTTTCAGGCTTCCCAGCGGCGTGTCGTCGGGGTTGCGACCGGCCGACGCGCCGAAGTAGTAGTCGTGCAGCGCCAGCGTCTTCGGGAAACGGGTGGCATTGCGCCTGAAGGGGTGCAGCGCCATCAGCGCGGTGGTGTTGTGCGTCATGTAGTGCCGCCCGACCACGTCGCTGCTGTTGGCCAGGCCGCGGGGATGGCGCGGGTTGGCCGAGCGCAGCAGCAGCGCCGCGGAGTTGATGGCGCCGGCGCTGAGCACAAAGAGGTCGGCGCTGATGCGCGAGCTGGCGCCGTTGGCGTCGACCACCACCGCGGCGACGATGCGCCGGCCGCTGTCGTCGGTGATCAGCTGGTCCACCCGCACGCCGGCGCGCAGCTCGATGTTGCCGGCCTGGAGCGCCGGGCGGATCAGCCTGACCTCGGCGTCACCCTTGGCGCCGATCTTGCACGGCATGGCGTCGCAGTTGGCGCAGCGCTGGCAGCGCCCGCCCGGCCCGAAGTCGACCGCGCTCGGCATGGGAAAGGGCTGCAGGCCCTGGGCCCGCAGGCGCTGCTCGATGGCGGCGAGCACCGGCTCGTGCGGCAGCGGTGGGTGGGCGTAGGGGCTGCTGCGCGGTGGGTCGGTGGGGTCGGCGCCACCCAGCCCGCGCACGCCGAACTGGCGCTCGGCCTGGCCGTACCAGGGTTCGAGTTCGGCGTAGCCGAAAGGCCAGGCGGGCGACACGCCCTCCTCGTGGCGCACGGCCTCGAAGTCGCGCTCGCGGTAGCGGAACATGGCCGTGCCGTAGAACTTGGTGTGGCCGCCGACGAAATAGAACATGCCCGGGCGAAAGGGCCGGCCGTCGGCGTACCAGGTCTCGGTGGTCTTGTAGCGCTGTTCGCAGAACACCGCCTCGACGTCCCAGTTCTGCGCCTCGCGCGGCAGCGGCTGGCCACGTTCGAGCACCAGCACCCGGGCGCCGCTGCCGGCCAGCTGCAGGGCAACGCTGCCGCCACCCACGCCCGAACCGATGATGACGATGTCAGTGTGTGTGTCGGTCATAGTGTGGATGGGGCGCAGCGTGGGCGGGCGAGGGATCGGCGAGGCGGCGCAGGGTAGTCGATCATGACATTCGCCCGTCCATCAGCTCGAATCCGAGCGGCCGGCAACTCCGCCGGAAGCACCGGCGCCGAACGTGAACAATTAACCATACATAATCCAAGTGCTTGTTTCGCCAGCGCCTGTCCACCAGCCCGATTCGTGGCACAAGCTGCCTCCTGTTTGACACTGACGAGGGAACCCCACCATGTGTGACATCAACGACCAGGACGAACTGAAGAAATACACCCGGCGCGACTTCGGCGCCTTGGCCGCATCGGCCGGTCTGCTGACCGCCCTGCCCCGCGTGGCCAATGCCGTGACGGTAGCGGAACGCGACGTGACCATCGCGACACCCGACGGCACCTGCGACGCCTACTTCGTGGCGCCCAGCGCCGGCGCCGCGCCCGGCGTGCTGGTGTGGCCCGATGCGTTCGGCCTGCGCCCGGCCTTCCGGCAGATGGGGCGCCGGCTGGCCGAGTCCGGCTACAGCGTGCTGGTGGTGAACCCGTTCTACCGCCAGAAGAAGGCGCCCACCGCATCGCAGGGAACCATGACGCCGATCGCCGAAGTGCTGCCATTGATACAGGCGCTGACGCCGGCCACGCACCTGAGCGACGGCAAGACCTTCGTGGCATGGCTGGACGCGCAGTCCGAGGTCGACAAGAGCCGCAAGATCGGCACCACCGGCTACTGCATGGGCGGACCAATCGCAGTACGCACCGCCGTCGTGGCCCCCGGGCGCGTCGGCGCGGTCGGCAGCTTCCATGGCGCCGCGATGGTGACCGCGGCACCGGACAGCCCGCATCGCCTGGTGGCCCAGACCCAGGCGCGCTATCTGATCGCGGTGGCCGAGAACGACGACACCAAGGACCCCGAGGCCAAGAACACGCTGCGCAGCGCCTTCGACGGCGCCAAGCTGGCGGCCGAGGTCGAGGTCTATCCGGCGGCACACGGCTGGTGCCCGCCGGATTCGCGCGTCTACGACGCCGGCCAGTCCGAACGCGCCTGGAACCGCCTGCTGGCCAACTTCAGCCAGGCGCTGGCCTGACCTGCATGCACCGCGACCCGTCGCGCCGCAGTGACCCGGTGCGACGGGCCGCGACAGGCATGCGCAGGTCTGGGCTCGGACACCAACCCGCCACCCGTACCGGAGTGAACCCATGTCCTACGTCGACGGTTTCGTGATCGCGGTACCCACCGCCAAGCGGCAGCAGTTCATCGAGCACGCGCGCCATTTCGACGCGCTGTTCATCGAACTCGGCGCGCTGCGCGTTGTCGAGTCCTGGGGTGACGACGTGCCCGACGGCAAGCTGACCGATTTCCGGCGCGCCGTGCAGGCCACGGCCGACGAGACCGTCGCGTTCTCGTGGGTCGAATGGCCGGACAAGGCCACCCGCGACGCCGCCATGAAGGCCATGCTGGTCGACCCGCGCATGGATCCGTCCAACCCCGCCAACCCGCCCATGCCGTTTGACGGCAAACGCATGATCTTTGGCGGGTTCGCGCCGGTGGTCGAGGTGAAGGCGGGCAGGTGAAGGCGGGCGATACCGCTGCCTGACGGGGTGGCGCCAGGCCGTTGCCTTCATCCGCGCCGGCTGGATCAGCTCAGTGACGCGCCGCCACAGATCACGATCTGCTGGCCGGTGATGGCGCCTGCGGCGTCCGACAGCAGGAAGGCCACGGTGGCGGCCACCTCCTGCGGCTGGATGTAGCGCCCGATCGGCGGCAACCTGGGCAACACGCTGGCCCGCGCGGGGTCAGCGAGCATGGGTGTGAGCGTCGCGGCCGGCGCCACGACGTTGACCGTGATGCCGCGCGGCGCAAGCTCTGCCGCCCACGACCGTGCCATGGCCACCAGGGCCGCCTTGGTCGCGGCGTATTGGCTGCGCGCGGGCGAGCCCGACGCGGTGCGACTGCCTATGAGCACGATGCGCCCACCGTCCGGCATGGCCGCAACCAGCGCCTGGGCCATGGCCTCGGCGGCCGCCACGTGCAGTTGCCACATCGCGGCAGACTCGTCCGGGTCCAACTCACCCAGGCGTCCGGTCCTGAGTACGCCGGCAGCGTGGACCAGGGCGTGCGGCGCCAGGCCATCCAGCGCCCGCAGCAAGGCCGGCCGCCTGGCCACATCCACCGCTCGATGTTCGAACCCTGGCGCCGACCAGTCCGGCGCCCGGCGGCTCAGGCCGACCACCCGCCATCCATCGTCGAGCAGACGCTGGGCGATCGCCTGCCCGATGCCGGAACTCACGCCGGTGACCACGGCTGTGCGGGTGGCTGCATCCATGCTCAACATTCCTCGGGTGACCGGCACCGGTCAGGCGCGGCAGATCACGCCCGCTTGATGATCAATCGGCATGAATGTGGGCCTCGGCGATGATCTTGGCCGCCTTGCCCATGTCGTCCTTCTGGAAACGCACGAAGTCGTCGATCGAACCCGGCGTGACCAGCACGCCTTGCTGTTCCAGCGACTGGTGCATGTCGGTGGTCAGTGCCTTATTGACCTCGGCGTTCAGGCGGGTGGCGATCTCCTTGGGCAGGCCGGCTGGCCCCCACAAGCCGTACCAGCTGTAGAACTCGTAGCCGGGCACGGTTTCGCCCACCGTCGGCACGTTGGGCAGATTCGGCACCCGCGCCTTGGACGTGACCGCGATCACCTTCAACAGGCCGGACTTGGCGAACGAGGCCGAGCCCAGGATCGGATCGATGAAGCCGTCGATCGTGCCGCCGACCAGGTCCTGGTAGGCCGGTGCCGACCCCTTGTAGGGCACGATGAGGTATTCGATGCCGCTCGCCTTCTTGAGCAGTTCGGTCGACAGGTGACCTGCCGAACCCGACGAACCGATAGCGAAGGTGAGCTTGCCCGGGTTGGCCTTGGCGTGGGCGATCAGGCTCGTGACGTCGTTGACCGGCAGGTTCTTGTTGACGGCGATGGCCAGTGGTGCCTTGGCCACCAGCGCAATCGGGCTGAAGTCCTTCACCGGGTCGTAGACCGGCGACTTTTGCGTCAGCGGTGTGGTCGTGTGGGTCGACGGCGCGAACAGCAGGGTGTAGCCGTCCGGCTTGGCCTGCTTCACTGCCTGGCCGCCGATCGTGCCGGCGCCGCCAGGCCGGTTGTCGACCACGAAGGTCTGCCCCATCTGCTGCCCCAGGCGCTGGGCCAGCGCCCGACCCACCGTGTCCAGCGTGCCGCCGGGCGGGAAGGGAATGATGACCGTGATGGGCTTGGCGGGATAGGTCTGGCCAAACGCATTCATGCCGAAGGCGCACAGCGCCGCGCCGAACAGGCCATTGAGGAGGTGCTTGCGGTTCATCATGGATTGCGTTTGGGGGAAGGATCTGGCGGTCAGTGCCGGTCGGGCAGAACACGGAAGTACGCCATTGGCGAGCAAAATCATCCACGATCATCCATAAACATTCAATAAGTAGCGCATCGGTGCAAACCCGCGCCTTGCAACGAGCACATTCCTCCAGAGTTGCTCAATATGCCCGCGCAAGCCACACCGAAAGAACCCTTCCAGGGTGCACGCCGGCTCCACTTGCTTGCCGACGACCTGACCGGTGCGCTGGACAGCGCAGCGGCGTTCGACCTCGAAGTGCCGGTCCATCTGGATGCGCCGCCCGCATCGGCCGGTGTTGCAGCGTCAGACATTGCCGTGGCCACGGCGACCCGCAGCGTGGTCGCCGTGGCCACCGCGTCGCGCGACGTGCCTGCCGACACCCTGGAGCGCCTGCTCCAGCCAGCGTTGCCCTGGTTCGCGTCGGCCGACCTGGCGTTCAAGAAGGTCGACAGCCTCTTGCGCGGCAACACCTTTGCCGAATGCGCCTACCTGGCGCGCGCAGTCGGCTTCGATGGCGTGGTGTTCGCGCCCGCGTTTCCCGGCCAGCGCCGCGTCACCCTGGCCGGGCAGCAGAGGCTGGTCGCGGCCGACGCCGGCCGCACGCCGCCGCCGCAGGACCAGGTCGGGCCGTCCATGGTGGAGGCTTTTGCCGCCCTGGGGCTGGACTGCCGGACATCGACCCACCCCCCCGGTCCGGCCCCGGACGGCGCACGCCCCCTGGTCTGGATTCCCGACGTCCGAAGCGACGCCGATCTGCAGCGCGTGGCGCGGCTCGCCACCGAGCCTGCGTCGCCGCTCGGCGGACGCTGGTTGTGGTGCGGCAGCGCCGGGCTGGCGCAGGCCTTGGCAGCGCAGCTGGGGTGGGGGCTGAGGCAGGCTGACCGCCAGCTGCAAGCGCCGACCGAGCCCCCGGTGCAGACCGCCATCGCGGGCACGACGCCCCCGCCACCTCACGAGCAGCGCCCGGCCTGGCGCCAGGTGCTGATGCTCGGCGCCAGCCATCACCCGGTGGTCAGGCGCCAATGGCAGCACCTGCGTCAGGCGCTGCCGGACGCCGTGCACATGGGCGAAGGCGACGCGTCGCAGTTCGCCAGCGCCTGCGCGGCGCTCGCGGGTGAGGTGGGCGTCGTGGCGCTGGAGCTGTCGCCGACCCACGCGTTGAGCGCTGCGCAGGCCGCCGCGCTGCTGCGCGAGCAACTGGCCGAACTGGTGCGCTGCAGCCGCAAGCCGTCGACCCTGCTCGTCGTCGGCGGTGACACGCTGCTCGGCGTGTGCCGTGCCACCGGCGTGCAGTCGCTCGTCACCCGACCAGCCGCGCGCCCCGGCTGGGGCGCGGCCCGCCTTGTCGGTGGTGTCTGGGACGGGCTGACCTGCCATTCCCGCTCAGGCGCCTTCGGCCAGGCCACCGATCTTGTCGACATCCTGCACGCCTTGGATTCGCCATGAGTCTTTCCGCACCGGACTACCTGAACGCCACGCTGCCCGTGCCCGAACGGGTGCGCGACCTGCTCGCGCGCATGACGCCTGAGGAGAAGTTCGCCCAGATGCACGCCTACTGGCTGGTGTTGTCCGAGACCGGCCAGCACCGCGCCCGCCCTGGCGAGGCCTTCATCGGTGGCACCGACGATGCCGAGGTGCAGCGTCGCCTGGCTCGCGGCGTTGGCCAGATCACCCGGCCCATGGGCACCCACAGCGTGGCGGCCGGCGCCGGGCTGCGGGCGCTGAACAAGCTGCAGCGTTTTCTGCGCCATGAGACGCGACTGGGCATACCGGCGCTGTCGCACGAGGAATGCCTGATGGGCGTGATGACGCGCGACGGCACCTTGTTCCCGTCACCCCTGGCGCTGAGCTCGACCTGGAACCCGGCGCTGGTGCAGGAGGTGGCCGAACGCACCGGCGAGGAATGCCGCCAGCTCGGCGCCCACCAGGGTCTGGCACCGGTGCTCGATGTGTCGCGCGACGTGCGCTGGGGTCGCACCGAGGAAACCTTCGGCGAGGACCCCTATCTGGTCGGCGTGCTGGCCACGCGTTATGTGCGCGGCCTGCAGGGCCCTGACCGCTCGATGCTGGCCACGCTCAAGCACTTCGTCGGTCATTCCTTCAGCGAAGGCGGACGCAACCACGCGCCGGTGCATGTGGGCTGGCGCGAGCTCAACGATGTCTTCCTGCTGCCCTTCGAGATGGCGGTGAAGCAGGCCGGTGCCGGCTCGGTGATGCCGGCCTACCACGACATCGACGGCGAGCCGGTGCATGCGTCGCGCCATCTGCTGACCGAGGTGCTGCGTGGGCAATGGGGGTTCGACGGCCTGGTGGTGGCCGACTATGTCGGCATCAGCCTGCTTTACCAGCACCACGGCGTGGCAGCGGACGCGGCCGAGGCGGCGGCACTGGCGTTCAACGCCGGCCTGGACGTCGAACTGCCCGGCGACGACTGCGCCCAACACCTGGCCACGGCGGTCGCGCGCGGCCTGCTGAACATGGCCAAGGTGGACGAGATCGTGGCGCGGGTGTTGACCGAGAAGTTCCGCCTCGGCCTGTTCGAGCGCAGCTACGACGACGGCCCGGCGCCGCGATTGCGCGGCCCGGCCGCCCTCGCGACTGCCCGCGAGGCCGCGCGCCAGGCCGTGGTGGTGCTCGACAACCGTGCCGGCATCCTGCCGTTGCGACCGGCCGGCGAGCGCCGCCTGGCTGTCATCGGCCCGACCGCGGCCGACGCCATGGCCCAGCTCAGCGGCTACAGCTACCCGGCCCATGTGGTGCTGCACGACCAGACCGAGGACACCCGCTGCGTCGTCACCCCGTTGCAGGGGCTGCAGCAGGTCTACGGCGCCGCTTGCGTCCGCTACGCACGCGGCTGCCAGATCATCGAGGTGCGCCAGCCCGGCGCGCCGGTGTTTCCGGGCGAGGTGCGGGGTGATGCAGAACTGCCCGCGTCGCCGGTCTCACGGCGTACCGACGAGATGGCCGCCGCGGTGCAGCTCGCCAGCGAGTCCGACGTGGCCATCGTGTGTGTGGGCGACTTGTCCGGCCTGTTCCAGACCGGCACTGTCGGCGAGGGCTCGGACGCCGACAGCCTGGATCTGCCCGGCGTTCAGCAGCAACTGCTGGCCGCCATCGTTGCCACCGGCACCCCGACCATCGCGGTGCTGCACAGCGGCCGCCCCTACACGGTCGGTAGCCTGGAAGACCGGCTGGCCGCACTGGTCATGGCCTACGCCGGCGGCCAGCAGGGCGGCATCGCCCTGGCCGAGGTGCTGGCCGGCGTGGTGCCGCCCAGCGGCCGCCTGACGGTGTCGGTGCCGATGAATGTCGGCGCCATGCCCTACCACTACAACCACAAGCTCAAGAGCGGCGGCACGCCGATCGCGCGCCACTTCGGCAGCCGTTACCCCTTCGGCCACGGCCTGAGCTACACCCGTTTCGACTACCGCGCATTGAGCTTGGCCGGGTCCACGGTGCCGGCAGAGGGCGGCGACATCGAACTGAGCTTCGAGCTGGCCAACGTCGGCGATCTGGCGGGCGTCGAGGTGGCGCAGTTGTATGTGCGCGACCACCAGGCCAGCGTCGTGCGGCCGGTGCGCGAACTCAAGGCGTTCGCGCGCGTCGTGCTCGACGCCGGTGCCGCAGCCCGCGTGACCCTGCGCGTACCGGTCGACCTGCTCAGCTACACCGGCCTGGGCGGTCAGCGCATCGTCGAGCCGGGCGGGTTCGAGCTCATGGTCGGCGCCTCCAGCCGCGACATCCGCCTGCGCACCGGACTGACCGTCACCGGCCAGATCGTCACCCTGGCTCAGGCCTGGCGCATGGAAAGCCTGGCCGAGGTCGCGCCACTGTGACTGGCTGCTGTCCTCGATGACCGCACCGCGCGGGTGTCTGCGCGGCAGGTGAGCAGGCGGCAGGGGACCGTGACGGTAGCCCCCCACGGCCGGGTTGTGCACAGCCCGGGCATCTGTCCCCAGATCCTGTGCCCAAGCCTGTGGAGATCTACCGGACAGAGCCGCCAAGTGCTTGTCGCGCGGGCGCTCGGGTCAGACTGCATCGAACTGAGGCAGCACACCCGGGTCACGCCTGAAATGCAAAAACACGCCAAGGCGGCAGGAACCGGTTGCTGGCCTGGCCTCAGGCATGCCGGCGTGCTGCCGGCCGCCCGGCGCTTACTCGGCCTGCAGACCCGGGTCGGCGCGCAAGGCGCTGATCACGCGGTCGAGAAAGTACCGCACCTTGGCCGTAGCATGCCGGCCTTCGCGGTGCACCGCATGCACACGCTGACTCAGTTCAGTCTTCCAGAACCTCGAATCGACGGTTCAGTCAGGTGAAGTAGGCCTCATGGAGGCAAAGACATTACGCCGCAGGCAGTTGCAGATATCGCGATCCGTCCATTGCAATGGGCATCTCAATCACTTCTTCAGCGGCGCACTGAACAACCAAAGTGCAGGCAAAGCAGCCCAATGGTCATTTGGCGTCGTCCGCAAACCTGCCTGGGCACGAGTTGGGCACGCCGTGCGCACAGGATGGGCACAAGCCCGCCAGACGCAAAAAGCCACCTCGGAGGGTGGCTTTGATAAGCACCTAAGTGCTTGTTTTTCTTGGGGAAACTGACGAAATCCTGTGGTTGCGGAGGCAGGATTTGAACCTGCGACCTTTGGGTTATGAGCCCAACGAGCTACCAGACTGCTCCACTCCGCGACTGAGAACGCTAGTGTAGCACGATCGAGATTGATGGCGCCATAGGTTTCTTGCACATCGACAGTCTTGCCTCAACGCCTGGCTCTGGCAGGTATCAATCACCGAGCTTGCCGCTCATCCAGCGCTGCAAGACGCTGGGCGCACCTTCCTCCATCATCAATTGCTCGCGCCGGCAAAGGTTGATGAGATTGCCGACGAGGCGGTAGGACAAGGTGGGCACATCGTCCTGGCCCTGGCCAAACTCATGGCCACACAGCAAAAGGCCGCGCAGCACCCAATTCACGCTTTCGCGGCTGATGTCGCGACCCGATTCGCGACACAGATCGCGCACACGTTTGCCCGTTTCATTGAGCTGGAAGGGGTGAGCCGTGACATCGGCGACCACGGCATCGAACAAGGCACGGAAGTCGCGCGGCGGCAGGAGCGGGACGCCGGTGGTGTCGTGCACCTGACGGATGAGGGCCAGGGTGGCGGCGTCGACTCCCCAGTGCTGGGCGTCCATGGCCATCCGCGCTGTGGCCGGCGGGCGCACGGTATGGCGCAAAGGGTCGAAGATGTAGCCGCCCGAGCCGCTCCAGTCCAGCGCGTAGGGCTCGAGGGGAAGTGATTCCAGGAAGCGTCGAAAGCCGCCCTGCCCCAGCCAGTCGGGCGCCAGGCCGGGGAATTCGGCCATCAGTCGCGAGGCAAGGCGGGCGCAAGGCACCGCCAATTCGGAACGTTCGACCTCCCCGCGAATACGCTCGGCCAGGGTGCCCAGGTCTGGCAGTGGTGCGTTGTGGAAAGAGCGGAACTGCGCCTGCCCGTCGTTGTCCGCCGCCGGATCGGCGTTGAGACGGGGCATCCGAACTGCGGCCACGATCTGCGGCGCTGGCTCGCCGCCCAGGTTGGCCATCACCGTTGGGGTCGCAAGTTCAGCCGCCGGCAAGGCGGCCGGCCCGCCACCGTGGTCATGCAAGCCCGCCGTGACAGGGCCCGGCTGCATGAGTGGTGCGGCCAGGTTCTGGGCGGCAGAAAAGGTGGCGGCGTTGTACGCGGCATTGAACGAAGGTGTGAGCGTCGTGCCGACGCTTGTCCCGTCCTCGCCTTCACGCAGGCCCAAGCCGTCGCGCAGGAATTGATCCGGGTCGATCAGCAGATCGGCGGACGCGCGGTAGGCCGCCGACGGGAAGCCCACCGCCAGCACGGTGGTGCGGCGATCCCACCGGCGCAGCTTGCGCAGCACCGGGGTGAAATCTGCGTCGGCCGAGAAGACGATGAATTCGTCATAGGTCACCTGGTGCTGCAGCAGGTCAACCATGTCGAGCACCATGTGGATGTCGGTGCTGGTCTTGCCTTCGCTGGTCATGGCAGGGCAGTCGATGATCTCGAAGCCAGCATGGTTGAAAGCAGCTCGGTAGCGCTGGTAGACCTGCGGATTGAGGTAGACCCGCCGCACCAGCAGGCGCCGGCGCGAGCCTTCGCGTGCGTATTCAGGCGCCGCCAGGTCGTCCAGCAACCAGTTCACCCAGCGCAGCGGGTCGCGAGCGAAGCGGTCGGCGTAGACGGGATCCAGCTTGCGCAAGCCGGAGTAGACGTTGTCGAAATCAACGAAGAGGGCGCTTTTCATGAAGGCTGGGGTCGGGCTGGAAACTCGGCTGCGTGGGCATGGCGGCCGGGTTGCGCATTGCACCCCGTCGCGACAGCGCGGCCGATTCTGCGCGCCGCGGCGGCTCCGCTCGTGATCAGCAACGATCGATGGCCACCGGGATGCTGGATCTTGCCGATCGGGCGCACCCGGGGTCCGCCGGGTTGACCGCCTTCGTCACACGCGACGTGTCTGCCGCATTGCAGCAACGTTGCCACAACGCCGGCACTCCAGCAGCGAGAACTGGCGCCATGTGTACCTTGTGCAGGCATGATCGCGCCCGTAAGGCCCGAGTGCGCCAAGCAGCACGGGGCGTCGGTTCGTGGAAAATGGCGCGTTCCGTCAGCCCGCCGTAGCTCGCATGTCGTATGGTTCGGGCCTGTCGTGTTTACCCCCTGTTCAGGAGACTGTGATGAGCAAGCGTGATGTGGTGGTTCTGGGCGTGGCCCGTTCGGCGATCGGCAGCTTCGGCGGCTCGCTGGCCGACATGGAGCCGGCGGAACTGGCCGGCACCGTGATGAAGGAAGCCGTGAAGCGTTCCGGCGTCGATCCCAAGGCCATCAACTACGTGACCGTCGGCAACACCATCCCGACCGAAAGCCGCTTCCCCTACGTGGCACGCGTGGCCTCCATCCAGGCCGGCCTGGCCATGGACTCGGTCGCCATGTCGGTCGGCCGCCTGTGCGCCTCGGGCCTGCAGGGCATCGTGACCACCGCGCAGAACATCCTGCTGGATGACTGCGACTACGGCATCGGCGGCGGCGTCGAGGTCATGAGCCGCGGCGGCTACCTGTCGACCACGCAGCGCAACGGCGCGCGCATGGGCGACGTGAAGATGACCGACATGATGGTCGCCACTCTGACCGACCCCTTCGGCGTCGGCCACATGGGCATCACGGCCGAGAACCTGGCCGCCAAGTGGGGCATCAGCCGCGAACAGCAGGACGCCCTGGCGGTCGAGTCACAGCGTCGTGCCGCCGTGGCCATCGCCGAAGGCCGCTTCAAGAGCCAGATCGTCCCCATCGTCAAGCAGACGAAGAAGGGCGAGGTCGTGTTCGACACCGACGAATACGTCAAGGCCAGTACCACCATGGAGTCGCTCGCCAAGCTCAAGCCTGCCTTCAAGAAGGACGGCACGGTGACGGCCGGCAACGCCTCGGGCATCAACGACGGCGCCGCCTTCTTCGTGCTGGCTGACGCTGCGGTCGCCGCCCGCGACGGCCACAAGCCCATGGCCCGCCTGGTGAGCTACGCCGTGGCCGGCGTGCCCAACGAGATCATGGGTGAAGGCCCGATCCCGGCCTCGCGCATCGCCATGAAGAAGGCCGGCCTGACCATCGACCAGTTCGACGTCATCGAGTCCAACGAAGCCTTCGCGGCCCAGGCCATCGCCGTGTCGCGCGGCCTGGAACTGGACATGGCCAAGACCAACCCCAACGGCGGCGCCATCGCCCTGGGTCACCCCATCGGCTGCTCGGGCGCCTTCATCGCCACCAAGGCCATCTATGAACTGCACCGCGTCGGTGGCAAGTACGCCCTGGTGACCATGTGCATCGGCGGCGGCCAGGGTATTGCCGCCGTGTTCGAGCGCCTCTGATCCGCGACGCCTCGTCGGCTCGGCGCTGAGGCTTCAGCGCCCGGCCGAGCAGCAAGAAGCCGCGGCATGCCGCGGCTTTTTCTATTGCTGGATCACCGTGCCGGCGATCCGTGGCGTGGCTCGCTCAGGAGCGCAGGCGGCGCAGCTCGGCGATGAACATCTGGCGCGCGGCTTCGAGCATCTCGGCGCTGCGGCCGTAATAGGTCTCGGCGTCGAACTCGTTGCCGTCGAACTTCACCGTGACCTCGGTGCCAGTCATCTTGTCCTTCACCTCGGTGGCGCCTTCGCGCACCTTGGCCGGCGAGAGGATGGGCTTGTCCGACACCAACGGCTGCTTGAAGGTGAAGCTCGGCGCCAGGTTGCGCGAGCTGCGGAAGGCGAAGTAGGAGTTGCCCGCCTGCAGGTGGTGCAGGTTGGCGGCGCGCACCTTGGCCACGTTGAGCAGGCTGCGGCCGCTGCTGCGCATGGCCGAGAAGTCCACCACCAGGTTGACCGAGAGCAGTTCCACCTCGCGGTTGAGGTCGTAGAGCATCGTGACCGTCTTCATCGGAAAGTTGGTGCCGAACAGCCCCCCGCCTGATGCCACGGGGGGCGGACGCTTGGCGTTGTCGGGATAGATGCGCACGTTCGCCGGCGCCACGAAGATCGACTTGGCGCTGGAGTTGGCCGTGCTGCCGCCCTCCACATCGCCAGGCACCTCGGCCTCGCTGAGCGAGAGCTTGAGTGACTCGGCCACCTCGCGGTAGCTCTTGGTTGCCTGGATTTGGTCGGGCGGCATCACCTCCAGGCCCAGAGCCTGCAGGTCAGTCAGCGTCTTGCCGTACAGCTCGTCGACGATGGCCTGCATGCGTGCCGTGTCCTCGGCCGGGATGGCTAGCCTCACCCGGTTGGAGCGGTCCCCGCCCAGGGCGGTGGACTCGCGCTCGCGCACGAACTCGACGGTGAAGTTCAGGACGGCGATCTTCTTCAGCTCCTTGGCGCTGCTGCCACGATCTATCTCGAAGTAGCGGCTGGCCTGCTCGGCCGCCGGCGCGCCGAAGGCATGGGCAGGCCGCGCCTTGCGCAGTTCCTGCTCGTATTCGACGTCGAGTTGAAGTTGCGCGGCAGCGTCCCCTTCCTTCACTTTCTTGGTCAGGGTGTCCAGCACGTCGAACAGGCCTGCGTGGGCCGGCAGCGCGAGAGTGAGTGGCAACACGGCGGTGGCGAGCAAGGTGCGCCGCAAGAAATGATGCGAACTGAAAATCATCATGTCACTCCTGGTTGGAAATCGAAACGGCCATCAGCCTGGCGCCAACGTCGGCCAGGCGCGCATCGTTGCCCGTCGTGGGCGTGGTACTCGCATCCGCCGTCGTGCAGTGTGCAGTCGGGCTTGCGAAGGAAACGATCAACGGTCCACTCCTTGCGCTTCCCCTGCGCCTGACGAGGCCGTCCCGCCGCCGCAGGCCGGGAGCCCGACGAATGTGCCCATGAGCACGGCGGACCAGATCAGGCGACGCTGAGCGCAGTGGTGGTGCATGAGGGGCTTCTACAGGTTTGAGAGCAGCTCATTGGACTTAAAGAGAATGAAGACCGGCGACACATGCTCGCGCTCGAAGACTCAAGGCGCCACGCTCAAACCACGGGGTGTGCGTGACCTCAGAACTGATCCCCCGCGGAGTCCGTCACCCCCGCGATCCGACCGGTTCCGCGCCCGGTGACACCGCGCACAATGGTCCAAACCCTTCGCAGCACCCATGTATTGCCATGTTCGACAGCGCCCTCGTCGTCGAAGACCTTGATGAGCCCCGCCACTGGCTGGTGGAGGTGTTGCGCCGCGCGCTGCCGCAACTGCGCCGCGTTGATGCGGCCGCTGATCTGGCCGAGGCTGATGCCCTCGTGAGTCAACGTCACTACGGCCTGGCAGTTGTCGACTGGAGCCTGCCCGACGGCGAAGCCCACGCCCTCATTGCCCAGCTGGCACGCACCATCCCGCCCACGCTGGTGGTCGTGGCGACCATCCACGACGACGACGCACATGTCTTCCCGGCCCTGTTGGCCGGCGCCAGCGGTTACGTGCTCAAGTCGCAGCCGCGTGCCGTCGTCGAGGCACAACTGCAACGCATCGCCCAGGGCGAGCCGCCCCTTTCACCGTCGATCGCGCTGCGCATGCTGACGCATTTCCGCGCTGCGGCCATGCGCACGGCGATGCAAATGAGCGCGCCGCTGGCGCCGGCGCACAAAGCCGCAGTCTCCCTCTCGGCGAGCAGCGCGGACACGAATGCGCTGCAAAGCGCCGTGCACCTGAGCAGCCGCGAGGTCGAAGTGCTTGCACACATGGGCCAAGGCCGCAAGGCCGCCGAGATTGGGCGGCAACTGGGCATCAGCGTGAATACGGTGAATGGCTATGTGCGCGAGATCTACCGCAAGCTCAACATCGGCAGCCGTGCCGAGGCTGCTCTTGAAGCGACCCGACGCGGACTTTTGGGTTGAGGCGCCGGCAGCACCTGCCGCGCGAGCCCGTGCGGGGCGCACCAGGCACACGCCACCTCCCAGTTGGTCACTCGGCAGTTTCTGCCTGACCGTCTGCGTCCTGCTGTCGGGCCAGCGGCAGGGTGAGATGGACTTCGGTTCCACCGCCTGATCTTGCCAGCCACGTGATGCGCGCGCCGATGGCCTCGGCTCGCGTGCGCATCGAGCGCAGGCCGTGCTGCCCCAGTGCTGGCGCAACGTGTGGCTCGGCCCCTTCGGCCGGCTGGTGGGAGGCCGTCGCCAAGCCTGGCCGGCTGACGCGCCTGGAGTCGTGAGCCGGCAAAGCGGCGGCAGGCAGGCCGTGCCCGTCATCGCAGACGATGAAATGCAGCACCAAGACGGGTGTCTCGCGATCCGTCCCGGCAGCCGGATCGTGGCCCGATGTGGCGCTGTGCCCGGCAGGCATCGGGTCCACCCGCAGCGTCACGGCGACCACGCGCGCCTGCGCGTGCTTGAGCACATTGCTGACCGCTTCCTGCAGGATGCGCATGAGTTGCAGCACCATGTCGGTGGGCAGAACCAGCCCAGCGACCGAGTCGTCAAGATGCCAGTCGAGGGTCAGGCCGAGGGCCTCCAGGCGCGGGTCCCAGCGGTGTCGCCAGGCGACCAGGGCAGGCTTCAGGCTCTGTGCGCCAGCGCTGGCATCGATGAGCAGACGCAAATCGTCCAGGCATTCCTGCAGCAGCTCCGCCAGGCGCTCGGGGCCGAACGCGCCGCGTTCCACGCCGCGCAGGGCCATCATCAGCTGGCTGCCGATTCCATCGTGCATCTCGCGGACGATGCGCTCGCGCTCGCGCGCCGCCGCATGCGCCAACTCGAACTCGCGGCGCTCCTCGTAGGTCCGGTCGAGCTGCTGGCGGCTGACTTCCACTCTGCGTTCCAGCTCAGCGTTGAGCTGCTCGAATTGATTGAGCGACTGCACGAAGCGACGCGCGAGGAAGACCGCCAGCACCATCGACGCTGCAGGTGCTCCGAAGGGCGTGAGGTAGAAGCGCCAGGCCTGCAAGGCCCGTGCGACTTCCGGAGATGACCAGGCCACCGGCATGGTCAGCACGACGTCGTGGATACCCGCCAGCAGCAGCAGCACGCAAGCCAAGGCCAGCCCCCAGGAACTGGCGACACGCTCGCGGCGCGCATGGCCGACGCTGTGGGCAAGCAGATAGGCCACGGTGAGCAGCGCAAAGACGTGGCCGGCGCTGAAGACATGCACCCGGTCCAGTGGCCCGAGCATCAGGCCGGCCACACCAAAGGCTGCGGTCATGCCAAGCAGGAGGCGCTCCAGACGCGGCCTGGCGCCCCAGGTGAGGCGGTGCACGTAGTGAGCCAGTCCGGTGGTCCACCCGACCGCGCCGTTCTGCGCGAGCCACTGCATCCACAACGGATCGATCCAGAAGTCGCGGCCATGCAGGAAGACCGCGAACATCGACCAGGCGATGCACGATAGGGCCAGCCAGAGGTAGTGCGCCTCCTGTCGGCGCAGCCACCAGATCCCCGCCGCCATGGCGGCGATGTGCAGCAAGAGCAGAGCCAGCATGCCGTGCACCTCGGCCTGCCAGTAGCGCCGCCTTTCGAAGTGTGGCCGCAGGGTGGCTTCGTCACCGACGTGCAGTGGTGCGAGCAGCCCGAAGCCGCCAGCCGCGCGCACATGTACGAGCAACTCGTGAACCTGACCCGCAGGTGTCGGAGGCAGTCGCAACAGAAAGGGCTGATTCCAGTGGAAGCTCAGCGGGTCGCTCATGCGCCCGCCATCACCCAGGTAGTGGCCATCGAGCCAGAAAGCGGCATTGACATGCACCTGGGGTGCATAAAGTACTTGGGCGGTGGTCTCGCTGCTGCGCGCCGGTACGGTCCAGCGCAGGCGGTACCAGCCGCTGCCCGCCAGCTGCTCTGCTCGCTGCCAGACGTGGGGTAGGTCGAGCGGCGTCCAGCCCGGTGCATCAGCCGGCGGCGGATGCTCCTGATCCGTGCGCAGAAATTCGGCCCGCGCCAGCGTGAGGGTCGGCGCGGCGTACACCGGGCTGTGGCCCGACATCACCACGAGCCACAGCAACAGCGCCAGAGCACAGCGCATGGCGCGGCCGGCCACCTGGCGAAGGAGCACTGCGCGCGAATCGGCGCCCGGGATTGCAGCCCACCGGCGTTCAGTCGCCACTGGCAGCAGGTTCGACCTGACCAGGGTGCAGTTGTGCAGGCCAGGTGGCCAGCTGCGGGGCGGCAAGGTCGTGGTCGCCCGCACGCCCTTGGCGCAGGAGCGGCGCCAGAAATCGGCCGGTGAGGCTGTCCGCGCGGGTGGCAATGTCCTCCGGCGTACCTGCCACCAGCAGCCGGCCGCCACCGGCGCCGCCTTCGGGGCCCATGTCGATGAGCCAGTCGGCGGTCTTGATGACGTCCAGGTTGTGCTCGATCACCACCACCGTGTTGCCGGCGTCGCGCAGCTGGTGCAGCATGGTGAGCAGCATCTCAATGTCCTTGAAGTGCAGGCCGGTGGTGGGTTCATCGAGGATGTACAGGGTGCGGCCGGTGTCGCGCTTGCTCAGTTCCAGCGCCAGCTTGACGCGCTGGGCCTCGCCGCCTGACAGCGTGGTGGCGCTCTGGCCCAGCTTCACATAGCCCAGGCCGACGTCGAGCAGCGTCTGCAGCTTGCGGGCAATGGCGGGCACGGCGCTGAAGTGGGCGTAGGCGTCCTCCACCGTCAGGTCCAGCACCTCGGTGATGTTGCGGCCCTTGTAGAGGATGTCCAGGGTCTCGCGGTTGTAGCGCCGACCGGCGCAGGTGTCGCAGCTGACGTACACGTCGGGCAGGAAGTGCATTTCCACCTTGATGACGCCGTCGCCCTGGCATGCCTCGCAGCGCCCACCGCCGTTGGCGGCCGAGACGTTGAAGCTGAATCGCCCCGGCCCGTAACCGCGCTCGCGCGCCGCCGGCACCTCGGCAAACAGGTCGCGGATGGGCCCGAACAGCCCCGTGTAGGTGGCCGGGTTGCTGCGCGGCGTGCGGCCGATGGGGCTCTGGTCGACGTTGATCACCTTGTCGATGGCGTCCAGGCCCTCAATGGCGTCATGCGGCGCCGGCTCGTCCAGGCTGGCGTAGAGCTTGCGCGCCATCGCCGCGTAGAGCGTGTCGTTCACCAGCGTGCTCTTGCCCGAGCCGGACACCCCCGTCACGCAGGTCAGCAGGCCGATGGGGAACTCGGCGGTCACACCCTTGAGGTTGTTGCCGCGCGCATTCACCACGCGCAGGCAGTGGGTGGCGGCGAGGTCGCGGGCAGCGGCTTCGGCGCGCGCCTCGGCCGCTGCCTTGGCGGCCTGCTTGAGCGAGGGCGGGCGGCCCGGGCGCTTGGCGGCCGGCGCCGCTGCGGGTGGATCGACTTGGACAGCCCGCGCTGGCGCCACGCCCGCGCCTGCACCTGGCCAGGCCTTGCGTTGACGAGGCACGGCGATGGCCAGCCGGTGGCCCAGGTAGGCGCCGGTGAGTGAATCGGCGTTGGCCGCCACCTCGGCCGGCGTACCCTGGGCCATGACCTGGCCGCCGTGTACGCCCGCGCCCGGGCCCATGTCGACCACATGGTCGGCGGCGCGGATCATGTCCTCGTCGTGCTCGACCACGATCACCGTGTTGCCCAGGTCGCGCAGGTGGCGCAGCGTGCCGATGAGGCGCTCGTTGTCGCGCTGGTGCAGGCCGATGCTGGGTTCGTCCAGCACATACATCACGCCGGTGAGGCCCGAGCCGATCTGGCTGGCCAGGCGGATGCGCTGGCTTTCGCCGCCCGAGAGCGTGTCCGCGCCACGCTCCAGGCTGAGGTAGTCCAGGCCGACGTCGACCAGAAAACTCAGCCGCGCGCGGATCTCGCGCACCACCTTGTCGGCGATGCCGGCCTTGGCGCCGCTGAACTGCAGGGCGTCGAAGTAGGCGCGCGCCTCGCCCAGGCTGGCGTGGGCGATGGCGTAGATGGGTTGGCCGGGAGGCGCCGGCAGTTGTCCTGCGGCTTCGGACGCTGCACCGGCCAGCACCGAGCCGGGCGCGCCCGCGTGCGGGAGGAAGACATGGCGAGCCTCGCGCCGCAGCCGCGTGCCGCCGCAGTCCGGGCAGGGCTGGGCGGCCTGGTAGCGCGACAGGTCCTCGCGCACCGCGGCCGAGTCGGTCTCGCGCAGCCGGCGCGCGAAGTTGGGCAGGATGCCCTCGAAGGGGTGCGAGCGCTTGAGGTTGCGCGTGCGCCCGCCCTCGTCCTTGCTTTCGTAGACGAAGCTGATGGCCTCCTCGCCCGAGCCGTGCAGCAGCACATGCTGGTGCTCGGGCGCGAGCTGCTCGAAGGGCGTGTTGACGTCGAACCGGTAGTGCCGGGCGACGCTTTCGATGATGGAAAAGATGTAGGGGTTGCGCCGGTCGCAGCCCTTCACGGCGCCGGCCGCCATGCTTAGCTCGGGGTGGGCGACCACGCGCGCCGGGTCCATGGCCGTGGCCAGTCCCAGGCCGTCGCAGCTCGGGCAGGCGCCCATGGGCGAGTTGAACGAGAACAGGCGTGGTTCCAGCTCGGCCAGGGCGTAGTTGCACACCGGGCAGGCATAGCGGCTGGAAAACAGCGTCTCGGCGCCGGGTTCGCCTGCAGGCGCGTCCATGTTCAGCGCCAGGGCCTTGCCGTCGGCGATGCGCAGCGCCTGCTCGAAGCTCTCGGCCAGGCGCTGGCGCACGTCCGGCCTCACCTTGAGGCGGTCGATGACAACGTCCACGTCATGCTTCTCGGCCTTCTTCAGCGCCGGCAGCTCGCTCGCCTCGACGATCTGGCCATCGACGCGGAAGCGCACATAGCCCTGCGCCTGCATCTGGGCGAAGAGTTCGGCGTATTCGCCCTTGCGCTCGCGCGCCACCGGCGCCAGCACCATGAGGCGCGTGCCTTCGGGCCAGGCGAGCACGGCGTCGACCATCTGCCCGACGCTCAGCGCGTCGAGCGGCAGCTGGTGGTCCGGGCAAAACGGCGTGCCGGCGCGGGCGTAGAGCAGGCGCAGATAGTCGTGGATCTCGGTGACGGTGCCGACGGTGGAGCGCGGGTTGTGCGAGGTGGCCTTCTGCTCGATGGCGATGGCCGGCGCCAGGCCCTCGAT
Source organism: Pseudomonadota bacterium (assembly GCA_041169165.1). Taxonomy (GTDB): domain Bacteria; phylum Pseudomonadota; class Gammaproteobacteria; order Burkholderiales; family Burkholderiaceae_C; genus Sphaerotilus. The sequence goes on from JBEEJN010000004.1 coordinate 138,077, forward strand.
CACGTCCACGTCGGGCTTGTCCATCAGCTGCAGGAACTGGCGTGCGTAGGCCGACAGGCTTTCCACATAACGACGCTGGCCTTCGGCATACAGCGTGTCGAAGGCCAGGCTGGACTTGCCCGAGCCCGACAGACCCGTGATCACCACCAGCGCCTGCTTGGGCAGGTCGAGATCGATGTTCCTGAGGTTGTGGGTACGTGCACCTCGCACCCGCAACAGGTTGGTCCCAGCGGCCGGCCGGGTCGTGGTCAATGCGGGCGTCACCGCTTCGACAACGGGCCGCCGTGCAGGCTTGTTCGATCCGGTCGGGCCGGCATCAGCCCGATCGCGGGCGGGGCGGGAATCTGACATGGGCACCAATCCAGGACGGGCACCGGCGGACTGATGGGCACAGACCCGATCTGCCTGACCGGCGGGCGCGGCATGATAGCCAGCCGCCGGTCGATGCGGCGGGCTGCAGGCGGGCGTGGCTGTGGCGCTGATCGGCCGTCACACCGCCTGCACCGGATGATTCTTGGCGTTAGGCGCTTGTCATTCAATCAGGTGATACTGCGCCGTCCCGACGGACGGCCAGCCTGCCCAGACGATCTGGATCACGCCCTCGCTGTCGCGGCCCAACACCAGCGCGCCGGACCACCGCACCCATGCCATCTGCTGTCATCCCCATCCGCCCCGGTCTGTTGAACGAGGCCGGCGCAGCGGCCGGTGACGAGGTGAACTTCGCGCCCCAGGGCGAGATCTGCCGACACTGTGGCGTGCGGCAGTTCGCGGTCTTCGGCGCACTCGACGTGGAGGCACTGCACGACATCCACGTGCACATCGCCGACATGCACCTGAGCGCTGGCGAGGCGCTCTTCAACGCCCACAGCGGCGGCAAGGCCCTGTACACGGTGCGCAAGGGAGTGGTGCGCATCGAACGCAGCAGCGAGACCGGTGATCGGCGCATCCTGCGACTGGCCGGGCGCGGCGACCTGATCGGCCTTGAGGCCTGCTTGAATCAGACCTATGCCTCGGACGCCGTGGCATGTACCGATGTCGAGGTGTGCCGGATTCCGCGCACCCTGATCGACGAGCTCACCCACAAGCACCCCGAGCTCATGCTCGGCCTCATGAAGCGCTGGCAGCGCACGCTGGACGATGCGGACGAGTGGCTCACCGAACTCACCCGCGGCGCGGCCCGCCACCGCATGTTGCGCTTGCTGCTCAAGCTGAGCGAATACGGTGCAGCAGACGGCACGATCTGGTGGCCGACCCGCCAGGAAATGGGCGCCATGCTGGATATGACGTTTGAAACCGCCAGCCGCCTGGTGTCGGGCTTGCGCCGTGAAGGCGTGATCGAGCCGATCGACCTGCGCCACGCCCGTGTCCACATGAGTGCGCTGCTGCAGGCCCTGCGGCATGAGGCTGCGCGCCACTGAGCGCGGACGCCCTGAGGATCGGTCGGCCACGAAAAAGGCCCGCATGCGCGGGCCTTTGTGTTCGCGCCGGTGCGCCGTACTCACGGTGACCGGCATTCGCATCACTCGCATCGGGCGCTCACCATTGCAGGCGAGCCCACCGACGCGACGATGGGCACGGCGACTCAGTCTTCGCCTTCGGCAGCGCCCGGCCCCGGACCGGCATCGACGGCAGCCAGCGCGTCCTGCGCTTCCTGCATGGCGATGAGGCGGCGCTCGGTCTCGTCCATCTCGTCCTTGGCCTTGCGCGCCTTGTGGTACGCCAGACCGGTACCGGCCGGAATCAGGCGACCGACGATGACGTTTTCCTTCAGGCCGCGCAGCTCGTCGCGCTTGCCCATGATGGCCGCCTCGGTGAGCACGCGGGTGGTCTCCTGGAAGGAGGCTGCCGAGATGAAGGAATCGGTCGACAGCGAGGCCTTGGTGATGCCCAGCAGCACGTCCGAATACGTGGCCGGCAGCTTGCCCTGGGCACGCATGCGGTCGTTGGTGTCGAACAGCGCGGCACGCTCGACCTGCTCGCCCGGGATGTAGTGGGTGTCACCGCTGTTGACGATCTGGACACGACGCAGCATCTGGCGAACGATCACCTCGATGTGCTTGTCGTTGATCTTCACGCCCTGCAGACGGTAGACGTCCTGCACCTCGTCGACGATGTAGCGCGCCAGTTCCTCGATGCCCAGTAGGCGCAGGATGTCCTGCGGATCGGCCGGACCGTCGACCACCAGTTCGCCCTTGTTGACGACCTGACCTTCGTGCACCAGCACGTTCTTTTCCTTCGGGATCAGTTCCTCGTAGACCTGACCTTCGGGCGTCGTGATCTGCAGGCGCGCCTTGCCCTTGGTCTCCTTGCCGAAGCTGACCGTGCCGGTCATCTCGGCCAGCAGACCCTTGTCCTTGGGCGAACGGGCCTCGAACAGCTCGGCCACACGCGGCAGACCGCCGGTGATGTCGCGCGTCTTCTGGCCTTCGACCGGGATGCGGGCCAGCACCTCGCCGGGCATCACGTCCTGACCGTCGCGCACCTGGATGAGCGCGCCGATCTGGAAGCCGATGGTCACGGCGTGGTCGGTGCCGGGGATCTTGATCTCGTTGCCCTGGGCGTCCAGCAGCTTGACCTGCGGACGCACCACCTTGGCCGAGCCGCGGCGCTTGGGGTCGATCACCACCAGGGTGGACAGGCCGGTGACCTCGTCCACCTGCTTGGCGACGGTGACACCTTCCTCGACGTTCTCGAAGCGCACGCGCCCGGCGAACTCGGTGATGATGGGGCGGGTCAGCGGGTCCCAGTTGCCCAGCACCGTGCCGGCCTTGATGGCCTGGTCGGGCTTGACGTTCAGGGTCGCGCCGTAGGGCACCTTGTGACGCTCGCGCTCGCGGCCATGCGGGTCGGAGATGATGATCTCGCCCGAACGCGAGATGACCACCAGCTCGCCCTTGCCGTTGGTGACGTAGCGCATGGTGCTGTTGAAGCCGATCAGGCCTTCGCTCTTGGCGTCGACGCTGGAGGCCACCGCAGCACGCGAAGCCGCACCACCGATGTGGAAGGTGCGCATGGTCAGCTGCGTACCCGGCTCGCCGATGGACTGCGCGGCGATCACGCCCACCGCTTCGCCCTGGTTGACCAGGCCGCCGCGGCCGAGGTCGCGGCCGTAGCACTTGGCGCACAGGCCGTAGCGGGTGTCGCAGGTCAGCGGGGTGCGCACCTTGACTTCGTCGACGCCGGCGGCTTCGAGGATGTCCATGGCGTCCTCGTCGAGCATGTGGCCCGCGTGGATGAGCACCTGGCCGGTCTCGGGGTGCTGCACGTCGGCGGCCGGCACACGGCCGAGGATGCGGTCACGCAGGCTCTCGATGACTTCACCACCTTCGACCAGGGCACGCATGTTGATGCCGTTGTCGGTGTGGCAGTCGTCCTCGATGACGACCAGATCCTGAGTCACGTCGACCAGGCGGCGCGTCAGGTAGCCCGAGTTCGCGGTCTTCAGCGCCGTGTCGGCCAGGCCCTTGCGGGCGCCGTGCGTCGAGATGAAGTACTGCAGCACGTTCAGACCTTCACGGAAGTTCGCCGTGATGGGCGTCTCGATGATGGAGCCGTCCGGCTTGGCCATCAGGCCGCGCATGCCGGCCAGCTGGCGGATCTGCGCGGCAGAACCGCGCGCGCCAGAGTCGGCCATCATGTAGATCGAGTTGAAGCTTTCCTGGTCCACCAGCTTGCCGTGGCGGTCGGTCACCTTCTCGATCTTGAGGTGTTCCATCATGCGCTTGCCGATCTCGTCACCGGCCTTGCCCCAGATGTCCACCACCTTGTTGTAGCGCTCGCCGGCGGTCACCAGACCGGAGACGTACTGCTGCTCGATCTCCTTGACCTCGGTCTCGGCGCGCTCGATCAGGCCGGCCTTCTCCTTGGGCACCAGCATGTCGTCGATGGCGATCGAGATGCCGGCGCGCGTGGCCAGGCGGAAGCCCGACTGCAGCAGCTTGTCGGCGAAGATCACCGTGTCCTTCAGACCGCACTTGCGGAAGGAGGTGTTGATCAGCCGCGAGATCTCCTTCTTCTTCAGCGCCTTGTTGATGTTGCTGAAGGGCAGGCCCTTGGGCAGGATCTCGGACAGCAGGGCACGGCCGACCGTGGTGTCGGTCAGCTTGACGGTGGGGATCCACTCGCCGCTTTCGCCCTTGATCCATTCGGTCAGACGCACGGAGATCTTGGCGGTCAGTTCGACCACCTTGTTGTCCAGCGCGCGCTGCACTTCCACCAGGTCGGAGAAGATCAGGCCTTCGCCGCGGCCGTTGATGCGCTCGCGGGTGGCGTAGTACAGGCCCAGCACCACGTCCTGCGACGGCACGATGGACGGCTCGCCCGAGGCCGGGAAGAGCACGTTGTTGGAGGCCAGCATCAGCGCGCGGGCTTCCATCTGCGCCTCGATGGACAGCGGCACGTGCACGGCCATCTGGTCACCGTCGAAGTCGGCGTTGAAGGCCGAGCACACGAGCGGATGCAGCTGGATGGCCTTGCCTTCGATCAGCACCGGCTCGAAGGCCTGGATGCCCAGGCGATGCAGGGTGGGGGCGCGGTTGAGCAGGACGGGGTGTTCCTTGATGACTTCTTCAAGAATGTCCCACACCACCGGCGTGCCGCTCTCGACTTCCTTCTTGGCCTGCTTGATGGTGGAGGCGATGCCCATGGCCTCCAGGCGCGAGAAGATGAAGGGCTTGAACAGCTCCAGCGCCATCAGCTTGGGCAGGCCGCACTGATGCAGCTTGAGGTACGGGCCCACGGTGATGACCGAGCGGCCCGAGTAGTCGACGCGCTTGCCCAGCAGGTTCTGACGGAAGC
>JBEEJN010000005.1:0-137977 GCA_041169165.1 Pseudomonadota bacterium
TCGTGCTCGGCACTTTTCTCGACATGGCGGCCACCATCCTGATCTGCACGCCGATCTTTTTGCCCATCTGCCAGCAGTTCGGCATGACGACCGAGCAGTTCGGCATCGTCATGCTCATCAACTGCGCGCTGGGCCTGAACACGCCGCCGGTGGGCACGACGCAGTTCGTCGGCTGCACCATCGGCGAGGTCTCGGTCGGCACGGTGATGAAGACCATCTGGCCCTTCTACGGCGCGCTCATCGCCGCCCTCATGCTGGTGACCTATGTGCCGGGCTTCGCGATGTGGCTGCCCAACCTGCTGCTGAAGTGAGCGAGGGCGACGCTGTGAGCACGGTCCCCACCACCATCACCACCACCACCGGCCCGGGCTTCGCATTCACGCCCAGCCAGCGCTACCCCGACCCGGCCATCGAGGTGCTCGACGAGCGATTTGCCCGCCTGCGCCTGTTCAGTGCCGGCGTCGAGCAGCTCGCCACCGGCCTGCGCTGGGCCGAGGGTCCGCAGTGGTTCGGCGATGGGCGCTACCTGCTGCTCTCGGACATACCCAACAATCACATCCTGCGCTGGGACGACACCAGCGGCGTGACCAGCGTGTTCCGCGCGCCATCCAACAACGCCAACGGCCTGGCGCGCGATCGCCAGGGCCGGCTGCTGGCCTGCGAGCACCTCAGCCGACGTGTCACCCGCACCGAATATGACGGCCGCATCACGGTGCTGGCCGATCGGTTCGAGGGCGCGCGGCTGAATTCGCCCAACGACATCGTGTGTTCGCGCGACGGCGCGGTCTGGTTCACCGACCCCAGCTTCGGCATCGCCAGCGACTGGGAGGGCGAAGCCGCCCCGGCCGAGCGCCCGCACGCGGTCTACCGCATCAACCCGCTCACGGGGCTGCTGGCCTGTGTCATCGACGACCTGGCCGGCCCCAACGGCCTGGCCTTCTCGCCCGACGAGTCGCTGCTCTACGTCATCGAAAGCCGCGCCGTGCCCCGGCGCATCTGGGCCATCGACGTCCTGCCGGGCGGGCAGCTCGGCCAGCGCCGTGTACTCATCGAGGCGAGCGACCACGGCGCGCTCGACGGCATGGCGGTCGACCGCGACGGCCACCTCTGGTGTGGTTATGGCAGCAACGGCTCGCCCCAGGCCGACGCGGCGGCGCTCGACGGCGTGCGCGTCTACGCGCCCGACGGCACACCCATCGGCCACATCCACCTGCCGGAGCGCTGCGCCAACGTCTGCTTCGGCGGCGCCAAGCACAACCGCCTCTTCATGGCGGCCAGCCATTCGCTCTATGCGCTGTACGTGAACACGGCCGGGCTGACCTAGCGGCGCCACAGCGCAGGTCAGCTCCCGCCGCGCCAGCGTGTCACGTCCGCGCTGCTGACCGGCGCGCCCGCGTGGCCCCAGCTGCTGCGCAGGAAGGTGGCGATGCAGGCGATCTGCTCCTCGCCCAGCACATGGCCGTAGGGCGGCATGCCGTAGGGGCGCGGGTTGGTGGCGGTGGCCGCACCAAAGCCGCCCAGGGCGATGGCGCGCACCAGGTTGGCCGGCGGGTTCATGGCGACGATGCGGTTGCCGGCCAGAGGGGGCACGACCAGACGCCCGTCGGCCTGGGCGCCACCTTCGCCCGCCTCGCCGTGGCAGGCAGCGCAGTGGTCCTTGTAGAGCGATGCGCCCAGGCTTCGGCGCGGATCGTCGGGCGTGGCGGGCGGAAAACCCGCCGCTGCCGGCGGCGCCACCGCCGGCAGGGCCTGCAGGTAGACCGCCATGGCGCGCAGGTCGGCCGCAGGCAGGTGCTGGGTGCTGTGGCTCACCACCTCGGCCATGGGGCCGCTGGCGCGCCCGCGCGGCGCGGCGCCGCCCTGCAGCAGGGCGACGATGTCGTCCAGCGGCCAGTCGGCCACGCCGGCCTCGTCGCTGCGGTTCAGGGCGGGGGCGTACCAGTTGCCCGCGCCTTCACCCGCGCCGCCGGCCATCAGCCCGCCGCCGAAGCCGGCGTCGCGGATGGCGCCCAGGGCATTGCGCCCGCCGTGGCAGGCCACGCAGTGGCCCGGGCCATTGACCAGGTAGGCGCCGCGGTTCCACTCGGCCGTGTGCGCCGGGTCGGGGCGGAACTCACCCGCGCTGAAGAACAGCAGCCGCCAGGCGGCCAGCGCCGTGGGCGTGCCGTAGGGCCAGCGCAGCGCGTGCGGGTGATTCGCCTGCACCACCGCGGGCAGGCTGCGCAGCCAGGCGTAGAGGGCGTCGCTGTCCGCACGCGTGATGCGGGTGAACTCGGTGTAGGGGAAGGCCGGCACCAGGCGGCGCCCGTCCGCACCCTGGCCGTGGTGCAGGGCGCGCCAGAAGGTGGCGGGCGTCCAGCGGCCGATGCCGGTGGCGTCGTCGGGCGTGAGGTTGCCGGCGTAGACCGTGCCGAAGGGTGTCTCGATGGCCGTGCCGCCCGCATAGGGCGCGCTGCCGCGCGCCGTGTGGCAGCCGGCGCAGTGGCCGGCCAGGGCCAGCTGACGGCCGCGTTCAAGCTGCTCGGCACTGGCGGGCGAGGTGGCGGGAGACGAGGACGTGGCGACGGCCGTACCGCTCTCGTCCAGCGCCACGACCGGGTCGAGCCCGAGCGGCGCCAGCAGGGCCAGGGCAGCGAGGGCCACGCCGCCGAGTGCGGCCTTGAGCCAGGTGGCGTGCTTCATCGCTGCACCCCCGCGCCGGTGTCCACCACGCTGCCGCAGCGCAGCGGCGCTGCATCGCGGCCTGGCGGCTGGGGATGGGCGTCGGCCGGCACCGGCTGGCTGGACAGCCAGGCGCTCACCGCGCTGATGTCGCCCGGTGCCAGACGCTGCACGATCTCGGCCATGCAGTCCGGCGCCAGGGCGCGGCGCTGGCCGGTGTGCCAGGCGCCGAGCTGGCCCATCAGGTAGTCGCGCGGCAGGCCCAGCAGGCCAGGTGTGGCCGGCAGGCTGCCAGTCAGGACCTGGCCGTGGCAGCTGCGGCAGGCGGGGATGTTGCGCGCCTTGTCGCCCTCCAGCGCCAGGGCGCGGCCACGCGCCAGCAGCTCGGCCGGCGGGCGGGCGGCGGGTGGCAGGGCCGGCGGCGCGGCATAGGGCAGGTACAGCGTCGCGTAGTGCTCGGCGATCTCGCGCAGATAGGGCTCGGGCAGGGCGTCGACCAAGGCCACCATGGGGCCGTAATGGCGCCGGCCGTCGCGGAAGTTGAGCAGCTGGTGGTAGAGGTAGCCGGCCGGCTTGCCGGCGATGCGCGGGCGGTAGCCGTCCGGTGCGGCCTGGCCGTCCTTGCCGTGGCAGACGCTGCAGGCCTGCAGGCGATGCGCCAGGGTGTCGGGGATGCGAGCCGGTGCGGCTTGGGATGCGGGGGCGCTCAGCAGGGCGGCGCCGACAGCAGCGAACAGGGCAATCGACAGGGCGGCTGACACGGCGGCGCCGGTCACCCTGGCTTGGCAACTTGGCTTGGGCAAACTTGTCATCAACCCGCCATTCCAGCATGGAAAACCGGCGCCGGGCTTGCGCCGGCGCCGGCTTCAGCGCACCCGCATGCCGGGCTGGGCGCCTACGCCGGGTTCGAGCACGAAGATGCCCGGGTGGGCCTTCTCGTCCGCATGGCTGGCGGCCAGCACCATGCCTTCGCTGACGCCGAACTTCATCTTGCGCGGCGCCAGGTTGGCCACCAGCACGGTGAGCTTGCCTTCCAGCTGCTCGGGCCGGTAGGCGCTGCGGATGCCGGAAAACACGTTGCGCAGCCGGCCTTCGCCGGCGTCGAGGGTGAGGCGCAGCAGCTTGTCGCTGCCCTCGACCGTCTCGGCCTTGACGATCTTGGCGATGCGCAGGTCGACCTTGGCGAAGTCGTCGATCTTGATTTCCGCAGCGATGTCCTCGCCGCCCGGCTTGGGCAGCTCGACCACCGGCGGCTCGAACAGGGCGTCGAGCAGCTTGGGGTCGACGCGCTGCATCAGGTGGCTGTAGGCGCCGATGCTGTGTGCGCCCAGGCTGCGCTGGGCGTCGGCAAAGCTGAGCGGCTCGATCTTGAGGAAGGCCTCGACCTCGCCGGCCAGGCGCGGCAGCACCGGCTTGAGGTACAGCGCCAGCAGGCGGAAGGCCTCGACACACACGCTGCACACCTGCTGCAGCTCGGCGTCGGCGCCGGGCTTCTTGGCCAGCTCCCAGGGCTTGTGCTGGTCGACGTAGGCGTTCACCTGGTCGGCCAGGGCCATGATCTCGCGCACCGCCTTGCCGAACTCGCGCGTGTCGTAGAGCCGGGCCACGGCGTCGGCGTGGGCGCGCAGGCTGCCGACGAGGGCGCTGCCCTCGGCGCCCAGCTCGGCCGCGAGGCGGCCGTCGAAACGCTTGGCGATGAAGCCGGCGGCGCGGCTGGCGATGTTGACGAACTTGCCGATCAGGTCCGCGTTGACCCGGGCCATGAAGTCCTCGCGGTTGAAGTCGATGTCCTCCACATGCGAGTTGAGCTTGGCGGCGATGTAGTAGCGCAGCCATTCGGCGTTCATGCCCAGCGACAGGTACTTGAGCGGGTCCAGGCCGGTGCCGCGGCTCTTGCTCATCTTCTCGCCGTTGTTGACGGTCAGGAAGCCGTGCACGAAGACGTTGGTGGGCGTCTTGCGGCCGCTGAAATGCAGCGTCGCCGGCCAGAACAGGGTGTGGAAGTAGACGATGTCCTTGCCGATGAAGTGGTACTGCTCCACCGCGGGGTCGGCCATGAACTCGTCGAAGCTGCGGGCCTCGCCGTATTTCGCCTTCGGGCCGCCCTTGTCGAAGTAGTTCTTCAGCGAGGCGAGATATCCGATGGGTGCATCCAGCCACACATAGAAGTACTTGCCCGGCGCATCCGGAATCTCGATGCCGAAATAGGGCGCGTCGCGGCTGATGTCCCAGTCGCCCAGGCCGCCCTTGCCCTCGTCGTCCTTGGTGAACCACTCCTTCACCTTGTTGACCACCTCGGCCTGCAGCTTGCCCGGCTCGTGGGTCCACTGCTCCAGGTAGCTGGCGCAGCGCGGGTCGCTGAGCTTGAAGAAATAGTGGTCGCTGGTCTTCATCACCGGCACCGCCCCGCTCAGCGCCGAATACGGGTTCTTCAGCTCGGTCGGGCTGTAGACCGCGCCGCAGCTCTCGCACGAATCGCCGTACTGGTCCTTGGCGCCGCATTTCGGACATTCACCCTTGATGTAGCGGTCCGGCAGGAACATGGCCTTGACCGGGTCGAAGAACTGCTCGATGGGGCGCACCTCGATCAGTTCGTTCCTGCGCAGCGCCAGGTAGATGGATTGGGCCAGTTCGTGGTTCTCGACGCCGTCGGTCGAATGCCAGTTGTCGAAGGCGATGTGGAAACCGTCGAGGTATTCCTTGCGCCCGGCGGCGATGTCGGCCACGAACTGCTGCGGCGTCTTGCCGGCCTTCTCGGCGGCAATCATGATGGGCGCGCCGTGGGCGTCGTCGGCGCCGACGAAATGCACCTGATGCCCGCACATGCGCTGGAACCGCACCCAGATGTCGGCCTGGATGTACTCCATGATATGGCCGATGTGGAACTTGCCGTTGGCATACGGCAGGGCGGTGGTGACGAAGAGCTGGCGGGTCATGGAGCCTCGGGTGCGCGCTGCGCGGCAGGTCTTGGAAAGGGGCGCCGATTCTAGGTGGCGACCCCGAACTGCCCGGTCTCAGCGCGCCGGCGCCACCAGCGAGAAGGCGGCGCCCTGGGGGTCCAGGGCGTTGACGATCCACTGGCCGCCCGGCACCTGCATGGGGCCGTTGAGCACCTGGCCGCCGGCGCCGGTGATGCGCTCGACCGCCGCGTCGATGGCCGGCACGTTGACGTAGTACAGCCAGCAGGGCCGCGGCACCTGGGGTGGCCTGGTCATCATGCCGCCCGCGGCGTCGGCGCCGGCGGCGGTGCGGTAGAGCTGGTAGCGGCCCATCTCGCCCATGTCGATGGCATCGGCCTCGCTCCAGCCGAAGTGGCGGGTGTAGAAGGCCCAGGCGGCGTCCAGGTCGTGGGCGTACAGCTCGTGCCAGGCGAACTTGCCCGGCGTGCCGGCCGGCAGCGGCGGCGGGGCGTCGCCGGGCAGGGGGCTGAACAGGTAGAAGCTCGCGCCGCCCGGGTCACTCACCATGCTGAAGCGGCCCACGCCGGGAATGTCGGTGCCCGGCACCCAGACCGTGCCACCTTCGGCTGCCACGGCCTGGGCCGAGGCGTCGACGTCGGCCACGGTGATGTAGGCATGCCAGGCCGGCCGGGCGCCGGCGGCACAGGCCTCGGCCGGCAGGGCCATCATGCCGCCCACGGCCTGGTCGCCGACCTTGAGCATGTCGTAGCGCGGCCCGGCCTGGCCGGAGTCCTGCACCGTCCAGCCGATCACCGCGGCATAGAAGGCCTCGGCACCGGCCAGGTCGGTGGTCATGAGCTCGTACCAGACATGCTGGCCGACAGGGGTGGGGGTGGCGTTCATGCGGTCTCCTTCACTCGGTGTGTGGACTGGGGCGGGCCATGATAGGCGCGCGTCGGGCGTCCGCCATTGGGTAGATTCCACCCTGGTTGCCCAGCCAGTTGGAGGTGAAGGATGTCGTCAGCGCTACCGGTCCCGGCGCCTTTGCAGGCCCAGGAGAGCGCGCCGCGGTGGCAGGTACGGGTGCAGGCCGGCGAGGGCCAAGTGCACAGCTTTGCGGCCTCGAATCGGCGCAGCCTGCTGCTGGCAGCGCAGGACGCCGGCCTGCGCCTGCCGAGTTCGTGCCGCAACGGCAGCTGCCGCGCCTGCATGTGCAGGCTGCTGCAGGGCCGGGTGAGCTACCTGGTCGAGTGGCCCGGCCTGCTGGCCGAGGAAAAGGCCGAGGGCTGGATCCTGCCCTGCGTGGCGGTGGCGCAGAGCGACCTGCTCATCGAGCAGACGGCGGCGCGCCCGACCCTGTGACCGCGGGCCGAACTGGGGCAGTGATGCTGCGGCACTGCATGAGCTTGTGGCCGTGCGGCCATAGCCCAGCCGCTAGACTCTCGCCGCCTCGCGCGGATCGAGTCATCCAGCGCGCCGGCCGGAAGCCGCCGCAGGCCCAGAGCCGCGCACCGTCCGCCATCAGAAAACCCCAAGAGACTGCCCCGAGCCCGCCCATGTCCCTCACCCCCCAGACCATCCAGGCCGCCATCCAGACCGTCATCGACCCCAACACCGGGCGTGACTTCGTCACCAGCAAGCAGGTGAAGAATCTGCGCGTGGACGGTGAGGACGTGAGCTTCGACGTCGAGCTCGGCTACCCCGGCGCCAGCCAGCACGAGCCGCTGAGAAAGCAGCTCATCGCCGCGGTGCGCGGCGGCGTGCCCGGCGTGGGCAATGTGAGCGTGAGTGTGCGCAGCCATGTCATCGCCCACCAGGTGCAGCGCGGCGTGCCGCTGGTGCCGGGGGTGAAGAACATCGTCGCCGTGGCCAGCGGCAAGGGCGGCGTGGGCAAGAGCACCACCGCGGCCAACCTGGCCCTGGCGCTGGCCGCCGAGGGCGCCCGCGTGGGCCTGCTCGACGCCGACATCTACGGCCCCAGCCAGCCCATGATGATGGGTGTGTCCGGTCGCCCCGAGAGCGCCGACGGCAAGACCATGGAGCCCATGATGGCCCACGGCATGCAGGTCATGTCCATCGGCTTCCTGGTCGACGAGGACCAGGCCATGGTCTGGCGCGGCCCCATGGCCACCCAGGCGCTGGAGCAGCTGCTGCGCCAGACCAACTGGAAGGACCTGGACTACCTCATCGTCGACATGCCGCCCGGCACCGGCGACATCCAGCTCACCCTGTCTCAGCGTGTGCCGGTGACCGGCGCGGTCATCGTCACCACGCCGCAGGACATCGCCCTGATCGACGCCAAGAAGGGCCTGACCATGTTCGAGAAGGTCAACGTGCCGATACTCGGCATCATCGAGAACATGGCGGTGTACTGCTGCCCCAACTGCGGCCACACCGAACACATCTTCGGCGCCGACGGCGGCAAGGCCATGGCCACGCAGTACGGCATCGACTACCTCGGCGGCCTGCCCTTGGTGCGCAGCATCCGCGAGCAGACCGACTCGGGCCGCCCCAGCGTGGTGGCCGACCCGGACGGCGAGATCGCCGGCATCTACAAGGCCCTGGCGCGCCAGGTGGCCATCAAGATCGCCGCCCAGGCCAAGGATTTCTCCAGCAAGTTCCCCACCATCACGGTGAGCAAGACCACCTGAGGCGACGGCCTGACACAGGCTGGTGGCGGTGCGTGACGTGGGCTGGCGGCGCGGCCGGCCCGGTCGAGAATCGCCGCCATGAATCTGCTTGAAGCCATGCGCTACCTGGCGGCGCTGGACCAGCATCGCCACTTCGGCCGCGCTGCCCAGGCGTGCCACATCACCCAACCAGCGCTGTCCAACGCCCTGCGCGCCCTGGAGGCCGAACTCGGCGTGGCCCTGGTGCGTCGCTCGCGCCAATACGAGGGCTTGACCGCCGAGGGAGAAGTGGCCTTGGCACATGCGCACCGCCTGCTGCACGGCACCGAGGCGCTGAGGCAGGAACTCGCCAGCCTGGACGGTGCACCGCGCGGCGTGCTGCGCATCGGCGCCGTTCCCACCGCCGTGCCGGTGGCGGCGCGTTTTGCCGCCCGCTTGCGCGCGCGCTTTGCGGGCATCCAGCCGGTGCTGCAGGCTCTGAGCTCGCAGGCGCTCGAAAATGGCCTGGACAGCCTGGCGCTGGACCTGGCCCTGGGTTATGCCGAACGCCTGCAGCCGACCGACCGGCGCCTGCGCGTGTTGCCGCAATACGGCGAGCATTACTTTCTCGTGCGCCGCAGTGCAGCCGCCACCGCGGCAGATCCCGCCACGGGCGCGGCCGGCCTGCAGTTCGACAGCCCCTGGCGCTGGGCCGACGCCGCACGCCTGCCGCTGGTGATGCTCACGCCCGAGATGCACAACCGCGTGATCGTCGAACGCGCGCTGCGCAGTGCCGGCCAACGCATCGTGCCGGCACTGGAGACCGATTCGGTGCTGGCGCTCATGCAGGCGGTGCAGGACGACGGCGCCGGCGACCTGGCCGCCGTGTTGCCCGGCGCGCTGGTGAGCGCAACGCGCCTGCAGCCCGGCCTGGTGGCCCATGCGCTGGTCGACCCGGTGGTGGAAACGCCGATCGGCTGGATGACCTCGCTGGCCAGTCCGCCGACCCGCGTGCTCGAGGTCGCGCTGCAGATGGCTGCCCAGCCCGACTGGCTGGCCCATGTGCGCCAACACACCGGCAGCCTGGCGCTGGACCGCTGAAACGCGGCGCCGGCCATGGGCCATCACCCAGTGGGCAGACGGTCATAGCTTGGCTGAATCGGGTGGTTTCCCGATTCGATTGGACAGTGCCGCGTGGCGCGCCAGATACTGGCCGGATTGCCTCCGTGGAGCCCTTGCTGTGAACCATCCGGTCATCCCCATCGCCGTCGCCGGCGCCAGCCGTGAACGCAAGCGCCAGGCGCCCAAGGGCCGCACGGTGCAGCCGCAGGCGCTGGACGAGGTGCGCGCGCTTGTTGGCGCAGGCCCGCTGCGGCGCGATCTGCTGATCGAATACCTGCACGCCATCCAGGACTCCTACTGTCAGCTCGGCGCGCACCACCTGGCCGCCCTGGCGCGCCTGCTGGGCCTGGCGCAGACCGAGGTCTACGAGGTCGCGAGCTTCTACCACCACTTCGACGTGGTGAAGGAAGGCCCGGACGGTTCGATCGCCGCGCCCGCCGCGCTCACCGTGCGCGTGTGCAACGGCCTCTCCTGCGAGATGGCCGGCGCGCAGGAGTTGCTGGCGAAGCTGCCCGCCATCCTGGGCCGCGAGGTGCGCATGATCCCCGCGCCCTGCGTGGGCCGCTGCGAGCAGGCGCCCGTGGCGGTGGTGCACCAGAAGCCGGTGCTCAAGGCCGACACCGCGAGCGTGGCCGCCGCCGTGTCGGCACGCGCCACGCGCCACGAACCCGAGCCCTACATCGGCCTGGCGGCCTATGCCGCCGCAGGCGGCTACGCCCTGCTGCGTGATTGCCTGGAGGGCCGCCGCGACGTCGAATCGGTTATTAAGACGCTCGAAGACGCCGGCCTGCGCGGCCTGGGCGGCGCGGGCTTCCCGGCCGGGCGCAAGTGGCGCATCGTGCGCGCCGAGCCGGCGCCGCGCCTCATGGCGGTGAACATCGACGAAGGTGAACCCGGCACCTTCAAGGACCGCTGGTACCTCGAACGCGACCCGCACCGTTTCCTCGAAGGCCTGCTCATCGCCGCCTGGGCGGTGGACGTGGCGTCGGTCTACGTCTACCTGCGCGACGAATACCACGCCTGCCGCGCCATCCTCGAGACCGAACTCGCCACCCTGCGTGCGCAGTGGCCCGAGGGCACCTTGCCGACCATCGAATTGCGGCGCGGCGCCGGCGCCTACATCTGCGGCGAAGAGTCGGCCATGATCGAGTCGATCGAGGGCAAGCGCGGCATGCCGCGCCTGCGGCCGCCCTATGTCGCTCAGGTGGGCCTGTTCGGCCGACCCACGCTGGAGCACAACTTCGAGACCCTGTATTGGGTGCGCGAGCTGGTGGAGAAGGGCGGCGCCTGGTTCGCCGGCCAGGGCCGCCACGGCCGCAAGGGTCTGCGCAGCTTCTCGGTCTCGGGCCGGGTCAGGGAGCCGGGCGTGAAGCTCGCACCCGCGGGCATCACCATCCGCGAGCTGATCGACGAATACTGCGGCGGCATGGCCGAGGGTCACACCTTCTACGCCTACCTGCCGGGCGGTGCCTCGGGCGGCATCCTGCCGGCCTCGATGGGCGACATCCCGCTGGACTTCGACACCCTGCAGCCGCACGGCTGCTTCATCGGCTCGGCCGCGGTCATCGTGCTCTCGGACCAGGACAGCGCCAAGGCCGCGGCGCGCAACATGATGAGCTTCTTCGAGCACGAGAGCTGCGGCCAGTGCACGCCCTGTCGCGTCGGCACGGCCAAGGCCAGCGCCCTGATCGCGCAGGAGCACTGGGATGCACCGCTGCTGGCCGAGCTGTCGCAGGTGATGCGCGACGCCTCGATCTGCGGCCTGGGCCAGGCCGCGCCGAACCCGGTCGACTGCGTGATCAAGTATTTCCCGAACGAGCTGGCGTGAACGCGCCCCCAGGCCGACGCCCCGCGTCGTCCGCCCCCCGAGGGGGAGCCATCACTGAGCCGCCTGCCGCGAGGACACCCACGATGAACGCCAGCACCCGCGCCGAACGCGAACAGATCGCCCCGCCCGTCACCTTCACGCTCAATGGCCAGGAGGTCACCGGCCAGGGCGGCGAGACCCTGATCGAGATCGCCGACCGCCTGGGCGTGGCCATTCCGCGCCTTTGCTACAAGCCCGGGCTGGAGGCGGTGGGCAACTGCCGCTCCTGCATGGTCGAGATCAAGGGTGAACGTGTGCTGGCCGCCTCGTGCTGCCGCACGCCCAGCGCCGGCATGCAGGTCAGCACCGACAGCCCGCGCGCCGTGAAGGCGCAGCAGATGGTGATCGAGCTGCTGCAGGCCGACCTGCCCGAGCAGGCCCACACCCGCCACAACGAGGTGGACGTGTGGGCCGACAAGCTCGGCGTGGGCAAGCCGCGCTTCGCGCCGCGTGCCGATGTCGCGGCCGACCTGAGCCATGCCGCCATCGCGGTCAACATGGCCGCCTGCATCCAGTGCACGCGCTGCCTGCGCGCTTGCCGCGACGAACAGGTCAACGACGTCATCGGCCTGGCCCTGCGCGGGCCGGACGCCAAGATCGTCTTCGACATGGACGACCCCATGGGCGCGTCCACCTGCGTGGCCTGCGGCGAGTGTGTGCAGGCCTGCCCCACGGGCGCGCTGTCGCCGGCGCGCGACGTGGCGCTGCAGGTGCCCGACCGCAGCGTCGACTCGCTCTGCCCCTTCTGCGGCGTGGGCTGCCAGATGACCTACCACGTCAAGGACGACAAGATCCTCTACGTCGAAGGCCGTGACGGCCCGGCCAACCAGGGCCGCTTGTGCGTGAAGGGCCGCTACGGCTTCGACTACGCGCGCCACCCGCAGCGCCTGACCGTGCCGCTGATCCGCCGCGCCGACGCGCCGCCCAAGAACGGCGACTTCGTGATGGACCCGGACCGCGTCATGGAGGTGTTCCGCGAGGCGAGCTGGGAAGAAGCGCTCGCCCTGGGCGGCGGCACCCTGCGCCAGATCCGCGACAGCCACGGCGCCAAGGCCCTGGCCGGCTTCGGCTCGGCCAAGGGCAGCAACGAGGAGGCCTACCTGTTCCAGAAACTGGTGCGCCTGGGCTTCGGCAGCAACAACGTCGACCACTGCACGCGGCTGTGCCATGCCTCCAGCGTGGCGGCGCTGCTGGAAGGCATCGGTTCGGGCGCGGTCAGCAACCCGGTGATGGACGTGGGCCAGGCCGAGGTGGTCATCGTCATCGGCGCCAACCCGAGCGTGAACCATCCGGTGGCGGCCAGCTGGATCAAGAACGCCGTGCAGGGCGGCACCAAGCTCATCCTGATGGACCCGCGCCGCGGCGACCTGGCGCGCCTGGCGCACCGCCACCTGCAGTTCAAGCCCGACACCGACGTGGCCATGCTCAACGCCCTGATGCATGTCATCGTCGAGGAAGGCCTGGTCGACCCGGCCTTCATCGCCGACCGCACCCTGGGCTACGAGGCCCTGGCCGAGAACGTCAAGGCCTACAGCCCCGAGGCCATGGCGCCCATCTGCGGCATCCCGGCCGAGACCTTGCGCGAGGTGGCGCGCCTGTACGCCAGCAGCCGCGGCTCCATGATCCTGTGGGGCATGGGCGTGAGCCAGCACATCCACGGCACCGATAACGCGCGCTGCCTGATCGCCCTGGCCCTCATGACCGGCCAGATCGGCAAGCCCGGCTCGGGCCTGCATCCGCTGCGCGGCCAGAACAATGTGCAGGGTGCGTCCGACGCCGGCCTCATCCCCATGATGTACCCGGACTACCAGCGTGTCGACAACGCCCAGGCGCGGGCGCGCTTCGCCGCCGCCTGGCAGGTGCCGGTCGAGCGCCTGGACGACAAGCCCGGCCTGACGGTGGTGGAGGTGATCCACGCCATCCTGCATGACCAGATCAAGGGCATGTACATCATGGGCGAGAACCCGGCCATGAGCGACCCCGACGCCCAGCATGCGCGCGAGGCCCTGGCCAAGCTCGACATGCTGGTGGTGCAGGACATCTTCCTCACCGAGACCGCCTACCTGGCCGACGTGGTGCTGCCCGCCTCGTCCTTCGCCGAGAAGACCGGCACCTTCACCAACACCGACCGGCTGGTGCAGCTGGGCCGCCAGGCCATCCAGCCGCCCGGCCAGGCGCGCCAGGACCTGGACATCCTCATCGCCATGGCCCGTCAGCTCGGCCTGGACTGGACCTACGGCGCCGGCAGCAGCAACGCGCCCGACGCCGCGGTGGCCGCGGTCTTCGACGAGATGCGCCGCGCCATGCCCAGCATCGGCGGCATCACCTGGGCGCGCCTGCAGGCCGACGGCGCCGTCACCTACCCCTGCGTGGCCGAAGGCGACCCGGGCGACCCGGTGGTCTTCATCGACAAGTTCCCCACCGCCACCGGCCGCGCGCGCTTCGTGCCCGCCGACATCATCCCGGCCAACGAACGCCCGGACGATAGCTACCCGCTGGTGCTCATCACCGGCCGCCAGCTCGAACACTGGCACACCGGCAGCATGACGCGCCGCTCGGCCGTGCTCGACGCCCTCGAGCCCGATCCGGTGGCCCTGCTGCACCCGCTGGACATGGCCCGCCACGGCATCGAGCCCGGCCAGCTCATCACCCTCGAATCCCGCCGCGGCCAGGTCAGCCTCTACGCCCGCGCCGACGAAAGCTCGCCCCCCGGCGCCGTCTTCGTCGCCTTCTGCTACTACGAAGCCGCCATCAACAAGCTCACCAACCCGGTGCTCGACCCCTACGGCAAGATCCCCGAGTTCAAGTACTGCGCCGTGCGCCTGCGCACCGGCGGCGACGCGCCCGCGCAGAGCAGCTACGGCGGCGGGCAGATCCTGGCCAGGGCAGTGGCCGCGGCCTGACGGCGGCGGACTCCCAGCCTCCGCGGGCGCCGACCCGCAACTCCGGCGCGGCCATGCAATGTGGCCGCGCCCGTGCTCGTCTGCCCGAGGCTGATCAGCAGGGACGCGCCGCAGCGCCCTGACCACAGCGCATTGGCAATGCCCTGCGCTGTGTCCGCGCCACCCCCAGCATGTGGCGCTTGGCGACATCTGAAAATGGTTTCAGAATCGGCCGTATCGGGATGCCGCTTTTTTACGGCGGAAGCTGATCGTCGAAAACACGTTTTGAAAGTGAATAGATAAGGCGTGGCTACTGTAATTTACTTCTTCAATCGGGATGATAAATATTTTGAGTTTTCAAACTTCGCAGGGTTCGGGTTTGAGTTGAATGGGTTCCATTGGCGCACTATGGAGCACTATTTTCAGGCCATGAAGTTTGAGGGAACACCTCAATTTGAAAGGATACTTAATGCGGGCTCGCCCAAGCAGGCAAAAGATTTAGGGCAAAGTCGAGCATATCCAGTTCGACGTGATTGGGATCTGATCAAAGACGATATTATGCTTGCAGGGTTGCGCGAAAAATTCAAGATTCCAGAATTGTCTGCCTTGCTTTTAAGTACGGGCAAGAAAACTCTTATTGAGAACTCTCCGTACGATAAATATTGGGGAATTGGACCAAACGGAAAATGTAAAAATCGTTTGGGTACTTTGCTGATGCAGTTGAGGGAGGAGTTAAAAAGTGCATAACATTGCGTTGCGTCGGGTAACTTGCCAGCGTTGCTCGTTCTTCGGGTCATTGGCGAGCCGCTGCTGAAATTTGCGTTATATATCTCCATGGCAAAGTGCGTTGTGCTTCACTCAACGATAGAGTATTCCGAATCTCACAATCCGGTGCTGCGTGAAATTATTCGCCATGAGTCCGACCTCTTTGCTGCGGTTGGCGTTGATTGCAGCAAATGGGAAGAGGCTGGGGATTGGTTGTGTATAGATTTGGACACCACTGGAGAAAAGCCCGGCGCCTTCTGCAACACTACTTCGCATCCTGACGAAACGGTTTCTGAGGTCATAGCCTTTGCGGAGCAATGGTGCGATCTTAGGGGGTGGAGCCGCGATGTTCAGGTTATTGAAATATTTTAAGTAACTCCTTGTGGGTAGTTGATTGGCGCAAGTATTCAGTGGACCTCAGCGGCCGGCACTACCTTCATTTCCCTTTAGGCGGCATGGTGGGCGAGGTTGTGCATTACATAGTACAGAATTGCAATGGACGGCTCCGTTCGAAAGGAAAATCGATGAGTGATGGGAAACACTTAATTTCACTTTTCGGCGAGAAATTTCATTTCCTTCGGTAGGCTGGTACGCTAGGAAATGTCGCGCGATGCAATGACCTACTTTCAGTCGCCTTCTTATATGTCTATGCTATGAAGAAGCGCTTCGGCATCCATCGCGCGGTTCCGATCATCGCGCCCAGCGAAATTAAAAAACTACCGACAAAAGTGCTCTTGGCGAGGCTTGCGCGTCTGCGTTTTTGCGAGGAATCGCATGCATCATCGGATCTGACAGAGGATGAGGTTAGGTCTGTCAATGGGATTCTCTTCAAGGAGACTGCAGAGTGGTCTGCAGCCGTCGCACAGTTAAAAGAAGAACTCTCGCGACGGGAGCATGTGCCTCGTCCTATGCTCTCAATACGGTGCGGAACTTCCAAGTCGTCCTGATCGGCGGTATCTCAGTCATACTGCAAAATAAATTTGTCGAGCTAACATTTCGCAGCACGCGTGGACTTCCGGAAACTGCGGCTCAATTCGAATGATGGGCGAACTGTTCGCGACCTGCGACTTTGAACGACCGCGACGCGATGTATTACTAAGTTCAAGCCGACACGTGTATAGTCGTGTGCATGCGATATTTTACCCGCGGTTGGGCGAACGGCGACCTCACTGACAGCGAGGATGCCGCTGTGTGCTCAGCATACCGATCGCGACTCGTTGAAATTGAGTCGCTACTCTCGGCCTCGATGAGACAACTTCTCGAAGGCGTCTCGGTTCACGACGCGCTCATCGAATCGGTGAGGTGGAGGCCGCTGGTGAAGGAACTACGTTTGGCGCTTGTGGGCGGCATTTCTGAAACTGGCTACCACTCGATCTACCTCACTTATAAGGGCGCGATGTTGGGCTTCGCTCGAATCAATTCGCTGCGCAATGCGGCCAGCAACCGCGAAGCGTGTGTTCTCTACCAGGAGGTTGACGTGGATGCAGACGGTACATTTGTACACCGATTGCTCTTCTGGCCGAATGATGAGGTCACGATCGATTTCACAGAATTGGAGTATCTCTGTGAACCACGTGACGATTGCCGTGTTGCGCTCGGCGGTGCATTCGTCATCGATAACGACGAACCTGATGATATTGATTCACGCCGTGACAGTATGGCATCCGGAACAATCGGACAGTCGTGCCGTTGACCGGCGCGTGATTCGTCGTTCACTGGTTAATCTACGGTGGCGCCAGGCGACAGACGCTAGAGTTCAATAATTAGGCCTCAGCGATTCACTCATGCAACAAGGCCACCTTCCCCCTGACTTATTAGCAAAGCTGCATCAGAGCAATCGCAGAACCCTTCGTGTTTTGTATGCGATGGTCTGGCTTGCATGGCTATGCGTTGTTTCCTTCCTTGTTTGGCGCGCCAAAGTCAATGCTGATGAACTTCATGAATTCAACGCAAATGGCATAGAAGCGATCGCCACAGTTAGCCGAACCGACTGCTCCAACCATGGCTCGGTCTATTACCGTTGGGAATGGAAGGGACAGGCGTTCTCGGGTCGTCAACGATCATGCTCGGTTGCGTGCAAGGACCTGCATGCCGGTATGGAAGAGAAGATTCGCTTCGCTCCGACTGTGCCCGGATTAATGGAATGCGCGTCAACGCCTATTCAGGAAGAGACGGCACTACAGAATTACTTTCGCGTCATTTTCCTTGCTGTCGTATCTGCAGTGTCAATTGCTACTCGCTTTCCTAAATGACAAGCCCCGCAATGAATAGAAACAGCAATTGTTGCATCTCAGGTTTGAATTCAGGACGGGACGAAGCATGACGACAGCATCCCATCTCATCGAAGCACTTCAGCGCGAATACGCCCAGCTGCCACAGGTCGAGGCACTGGCGTTGGGCGGCTCGCGCGCCCGCGACCTTGTGCCGGCGGACGACGGGTCCGACATCGATCTCTATGTTTTCACCCGCGGCGATATTCCCCTTCAAGTGCGCGATGGCATCTTCGGGCGCCTGGGCCAGGCATCGCGTGCCGAGATCGATCAACGGTTCTGGGGGCCGTCGGATCAATGGATCGACGCCGCCAGCGGGCTGCAGGTCGATGTGATCTATTTCGATGCGGGCTGGATGCAGGCCGCGATCGAGCGTGTGCTTGTGCACCATCAGGCCAGCATGGGTTACACGACCTGTTTCTGGCACACGATCCGGCAGTCGCTGCCGCTGTACGACCGCCAGGGCTGGCTGTCGGATCTCAAGCGCCTGGCGGCGGTCGACTACCCGCGCCCGCTGCGCGACAACATCATTGCGCTGAATCACCCGGTGTTGCGCGGCAGCTTGAGTTCCTATGCCAGCCAGATCGACAAGGCCGTCCGGCGCGGCGACTTGGTGAGCCTCAATCACCGGGTGTCGGCCTTGCTGGCGAGTTATTTCGACTGTGTCTTTGCCGCCAGCGCCGTTCCCCATCCCGGCGAAAAGCGCCTGCTCGAACTCGCGGCCGCCAGTTGCAGCGCCTGTCCGGTGGACATGGCGGCCGACGTGAAGCGGGTGCTCAGGGCGGCGGCTGTCGAGCCGGGCTCGCTGAGCCTGCATCTCACCGCCTTGCTGGACCATCTCGACGACAGTCTGGTCCGGGCCGGGCTGGTGTTGCCGACGTCCGGCGTGCAGGAGTTCCAGCGCTGACGGTGGTCGAAATCCCGCCCGTCCGATCGTCGAGTGATTGTCGAGCGATGGCCGAGCAATGGTCATGTGCGTCCCGCTCGACCATTCAGCAAGGAGCATCCATGACACCCAGCATCATTGTTCGCGAGCCACTGGCCGTGGTCGGCATGAAGATCATCACCCGGCCGATGTCGGCGGAGATCCCGCAGCTCTGGCCGCGTTTTGTTGCCCGCATCGGCGAGATCGATGCGGTCCTCGAACCCAGGGTGAGTTATGGCGTGATGGAGCCTGCCGGCCAGGCGCCTGACGTTCTGGACAATCTTGCGTATCTGGCGGCTGTTTCCGTGCCCGACACCAGCGCGCGCGTGCCTGAGGGCATGTGCCTGGCCGTCATTCCGGGCGGGCAATACGCGGTGTTCGAGTTTGCGCTGTCCGAGGTGGGCGCCGCATTCGGCTACATCTTCAACACTTGGCTGCCGGCCTCGGGCCTGGTGCATGCCGGCACCGCCACCTTCGAGCGCTATGGAGAGCACTTCGATCCGGCAGACCCAGCGTCGATGATGCAGGCCTGCATCCCGGTGCGACCTGCCGGCTGACGCACCGCCGGTGGCTGCTGTGCCGGCAGTGACAATCCGCGCATGGAACTGGATCTGACCCCCTTGTTGCCGCCGCCCCTGGTGCGGCTGTCGGTCTGGCGCTCGGCCGCCGCCCCGGACGTGGAACCGGCCGACGAGGCGATGGCTGATGCGCCCCGTGGCAGCGCCGCTGCGGCGCGGCACGACGCCGTGGCCGCCGAGGTGCCGGTGGCGCTGGTCTACAACGGCATCTCGCATGCGGTGATGCTGGCCAGCCCGATTGATCTGGAGGACTTTGCGCTGGGCTTTTCGCTGGCCGAGGGGCTGATCGACAGCGTCGACGACCTGCTGGACTGCGAGATCACGCCCCACACCCTGGCCGGCGGGGTGGCGGGCCTGGCGCTGGAGCTGCGCGTGACGCTGCGCTGCTTCATGCGCCTGAAGGACAAGCGCCGCAGCCTGCTGGGGCGCAGCGGTTGCGGCCTGTGCGGCATCGAGACGCTCAACGAGCTGGTGCGCCCGCTCGATCGACCGGCCCTGCCCGCGGTGACGGTCTCGCCCGCGGCGCTGCAGCGCGCCATGCACGAGATGAGCGAGCGCCAGCAGCTGCACCAGGCCACCGGCGCCAGCCATGCCGCCGCCTTCTGCGCCCTTGAGGACGGCCGTGTGCTGGCGCTGCGCGAGGACATCGGCTGCCACAACGCGGTGGACAAGCTGACCGGCTGGCTGGCGCGCAGCGGCCAGGCGCCCGAGGCCGGCTTCATCTGCGTGACCAGCCGGGCCAGCTACGAGCTTGTGCACAAGGTGGCGCAGGCCGGCGTGGGCCTGCTGGCCGCCATCTATGCGCCCACCGCCCTGGCCATACACACGGCCGAGGCGGCCGGGCTGTGCCTGCTGGGTTTTGTGCGGGGTGAACGCGCTGCGGCCTACAGCCGGCCGGCCGGTCTGCTGGCGGGCCGGGCGTCATGACGGCCGCGCCGTCGCCCACCCTGCACCGCCGCGGCTTGCTGCGCCGCGCCCTGGGCCTGCCGCTGGCGCTGGCCGGCAGCAGCACCACTGGCGTGGCGGGCGGACTGTTGCTGGCAGCGGCCGGTCGCGCCCAGGCGGCCGAGCCGGCCGGCGGCGATCCGACCTCATCACCAAGCACGCCCATGCCCGAACCGCGCCCCTGGCCCGGCGGGCGCGCCACGCCGATGCTGGCGCTGTCTGCGCTGGACGGCTCGCCGTGGCAGCTGGCGCAGCTGCGCGGCGACGTGGTGCTGCTCAACTTCTGGGCCAGCTGGTGCGAGCCCTGCCGCACCGAGCTGCCGTCGCTGGAACGGCTGGCCGCGCGCCACGCGGCCGACCAGCGGCTGCGGGTGGTGTGCATCAACTACCGCGAGACCGACGGGGCGCTCAGGTCCTTCCTGAACGCCCAGCCGCTCGGCCTGCCGGTGCTGCGCGACCGCGACGGCGCGGCGGCCAAGGAGTGGGGCGTGCGCATCTTCCCCACCACCGTGGTGGTGGACCGCCAGGGCCAGGCCGCCTTCAGCGTCATCGGCGAAGTGGACTGGGCCGGCCCGCAGGCCGGCCGCTGGCTGGCACCGCTGCTGGCGGGTTGAAGGTTGACAGCGTTGGGCGCGGCGGTGCCGGCGTTGTCTCTATGATGCCGCGCCTTTCTGGCCGTCCTGTCCCGCCTACTTTCCCTGACCTTTTGCCGGAGTTCCGCATGTCTGCCCCTTCCACCCGTCGCCATCTGCTGGCCAGCGGCGCTGCCCTGGCGGCTTCGAGCTTGCTGCCGTGGTCCGGTGCCCGTGCCCAGACCGCCGCGCCTGCCGCCACCGCCGCGCCGACGATGCCCCCGGCACGCCGCTTCGCGCCCCAGGTGGGCGCCTGGCGTAGCTTCGAGGTCAGCACCACCATCACCGTGGCCGACATCAAGGGCGCGACCCAGCTCTGGCTGCCGGTGCCCAACCTCAACAACGACTTCCAGCGCTCGGGCGAGACGCGCTGGACCGGCAATGCCGCCTCGGCCAAGGTCGTCACTGACCCGGTCTCGGGCGTGGCGCTGCTGCACGCGACCTTCAAGGCCGACGAGTTCGAGCCCACCCTCACGGTCACCAGCGCCGTGCAGACGCGCAACCGCGCCACCGACTGGAGCCGCAGCGGCGGTGCCGCCGGCAGCAGCAGCGTGAGCGAAGACCCGGCGGTGCTGAAGAAGGCCCTGGCCGCCACCGAGCTGCTGCAGCTCGACGGCATCGTGAAGAAGACCGCCGACGAGGCCACGCGCGGCGCCAAGACCGATCTGGACAAGGTGCGCGCCCTGTACGACTGGGTGGTGGCCAACGCCCACCGCGAGCCCAAGACGCGCGGCTGCGGCACCGGCGACATCAGGACCATGCTGGAGACCGGCAACCTGGGCGGCAAGTGCGCCGACCTGAACGCGCTCTTCGTCGGCCTGTGCCGCGCCTCGGGCGTGCCGGCGCGCGACATCTACGGCCTGCGCCTGGCGCCCTCGGCCTTCGGCTACAAGGAACTGGGCGGCAACTCCGCCAGCCTGAAGGGCGCGCAGCACTGCCGCGCCGAGGTCTTTCTCGCCAGCCACGGCTGGGTGGCGATGGACCCGGCCGACGTGCTCAAGGTGATGCGCCAGGAAACGCCCGACTGGATCAAGGACCGCAACCACCCGCTGGTGGCGCCGGTGGCGGCCGGCCTGTTCGGCGCCTGGGAAGGCAACTGGGTGGGCTGGAACAATGGCCACGACGTCAGCCTGCCCGGCAGCGCCGCCAAGGGCACGCTGCCCTTCCTGATGTACCCCAACGGTGAGAACGCCACCGGCCGCTTCGACGAGCTGGCGCCGGACAACTTCCGCTACACCATCGCGGCCAGGGAGCTGACGACCTGAGGCTGAGGCCTGCCCGCAGCGCTCAGCCGCGCCCGGGCTGCAGCGCGGCCAGGTCCTGCGACGTGTTGGCGTTGAAGAAGGCGGCCGGGTCGTCGAATACCACCTCGACCAGAGGGTGCTGACGCGCCCACTGCACGATCCTGCTGTTGCCGGCGTGCAGAAAGGCCACCAGGCTCTCGACCAGGCTGGCGCGCACCAGGCAGAACACCGGCTGGCGCTGGGGCTGGCCGTCCTCGATGCTGGCGGCCATGGCGATGTCGGCGTCCTGCGCGGCGGCGGCTGCGGCCAGGCGCTCGACCAGGTCGGCCGGGAAGTTGGGCGTGTCGCAGGGCACGGTCACCAGCCAGGGCGTCTCGCAGTGCTCCAGCCCGGCCAGCAGGCCGGCCAGCGGGCCGGCGTAGTTGTCGATGGGGTCGGGCCAGACCGGCACGCCCATAGCTTCATAGGCCGCCAGGTTGCGGTTGGCGTTGATCATCGTGTGGCCCACCTGCAGCTGCAGGCGCATGAGCGCGTGCAGGGCCAGCGGCAGGCCCAGGTGGTTCTGCAGGCCCTTGTCGACGCCGCCCATGCGGCTGCCGCGCCCGCCGGCCAGCACCAGGCCGGTGATGGCTTCGGGCGTGATGGTGGCTTGGTCGGTGGCGCTGGTGGAAGTGCTCATGGGGCTCAGGCCTCCAGCATGTCGAAGCCCTGGGTCTCGACCTGCACGAAGGCGCGTGTGAGCGCAGCCACGGCGCGCCAGGTGTGGGCGCGCGGATGGGCCTCTACCGCGTCGCACAGCGCCTCGACCCAGGGCTGCAGGTGGGCGCGGAAGAAGCGCCGCTGCTGCTCCAGGTTGCACACCGCCACCTCGTCGCCGGCGATGAGGTAGCGCATCACCTCCAGCCCGTAGGCGATGTGGTCCTCGGTCTCCAGGCGCTCGGCGTCGCGGGTCAGGCCCAGGGCGGCCAGGTCGTGACGCAGCGCGGCCAGCGGCTTCTCGTTCAGGAAGCCGGTGAGGTACCAGGAGCCGTAGGCGAACACCTCGGGCTTGCCCACGCCGTGGAAGAGCGCCTCGTGTTCGTCCGCCGCCGCCTGCGCGCTGGTGGCGCGCATGGCGGCCACGAGCTGGCCCCAGGGGGCTTCGAGCAGGCCGCCGGGTGTGGGCGCCTCGGTCACCGCCACCTTGAACTGGCCCAGCAGCTCGGCATCCGGCGGCGCCAGCCACAGGCGCGCGAGCAGGCCGTAGAGCTCGGCGCGGGCGAGTTCGTCGCTGTCGTCGGCCGGTGCGAAGCTGATCGGGGCGGCAGGGGTGTGCGAGGGTGGAGCGGTGGAACTCATGGACAAGGTCGGTGTTCGGTGGGGCAGGGTGCGACGGCGGCCGCCCGCGGATCGATCGGCCGTCGCCCGGGCTGGCCTGGTGGGTCAGCGTGGCAGGTCGGTGATGCGCACCTCGTTGCTGGCGCTGTGCAGGTCGATGACGCGGCAGTCGCTGCACATCTTCAGGCGCTCGGCGGCGGCGCCCTGGAAGGCGGCGTGGGCGCCCAGGGTGGTGATCATCTTCTCGATGGCGCGCAGGGTGCCGAAGGGTTTGCTGCAGCGCACGCAACGGAAGGGCTGGGCCTCGTTGATGACCCGGGCGGCCTTGCGCGCCTTGCCGCCGTCGGCCAGCCACAGGCGCGGCTGCAGGGTGATGGCGTCTTCGGGGCAGGTGGTGGCGCACAGGCCGCACTGCACGCAGTTCTTCTCGATGAAGCGCAGCTGCGGCTGCTCGGCGTTGTCGAGCAGGGCGGACTGCGGGCAGGCGCCCACGCAGCTCAGGCACAGGGTGCAGGCGGCGGCGTTCACGTTCACGCTGCCCCAGGGTGATCCGGCGGCGGGCAGGGCGATGGCCTCGGGCAGCGCGGCCGGCGGTGTCGCCACGGGGGCCTGGGCCGCCAGGTGGTCGAGGGCGAGTTCGAGCGTGCTGCGCTTGTCGGCCTGGGCGCTGAAGGCGGCCGGCTGCGCCACGCCCTGGGCAGGCGCGGCGCGCAGGGCGGCGTCGAGTGCGGCCAGGTCGGTGCCGGGCTCGATGAGCCGGACGTGTTCGCCGCCGTAGCCCAGGCCGCTGAGCAGGGCCTGGGCGACGGCCATCTGCTCGGCCAGGGCGCGGCGGTAGTCGGGCGCCTCCTCGTCGGTGAGCAGCACCCAGACCTGGCTGGCGCCCTGGGCGATGGCGGCCAGCCAGAGGTCCAGGCCGACGCTGGCGGTGTGCCACACCGCGACCGGCAGCACGCGCGCCGGCAGGCCGTGCAGGCCGGCGGGCGCCTCGCTGCTACCGGCGCGCCGGCCACCCAGACCCAGCAGGCTGGTCACTCCGGCGACCAGACTGGAGCCGAGGGATGCCGGCGCGGTGGCCGCACCTGCTGCACCCGCTCCACCACCGGCACCGCCGGCGCCGGACGTCGCTGGAGCTTGGGCGGTGTCAGTTGAGCCCGCCGTCCCATTGGCGGCAGCGGATGCGCCTGTGGCCGTCGCCGACACCATGGCTGGCGCAGGCCCGGACCCCGGCCTGCCCGCGTAGGCCTGCACCGCCGGATGGCGTGCGGCGGCGGTGCGCGCCGCGCGGCCAAGCTGGTCGAGCAGGGCCAGCCCCGCGCCTTCGCTGTGGATGAGCAGGGCGGCGTCGCGCCCGCCGGCCTGGCGGTAGGCCGTGAGCAGGGTGCGCAGGCGCTTGCCCTGGTCGGCCGGGCCGGGGTAGCCGAAGCTCAGGGCGCCGCTGGGGCACACGGTGCTGCAGGCGCCGCAGCCCACGCACAGGTGCGGCTCGACGACGATGCCGCCGCCGGCATGGCTGACCGCTGCAGCAGCGGCGCCTGCGGCGGCGCGCTGGCGCGTGCGGCCCTTGAGCGAGGCGTCGCTGCGGATGGCTTTCGTCGAGCACACGTCGATGCAGGCGCTGCAGCCGATCTGCTCGTTGCGGCTGTGCGCACACAGGCGCTGCTGGTAGTTGAAGAACTTGGGCTTGTCGAACTCGCCGGTGAGCTCGCGCAGCTTGAGCACCGCGTCCATCAGCGCGGCATCGTCGCCCGGCGGCACGTGGAAATAGGCCTGCGGTGGCTGGTGCATGGTCAGGGCCGGTGTGGCGCCCAGGTCGAGCACCATGTCGTAGCGCTCGGCCACCGTGCTGGCGCTGCGCTCGAAGTTGATCGCGCCGGCGGCGTCGCAGGCGGCCACGCAGTCGCGGTGGCTTGTGCAGCGCGCCAGGTCGATCTGGTAGCTGAAGTCGATGGCGCCTTCCGGGCAGGCGGTGATGCAGGCATTGCAGCGCGTGCACACATCGAGGTCGATGGGGTTGTCCTGCGTCCAGCCGAGCTGGAAGGCGCCCAGCCAGCCGCTGATCGAGGCGAGCCGGCCCTGGTGCACGCCACGGGCGTGGACCTGGGCCAGCGCGCCGCCGGCCACCAGAAGCTCGACGTCGAGCTTGTCCTCCAGCAGCGCGGCGGCGCGTTCGGCCGCAGCCGCCTCGCCGGGCGCGGCGATGACGAGGCAGCGCCCGCCTGAGCGGTAGCTCACGGTCGCCACCGGCGGCGCGGCAGGCAGCTGGGCGGCGGCGATGAGGGCGGCCATCTTGGGCGTGGCGCTGGCGGCGTCGCGCGACCAGCCGGCCGATTCGCGCAGGTTGACGAAGCGGATCGGGCGTTCCTCGACCCGCGCCGCGCCGACGGTGCCGGCGTTGAGTTCGAGGAAGAGCCGGCTTTCCTGCGTGCAGCCCACCAGCAGGTCGTCACCGGTGCGGCTGGTGGACACGGCGGCGCGCTGGAAGGCGCCGGCCTCGCGCCGGCACAGCAGGCTGTGCACCTGTTCCAGCCCGGCGCTGCTGGCGCCCGGGGTCTGCGCCAGGGCGCGCGCCAGGGCCGGCGCGTCCAGGGGCATGGTGTGGTTGCAGTTGCAGAGCAGGGTGGTCATGGGTGAGAGGCGGGCGCGCCGGGCGCGGCGCTGGCGGTGTGGGTGGGTCGGGCGCCGGAGCCGTCGACCGCCTGGCCGACTTCGGCGCCGTCGGCACCGGCAGGCCAGGGCACGTTGAGGGCAGCGTTGGGCAGGTGAGGCAGGGCGGCCGCAGCTTCGACTGCGGCTGCGGCAGGCAATGCGGCGGTGGGCGCGATGCTGGATGCAGTGGCGCAACCCGCGACGGGACCTGCGACAGCGTCCACGTCGGCAGGTGCCGCAGCGGAGCCTGTCGCAGCCTCGTCAAGCCTGGCCTCGTCGGTGAACAGGCCGAGGAAATTCGTCTGCGCCATCTGCCGCAGCATGGCCGGCTCGATGGGGTTGGGGATGCCGTAGTCCTCGATGTAGGTGTCCAGCCCGTCCATGACGGTGAAGTGCGGATCGCTGAAGAGTTTCTTCAACGCGGCGTTCTTCACCTCGGGGTTGACATCGGGGGCGACGAAGCGGGTGTAGTCCGACTCGTGGCCGAGCTGCTCGACATCGGCCAGCGTGGGCAGCTCGTCGGGCGCGCCGGTGGGGCTCGCCACAGGCGCCGTGGCGGCGTCGCTGGCAGCCGGGCACAGCGCGCCGTCCACCACCTGCGTCGGTGCGGGCATTGCCGCGGTCGCGGCGGGCGGCGCGACCGCGGGCTCGACGGGTGATGCGGCCGTGGGCGTGACCGGCGGTGCAAGCTCGGCCTGGCGCGCCTCGGCCTTGCGTCGCGACCAGCGCGACAGGAAGCTGTCCGGTGCGGCCATGTCCCGCCCTCAGCGCTGCTCGGGCGGCAGAAAGGACACCGGGCGCTTGCGCCTCTTGGGCTCGGGGCGGTAATGCTCGTCGGCAAAGGCCTGCAGCAGCGCGCGCACCGGCTCGGGCAGGGGGCGGTTGTCGACCCGCTCCTGGGCGTCTAGCCAGCGCCCGGCCTCGTTGTAGGACAGGGTGACCAGCTCCGGCCAGGCGCGCGAGGCATCCTCGTCATCGACTCGCCACATCACGAACCAGACCGGCGCACCCGATGTGAGGTTGAGGTAGTAGCCCTCGGCCTCGTCCTTGTGCAGCCACACTGGCAGCTGCGGGAAGAGGAACTGGGCGCTCTGCCCGTCGTCGCGCAGGGTGCGCGGCGCAGCGCCGAAACCGCCGTCATCGATCAGCACGTCGGCGAGCTGATGGCGCCATTCCTCCCAGCGGCTGGGCTGCTTGAGGCGGTCGATGCGCACGGCCACGTGCAGGTCGGGAGGATGGGTCATTAGCGTCGAGAGGCGCCGAGCGCGGGCTGCGCCGGTGAGCGGACAAAGTTTAGCCCTGGGGTCCAGGCCGGACCGGGGCATCGCATCGGGTGAAACCAGGGGACGGTGGGGCGGCGTTCCGAGGCACGCCACGTCTGCGCGTCATCGGTTTTTCCCTAATGAACGATCGTGCATTTCGGGCTGACACTGAGTCGTAACAACCATTGCGGGCAAGCCCGAGCCAGCCCGAAGGAGCTCCCAGATGTCCAAGCCTGAACAGCCCGCGGCGCTTTCGCGCCGTACCCTCTTCGCGGGTGCCGGTGCGGCCGGCGCGGTCGCCACCCTGGCCGCCGTGCTGCCGCGTGCGCCTCAGGTGCCGGTGGTGGCCGAGGTGCTCAAGCCGACCCTGGACACCTCGGGCGGCTACCAGCTCACCGAGCACGTGCAGCGTTACTACCAGACTGCCAAGGTCTGAGACGGCCTAGGCCTGAGACGACCTAGGACTGACCGAATCACCATCAACCCGGCGCCAGCAGCGCCCGCAGAGGTTGCCCATGTTGCTCACCCGCAGAACCCCGTCCACCCCGCCCGCAGGTGCAGCCGGCGCGCCGTCCGGCCTGCTGGCCAGCCTGGCGCGCGGCGTGTCGCGTGCCATCCCGACCATGGACCGCCGTTCCTTCCTGCGCCGCTCCGGCCTGGGTGTGGGCGCCGGCCTGGCGGCCTCGCAGCTCACCCTGGTCAAGCGTGCCGACGCGGCCGATGCGCCCAAGGCGGCCGAGGGCGCCGGCAAGATCGAGGTCAAGCGCACCATCTGCGGCCATTGCTCGGTGGGCTGCGCGGTCGATGCGGTGGTCGAGAACGGCGTGTGGGTGCGCCAGGAGCCGGTGTTCGACAGCCCCATCAACCTGGGCGCACATTGCGCCAAGGGCGCGGCGCTGCGCGAGCATGGCCACGGCGAGTTCCGCCTCAAGTACCCGATGAAGCTGGTCGACGGCAAGTACAAGCGCATCAGCTGGGACGAGGCGCTCACCGAGATCAGCGCGAAGATGCTTGAGCTGAAGAAGCAGAGCGGGCCCGACTCGATCTTCGTCGTGGGATCGAGCAAGCACAACAACGAACAGGCCTACCTGCTGCGCAAGTGGATGAGCCTCTGGGGCAGCAACAACACCGACCACCAGGCCCGCATCTGCCACAGCACCACCGTCGCCGGCGTCGCCAACACCTGGGGCTACGGCGCGATGACCAACTCCTACAACGACATGCAGAACGCCAAGGCGGCGCTCTACATCGGCAGCAATGCGGCCGAGGCGCATCCGGTCTCGATGCTGCACATGCTGCATGCCAAGGAGACCGGCACCAAGATGATCGTGGTCGACCCGCGCTTCACCCGCACGGCAGCCAAGGCCGATGAATACGTGCGCATCCGCTCGGGCACGGACATCCCCTTCCTGTTCGGCGTGATGTATCACATTTTCAAGAACGGCTGGGAGGACAAGAAGTACCTCGCCGACCGGGTCTATGGCATGGACAAGGTCAAGGAGGAGGTCCTCGCCAAGTGGACGCCCGACAAGGTGCAGGAGGCCTGCGGCGTGGACGAGGCCACCACCCTGAAGGTGGCGACCCTCATGGCGCACAACCGCCCCGGCACCATCGTGTGGTGCATGGGCCAGACACAGCACACCATCGGCAACGCCATCGTGCGGGCCTCCTGCCTGCTGCAGCTGGCCTTGGGCAACATCGGGGTGAGCGGCGGTGGCGCCAACATCTTCCGTGGCCACGACAACGTGCAGGGTGCAACCGACGTGGGCCCCAATCCCGACTCGCTGCCGGGCTACTACGGCCTGGCCGAAGGTGCATTCAAGCACTTCGCCAAGACCTGGGGCGTGGACTTCGAGTGGATCAAGAAGCAGTACGCGCCGGGCATGTTGAGCAAGCCCGGCATGACGGTGTCGCGCTGGGTCGACGGCGTGCTCGAGAAGAACGAGCTGATCGACCAGGAGAGCAATCTGCGCGGCCTGTTCTTCTGGGGCCATGCGCCCAACTCGCAGACCCGCGGTCTGGAGATGAAGAAGGCGATGGACAAGCTCGACCTGCTGGTCGTGATCGATCCCTTCCCCTCGGCCACCGCGGCCATGGCGGCCCTGCCCGGCAAGCCCGAGGACCAGAACTCCAAGCGTGCGGTCTACCTGCTGCCGGCGGCCACGCAGTTCGAGACCAGCGGCTCGTGCACCGCCTCGAACCGCTCGATCCAGTGGCGCGAGAAGGTCATCGAGCCGCTGTGGGAGAGCCGCAGCGACCACATGATCATGTACCAGCTGGCCGACAAGCTCGGCTTCGGCAAGGAGCTGGTGAAGAACTACAAGATGCAGCAGGTCAAGGGCATGGACGAGCCTGTGCCCGAGGACATCCTGCGCGAAATCAACAAGTGCGTCTGGACCATCGGCTACACCGGCCAGAGCCCCGAGCGCATCAAGGCCCACATGCGCAACATGAACGTCTTCGACGTCAAGTCGCTGCGTGCCAAGGGTGGCGTGGACAAGGAGACCGGCTATTCGCTTGACGGCGACTACTTCGGTCTGCCCTGGCCCTGCTGGGGCACCCCTGAGCTGAAGCACCCGGGCTCGCCCAATCTGTACGACACCAGCAAGCACATGATGGACGGCGGAGGCAACTTCCGCGCCAACTTCGGTGTCGAGCGTGACGGTGTCTCGCTGCTGGCGGGTGACGGCTCGCACAGCCTGGGCGCCGACCTGACGACGGGCTACCCCGAGTTCGACCACCTGCTGCTCAAGAAGCTCGGCTGGTGGGGCGAACTGAGCGAAGCCGAGCAGAAGGCCGCCGAGGGCAAGAACTGGAAGACCGACCCGACCGGCGCCATCATCCGCGTGGCGGTGAAGAACCACGGCTGCCATCCCTTCGGCAACGCCAAGGCGCGTGCGGTCGTGTGGAACTTCCCCGACCCCATCCCGCAGCACCGCGAGCCGCTCTACAGCAACCGACCCGACCTGATCGCCAAATACCCGACGCACGACGACAAGAAGGGTTTCTGGCGCCTGCCCACCCTCTACAAGAGTGTGCAGGAGAAGAACAAGGACATCGGCAAGAGCTTCCCGCTCATCATGACCAGCGGCCGTCTGGTCGAGTTCGAGGGGGGTGGCGAGGAGACCCGCTCCAATCCCTGGCTGGCCGAGCTGCAGCAGGAGATGTTCGTCGAGATCAACCCCAAGGCGGCCAACGACCGCGGCATCCGCAACGGTGACGTCGTCTGGGTCAAGACCCCGCCCATGGCCGCGGTGCCCGAGTTCAAGGGCCTGCGCGTGCGTGCGCTGGTGACCGAGCGGGTCGACGCCGAGACGGTCTTCCTGCCCTTCCACTTCTCCGGCCGCTGGGGCGGCATCGACCTGCTGCCCTACTACCCCGAGGGAGCGGCGCCGGTCATCCGCGGCGAGGCCATCAACACCGCCACCACCTATGGCTACGACAGCGTGACCATGATGCAGGAGACCAAGACCACGCTGTGTCAGATAGAGAAGGCAACGGCTTGACGCCAGCCCCCGGCCGCCGTGCGGCGGCTGCGCCCCCAGGGGGCTGCACGTTCCAACACTAGGAGTTGTCCATCATGGCCCGAATGAAATTCATCTGCGACAGCGAGCGCTGCATCGAATGCAACGGTTGCGTCACCGCCTGCAAGGCCGAGCACGACGTGCCCTGGGGCGTGAACCGCCGCCGGGTCGTCACCCTGAACGACGGCGTGCCGGGCGAGAAGAGCATCTCGGTGGCCTGCATGCATTGCTCGGACGCGCCCTGCATGTCGGTCTGCCCGGTGGACTGCTTCTACCGCACCGACGAAGGCGTGGTGCTGCACGACAAGGACGTGTGCATAGGCTGCGGCTACTGCAGCTATGCCTGCCCCTTCGGTGCGCCGCAGTTCCCGAGCAACGGCACCTTCGGCCTGCGCGGCAAGATGGACAAATGCACCTTCTGCGCCGGTGGCCCGGAGGAGAACGGCAGCGCGGCCGAGAACGAGAAGTACGGCCGCAATCGCCTGGCCGAGGGCAAGCTGCCGGCCTGCGCCGAGATGTGCTCGACCAAGGCCTTGCTGGGCGGTGACGGCGATGTGGTGGCCGACATCTTCCGCACCCGTGTGCTCACCCGCGGCAAGGGCAGCGAGGTGTGGGGCTGGGGCACGGCCTACGGCAAACCGGCCACGGGCGAAGCCCCCAAGACCAAGACGGAGCCTGGCAAGTCATGAGCAAAGTGGTGTTGATGATCCTGGCCGCGGCCAGCCTGACCCTGCTGGCCGCCTGCGGCGAGAAACCGCAGACCGCGAGCGGGCGCAAGTCCGACGCCCAGGCCTGGTCCGGCGCCAGGGATGGATTCGTCGCGCCGGGCTGGAAGGCCGGTGACAAGACCAGCTGGGACGAGCAGATGCGCGCCCGCGGCCAGAACCAGAACGAGTACTCGCGGGCACCCGCTGCCGGCAAGTAGGTGGCGGGTGCACCGCCCAGCGCTGCCACCGCCGCCGAAACTGAAGGCCAACCACCATGCAGACCTGTCCATCCCTGAACGCCTTGCGCCGCATGGCGCTGCTTGCCGTGCTGTGCCTGGGCGCCGGGCTGGCGACGGCTCAGCAGGCCGCGGCACCGGCCGCCGAGCTGGCGGCTGATCCCAAGGGTCCGCCGGCCGGCTTTGTGGCGCCTGCCGAGCCCCGCCCGGACGAGACCAACGCCCAACGAGCCCGCTCGCAACCCGGCAACAACGCGCCGTTCTGGCGCGCGGTGCGCGACTCGGGCAATCAGGAAGGGGTGGTCAATCTGCCCGGCGCCGAAAAAGGCGTGCTGGTGCAGAAGTTCGTCCAGTACCCCGGTTCCGCCTACACCAATGCCGGCGAGGCCTGGCGCCAGGTGCGCAACCGCTGGCTCATACCCTATGGCGGCTCGCTGCTGCTCATCGTCGGCCTCGCCCTGGCCATGCTGTACTGGCGCAAGGGGCCGCTGGGGGGCCATGTGCCCGACAACGGCCGCAAGATCGAGCGCTTCACGCCCTTCGAGCGTGCGGCCCACTGGGCCAATGCAGGTGCCTTCGTCGCCCTGGCGGTATCGGGCCTGGTGATGGCCTTCGGCAAGTTCATCCTGCTGCCGGTGATCGGCGGCACGCTGTTCGGCTGGCTCACGTACCTGCTCAAGAACATCCACAACTTTGCCGGGCCGCTGTTCGCGGTATCGCTGGTCATCGTCTTCATCACCTTCGTGCGCGACAACGCGCCGGCCAAGGGCGACCTGCGCTGGATCCTCAAGGGTGGCGGCGTGCTGGGCAGCCACGAGCAGGTGCCCTCGCACCGCTTCAACGCGGGCGAGAAGATCATCTTCTGGACCGGGGTCTTTGCCCTGGGCGCCGTGGTGGTGGCCTCGGGCCTGGTGCTCGACAAACTGCTGCCGGGCCTGGCCTATCTGCGCGGCGACATGCAGATCGCCCACATGATCCACGCGGCGGCGGCCGTGCTCATCATGGCCGTGTTCTCGCTGCACATCTACCTGGGCACGGTCGGCCTGAAGGGCGCCTACCAGGGCATGAAGACCGGCTATGTCGACGAAGGCTGGGCGCAGGAGCATCACAGCCTGTGGCTGGATGACGTGCGTGCGGGCAAGATCCCGGCCCAGCGCTCGGCTGTGGTCACACCGGCGTCCGGGGCGACCCTGCAGCCGGGCGCCACGCAGGCCTGACCCCTTGCAACTCGCGACCATGTTGCGCCGCCATGTTCCGCGGCCTGTGCCAGCAACCTTTCTGGACATCACGATGAAAGCTCTCCCCCTCGTCGTATTCGCGAGCCTGGCCGCAGTGGCCATGAGTGCCTTGGCCAAGTTCCCGCCGCCGTCGGACGAGGCCAAGGCCAAGGCCGCCGAAGCGTCGGCCAAGACCGCACACACGGGCAAGGTCGCCGATTTCCAGCTTTGCAAGGCCATGGACAAGGTGGCCGACGGCTACCGTGCCGCGGCCAAGAAGGCGGGCAAGCCGGCGTCCGCGCCCATTGCCACGCCGCCTTGCGCCGATCCCGGGCCGTTCGTGTATGCCCCGCCGGCCTCGGGCGCTGCGCCTGCCGCAGCTGCCGCGTCGACACCTGCGGCAGCGGCGACCACCGCCAAGGCCGCTCCCCCAGCCGCACCGGCGCCCAAGAAATAAAGCCACCGGCACCCCTGAACCATGCTGCCTGAACCGGCGCCCTGCGGCGACCCGACGGCCTTCGATGCACCGCTGGTCTGGCAGACCGTGCCCGATGCGCCCCGCCTGACACGCGCCCAGGCGCCGCTGCTGCGCGAGATCACGGTGCTGGACGAATACGTCGAGCAGCGCAGCATCGCCATTCCGTCCGAGCAGCCACTGACGGTGTACGTCGACAAGCGCGAACTGGTCACCCTCATGACGCTGGGGGCCTGCCCGGAACTGCTCGTGCTGGGCTATCTGCGCAACCAGCGCCTGATCGACTCGGTGGCCGAGGTCGAATCCATCTCGGTCGACTGGGAGGTCAACGCCGCCGCGGTGCGCACCCGCGCCGGCATCAGCGATATCGAGGGCCGCACCGCACGCCGCGTGGTGACCACCGGCTGCGGTCAGGGCACCGTGTTCGGCGACGTGATGAGCCAGATCGACGCCGTGCAGTTGCCCGACGCCCGGACTGCCCGCATCAGCCAGAGCGGCCTGACTGGCCTGCTCGAAGCCATGCGTCAGCGCAACAGCATCCACCGCAAGGCCGGTTCGGTGCACGGTTGTGCGCTGTTCCGTCTGCAGGGTGATGCCAGCGAGATGCTCATGTTCGTCGAGGATGTGGGCCGACACAACGCCATCGACACCATCGCCGGCTGGATGGGCCTGCACGGCGTGGACGGCGCCGACAAGGTCTTCTACACCACCGGGCGGCTGACCAGCGAGATGGTCATGAAGTCGGCCCAGATGGGCGTGCCCATCATCGTGTCGCGCAATGGCGTGACCGCAATGGGCCACGATCTGGCCACACGGCTGGGCATGACGCTGTTCGGCCGCGCCTCGAACCGGCACTTCCTGTGCTACTCGGGCTTCGAGCGTTTCGAGTCGCAGCCTGAGCCGCAGCGTCCGGCGGTGCGGGTCGTCGCCGGCTGAGGGCTGCTCGCCTGCGCCGCAAATGGCGGTGGTGCAGCGCCGCTCTGCTCAGACCAGCCCGTCGAACAACCACACATCGACCGGATCGCCCGGCTTGATCGAGCCCTGCTCGTGGCCGAGCACGACCAGGCAATTGGCCTCGCTCATGCTGCGCAGGATGCCGGCCCCCTGCGCGCCGGTGATGTCGACCTGCCAGCCGCCGTCCGGAGCCGGGCTGGCGCGCCCGCGCTGGAATTCGCTGCGCCCGGGGCGCTTGCGCAGGCCCTGCACACAGCGCGCCTGCAGAACCACCAGCGGCTCGGGGATCGCGCCAGCGAGGGTCAGCAGGGCTTCGCGCGCGAAGACGTAGAAAGTGACCAGGGCCGCCACCGGATTGCCCGGTAGGGCAAACAGCCAGCTTGTATGCGCCGCGCCCGACTCGCTCGTGCCACGCAGCGGGCCAAAGGCAAAGGGGCGCCCCGGGCGCATGGCGACTTTCCAGAACGCCACGTCGCCCATGGCAGCGAGCAGGCTGCGGGTGTAATCGGCGTCGCCCACGCTCACGCCGCCGCTGGTGAGCACCACGTCAGCCTGGGCCACGGCGGTGTTCAGCGTTGCCTGCAGAGCGGCTGGGTCGTCGCGCACGAGGCCCAGGTCGACCACCTCCATGCCCAGGCGTTGCAAGGCACCGATGAGGCTGTAGCGGTTGCTGTCGTAGATGCTGCCGGCATCCAGGGCCTGGCCCGGCGCACGCAGTTCATCGCCGGTGCTGAACAGCGCCACGCGCAGCCGCCGCCTGACGCTGACCGTCGTGATGCCCAGCGAGGCGATCAGCCCCAGGTCGGCCGGCGTGAGCACACGGCCCTTGCGCAATGCACAGCCGCCCAGGGCGAGGTCCTCGCCACGCTTGCGCCGGTTTTCGCCCCGCCGGATCACGCCGGGGGCGATCTCGACCCATAGCCCACCGTCTACCACGCTGCACAGTTCCTGCGGCACCACCGTATCGCAGCCGCTGGGCATGACAGCGCCGGTCATGATGCGCACGCAGTCGCCCGCCGCCACCTCGCCGCCGTAGGGCGTGCCGGCAAAGGCGGTGCCCACCGGCCGCAGGCGGGTGGGCGTCGACTCGCTCAGGCCGCTGCCGGCAAAGGCGTAGCCGTCCATGGCCGAGTTGTCGTGCGCAGGCACGGCGATGGGGGAGATCAGGTCGGCCGCCAGGATGCGGCCCAGGGCCTGCATGAGGGGCACGGTGACGTCGCCGCCTTCAAAAGGGCGCAGTGCGTCAGCAATAGCGGCGCGCGCCTGGTCGACGCTGAGGTTGAGATCACCCGCCATCAGCGGGGAGGGACCGAGTTCAGCCATGGCAGGAGGATTCAGGGTGTAGGACTGGGCGCGCTTGACGCGATGCGAGGCATTTTCGCCGCGCCTGCGCAACACCCGGCGACCGGACGCTGCCGGGCCGAGGCGATCGTCCGGCCGCGCTGGCCAGGCCCTCAAAGGCCGAGGGCGCGACGCAACTCGTCGCCGCTGTGCGGCTGGGGCGCGCGGGCGCTGCTGATCAGGGCACTGATGCGGGTGTTGAACGGCGCACTGCTGCCCTGACGCTGGGCCAGGCGGATGACCTCGCCGCACAGCAGATCGATTTCGGTGCGGCGACCGCGCTCGAGGTCGTCGGCCATGCTGGAGCGTGCATGGGGGTCGATGCGCAGCAGGCGCGCCGCCAGCAGGCGAAACACCGGCGTGGGCAGGCGCAACAGTGCCGGCAGTCGACGCATCGGCATGGGGGTGACCTGCGCCGGTGTGATGCCAGCGCCGGCCATGAGGGCCAGGGCTTCCTCCACCAGCGCGGCAAAGCAGTGGCGCAGGTCGCGATCGAGCAGTTCGGCGCGCAGCGGCAGACCGGACAGCGCATTGACCGGATTGTTCAGGTTGAGCAGCAGCTTGGCCCACAACACCGGCTGCATGTCGGCATGTTGCTGCAGCGGCAGGCCCGCGTCGTTGAATCGCTCGACCCAGGTCACGAGGGCCGGGTGTTGTGGTGCGTGCAGCGTGCCGGCGGTGCCGCGGTGCAGATGAGCGATGCCGAGTTCGGAGATGTTGTAGGCCACCATGCCGGGCAGCCACAACAGTGCCGGTGCTGCCGCGCGCGCCACATCGGCCTGACCCACGCCGTTTTGCAGGATGAGCACCGGGCTGCCCGCGGGCAGGGCGTGCGCCAGTTCGGCGGCCGCCTCGGCGGTCGCACCGGCCTTCACGCACAGCAGGGTGAGGGCCGGCGGCTGGCGTTCGAGATCGAGATCGGACAGCCGCTCGCCCAGATCGAAGGCGGCGGCCTGCACATGGCGGCGGCCGCCGCTCAGATCGGTCAGCGTGAGGCCGTGCTCGCGCACCGCCTGCAGCCGACTGGCGCGTCCCAGCATCATCACCGGCCAGCCGGCCGCTGCCAGGTGTGCGCCCACCCAGCCGCCGACCAAGCCGGCACCGTAGATCAGTACGCGCATCTGGCGTGGGCGCTGCGGCCGTGACGAAGGCGGACGGGAGGGGGGATTCAAATCCGTGACAGGTTCAGCGAGGGGTGGGCAGGCGCAGGTCGCGAACGTGGGTGGAGCCGGCGCCCAACTCGATCTCGATCCGCGTCTCGTGCTCCAGTCCGAACGCCATCAGCCATTCGGCGACCACGAACATCGGGCCGACGAGCAACCCCACCAGATCGTCGACGAAGGCCGGCCGACGGCCTTCAAAAAAATGGCCGATGAGCTGGATGAGCCAGCCGGCGGCGAAGGCACCCAAGCCCCAGGCCAACCAGCCGTCGGTCATGGCCAGCGGCTGGGCCAGGGCGATCAGCCCCGCGTTGATCACGCTGGTGACCGCGCCCAGGGCCGGCTTGCCGCGCGTCAGATACCACAGCGTGGACACCCCCCACACCAGCCAGGCCAGATTGGCGCCCGCCAGCTGCAGCCGCCCGAGCAGGACGCCCAGGGCCAGCACGATCAGCGGAATGCCGATGAAGTGGCTGACGACGTTGCGGCGATCGCGGTGGTACCGGGCATAGTCGACCAGCAACTGGCCGGCCGGACGCAGGGGTGAACGACCGGCGCCGGAACGAGCGCCGATCAGGATGGTGTTGGCAAACCCTTGGCGGCCCGCACGCTCGGCAGCCACCGGCCGGGAGGCGGGCGGTGGTTTCGGTCGGACGGTGGGACGCTGGGCGGACATCGCGTGGCTCCATGGCTGTGAACCGCAGTGGAACATCCGGGCGCAGCAGATTCCATGCGGGCTTGCGCCTAGCCGTAACCGTCTGCACATCGGCCGCCCCACGCCCCCCGCAGTACAGGGCCGTGCCTGTGGCGATCGTGCGCCAGCCAGCCGGGCTGCAGGCTCGATCGATCGGCCTGTCTGCGGCCGACCGACGACCCCAGCCGGCGCCGGCTGAATGGGCGCGTCAAGGGCTGACGAAGTGCCTGCCTAGAATGCCGCACGCGGCCGCCGGCCGCTCCTGCCCTGGACCCCGACACCCGATGAGCATCAAGAGCGATACTTGGATCCGCCGCATGGCCGAGCAGCACGGCATGATCGAGCCCTTCGAGCCCGGCCAGGTGCGCCAGTCAGCCGACGGCCAGAAGATCGTCAGCTATGGCACGTCAAGTTATGGCTATGACATCCGCTGTGCGCCCGAATTCAAGGTCTTCACCAACATCTATTCGACTGTGGTGGACCCGAAGAACTTCGACGAGAAGAGCTTTGTCGACATTCAGAGCGACGTCTGCATCATCCCGCCCAACAGTTTTGCGCTCGCGCGCACGGTGGAGTACTTCCGCATCCCGCGCAATGTCCTGACCATCTGCCTGGGCAAAAGCACCTATGCGCGCTGCGGCATCATCGTCAACGTCACGCCCTTCGAGCCTGAGTGGGAGGGTTACGTGACGCTCGAATTCAGCAACACCACGCCATTGCCGGCCAAGATCTACGCGGGCGAAGGTTGCGCGCAGGTGCTGTTCTTCGAGAGCGACGAGGTCTGCGCGACCAGCTACCGCGATCGCGGCGGCAAGTACCAGGGCCAGACCGGCGTCACCCTGCCCAAGACCTGAGCGCCTTGCCTTGGCGCCCATTCACCTTGAGGCGCCCGACCAGAGGCTAGCGCGCTGTGCAATCGAGCAGCGCCTGAGTCCTGGTTCACGCCAGACCAAGATTGCAGTGCGGGTATGCCGGCAGACCGCCGACAAGGCACTGCTACATTGTCTTTCCGTCCACCCCGTGTGGGAGCCCGTCGTGCGTCAACTTGTCCGCCCCGGTGCGCTGGTCGCAGCCTATTTCGATACCCTCAGCGAGCCACAGCTGGCGTGCGCCCGCAGCGTGCAACAAGCCGTGCTGGCCGCCGCGCCTGATATCGAGCAGGCGGTGAAGTGGGGCAATCTCACCTTTGTGGCCGCGGGGCGCAACCTCATGGCGCTGGCGCTGCACAAGGCGCACGCCCATCTGCAGGTGTTCCATGGCGCCCAATTGGCCTTGCAGTTTCCCGAACTGGAAGGCGTGGGCAAGGGCCAACGCCACCTCAAGCTGAAATACAGCCAGTCGGTTGATGCGGGTCTCGTGGGGGATCTGGTGCGGGCCAGCCTGAAGCTGCCGCCGGACTACCCGCCGACGCGCCGCTGAGGGCGCGGCGCCTCGCCGGTCCAAAGTCCCGGCCGGTGCGCGGGTTCAGCGCCGATACGCCTTGCTCAGGCCTTGGGCAGGGCCGTAGACCGGACGCTGTTGTTGCGGAAGCAGGGCCTCGACGGTGCGATTGAGCGCCACCGTCGTACGCAGCAGCGACTCGCGCTGGGCTGCGACCTGTTGACTGGCGCGTGTGAGCCGCTCTCGCAGCGGTACAGGCACACCGCCGGGGCCGCGAGCAGCGCGGTTGAAGGCGTCGGCCGCACGTGACAAGGAGCGCAGCAACAGGTCGGCGCGCTCCTCGATGGCAGTGCTGTCGCGCCTGCGCAGGGCATCACCCAGCGCGGCCAGATCGTTTTCCACGCTCGTCAACAGGTCCTCGAGCGCTGCAGGGCCGGGCGTCGCGCCGGACCTGGGGGGCATGAACGGAGCAGTCATGGGCGGTCGTGTCCGGGCAGGTGGGGGCTGGATCGACTTGGGGCCATGGTCAGATCAACATCGAATCAGTCGGTCGGATCGCGAAGGATGTCGTTTCGGTGTGGTGCCGCGCCGTGCGGCAATCAGCGGGGCGCCACCTTGCCGAGCAATTCCTGCGCGTTGGCGAT
Source organism: Pseudomonadota bacterium (assembly GCA_041169165.1). Taxonomy (GTDB): domain Bacteria; phylum Pseudomonadota; class Gammaproteobacteria; order Burkholderiales; family Burkholderiaceae_C; genus Sphaerotilus. Next base: position 38,961 of record JBEEJN010000005.1, read on the forward strand.
GAGCTTGTCGGCGATCGCTTCGTGATTGACCTTGTAGCTGCCGTCAGCGATGGCTTGCCGCACGCGGTCGACCTTGGCCTGGTCGAAACCCCCATCGGCCCCGTCGAGCAAAGCCTTGGCCGTGTTGGACAACTGCACCTTGGCGCTGCCATTGACGGAAGCGGCATGTGACCCTGCGCCAGCCTTGCCACTCTTGCCGGCGGCTTCGTTGCCGCCGTTCGCGCCATTGCCAGTCACCTGCGAGACTGCCGGCGCCGCACCGGTTTGACCTACTTTCATGATCCACTCCTTCCAGCCCCTGCGGGCCTGACCCACTTGGCGCGTGCCGCACCGTCCACCTTCCAAGGCATTGTGCGCGCGCGTCGTGCGTGCCTGCATGCCTGGAATCCGGGGACGACCTCTACGCCGTACTTGGCGCTGATATCGGCCGCCTGGCGTCGAACTTGAAATCCTGTGCAATTTTGACGGGAAAGGTTCGGCGTCCATGCATGCATATCGGCCAGGAGCGGGCCGGGCTTGAGCGCAATTTCCCCCGGAACAGGGGGTGCGGTCGCTCGTCGCGCTGTGCTGGGCTCAGCGCACTTCGACGCGGCGTTCGCCCACCGGCAGGCCGACGACGACGCGCCCGCCTTCGGTGCGGACCCGCACGCTCTGGCCATCCAGGCCAGGACCAAGCGCCTCGCCGGCGCTGGAAACGGAAAAACCTTCACCCCGGGTGATGAGCGTCACCGGGTCGCCGGCGGCAAACCACTGGCGCACGCGCAGCATGTCGGCACGGATGGCCACGCCAGGCGGCTGGGCGGCGTTGAGACGGCGCCCCAGCAAGGTCTCGGGTCGATCGAAGGTCGGGGAGGGCTGGGCGGCAATGTCCACCGCGGACACGACGAGGTCGCGCGCGGTGAGTTCGGAGCCTGCCGCCAGCGCGGATGCCGCTGTCACGGCCGGGGCCCAGACCTTGACAGTCACTGGCAGATAGACATTCCAATGCACCGCCCCCGCGATGCAGCGCAGCCCCACGCGGGTGCTGCCCCAGGCGCGCGCGCCGGCCGGCAGGTAGGGTTCGACCGTCGTGCAGGGAGCGAGCTTGAGTCGCGGGTCGAGCGTGCCGGTCAGCACCTCGACGCGGGCGCCACCCGGCGCGTTGACCTGGCTGGCGGCCAGGCGCTGCACCTGGATCTGCAAGGTGGCCGGGAGTTCGCCAGTGTGGCCACCCGACAAGCCTTGTGCCTGGGCTGCCCCGAGCGCCAGCAGGCCGGCCGACAGGCAGAACACCAAGCGCGAGCCGGCAAATGTCAACTGCCCGCGAGGCCGTTTCAGCAAGGTTGCGACCGGATTGCGCATTTCGGGCAGGAAGTGGGACATGCGGCGACTCTAGGGTCATCTGCAGCACATGCAGGCCAGGATTTGGCCGGTGGCTCGGGCCCTTATCCGGCTTATGTTTTTCGGCCCGCTGCCAACAATGGCCATACGCCCCAGAGTGGCCCCAACCCCCAGCCCAAGCGCGACTTGCCTGACGGGGCCTGGGCCGCCCCGACGCGACACCGCCCCCGGAGATTGCAGGAGCCCGCCATGCCGGACCGTCTGACCGACACGCTGAACTTCCAGGCCCAGGCCTTGAGCCTGCGCTCGGAACGTCAGCGCCTGATCGCCAGCAACATCGCCAATGCCGACACCCCGGGCTACCAGGCGCGCGACATGGATTTCGCCGCTGCGTTGCGCCAGGCCACGGGCAGTGCCAGCACGCCGACTCTGGCCACCAGCAATGCGGGTCACCTCAACCCGGACCTCAGCGCCCGCGCCACCACCCAGCTGCTCTACGCCGCGCCCAGCATGACCAATCTTGACCGCAACACGGTCGACATGGACCGCGAGCGCGCCAGTTTTGCGGACAACGCGGTCAAGTACGAGGCCACGCTGCGTTTCATCAATAGCGGCGTGAGCACCATGCTCAACGCTATCAAGGGCCAGTGAACGAGGCAGCCGCCGGCTGACGCCACACCATGTCCATGCTGCAGATCTTCAACGTTTCGGGCAGCGCGGTCAGCGCGCAGAGCCAGCGCCTGAACACCGTGGCGTCCAACCTGGCCAATGCCGACACGGTGGCCGGTCCGGACGGCAACAGCTTCAAGGCGCGCCAGGTGCTGTTCCAGACCGTGCCCATGGGCGACGTCGGCGCCGCCGGCGTCAAGGTGGCGCAGGTGCTGGAAGACACCAGCCCCGGCCGGCGCGTGCACGACCCTAAACATCCGAGTGCGGATGCCGACGGCTATGTCACCTACAGCAACGTCAATGCGGTCGAGGAAATGGTCAACATGATCTCGGCCTCGCGCAGCTACCAGAACAACGTCGAGGTGATGAACACCGCCAAGTCGCTGCTGCTCAAGACCCTGCAGATGGGTCAGGGCTGAGCCCGCGACAGATCGATCAAGAGACTGAGCCATGAGCACTCCCATCACCTCCGGCACGGCCAGCGGCGGCACCGCCGCGCTGTACAGCCAGCTCAATGGAACCACGGCCACCAAGAGCGCGGTCGAGGCGGCCAGCGACCGGTTCCTCAAGCTGCTGGTCACGCAGATGCAGAACCAGGACCCGCTGTCGCCGATGGACAACGCCCAGGTGACCAGCCAGATGGCGCAGATCAACACCGTCACCGGCATCGACAAGCTCAACAACTCGATCAACGCCATGTCGGCGCAGTTCGTGCAGCTGCAGGCCATGCAGGGCGCGTCGCTGGTCGGGCGCGGCGTGCAGGTGGAAGGCAACAACCTGCAGCTCGACCCGGCCACCGGCAAGGCGCAGGGTGGCTACGAACTCGCCGGCGCCGCCGATGCGGTCAAGGTCGAGGTGCTGTCTCCCGCCGGGCGGGTGCTGGATACGCTCAAGCTCGGCGCTGACAGCGCCGGCCGCCACAGCTTTGACTGGTTGCCGCCGGCCGGCGTCGATGCCAGCGGCGCGCTCAGGTTCAAGGTCACGGCCGTGAGCGGCTCGGCCGCCGTGGCGGCCACCGCGCTGCAACATGACCAGGTCAGCGCCGTCAGCACTTCCGGCAACTCGCTGAGCCTGGAACTGGGCAGCGGCAAGACCGTCACCTACGCCGACGTCAAGGCCTTCGACTGAGCCGGGCCGCGCGACTCGCCACCCTGTACCCACACCCCCGAACGAGGACCCCAACATGAGCTTCCAGCAAGGCCTGTCCGGCCTCAACGCCACCAGCCGCAGTCTCGACGTCATTGGCAACAACATCGCCAATGCCGGCACCTACGGCGCCAAGACCTCGCGCGCCGAGTTCGCCGACATGTACGCCGGCGCCCTGGGCAACACCCGCACCGGCAACGTCGGCATGGGGGTGCAGGTGCAGACCATCGCGCAACAGTTCTCGCAAGGCAGCATCACCTCAACCGAGAACCCGCTGGACGTTGCCATCAACGGCGCGGGCTTTTTCGCGCTGAAGGACAACATCAGCGACGCGGCTCGCTCCTACACCCGCAACGGCCAGTTCAAGCTCGACGCCAACGGCTATGTGGTCAACAACGACGGCCGCTTCCTGCTCGACAGCGCGGGCAACATCATCCAGGTGCCTTCCACGCCCAATCAGCCTCAGGCCACCACTCAGATGGGCGTGACGCTGAACCTGGACATGAACGCGCCCGTCATCACGCCGGCGTCGACCAATGTCGACTTCACCAAGCCCGACACCTACACCTCGTCCAGCTCGATGACGATCTACGACCAGGGTGGCGGTGAACGCTCGCTCAGCTTCTACTTCCGCAAGACTGCCGCCAACACCTGGGACGTCTATGCCGCGGTCGACGGCACCTCGGTGAAAACGACGACCGACGCCACTGGCGCGACCATCCCTGACAAGTTCACCACGCTCAGCTCGGCCACCAACGGCTCGAGCCTCACGCCCACGTCGATCGCGATCGACACCACCGGGCTGAATGGCTTCAACCTGGCCACCCCGTTGACCCTGGACCTGACCGGCTCGACCCAATACGCGTCGCAGTTCGGCGTCACCAAGCTCAACGTCGACGGCAACGCCATGGGCCAGCTCAGCGGCCTGTCGGTCGACGCCAAGGGCCAGATGCTGGCCAGCTACAGCAACGGCAAATCGGTCTCGTTCGCCAAGATCGGCCTGACCACCTTCGACAACCCGCAGGGCCTGGAACCCATCGGCGGCAACGCCTGGCGCGAGACGCTGCAGTCGGGCAAGGCGGCCATGGGCAATGCCACCGAAGGCACGCGCGGTCAGCTCAAGTCCGGCGCACTGGAAGAGTCCAACGTCGACCTGACTGCCGAACTGGTCAGCATGATGACGGCGCAGCGCCTGTATCAGGCCAACTCGCAGACCATCAAGACCGAGGACCAGATCCTGCAGACCCTGGTCAACCTGCGCTGATGACGCCGGCCGGCCTGCCCCTACCACCGCTGCATTGAAAGCCGCCCATGGACCGCATGATCTATCTCTCGATGTCCGGCGCCAAGGCGACCATGCAGCGTCAGGACGTGCTGGCCAACAACCTGGCCAATGTCTCGACCACCGGCTTTCGCGCCGAGCTGCAGGCCTTCCGTGCCGTGCCAGTGCGCGGCGACGGCGCCTCCACGCGTGTCTATTCGCTGGAAACCAGCACCGGCTACAACCCAGACGCCGGCCCGGTGATGGGCACCGGCCGCAATCTGGACGTCGCGGTGCAGGGCCGCAGCTGGCTGGGTGTGCAGGGCCAGGACGGCACTGAGGCCTACACCCGCGCCGGTGCGCTGGACGTGAACAGCGAAGGCCTGCTGGTCACCAAGAACGGCCAGACCGTCATCGGTGAGGGCGGACCGATCACCGTGCCGGCCCAGGCCCAGGTCGAAATTGCGCCGGACGGTACCGTCACCGCTGCCGTCGGCAAGGGCCGGCCGCAGCCAGTCGGCAAGCTCAAGCTGGTCACGCCCGAGGCGCCGCTGCAGCGCGGCGACGACGGCTTGTTCCGTTCGCCCGGCGGTGAACTGCCGCCCGACCCGCAGGCTCGTCTGCAGAGCGGCGCGCTGGAAGGCTCCAACGTCAGCCCGGTCGAGGCCATGGTCTCGATGATTGCTGCGGCGCGTCAGTTCGAGGCCCAGATGAAGATGGTCCAGACCGCCGAGAAGGACGAACAGAGCGCCCAGCACCTGCTGTCGCTGGGCTGACACTGACCCGCCGCCCCGCCGCCGACCACGCCACCACCCCACATCCGCAAGAAAGACAGGCCCGCCATGATGCGTTCGCTCTGGATCGCCAAGACCGGCATGGAAGCCCAGCAGACCCAGCTGGACGTGGTCTCGAACAACCTCGCCAACGTCGGCACCACCGGCTACAAGCGTTCACACGCGGTGTTCGAAGACCTGATGTACCAGACGCTGCGCCAGAGCGGTGCAGCGACCAGCGAACAGACTCAGCTGCCCACTGGCCTGCAGGTCGGCCTGGGCGTACGCACCGTCGCCACCTCGCGCCAGTTCACCCAGGGCAACCTGCAGCAGTCGGGTAACACGCTCGATGTGGCGATCAAGGGCAACGGATTTTTCCAGATCCAGATGCCCGACGGCACCACCGGCTATACCCGTGACGGCAGCTTCCAGGTCAGCCCCACCGGCCAGCTGGTCAACAACAGCGGCTACCCGGTGCAGCCCGGCATCACGCTGCCGGCCAACGCGCAGAACATCACCATCGCCGACGACGGCACCGTCTCGGCCAGTGTTGCCGGTCAGGCCGCGCCGGTGGTGGCCGGGCAGATCCAGATCGCCAGCTTCATCAATCCCGCCGGGCTGGAAGCCAAGGGTCAGAACATCTATATGGAAACCGCCGCGTCGGGCACGCCCAGCGCAGGCAACGCCGGTGCCAACGGCCTGGGCAACATCGCCCAGGGTTTCCTGGAGACCTCCAATGTCAACGTGGTCGAGGAACTGGTCAGCATGATCCAGACGCAGCGCGCCTATGAGCTCAACTCCAAGGCCATCTCCACCTCGGACCAGATGCTGCAAAAGCTCGCCCAGCTCTGACGGGCGCCGCGACACGGAGCCGACACCATGAACGACCTGTCCCGCCCCGCCGCAGGCCGCTCTGCACCGATGCAGGGCTGGCGGCGCTGGCTCGCTGCCTTGCTGTTGCCTGGCGTGCTGGGCGCACTGGGCGCCTGTGCCACCGCTCTGCCCACGACCGCCAAGGTCGACGTGGCCGAACCCACCATGGCGCGGCCGCAGCCGGCCATGATCTCGCGCGCCAACAACGGCGCCATCTTCCAGGCCAGCGCCTACCGGCCGCTGTTCGAGGATCACCGCGCGCGTCTGCCGGGCGACACGATCACGGTGCAGATCGTCGAGAAGGTGACCGCTACCGCCAAGTCGACCAGCAATGTCGAGAAGACCGGTTCGATCGATGCCTCGGTCAGCGCGCTGCCGCTGATGCAGTCCAGTGCGCTGGCCAAGCTAGGCGCCGGCGCCAGCAGTGCCAACAAGTTCAGCGGCAAGGGCGATACCGAAAACAGCAACGAGTTCAGCGGCACCATCACCGCCACCGTGATCGACGTGCTGCCCAACGGCCACCTGCTGGTCGGCGGCGAAAAGCAGATCGGCGTCAACCACAACGTCGACGTGCTGCGTTTTTCCGGGCAGGTCGACCCACGCGCCATCCAGCCTGGCAACAGCGTGGCCTCATCGCAGATCGCCAATGTGCGCATCGAGCAGCGCGGCCGCGGCGCCCAGGGTGATGCGCAGCAAACAGGCTGGTTGGCACGCTTCTTTTTGACGCTTGCGCCGTTCTGAGTCCGCCCAGAATGGGTTCCGAGTCCCCAGTGCCGGAACCCGCCATGCCCTCCCTGCCGTCCCCCAGTCGTCGCCCGGCCCCCAGGCCTGCCGCCCAGCCGTCCCACCTGGACCGCGCGACCGCTGCGGCCGGCGTTCGCCCGGGCCCGGCTGATTCCATCACCCGCAGCCTGCTGCGCCTGACTGCCTTGCTGCTCCTGGCATTGATGTTGTGGCCGGCTGCAGCGAACGCCGCGCGCATCAAGGAAGTGGCCAGCGTGGCGGGGGTGCGCAGCAACCAGCTCACCGGCTACGGCCTGGTGGTGGGACTGGACGGCACCGGCGACCAGACCACCCAGACGCCCTTCACCGCCCAGAGCCTGCAGGCCATGCTGCAGCAGCTTGGCGTGACGGTGCCGCCCGGCGCCAACATGCAGCTGCGCAATGTCGCTGCTGTCATGGTGACCGCCAGCCTGCCGCCGTTCGCCCAGCCCGGCCAGACCATCGACATCAATGTCAGCTCGCTGGGCAACGCCAAGAGCCTGCGCGGCGGCACGCTCATCGCGACGCCCCTGAAAGGCGCTGACGGCCAGATCTACGCCATGGCCCAGGGCAATGTGGTGATTGCCGGTGCCGGCGCCGCCGCGGGCGGCTCCAAGGTGCAGGTCAACCACCTGTCGGCCGGGCGGATTCCAGCCGGTGCCACGGTCGAGCAGTCGGTGCCCACGCCGCTCAACCAGGGCGAATCCATCCGCCTGGACATCAGCGCTGATGACTACGGGACGGCCCGCTCGGTCGCCGCCGCCATCAACACCCGCTTCGGCAAGGGCACGGCCCAGGCCATCGACGGCCGGGTGGTGCAGGTCAGGACGCCGCTGCTGCCCAATGACCGCGTGAGTTTCCTGGCCGATCTGGAAAACCTCGACATCGAGCTGGCCGCCCCGGCCGCGCGCATCGTCGTGAACGCCCGCACCGGCTCCATCGTCATGAACCAGGCGGTCACGCTGGGCCCTTGCGCAGTGGCGCACGGCAACCTGTCGCTGACCATCAGCTCCTCGCCGGTGGTGAGCCAGCCCAACGCCCTGTCCGGTGGCCAGACCGTGGTGACCGACAAGACCGACATCTCGCTCAAGCAGGACGCCGGCAGCCTGCTGCAATTGCCCGCCGCGACCAAGCTCACCGATGTGGTGAAGGCCCTCAACGCCCTGGGTGCCACGCCAGCTGACCTGCTGGCCATCCTGCAGGCACTCAAGTCGGCCGGGGCCCTGAAGGCCGAACTCGAGGTGATCTGATGCGTCCCGCCTCGCCGCTGGCCAGCTCGCCCACTCACCCTGGCCCGACCCAGACGCTGGCGGCCGGCGGCGGCTCGCTCGATGCGCTGCGCAGCGCTGCCGCGCGCGACCCGCACAGTGCGGTGAAGGAAGCGGCCAAGCAGTTCGAAGCCCTGTTCATGCAGGAGCTGATGAAGAGCATGCGCGCCACCACCATGAGCAGCGGCCTGCTGGACAACAACGCCACCGAAATGGCTGGTGGCATGCTCGATCAGCAATACGCCCAGCAGCTCACCGGATTGCCCGGCGGCCTGGCTGACGCCCTCACGCGCCAGCTCGAACGCCAGCTTGGCATGACGCCCGGCGCGGCCGGGCCAGGCGGTGCCGCGCCCGGACACTCGACGCCCACCGGCGGCCTGCGGCCACTGTCGGCCGCCAGCCCCTATTCGCCATCGCGGGCCGGGCAGTGGCAGCCGGTCCAGCCCGCCGGCGCCGCCCAGGCCGCTGCGGCGCCTGCCGGTGCAGCGGGTGCGCCAGGCAGTGCCGACGCCGCGCCGACCCAGCGTGCCCAGGACTTCCTGCGCAGCCATCGTGCGGCTGCCGAGGCGGCGTCCCAGGCCAGCGGCATACCGGCCGAGTTCATGCTGGCCCAGGCGGCCCATGAAACCGGCTGGGGCAAGCGCGAGATCCGCCACGCCGACGGCAGCAGCGCCAACAACCTGTTCGGCATCAAGGCTAGCGGTGACTGGACCGGTCCGGTGGCTGTTTCCACCACCACCGAGGTAATCGACGGGGTGGCGCACAAGGTGCAGGCGCGTTTCCGGGCCTACGCCACGCCCGAGGCGTCGTTTCGCGACTACGCCGCGCTCATCTCGAACAGCCCGCGTTACGCCGGCGTGATGGAGGCCGGCAATGACCCCAAGGCCTTCGCGCAGGGCCTGCAGCGCGCCGGTTATGCCACCGACCCCGACTACGCCGGCAAGCTCGGCCGCGTCATCAACACGACGCTCAAGCTGGGCCGGATCGCGACATGACCCGCCCAACCGCCCACATCGCCCGCCGCGCGGTCCGCGGTCCTAGTCCACGTCGCAGCGCTGCCGGCGCTGATCAGCCATGAGCGGCACCAACCTGATGTCGGTGGGCGCCCGCGCCATGAGCGCGGCGCAGGTGCAACTGCAAACCACCGGCCACAACATCACCAACGCCAGCGTTGACGGCTACTCGCGTCAGCAGGTCAACCTGGCGACCGCAGATACCCAGTATTCGGGCGCCGGTTATTTCGGCCGCGGCGTGGACGTCACCTCGGTCACCCGGGTGGTCAACGGCTACCTCACCGATCAGGTGGCGCAGACCGGCGCCACCGCGGCGATGGACAAGAAGCGTGCCGACCTGCTGGGCCAGATGGAAAGCGTGTTCCGCACCGGCACCACCGGCCTGGGCTCATCCATTTCGCAGGTGTTTTCCGCCTGGTCGGACGTGGCGACCAATCCAGCCGACCTGTCAGCCCGCCAGGTGGCGCTGCAGCGCGCCGACGATCTGGCCTCGCATTTCCGCAACGCCAGCAACCAGCTCGACCAGTTGCAGGGTCAGATCACCCAGGAGGTGCAGACCTCCGCCGCGTCGGTGAGCGCCCTGGCCGAACAGGTCGCCTTGCTCAACAAGCAGATTGCCGGGGCAGCCAGCGCCGGCCAGCCGCCCAATGACATGCTCGATCAGCGCGACCGGGTGATCGACCAGATCAGCCAGCTGGTGCAGGTCACGCGGGTGGAGCAGGGCGGCACCGCGGTCGATCATCTGCCCGAGGGCAGCAAGCCGGTGAACCTGTTCATCGGCGGCGGCCTGGCGCTGGTGGTGGGCGGCAGCGCCGCGACCTTGAGTGCGGTGTCCGACCCGACCGACCCGACCAAGGTGCAGCTGCAGGTCGGTCTGAACGGCCAGAGCACCCCGCTGGTGGCCAGCAGCCTGGGCGGGGGCGCGCTGGCCGGACTGCTGAGCGTGCAGGACGACGACCTCAAGGCCCTGCGCCAGCGCCTGGACGGTCTTGCCTCGGGCGTGGCGGCCGGCCTCAACCAGCAGCAGGCCCTGGGCACCGATCAGGACGGCCAGCCCGGCCAGCCCCTCTACGTCGACAGCGTCGGCCTGACCAGCAATGTGACGGCAGGCAACATCGGCCTGTCCAGCGCCCTGAAGGATCAGCCGCGTCGTCTTGCGGCTGCCGGCAACCCGGTCACGGTGCAGCCTCACTCGCTCAAGCAGGGCGACCTGACCATCACCAGCGTGAGCGGCAGTGCCTCACCACCCATCACCGCGCGCACCAACCTTGTGTTCACCGACGCGAGCGGCAGCTACGAATGGCGCAACGCCGCTGGCGCGACGCTGGCCAGCGGCACGTGGAGCGCCGGCGCGCCGATCAGCTACGCCGGCCTGAGCTTCTCGGTCAGCGGCCAGCCGCAGGCGGGCGAGGGCTTCAGCGTCACACCGGGCGCGGAAAACGGCAACGCCCTGCTCATGGCCCAGCTCGGCGACGCCACACTGGCCGACGGCACCTGGATCAAGGACGGCTATGCCCGCCTCATCAGCGACGTCGGTACCCGGTCGCAGGGCGCGCAGACTGCCGCGACCGTCAGCGCCGGCGTGAATGACCAGGCCAAGTCGCAGCTGACCAGCCAGACCGGCGTCAACCTGGACGAGGAAGCCGCCAAGCTGATCCAGTACCAGCAGAGCTACCAGGCCGCGGCCAAGGTGCTGCAGGTGGCGCAGAGAATCTTCGACACCCTGCTGTCAGCCACGGGAGGCTGAGGTCGGCGCCTACATCCGCGCCCGACACGGCCGATAAACCATGCAGCAGCCGCCCGACCCAGCGTGCCAACACCCACGCGCTGCGCTGCGCGCCGCTGCAACCGTCTAGCCAGGAGCGCCGACCATGCGCATCGCCACCGTCTACAGCAACCAGGCCACCGTCTCCATCCTGCAGGAGCGTCAGGAGGCGATGCAACGCACGCAGGAGCAGATGACCAGCGGCAAGCGGATCTCCAAGCCCAGCGACGACCCGGCCGCCATGGCCGTGGCCGAACGCGCGCTGCAGGCGCAGACCCGGCTCGAATCGGTCCAGCGGGCGGTCGCCTCCAGCCGCACCGCGATGACGCTCACCGAGTCGGCCATCGGCCACGCCAGCGACCTTATCCAGACCGCGCGCGACACCATGCTCGACGCCGGTAACGGCAGCTACAGCGTGGGTGAACGCCAGGCGCTGGCCGCCAAGCTAGGCGACATCCGCAAGCAGCTGTACGCGGTTGCCAACCAGACCGACGGTGGCACCGGCTACCTGTTCGGCGACCAGAATTCGGTCACGCCGCCCTTTGTCGACGACATCAGCGGCACCGGCATCGACCCCAACGGTGGCGGCTACGAACGTTTTGCCTCGGCAGCCGACAACCTGCCGCTCGCCGTCGACGGCAAGAACCTGTGGAACCGGTCGACTGCGGACAGCGTGGCATCCAGCGCCAACCAGGGCAGCGCCACCGTGCAGGCCCAGCTCGCGGGGACGACCAAGCAGCAGACCGGTGGCAACTACACCGTGTCCTTCAGTGTGAGCGGCGGGGCAACCACCTTCAGCGTCACCGACAACAAGGGTCAGGTGGTGAAGGATGCCTCGGGTACGGCACTGAGCGGCCAGAGCTTTCCGCCCGGCGGGCCGCTCACTTTCGACGGCCTGAGTGTGACCCTTGGCGGCACGCCGGCCGACCGCGACAGCTTCAGCCTGCGCAGCAGCCCGCCGCTGTTCGACACGCTGGACCGCATGGTCGCCACGCTCAATGACCCGGCGACCACCGGTGCGCAGGTCGCACAGGCGGTGAGCCGCGGCGTGGGCAACCTGGACGGCGCGGCGGTGCGCATGCAGTCCGTGCGGGCCCAGGTCGGCGCCACCCTGAACCGGCTGGACGGTCTGGAAGGCCGCAATGCCGACGCCATCCTGGCCGCGCAGACCACCCGCTCCAACGCCGAGGACCTGGACATGGTGCAGGCGGTATCGGACTTCACCAATAAGCAGACCAGCTACCAGGCCGCGCTGCAGTCGTATTCGATGGTGCAGAAGCTCTCGCTGTTCAACTACATCAGCACCTGACTTCTTACGCAGCGAGCGAGACCTCATGGAATCCAACCTCCTCGGGCAGGTGGCCCTCAGCTACTGCCCGGTCATCGACCGCAAGCGCAACGTCATCGCCACTCGCTTGACGGTGTTTCCGCTCGGCTCCGGCAGCGCGCCGGCGGTGGGCGAACTGCTGCAGGCGGTCGACCGCGTCTGGCCGGCCGAAGGTGCGGGCGTGGCGCTGTCGGTGCGCAGCGAGGCGCTGCTGGCGGCGCTGCTGGGCCTGCAACTGCAGCCCAATGTGATGATCGAGGTGCCCAAGTTCATGGCCGCCGACCCGGCGCACCGCGACGCCATCCGTGCCCTGGCCGCGGCCGGCAATACCCTGCTGCTCAGCGGTCGGCCTGACCAGCTCCTGCCCGGCGAGCTGCTCGACTGTTTTCGCTATGCCGTCATCGACCTGGCCGACGAACGCCGCACCGGCCCGGCGCCAGCCAGCGAGCAGCGCCGGGTGCCTTTTTTCCAGGACGGCGTGCACACCCTGGCCGAGATGGAGCAGGCCTTTGGCCGTGGCGCAGCGGCAGTGATGGGCTGGCCGGTCGACGACGATGCGCAGCCACCCAAGCAGCGCGCGGCACCCCGCGCCGATCTGCAGGCCACCGCCCAGCTCATCCGTCAGGCTGACAACGAGGAGCCGCTGGACCGGCTGGAAGCCACCCTCAAGCGCGACCCGGCGCTGGCCTTCAAGCTGCTGCGCTACATCAACTCGCCGCTGTTCGGCCTGCGGGTGGAGGTGAACTCGTTCAGCCATGCCGTGATGTTGCTGGGCTACCAGCGCCTCAAGCGCTGGTTGGCCCTGCTGCTGGCCACTGCCAGCAACGACCCCGATCTGCGCCCGCTGATGTTCGCCGCCGTGCGACGTGGCCTGCTGATGGAAGCCCTCATGCCTGAGGCTGACGATACGGTGCGCGGCGAGCTGTTCATCTGCGGCGTGTTCTCTTTGCTCGATCGCATGTTCCAGCAGCCCTTTGCGCAATTGCTGGACAGCGTGCCGGTGTCCGAGTCTGTGCACCTGGCACTGGCCGGCGGCAGCGGGCCTTATGCGCCCGTCCTGCAACTGGTGCGTCGCCTGGAAGGCGGCTCAGGCCTGTCGGTACGTGATGCGGCCGAGGCGGCCATGCTGGACATGCGCGCGGTCAACCGCGCCTTGTTGCACGCGCTGGCCGGCGCCGTCCAGCTGGGCTGAGACGGCGGCCGGACCTGCCCGAACCGGCCCTCGCCGGTCGCCAAGCCGACGCCAGGAGCATGGCCGATCAAGGCCAGGCGAGCAGCTTTCAGCGAGCCTGCCTGGGTCCACGCACATCCGCCGACATGTAACGCTCGTGATCCGGCGGCAGCCGCCCGAACTGCCCCGTACACTGCCGCCCCGATACAAGGGAAGTGCTGCGATGCGCCACCGGCGCGCCGGCCTGCCTGATGCGTGGGCCCTGTCGTGCGGCCACGCCTGGTCCTCCCCGCCGAGTGGTCCACGATGAGCCAGATTGCGCCTGCCACCCTGCTAGCCCTGCCGACCGGCCTGCTCGACCAGCTTGCCGAACCACTGCTGGTGTTCGACACCAACTTGCGTTTGCAATACGCCAACCGCGTCGCCCTGCGCGCGCTGCACGTCGAGCCCGGCATGGGGCTGGCTGACGTCGAGGTCGTGCTGAGCCCGGCGCAGCGAGAACGCCTGCGTGCCGTGATGGCCGGCCCGCCCACGGCCGATCTGCCGGTCGGCGTGTCGCTGGGCGACAGCCTGCCGACTGCGGCTGCCGACGCCGACGCTGCGCCGCCCCAGTTCTGGCGCATCGACGGGCAGTACAGCGCCGTCTTTTTCCCGCGCGACGAAACACCTCACCGGCCTGCGGCGTCCGTGCCTGCGCCCAGCCAGGTCATGGGCGACGCGGCGCTGCGTCAGCTGCATGGCGTGTTGTGGTCGTCGTCCTTTCCGGTCATGTTGCAGGACGAGGTGTTTCGTCTGCTCGACGTCAATCCGGCCTTCGAGGCCATGGTCGGACGCAGCCGGGCCCAGCTCATCGGTCGCGATCCGCTTGAACTGCTTGACGCCGCCGGCCAGCTCGCGGCCCTGACCGAACGAGCCCAGCTCGAACGCCGGGGCGAGGGTGGTGCCTTCAACGGGCAGTTCCCGGCCCAGACCGAGCTGCGCCTGCGTGACCTGGCTGGCCAGACCCGGCAGGCGCGCGCGGTGCGCCAGTTCACCGTCACTGAAGAGGGGCGCCGCCTTCTGCTCACCGTCATGCAGGACACCACGGCCGAACATGCCGCGCGTGAACAGGCCGAACGCTCGGCGCGCGAGCTCGACCAGTGGTTTGACCTCAATCCGTTGGGTCTGGCGCTGTTTGATGGCGCCGGCCTGGTGTTGCGGTCCAACCAGGCCTTCACCAACCTGGTGGGCATGCCGTTGGTGGAACTGCGCGCTGCACCGCCAGCCGTGCGCGAACTGCTGCGTCTGGACGAGCTCAGCGCCGTGGCCGGCCCGGGTTGGTCGATGCGCCGCGGTGAGCTACCGCTGCCCGGCGGCCAGGTGCGCTGGGTGCGCGCGGTGCTGCGTCGGCATGACAGCCGCGCCGGCCAACGTCGCACCCTGTGCGTGCTGGAGGACCGAAGCGTCGACCAGCAACTCGACCTGGCGCAGCATCAGCTCGGCGCCTTGGTGGGCAGCGCGGGTGTGAGCATCGTCACCTTTGCCAGCGGCCAGGGCGGTGCACCGGTGATGTTGTCGACTTCCGGTGCAGGCCTGCTGGACGGTGCCGTGCCGGTGACCGCGACTGCGGCGCCGGCACAGCAGCCTGCGCCCGCGGCCGGCAGCGGCCGCGGCGCGGCGCTGCAAGGCATACGGCGTGATCTGATCGCACCGGCGTCGCTGCCTGACTACGAGCGACTGCAACGCGCCTTGCGTGAGGGCGCGGCCTGCGAGGTGCGGTTTGCGATCGTCCACCCCGAACTGGGCGAACGCTGGCTGTTCAGCCGGGTCGAGCCGGGCAAGCTCAGCTCCGGCCAGGCCAGCGTGTCGGTGGTCACGCTGGACATCACCGAGCAGCAGCTGGCGCACCAGCGCGCCGAACATCTGCTGGGCGAACTCACGACCATCCTGGAAACGTCGCCGGCCGGTATCGCTGCGCTGCGTGGTGATCTGCTCACCCAGTGCAACCAGCGTTTCGAGCACATGCTGGGCCTGGCGCCGGGCAGCGCACTGGGCGGATCGATGGTGGACCTGCTCGCGCGCCATCTGCCGCCGGGCAGTGGCGTCGATCCGGCTCAGGCCCTGCCGGCCGCGTTGGCTGCCGGGCGACCGTTCGAGTGCGAGTTGCTGGTGACGCCAGCGGTGGCAGACGCGTGCGCTGAAGGCGGCGCTGCCGCCGCGGCGCCGTCTGCTGGGCCGGCCCGCGGCGGGCCGCATTGGTACGCCCTCACCGTGAGGCGTAGCGGCCCGCTCGACGAGCCGCCGCAGGCCATCGCCGTACTGGTGGAGATCTCGCGGCTGAAAGCCCAGCAGGCCGAGCTGGACAGCCTGGCCGATGAACGTGCCGGCATGGCCGAGGTGCTGGGCCAGCAACTCGACCGGACACGAGCGGTGCTCGACTCGGTGCTGGTCGGCATCGTGACGGTCGACTCGGGCGGCAGCGTGAGCTGGCTGAATCGGTCGGCGCGCCGCATGTTCGGCGGCGACCTCGGCGACTTCATCGGCCAGCCGATTGCCGCCGCCGCCACCGACGAGGTCGATCACCCACTGCGTGCCGCACCGCACAAGCTGGCCGAGTTGAGCGACGGCGAAGCCCAGCAGTTCGAGTGCCGCTTGCGCGGGCGTGACGGCCGGGTGTTCTGGGTGGTCGGCAACGTCGTCGCCACCCTGGCCCATCAGGGCGGGCGCGAGCTGACCTATGCGTTCCTGGACATCGACCAGCGCCGCCAGGCCGAGTCGCGTGTGGCGGCGGCGCGCGAGTCGCTGCAGCGCATCATCGAAGCCGCGCCGATGGCCATTGCCTTGTTCGACGCCAACGAGCTCGGCGTCGTGCAGCTCAACCAGGTCGCCGCCGGCCTGTTCGACATCGACGCCAACCAGGCCGTGGGCGGCGGGCCGGACCAGCTCTGGCCGCCGCTGTTGGCTGTGCAACTGCGCGCCGACCTCGAATCGGCGCGTCTGTGCCAGGCCGATGCGCCGCTGCAGCGCGAATACCGCTTGCGTCGCAATGCGCCGCGGCGCAGCCCGGCCGCTGGCGCCAACGCCGAGCAGGTGCGCCAGGTCTGGGACGCGCGCTTTCTGCCGCTGGCACGCCAGGGTGAACGTGCCGG
The DNA here is from genome assembly GCA_041169165.1 of Pseudomonadota bacterium. Taxonomy (GTDB): domain Bacteria; phylum Pseudomonadota; class Gammaproteobacteria; order Burkholderiales; family Burkholderiaceae_C; genus Sphaerotilus. The sequence continues at coordinate 55,437 of JBEEJN010000005.1, forward strand.
CCAGATCCTCATGGTGGCCAGCGACGTCACGACGCAGCGCGCCGCCCAGCAGGCTGAGCTCGAGGCTGCCATCGCGCAGCGCGAGATGCTGGTGCAGGAGGTCCACCACCGCATCAAGAACAATCTGCAGGGCGTGGCTGGTCTGCTGCAGCAGGTTGGTCAGCGCCGTCCCGAGGTCCGGCCGGTGATCGCCGAGGTGGTGAGCCAGGTGCAGGCGATTGCCCAGGTTTATGGCCTGCAGGTGGGTGGCGTCGGTCCCCTGGGTGTGCACAACCTGCTGGAGGCCATCGCCGGCTCGCTGCAACGCAACTTCGGCCGCCGGATCGTGCTGATGCTGCCGCCGCTGATGCTGGCCGAGGGACCGTCCATCGTGGCTGCGCCCGCCGGTGCAGCGACGAGTCCTGTCATTCCTGCCCTGGCGGCGAGTCTGGCCTCAGCCCCATCGACGGCGACATCGGCATCCACGGCGGCCGCAAGCGCAGCGGCTGGGACCGACGCTCAGGAGGCGCCGGTCGGCGGCTGGACCTTGCCCGAGGCGGAATCCATTCCCATCGCGCTCACGCTCAACGAGTTGATCACCAACGCCATCAAGCACAGCCCGGCGGACAGCGACATCGAATGCCGGCTCGACAACACTGCCGCCGGCGTGAGCCTGAGCATTGCCAACATCGGCCAGCTGCCTGAGGGATTCCGCATCGAGAGCCGACCATCGACCGTGTCCGGTCTGGGGCTGGTGCGCTCGTTGTTGCCGCGCCGCAATGCCAGCCTGCATTTCGTGCAAAGCGGCAACCAGGTGGTCGCCACGGTGATGCTGGCCGCGCCGGTGGTGCGCCCCGCGCGGCGCGCCTTGTCCGGACGCGCCGGCGGCTGAGGCATGGCGACACAAGGCCGTGGCGGCGGGGCTTGCCTCCAGGGGCGACGAGCGAAGTGACAAGCGTCGGGCTGCCGCGACAATTCGGGTTTGGCGAGCTTCACGCATCGGTCGATGGCGCATGAGGCGCCGGGCATGCCGGACAATGCAAATTCGATTTCGCGATCTGCCGCGCCTCGACCTGCTCGATCGGCGAGCCCGGGCGACCAGTCCACGATGGCATGACGCCGCTGGTCGGCTGCCGAGCCGCTCATCGGTCAGCTGTTTCGCGTCCTGATCGCCCGCATCGCTGCGCGCCCTGAATGTGATCACCACCATGTCCACACCTTTTGTTGCCGCCCCAGGCCCCTTCGCAGCAAGCGGCGGCGGCCGCCTGCTGGTGGTGGATGACGACCGGCTGGTGCTGGCCACGCTTGTGCAAGGGCTGGAGGACGCTGGTTTCGAGGTAATCGACGCCGACAACGGCGACGATGCCATCCTGCTGGCGCGCCAGCATCGCCCGGACCTGGCCCTGCTCGACATACGCATGGACGGCCTGAGCGGCTTCGACGTGGCGGCCTATCTGCGCGAACACCTGCGCATTCCCTTCATGTTCCTGTCGGCCTTTTCCGATGCGGCGACGCTGGCGCAGATCAAGGAACTGGGCGCGCTGGCGTCGCTCGTCAAACCGTTGGACATGGCGCAGATCGTGCCTGCTGTCCGTGCCGCCCACGTCCAGGCCCTGTCGCTGCGCGACGGCGTGGCCGGCGCGGCGCCAGCGGCGGCAGGTGTGGAGCCGGCGGGTGGTTCAGCACGAGCCACGCCTGCCGGCGCCGAGGTGCCGGTGCTTGAGCAGACGGTGGCCATCGCACTGGGCATCGTGATGCATCGCTACTCGCTCAAGCGTGCGGCCGCCTTGGCGCGCCTGGAGCAAGTCGCCGCCGGCGAGGGTCGCAGCCTGCACGCCAGTTGTTCGGCGCTGGTCGCAGCGCTCGAGCAGCTCAACCTGCCGGGCTGAGCGGTCCGCCGCCCAGGCTGGGCAGGGCGGTTGGCGCGGTCGCCCTCAATCGCGCCGCTGACGGCGGCACGGCCTGCGCTCAGTCGCCCAGGGTGAAGCAGAAGGTTGCACCGCGGTCGATCTCGGCCTCGGCCCAGATGTCGCCACCGTGGCGATGCACGATGCGGCGCACCGAGGCCAGGCCCACACCGGTGCCGGCGAATTCGCTGGCACTGTGCAGGCGCTGGAAGGGGCCGAACAGGCGCTCGGCGAAACGCATGTCGAAGCCGGCTCCGTTGTCGCTCAGGCGGAAGATGTGCCGGCCGGACTCGTCGGTGCTGACATTGAAGTCGATGCGGGTCAGCTCACGCTTGGCGCTGTATTTCCAGGCGTTGCCCAACAGGTTGTCGAGCACGGTGCGCAACAAGGTGGCATCGCCCTGCACCGTCATGGCGGGCTGGATGGTGATCTGTGCCTGGCGTTGCGGTGTTTGGCGGCGCAGTTCGTCCATGACCTGCTCGGCCATTTCGCTCAGGTCGACCCGCGTACGCTGCAGCGCGCGGGTGGACAGGCGTGACAGGCCCAGCAGCGCGTCGATCATGGCCGACATGCGCGCCGACGCGCCCAGCACCCGGTCGAGGTGATCGTTGCCGATGCGGTCCAGCGTGGCGCCGTAGTCCTCCTTGAGGATGCGCGTGAAGCCGTCGATGACACGGATGGGCGCACGCAGATCGTGCGATACGCTGAACAGGAAGGAATCCCGCTCGGCGTCTGCCTGGGCTGCGGCGGCTGCGGCTGCTGCACTCGTCGGCGCGGCGTCGCTCGCGGCCGGTGGCAGCCAGATCACGGCCCAGCGTGGGTCGAGCGGCAACACACGCACTGTCGAACTGGCGGCCAGATCGGTCGGCGCGGTCAGCGCTTCGCTGTCGCCGCGCTGTTTGCTGCCGAGCGCCTGGAGGATGGGACTGAGCGGCCAGTCCGTCTTGTCCTGCAAGGCAGAGGCCAATTCCGGGTAAGGCGGGCCGGCCGGACGCTGGCGCCGGCTGCCGGAACCGTCGTCCGCATGGGGGTGAACCTGCTCACGGGCGTGCACCAGCAGCCAAGGGCCGTCGGCTAGTTCCCGACCGGCCAGCAAGGTGCGGCCCGGCAGAGCGTCGATGAGTCGGGCCAGCACAGGCGCCATGGCCATTGACAGCCCGCCGGTGTCAGCGAGCGCTGGATGGGCAGCAGTTGGCCTGGTCACAGGCAGCGGCATGACCTGGGACGACGGCGTGGACGAGGTGGACGGCCCGGTGACCTGTGCACCGCTCGGCGCGTCATCGAGTCCGGCGGCCGTGCCGAAGGCAGCGCGTGTGGTCACTCCGGACGACACCAGGGCGGACGCAGGTGTTCCGGGCGTTGCGCCGGCGGCACTGAAACCGCGCCGCCAGACCACCGCCAGGCACATCCAGCCCAGCAATGCGAACCCGATCAGCACCGGGATGCCGAACCCACCCAGGCGGTCGCCTGCCCTGACATTGCCGGTGAGGTCCAGGGCCAGGCCGACGGCTGCACAGCCCAGACTGAGCGCGGCGATGCTGACCAGCCCGGCCATTTGCAGCGCCGGCACGATGGCCGTGGACCGCCGCACCGGTGGCGGATCGCTGGGCGCCGCGGCGTGCAGACTGTTGTCGCGGCGCGACGGCACCGCGGACACGACCGGGCCGGCAGCACGCGCACTCACGCTGCGCAGCACCTGGGCGGGGCGTTTGGACTCGTCGGGGCTGGGCAGCATTGGCTGATTCTAGGGACGCTCAACGCGGTGTTGCCCGTTGCCAGCGAGTTGCTGGACCGGTCGATGGTGGCGAGCGATGTTTCTTGCTCACCTCACGGTCCCCTGGATGTGTGCGCCATGCTGCATGGACTTGCGGATTTGCTTATTCAGTCGCCATAAGCAAGTTCTGGTATCGACTATGCTCGCGCCGCCTTGATCGAGAACATCGAACCCTGCCCCTGGGTGGCGGCCGCCACATGCTTCATGCAATGGTTGATCTGACCCTGGGCTGGGCGCTGTCCGGTCGTGAGACAGTGCACGTCGCGCGATCAGCCCTGGACCTGTGCGGTTTCAGCCGCACCGTGGAACGATGCACTCCGTCTCGACCGACCTCACCTCATCGCCTGCACCGGGCGCCTGTACAACCGACTGGACCGCGCAAGACTGCAGACGCCCATGAGCGACACGCCGCATCTCCCGACGGTCTTTGACGAACCGGCCCTGCAGCGCCTCGAAGCGCTCGACCCGACCGGGCAAAATCAGCTCTTTGTCCGCGTGATGAAGGCGTTTGAAGTGTCCCTGATGCGCATGTCGGCACAACTGGCAGGTGCCCGCGAGCAGCACGATCTGGCGGGCATGCGCCACGTGGTGCATACGCTGAAGTCATCGGCGGCGAGCATGGGTGCGTTGCGCCTTTCTCAGTTGTGTCTGGACGTCGAAGCCGACCTGCGTGGCCTGAGCCCGGCGGCCACGCCCAACGGCGCAACCGTTTATTCGGAAGTGGTGGGCGAGGTACTCACCGAGATGGGACGGGTCCAGGCTGCTGTTCCGGAACTGCTGGTACGACGCCAGCGCGCCCCGGCGCGCCCCTCTGACGCGGTGTCCGATCGCGGTACCGGCGCAGCCCCTGCAGGACGCTGAGATCGCGATGTACTGGGCCGATACACAAGATTCCAGCCATCCGCGGGTATTGCTCGTCGATGACGACGAGGTCAATCTCATCCTGACGTCTGCCGCGCTGCGTGAGCGCGGCTTCATCGTCAGCGAAGCCAGTGGCGGCGAGCAGGCCTTGCTGGCGCTGGCGCAGGAGTTGCCTGACCTGATGGTGTTGGACGCGGTCATGCCTGGCCTGGACGGCTTCACGTTGTGCAGGCGGCTGCGCGCTACGCCGAGTTGGGAGTACCTGCCGGTGCTCATGCTCACCGGTCTGGACGACGACGCGTCGATCGAACGCGCCTACGAGGCTGGCGCGACCGACTTTTTCGTCAAGTCGCCGCAATGGAGTCTGCTCGCTGGGCGGCTGCGCTACCTGTTGCGCACCGCGCGCACCAATCTGGAGCTCATGCGCAGCCGGGCGCGACTCGCCCGTGCGCAGGATCTGGCGCGCATGGGCAGCTTCGAGTGGCGGCCCGGTGCCGGTGGGCTTGCGCTGACGCCGGAGTCGCTGCGGGTGGTGGGTCAGGCGCTGCGCGACGACGACATCAGCCTGGGTGCGGTAATCCGCCTCGTGCCGCGGCGCCTGCGCGGCGGCATGTGCGCGCTGTTGCGCCAGGTCTGGGGCCACGCCACCGTGCTGGACGCCGACATGATGATCAGCCTGCGCGATGGCCGGCAACGTGTGCTGCATGTCGAGGCCGAGCCCGAATACGACGACCACGGGGTGCTGTTTGGCTACACCGGCATCGTTCAGGACGTGACCGACCGCCGGCTGATCGAGGACAAGATCAAGCATCTGGCCAATTTCGACTCGCTCACCGGACTGCCCAACCGCCGTCAGCTCATGTGGCGTGCCGAGCGGGCGTTGGAGCAGGCGCGACGCAGTGGCCATCACTGCGCCTTGTTGCTGATCGATCTGGACCGCTTCAAGGACATCAACGACACCCTGGGCCACCATGCCGGCGACGAGTTGCTGGTCGAGGTGGCGCGCCGCCTGCGGTCGTGTGTGCGCCACTCCGACCAGGTCAGCGAAGTCACCATCGACGCCATGCTGGCACGTGCGCCGCGCACGCTTGAGGCGGTGGGCCGGCTGGGCGGCGACGAATTCGTCGCGTTGCTGCCTGAGGTGAGCGGCGAGGTCGACGCCGCGGGCGTGGGGCAGCGCATCGTCGACGTGATGCGTGAGCCGGTGGTGCTGGGCGGCGCCGAATACTTCGTCACCGCCAGTGTCGGTCTGGCGCTGTTCCCGCGCGACGGTCTGACCGTGGCTGACCTGCTGCGCAATGCGGACGTGGCGCTGTATTCGGTCAAGGGCTCGGGGCGTAACGACCTTCAGGTCTATCTGCCCAGCCTGGCCAGCAAGGGCATCGCCCGCCTGGAGCTGGAAAGTGCGTTGCACAAGGCCATCGAGCGCGGCGAACTGCTGCTGCACTATCAACCCAAGATCGACACCCAGGCCGGCACCCTGGTCGGTGTTGAAGCGTTGATGCGCTGGCGGCGCGGCGACAAGCTGGTGCCGCCAGGCGAGTTCATCCCGCTGGCCGAGGAAACCGGTCTCATCGTGCCGATGAGCGACTGGGCCATCCGCGAAGCGGCGCGCCAGCTGCATGCCTGGCATGACGAGTTCGGCCTGCTGACCCATGTGGCGGTGAATGTGCCGGCCCGCCTGTTCGAGCGTAGCGATCTGGCCGAACGGGTGCTCGACGCCACCGTGCTGCACGGCCTGAAACAGGGCTCGATCGAGCTGGAGATCACCGAGACCGGGCTGATGAAAAGCCTGGACGACGTCATGCCCGCGCTCAAGCGCCTGCATGCCGCCGGTGTGGCCATCTCGATCGACGACTTCGGCACCGGCTATTCGTCGCTGTCGTATCTGACCACCCTGCCCATCGCCGAGCTCAAGGTCGACCGCAGCTTCGTCAGCGAACTCGGCCAGTCCGGCCAGAGCTCGGCCGTGGTGGCCGCCATCATCGCCCTGGCTCGTTCGCTGGGTTTGCGGGTGGTGGCCGAAGGGGTGGAGACGGCGGTGCAGATGACCGAGTTGCAGGGCCTGGGCTGTCAGCTCATGCAGGGTTACCTGTTTGGCGCACCGATGGCGCCGGACGAAGTCGTCGCGTGGTGGCAACAGGCCAGCAGCCGGCCTCGCCTTGGTCTGGCACCGGCGGTGACACCCATCGCCCTGGCCCATGCGCCGCTGCATGCTGCCGCTCGCAACGTCGATGAAGGTGTCAGCGGCAACGACGCCGGCCGTTTGCGGGCCCACCCTGAGGTTGCTCCTGGAAGTACCGGTCCCACCTCGGCGGGTACACCATTGCAGGGTCGCTCACCGCTGAGCCGCTGAGGATTTGCCCGGGTCAGCGACCCGAGCGGGTTATCAGCTGCTTTTCGGCGCCGGGGCTCGTCGGTGCGTGGGCGTTCCGGTTGATTGTTCAAGGCCGAAGTGTGGCTGGTTGCCGGTGGATCCGTGGCGTTCATCCATGCCGCAAGCTCGACGCCAACGACGGGCGCACGGAAAGCCGAGGGGCTTGGGCACCTGGCAAAACGCAGACGGCGCAGTTTGGAACCCGCAAACAGGTGGTTAGTGCTTGTGGATTGCTGCACTTGCCGGACGCTTGTACGGCCCGGCGGGTGCGGCGAAAAGCCGACAGCCGCGAGAATCGCCAGGCCATGAACCGCCGGACTGTTCATCCACGGCGCAACGGCTGAGCGTGACCCGCGCCGAGTACTCATGCTCTTGAATCCGGCGCCCGGCCGCGACTGGCCGTACCGCCCGGCGCCCTGAGTTGCGGCGTCGCCGCCGACCCATTTCCATCACCGCCCGACCGGGCCACAGCCATGACGACAACCCGCCGCCTTTGCCTTCAGCCCCTGCGCCATGCCTGTGCCGTCGCGGCCGCCTGCGCTCTGGGCACGCCGGCCCTGGCGCAGCAAAGTCCCTACTACCTCGGCGCGGTGCAGGGCGTTGCCAGTGACAGCAATGTCTACCGCGCGGCCACCGGCAGCGACATCAAGAGCGATGTCATCAGCTCCACCGGCCTGCGCGCCGGCGTCGACCAGCCCTTCGGCCGTCAGCGCTGGGCGCTGGGCGCCGAGGCCAACGTCAATCGCTACAGCAGCCAGAAGGTGCTGAACAACAACGACTATCAGCTCACCTCGCGGCTGGAATGGGCGACGCTGGCCCGCCTGTCGGGGGTCCTGAGTGGCGGTGTGAAGCAAAGCCTGTATCGCCTGGACACCACCGGCAATCGCCAGTTCACGCAGCGCAACATGCTGCGCAGCAGCAACCTGGGTCTGCAGGCCCAACTCGGTACGGTCACCGATCTGAGCTTCGACGCCGGTGCGTCCATGTCGCGTGATAGTTACAGCTCGGTGCTGTTTGCCGCCAACAACCTTTCGCAGCAGTCGGTCAATGCTGGGTTGCGCCTGCGTCCCGGCAGCGGCCTGATGGTGCGTGTGGGCCTGCGCCACGGTACCGGTCACTACGCCAGCAACACCGACCGCTTGCAGCGCGACGACGTCGACCTGGCCACCGCGGTCGAACTGAGCGGCGCAAGCACCGTGAACGCCAGGCTGAGCCGCACACTGCAGCGTCATGACGCGCCGCTGCAGCCCGACAGCCGCAGCTGGACCGGCGCGCTTGGCTGGAACTGGCGCCCGCTGGGCAAGCTGGCCTTCGACCTCAATCTGAGCCGCGACGGCTCGGTCGGCGCGGTCAATTTCGACAACCAGATCTTCAATCTGGCCTCGAGCGATACCCGCACGCAGACCCGGTTGGCGCTGCGGGCGGATTGGGATCTGGCGGCGGCTTGGAAGATCGGCAGCGAAATGACGCTGCTGCGCCGCGACATCAATACCCAGCTGCTGCTCAACAACGTCGCCCAGGGCGCCCAGGACCAGAACGATCGCACCGTGGCGCTCAACTTCGGCGTGCGTTATCTGCCCACCCGCAACGTTGAACTGGGCTGCAACGTCGGGCGCGAGGACCGCAGCACCGATGCCGCCACCGTCAACGCGGTCACCTACGCCTATGCGGTCACCACGGCCAGTTGCACGGCGCAGATCTATCTGCGCTGAAGTTTTGGCCGGACGGCAGGACGTCCGGGCGGCTGGCTGACCGACCGGCCTGCGTCGCTTGCCTGCCGCGAGCTCTCGCACCGGTCGCGTGGCACGCGGGCGCTGGTGTCGGCCTGGTCGCCGCTTCGGGACGGATCCACCATCGGTTAAGGTGCCGGCATCTCCCCTCCGAGCTCCGCCGTGTCCTCCAGTCCCGCCACCAACCCATCGCCAGCAAGTTTTTTCTGGCACGATTACGAGACCTTCGGGGTCAACCCCCGGCGGGATCGCCCGGCGCAGTTTGCCGGCGTGCGCACCAATGCCGAGCTGGAGGAAGTCGAGCCGCCGGTGATGCTGTACTGCCGCCCGGCGGCGGACTTCCTGCCCGAGCCCGAGGCCTGCCTGCTCACCGGCATCCTGCCGCAGACCTGCCTGGAGCGCGGCCTGCCCGAGACGCAGTTCGCCCGCCGCATCGAGGCCGAACTGGCCCGCCCCGGCACCATCGGCACCGGCTACAACAGCCTGCGCTTCGACGACGAGGTGACCCGCCACCTGCTGTGGCGCAACCTGGCCGACCCCTACGCGCGCGAATGGCAGCACGGCTGCGGCCGCTGGGACATCCTCGACACGGTGCGGGCCGCCTGGGCCCTGCGCCCCGAGGGCATCGAGTGGCCGCTGCACGCCGATGGCAAGCCTTCGTTCAAGCTGGAGGATCTGGCCGCCGCCAACGGTCTGGTGCACGAGGCCGCACACGACGCGCTCAGCGATGTGCGCGCCACCATCGCCCTGGCGCGTGTGGTGCGCCGCGCCCAGCCGCGCCTGTTCGACTTCTGCCTCAAGCTGCGCCAGAAGAACGCCGTGCTGGCCGAGATCGGTGTCGGCCGGCCCTTCATCCATGTGTCGGGTCGCTACCCGACCGAACGCGGCTGCCTGGCCGTGGTCTGGCCGCTGGCGCCGCACCCGACCAACCGCAACGAGCTGGTGGTGTGGGATCTGTCCGCCGACCCATCGGAGCTGCTCAGGCTCGACGCCGCCGCCGTCCGCGCGCGCCTGTTCGTGGCGCGCGACGAACTGCCCGAAGGCGTGAGCCGCCTGCCCATCAAGACCATCCACCTGAACCGCTCGCCGGTGGTCATCTCCAGCCTCAGGACCCTGGCCGGCGCACCCGCGGCACGCTGGGGCATCGACATCGACACTTGCCTGCGCCACGCCGAGATCGCCGCGCGCGAGGGCGCCAAGCTCGCCGGCCTGTGGCCGGACGTCTACGCCCGACCGGCGCCGGCCGAGCCGCCCGACGTGGACGAGGATCTCTACGGTGGCCTGGTCGGCAACAACGACCGCCGCGTGCTGGAGCGCCTGCGCGGCCTGGACGGCGCACGCCTGGCCGCGCTGTTCGAGGAGGGTCGCGCGCCGGCCTTCGACGACGCGCGCCTGGACGAGCTGCTGTGGCGCTACCGGGCGCGCAACTTCCCCGAGCATCTGGCCGAGGCCGAGCAGGCGCGCTGGCAGGCCCACCGCGTCGCCCGGCTGCACCACGGCCAGGGCGGCGGCCTCAGCCTGACGGCCTACTTCGAGCGCATCGACGCCCTGCAGGAGGCGCATGCGGACGGCGCCGACGAACATGCGGGCGACATCCTGTCGGCCCTGTACGACTACGCCGAGGCCATTGCACCCGACCTCGCCTGACGCGCCGGCGACGGATGGCGGGCGGTAGGTGCCGAACGCTGCATGCAAGTGCGGCGAATGACGCGCCCGGGCCTGCGTGATGCAATGCGGCGCATGGACACCCGCAGCTTCCCCCCCCTCTACCTCTCGCACGGCTCGCCGATGATTGCGCTGGAGCGCAGTCCGGCGGCGCTGTTCCTGGACCGCCTGGGCCCGGTCATCGAAGCCACCTTCGGCCGGCCGCGCGCCATTCTGATCGTCTCGCCGCACAGCGCGACCCGCGCGCCCTTTGCGCTGGCGGCCAAGCGGCACGAGGCGGTGTACGACTTCGGCGGCTTCCCCGACGAGCTCTACCGCCTGCGCTACGACCCGCCGGGTGATCCGGCCCTGGCGGCCGACGTGGCGCGCCGCCTGAGCAGCGCCGACATCGCGACCCAGGTGGCCGAAAACGTGGGCATCGACCACGGCATCTGGACGCTGATGCGCCGTGCCTGGCCGGACGCCGACCTGCCGGTCATGCCGCTCACCCTGGTGCCCAACTGGTCACCCGACAAGCAGTGGGCCGTGGGTGCCGCGCTGGCGCCGCTGGCCGACGAGGGTGTGCTCATCATCGGCAGCGGCTCGACCACGCACAACCTGCGGCGCTACTTCGGCGAGCCGCGGGTGCCGGACGCTGCCGTGCTGCCCGATGTGGCCGGTTTCCAGGCCTGGGTGGACGAGCGCGTGCGCACGGCCGACTGGGCCGGCCTGCGCAACTACCGCAACGCCGAACCTTCGGCGGCGCGCCAGCACCCGACCGACGAACACTGGCTGCCGATCTACATCGCCGGTGGCGCCGGCGGCGAGACCTCGCCGGGTGCGCGCATCCACGCCAGCGTGGACGGCGGCATGCTGGCCATGGACGGCTACGCCTTCGGGCCGCAGGCGGTCAAGCTGGCGGCGGCGCTGCAGTAAGGGGACGGGTCGCGGGCGCCGCTAGCGCCAACTCGAAGATGGATACGGCGTGAGGCCGGTCGCCCCTCCGGGGCGTCCGGCCTCACGCCGGGTTGTCGATGTCCACGTGCTCGTGGATGAGCCCGTAGCGCTCCGCCAGATGCGCGCCCAGTGCCGCGGGGCCGTAGCGCTCGCTCGCATGGTGGCCGAGGGCCAGATAGGCCACGCCGCATTCGCGCGCGTAATGGACCTGGGGCTCGGAGATTTCGCCGGTGAGATAGGCGTCCACGCCGGCCGCGATGGCGGCCTCGAAATAGCCCTGCGCGCCACCGGTGCACCAGGCCACGCGCCTGAGCGTGCGGCCGTCGCCCGGCACCAGCACGGGCGCTCGGGCGAGCGCCGCGTATATGTGCTGGCCAAACTGCGCCAGTGTCATCGGCTCGGCCAGGCTGCCGGTCCAGCCCAGGGCCTTGTCGCCGAAGCGGCCGTCCTCGACCAGGCCCAGCACCCGGCCGAGCTGGGCGTTGTTACCCAGGGTGGGGTGGGCATCTAGCGGCAGGTGGTAGGCGTAGAGGTTGATGTCGTAGCGCAGCAGCGCGGCCAGGCGCTGCTTCATCCAGCCGGTCACCCGGCCGTCCTGGCCGCGCCAGAACAGGCCGTGGTGGACCAGGATGGCGTCGGCGCCGTGCTCGGCTGCGGCCTCGATCAGCGCCAGGCTGGCGGTCACGCCGGTGACCAGGCGGCCCACCCCGGCGCGGCCCTCGACCTGCAGACCGTTCGGCCCATAATCGGCAAAACGGTCGACTTCGAGCAGTTGGGCGAGCGCGCCCGCCAGTTCTTCGCGGCTGATCTTGGTGCTGGTCATTGAAGTCCCTATGCGCAGGTTCTGGCTGATTTTCTCGCAGGCCGTCACGGTCGCCGTGGCGCTGGTCTTCGTGCTGGAGACGTTCAAGCCGCAGTGGCTGGGCTCGCGCGCCACCGTCACCATCATCGGTGCCGGGCCGAGCGTCAGCCCAGCGCGCCCGTCGACACCGACCTCATCGTCCACGCCAAGCAGCTATGCGCCGGCGGCCCGCCGCGCCGCGCCGTCGGTGGTGAGCGTGATCGCGAGCAAGGCAGCACAACACAGCCCGCACCGCGGCGAGCCCTGGTTCAAGCGCTACTTTGGTGACGGCGAGGAGCCGGTGAGCGGCATGGGTTCGGCCGTCATCGTCTCGGCCGACGGTTATCTGCTCACCAACAACCACGTGGTGGAACACGCGGACGCGATCGACGTGATGTTGGGCGACGGCCAGCGCAGCAAGGCGCGCATCATCGGCACCGACCCGGACAGCGATCTGGCGGTGCTCAAGGTCGACGCCTTGCCAGGTGGGCGCACGCTGCCGGCGGTCAGTTTCGGCGACGCCGAGGCACTGCAGGTGGGCGACGTGGTGCTGGCCATCGGCAACCCCTTCAACGTCGGCCAGACGGTGACCTCGGGCATCGTCAGCGCCATCGGCCGCAACGGCCTGGGTCTGAATACCTTCGAGAACTTCATCCAGACCGATGCGGCCATCAATCCCGGCAATTCGGGGGGCGCGCTGGTGGATGTGAACGGGCAGTTGCTGGGCATCAACACGGCCATCTATTCACGCTCAGGCGGCAGCATGGGCATCGGCTTTGCCATCCCGGTGAGCACGGCGCGTCAGGTGCTGGACGGCCTGATTCGTGACGGTGTGGTCACGCGCGGCTGGATCGGCGTGCAGCCCAGCGATGTCACGCCCGAGCTGGCCGAGTCGCTCAAGCTCAAGGTCGACCACGGCGTGCTTATCACCGGCGTGCTGGAGGACGGCCCGGCGAGCGCGGCCGGCATCAAGCCCGGCGACGTGGTGCTGGACGTGGCCGGCCGACCGGTCGCCAACACCGCTCAATTGCTCAATGCCGTGGCGGCGCTCAAACCGCAGGCGCTGGCACTTATCGCCGTGCAGCGCGGCGACAAGCAGCTCAGTCTCAAGGTCAAGGTGGCGCAGCGACCCAAGGCCAGGGCCAGCGAATGACCCGCCCGGCTCAGACCAAGGACAACACTGCGCAGTCGAGCAGGTGCCGCGTGACCTGACATGGCGACTCAGAACCTGGGCTTGCTGGCGTCGTCCTCGGGCTTGCTGCTGTAGCGGATGAAAAATCCGGCGGCCAGGATGCCCACCTCATAGAGCATGCCCATGGGGATGAGCAGGGCGACCATGGACACCGCGTCCGGCGGCGTCACCAGGCCGGCCAGGGCGGCGGCGGCTACCCAGAAGTAGCGCCGGAAGCTGCGCAGCTGGTCGATCGTCACGATGCCCAGGCGGGCCAGGATGATGACGGCGATCGGCACCTCGAAGGCCACGCCGAAGGCCAGGAACATGGTGATGACGAAGTCGAGGTAGGCCTCGATGTCCGGGCTGACCGCGACCGATTGCGGCGCCATGGACTGGATGGCCGGAAAGGCCTGGCCGAAGACGAAGAAGTAGCAGAACGCCACGCCGCAATAAAACAGCAGGGTGCTGGTCACGACCAGCGGCAGCGCCAATCGCTTCTCGTGCCTGTACAGGCCCGGAGCAACGAAGGCCCACACCTGGTAAAGCACCCAGGGCAGGGCCACGCCCAGGGCGGACAGCGCGGTCACCTTGATGGGAATGAGGAAGGGTGAGACCACACCCACCGCGATCATCTTGCTGCCCTGTGGCAGGGCATGAACCAGCGGCATCGCCAGCAGGTCGTACAGATGTGACGGACCGGGGTACAGGCACAGCAGGGCGAAGATCGCCCCTACGCCATAGACCGCCCACAGCAGGCGGTCACGCAGTTCGATCAAGTGGCTGACGAAGGGCTGCTCGGTGCCGGCCAGTTCGTCGGGGGAGGGGGTGGAACTCACGCTGGTTGGCACCGCAAGTGGCGCCACGGGTCAGAGGTTGAAGGACAGGCGGCAGTCGGTCCAGGCAGCACCGCGCCGCGCAGCACACGCGGTGGCGTTCGTCAGACCGGCGCGCTGTTGCGAGGACGGAAACGCGCCACGCGGGCGGCGGCCGACTGCACATGGCCGCGCACCTGGGTGCGGCGGCGATACCACTGGGGCAGGGCACCGCGTTTGACGCGCCACTTTTTGTTCGGCCGCTCATAAGCCGGCGGCGGTTCGGCCAGCGGTGTCCATGACGAGTTGTCCCAGCTGTCCACTGGCGGCGCGGCGGCGGCTGCACCATCGCTGCCTGACGACCCAGCGCCCTGCAGCGCATGGTTCACTTCGCTGGTGGCCTGGTCGAGCTCGCGTGTGAGGCTGCTTTCGACGTCACGGGCGCCAGCTTCGAACTCCCGCTTCATGCGGTTGAGCTCTTCCACCTCGATGGAGCGATTCACCTCGGCCTTGACGTCGGCCACGTAACGCTGGGCGCGGCCCAGCATGGTGCCGGCCATGCGGGCCAGGCGCGGCAGGCGCTCCGGCCCGATCACCACCAGGGCGATGCCGCCGACGATGAGCAGCTTGGAAAAGCCGATGTCGAGCATCAGCTCTTGGTCTTGGCCTGCACGTCGATGGTGTCGCCCTGGGCGCGCGGTGCGGCGACCTGGGCGGTGGCGACCGGAGCGGCCGGCGTCTCGGCCGGCTTGGCGTCAGCCGAGGTGCCGTCCTTCATGCCGTCCTTGAAGCCCTTGACGGCGCCGCCGAGGTCGGAGCCGATGTTCTTGAGCTTCTTGGTGCCGAAGATCAGCACGATGATGACGAGGAAAATGATCAGGTGGGTGGTCGACAAGCCCATGTTGGCTCTCCAGCGTGTAGGTCAGCGGCTTGCCCGGGTGGGCTTGCAGCAAGGGGAACTGTCCGAAATTCTAGGCGAGCGGGCAGGTCAGCCGTGCTTCCAGGGCCGTGGCCCCCCCATCACATGCATGTGCAGGTGATAGACCTCCTGGCCGCCGTCCGGCCCGGTGTTGATCACGGTGCGAAAACCGTTCGTCGCGCCCTGTTCGACCGCCAGGCGCGGTGCCAGTTCCAGCATGCGGCCCAGCAGCGCCGCGTGCTCGGGGCCGGACTCGGCCAGGCTGGCGATGTGGGCCTTGGGAATGATCAGGAAATGCACCGGCGCGGCCGGGCGGATGTCGTGAAAGGCGAGCAGTTCCTCGTCCTCGTAGAACTTCTTCGCCGGGATCTGGCCGGCGGCTATCTTGCAAAAGATGCAGTTGGGGTCGGTCGACATGACGGCTCTGGGTGCTGGGTGAAGTGCTGAGATGTGGGGTGGGCGGGCCGCGCCAGGTGGTACGGGCTCGGCGAGGGCTGCTGGCCTACTGGCCCTGTTGCTCGCGCTCGCGCGCCTTGCGTGCCGCGAACTCTTCCAGGCCGGACAGGCCTTCGCGGCGCTCCAGTTCGGCCAGCACATCGTTGGGCGTGAGTCCGAACTGAGCCAGCGCGATCATGCTGTGGAACCACAGGTCGGCCACCTCATAGACGATCTTGGTAGCGTCGCCGTCCTTGGCGGCCATGACCACCTCGGTGGCTTCCTCACCCACCTTCTTCAAGATGGCGTCGGTGCCCTTGTGGAACAGGCGCGCCACGTAGCTGCGCTCGGGATCTCCGCCGCGGCGCTGGGCGATGACCTCGGCCAGGCGGGCCAGGGTGTCGTTGGAGGTCGTGGAATTCATGATGTGCGGGGTGATCAGGCGTGGCAAGGTGCTGCAGACACCTCGCGTCGGATGCGACAGGCCGCGGCGCAGAGCGTGCCCACGGCCCGCACGGGCAGCGTTTCAGGCGCCAGGTTTGTGCGAGTAGATGGACTGCGGGTCCTTCAGCACCGGGTCGACTGTCCGCCACTCACCGTCCTTCAGGACCTGGAAAAAGCAGCTGTGACGCCCGGTATGACAGGCAATGCCGGGCTCGTGGCCCAGTTGCTGCACCTGTAGAAGCACGACATCGTTGTCGCAGTCCATGCGGATGCCCAGCACCTTTTGCACGTGGCCCGATTCCTCGCCCTTGTGCCACAGGCGAGCGCGCGAGCGACTCCAGTAGACCGCCTCGCCCAGCTCGGCCGTACGAGCCAGCGCCTCGCGATTCATCCACGCGAACATCAGCACGTCGTTGCTGCCTGCTTCCTGGGCGATCACCGGCACCAGGCCGTCGGACGTCCAGCTCACTTCGTCCAGCCAGTTCATTCGGTCAGTGTAGCAATCGACCTGGAGCGGCCAGCCGGCACGTTGCCGGCTCAGGCGCGCACCTGGCGGCACCAGGCGGCCTGTGCCACGCCCGCCGACATTTCATGGCCGCCGTTGCGAGCCGCGGCCTGGCAGAGTCAGACCACCGTGGGCCGGCTTTCCAGATCCGCGCTGTCGTCAATGGGCTGGAGATGGACGATGATGCCGCCGAAGTGGCTTGCGAGCTGGTTGTAGAGCCCCGCGCCGATGAGGGCGAGCGTGTAACCGGCGATGCCATAGACCACAGGCAAGGCCAACAGGCTGCCGCTGAGAAAGCGCATCGACGGTCCGGGAACGCTGAGCGCAGGCAACGCCGTCAACAGGAGCACCGGAAAGCTGATCAACACGCTCAGCAGCGCGATGAGCTTGGCGGCCTGGAACGGATCGATGTGGGTGAGTTGGTGTTTCATCGGGCGCGACTCCCTGGCGACAGGGCGGGTGCGGCGCGAGCCGCTTGGCCCTCATGTTCATGCGGACGAAGACGAATGTCGGTGACAAGGCCTTCATGTCCTCAGCGCCGCAGTCGTAGCGACACGATGCCACGCCGTGTCTTGCACCTAAGCAAGCAAAAGGCAACAGTGCGGCAGTGCGTGTAAGCCACCCTGTCTATCGGCAGTTGCTGGCCAATATTGGGTGCGTATTTCACGCTGATTGCGTGGTGCAGCCCGTCCCTACAGCGCCCGAGCCGATGCGCCAGCTCATTCCTTCAGATGATCGGCCAACACACGCGCCACGTGCAGCGCCTGGCGGCCGGCGCCGTCGGCAATCTGGTGCCGGCAGCTGGTGCCGTCGGCCACGACGATGGCATCCGGCGGCGCGGCGCGCACCGCAGGCAGCAGGGCCAGCTCGGCCATCTGCATCGACACCTCGTGGTGCTCGGCCTCGTAGCCGAAGCTGCCCGCCATGCCGCAGCACGAGCTCTCGATGAGCTGTGGCGCCGCACCGGGGATGAGTTTGAGCACCTCCAGCACCGGGCTCATGGCTGCAAAGGCCTTCTGATGGCAGTGGCCATGCACCAGCAGCGGCCGTGAGGCGGTGTTCAGGGTCGGCGAGAAGCGCCCGGCACGCGCCTCGCGGGCCAGGAACTCCTCGAACATCAAGGCCTGCTGCGCCACCTGCGCCGCGTTGTCGCCGAGGCCCAGGGCGAGGTATTCGTCGCGCAGGGTGAACAGGCAGGAGGGCTCCAGGCCGACGATGGCGATGCCGCGCCAGGCCAGGGGCGCCAGGGCATCGAGCAGTTCACGCGCCTGGGCGCGCGCCTGGTCCACCAGGCCAGCGGCCAGCAGCGGGCGGCCGCAGCACAGGGGCGGCGCACCGGCCGGCCCGGCGTGGCCGCCGCGGCTGGCCACATGCACCGCGTAGCCGCCGGCCTGCAGCACCCGCACGGCGGCCAGGGCGTTCTCGCGCTCGAACTGGCCGTTGAAGGTGTCGACCAGCAGCACCACGGCCTTTTCCGCCGCCAGCGCCTGTTCGCGGCTCACCAGGCCCAGATGGTCCGGGCTGGTGGCGCTGGCGCGCCAGAAGGTGTCGCGCCGCCAGCGCGGCAGGCTGCGTCGTGCCGAAATGCCGGTGAGGCGCTCGCCCAACCGTGCCAGCGCGGGCACACGGTTGCGCAGGTTGAGCAGCGCCGGCAGGCCGGGCAGACGGCTGACCCGATGCGCCAGGGCGGGCAGGTCGGCGATGAGCTGCTCGCGCCGGCCCACGCCCAACACGCGGGCGCGCTGGGCGGCCACCTCAAGCTTGACCTTGGCCATGTCCACGCCGGTGGGGCAGTCGCGCTTGCAGCCCTTGCAGCTCACGCACAGTGACAGCGCGGCCTGCACCTCGGGGCTGGCCAGCGCGTGCGCGCCGGCTGCGGGTCCGCTGTCGCTGCCGCTGCCCCCCTGGGCCAGAAAGGCCTGGGTCGTGGCGCTGACGGCCAGGGCGGCGCCCTTGTCGCCGCCTGCGTCGTTCAGGCCGTGGCCGGGCAGACCCTCGATGCGCCCGCCCAGGGCCAGGCGCAGGGTGTTGGCGCGGCCGCGCGTCAGGTGCTGCTCGTCGCGCGTGACGCGGTAGCTCGGGCACATGGTGCCGGCGTCGAACTTGCGGCAGTGGCCGTTGTTGTTGCACATCTCCAGCGCCTTGGCCAGGCCCAGCGCCGGGTCGCCGCCGCTGCCCGGGGCGGTGGTGGCTTCGGTCACCGCATCGTTTTGTACATTCCACGCCGACCAGTCGTAGGCGGTCTGCACTGGCAGGGCGGTGTAGCCCGGCGGGTAGCGCATGAGCGTGGTGTCGTCCATGCGCGGCGTGTCGACGATGCGGTTCGGTGCGAACAGGCCCTCGGGGTCGAAATGCTGCTTGATGGCGCGCAGCGCTTCGTTGAGCTGCGGCCCGAACTGCCAGGCCACCCATTCGCCGCGGCACAGTCCGTCGCCGTGCTCGCCGCTGTAGGCGCCCTTGAACTTGCGGACCAGGGCCGAGGCCTCCTCGGCGATGGCGCGCATCTTCACGGCACCGTCGCGCCGCATGTCCAGGATGGGCCGCACATGCAGCGTGCCGACCGATGCGTGGGCGTACCAGGTGCCGCGGCTGCCGTGGCGGGCGAAGACCTCGGTGAGTGCGTCGGTGTATTCGGCCAGATGCTCCAGCGGCACGGCGCAGTCCTCGATGAAGCTCACCGGCTTGCCGTCGCCCTTGAGGCTCATCATGATGTTGAGGCCGGCCTTGCGCACCTCCCACAGCGCGGACTGGCGCGGCGCGTCGGCCATCTCGACCACGCTGCCGGGCAGGCCCAGGTCGCCCATCAGTTCGACCAGGCGGGCCAGGCGGGTCTTGAGTTCACCGATGTCCTCGCCGCTGAACTCGACCAGCAGCAGCGCCGCCGGCGTGGGCGCCGCCAAGTCCACCAGCGCCGACTCCATCACCGCCTTGAAGGCCGGGTTCAGGCGCGCCAGGTCGACCATGGTGCGGTCCACCAGTTCCACCGCGCTTGGCCCCAGCGTGACGATGTGCTGGGCGCTGTCCATGGCGGTGTGGAAGCTGGCGAAGTTCACCACGCCCAGCACCTTGGCCCGGGGCAGGGGGGCGAGCTGCAGGGTCAGGCTGCGAGTGAAGGCCAGCGTGCCTTCCGAGCCCACCAGCAGATGCGCCAGGTTGACGCTGCCGTCGGCCGTGTAGGGCCGCTCGCTCTGCGGGCGGAAGATGTCGAGGTTGTAGCCGCCCACGCGGCGCAGCACCTTGGGCCAATGGGCGTCCAGCTCATGGGCGTGCGACAGGGCGAGCTGGCGCACGAAGCCGGCGATGGTGGCGGCGTCCGGCCCCAGGCGGGCCAGCGGGCCGAAGTCCAGCAGCCGGCCGTCGGCCAGCCAGGCTTTCGCCCCCAGCACGTTGTGCACCATGTTGCCGTAACGGATGGAGCGGCTGCCGCAGGAGTTGTTGCCGGCCATGCCGCCCAGCGTGGCCTGGGCGCTGGTCGACACGTCGACCGGAAACCACAGACCCAGGGGCTTGAGCCGTGCGTTCAGGTGATCGAGCACCAGGCCGGGCTCGACCTCGGCGGTGCGCGCCTCGGCGTTCACGTCCAGCACGCCGCGCAGGTGCTTGCTGCAGTCCACCACCAGGCTGGGGCCCACGGTCTGGCCGCACTGCGAGCTGCCGGCGCCGCGCGCCAGCACGGGGGCCTTCAGCTCGCGGGCGATGTCGATGGCGGCGGCGACGTCGGCGGCCGACTTCGGCACGAAGACGCCGGTGGGCAGGATCTGGTAGATCGACGCATCGGTGGCGTAGCGGGCGCGCGAGGCGGCGTCGAACAGCACCTCGCCCTGGGTCGAGGCGGCCAGGCGGCGCGCCAGTTCGAGCGAGGCTTCCGGCAGCTGGGGCGCAAGCTGTCGGCTCGCGGCCTCGACATTGCGGCGGTGAATCTGGATGGGGGCGGTCGTGGTCATGCCGGAGCCTGGAGGTTCTGGGGGCGGGGAGGCGTGGGCGCAGGGGCGGGCTGGGCGCTGATCGTCGTGGCGGCGGCGGCGGTCGGGGCGCTGCGGGCCACCAGCAGCGCCGCCGGGCCGGCGTGCATCAGCTCGAGCACCGCGTCGCGCTTGTTGAGCAGGTGCAGGCGCAGCAGGCCGCCCAGGGCGGCGCCGTCGCCTGCGGCGAGCAGCTCGACCATGCGTTCATGTTCACCCACCGCGCGCTGCCACTTGCCTTCATCGAAGTTGGAGCGGAAACGCAGCGCCTGCAGCCGGGCATTGAGCGTGGCCCAGGTCTGGGTCAGCACACGGTTGCCGGCCGCCGCGTTGATGTGGGCGTGAATGATGGCGTTGAGGCGGTAATAGGTCGGCAGGTCGCGCCGGGTGTAGGCGGCCAGCATCTCGTAATGGGTGGCGCGCAGCTCGGCCAGGGCGGCGGGCGTGATGCGCGCCGCGGCCAGCTCGCCTGCCTGGGCTTCGAGGCCGGCGATGACCTCGAAGCTGTCGGCCACGTCCTGCCGCGACATCTGCGCCACCACCGCGCCGCGGTTGGGCAGCAGCTCGACCAGGCCTTCGGCCGCCAGCATGCGCAGCGCCTCGCGCAGCGGCGTGCGCGACACGGCCAGCAGCTCGCTCAGCTCGCGCTCGTTGAGCTTGGCGCCGGGCGCGAGTTCACCTTCGACGATGCGCTGGCGCAGGCGCTGCACCACGTCCTGCTGCAGCGTGGCTGGCGGGCCCGATGGGCCGGATGGGCCGGGTGGGCGGATCGGGTCGGCGGCGGGCGCCGGATGGAACGGGAAGGGCAGGGCGCTCATGAAGATAGTTTTGCATACAAAACAGTCCGACGGACTCATGCCCTGTAGAAGAATCATTGGTACATCCCCGGGACTTCAAGGGATTTTTTGCATGCAATACTGGCTGCAATCCCGAACACAAGGACACACGCCGTGCTGCTCGACACCCACCACACCGGCCGCCACTTCCTGCAGATCCCCGGGCCCAGCCCGGTGCCGGATCGCATCCTGCGCGCCATCAGCCTGCCCACCATCGACCACCGCGGGCCCGAGTTCGGCGCCCTCGGGCTGGAGGTCATCGCCGGCCTGCAGAAGGTCTTCCAGACGCAGCACCCGGTGGTGATCTACCCCGCCTCGGGCACGGGCGCCTGGGAGGCCGCGCTGGTCAACACCCTGGACCCGGGCGACCATGTGCTGATGTACGAGACCGGCCACTTCGCCAGCCTGTGGAGGAAGCTGGCCGAGCGGCTGGGGCTCAAGCCCGAGTTCCTGGGTCTTCCGGGGGCCGAGGGCTGGCGCCAGGGCGTGGATGCGAATCGCATCGAGGCTCGCCTGCGCGAAGACAGCGCCCACGCCATCAAGGCCGTGTGTGTGGTGCACAACGAGACCTCGACCGGCGTCACCTCGGACATCGCCGCGGTGCGCCGCGCCATCGACGCTGCCGGTCACCCGGCCCTGCTGCTGGTCGACACCATCTCGGGCCTGGCATCGGCCGACTACCGCCACGACGAATGGGGCGTGGACGTGAGCATCAGCGGCTCGCAGAAAGGGCTGATGCTGCCGCCAGGCCTGAGCTTCAACGCCCTGTCGCCCAAGGCGCTGGCGGCCAACAAGACCGCGAAGCTGCCGCGCAGCTTCTGGGCCTGGGACGAGATCGTGGCCATGAACGCCACCGGCTACTGGCCCTACACGCCCTGCACCAACCTGCTCTACGGCCTGGCCGAGTCGCTGAAGATGCTGGCCGAGGAAGGCCTGCCCAATGTCTTCGCCCGCCACAAGCGCTGGAGCGCGGGCGTGCGCGCCGCGGTCACGGCCTGGGGTCTGCCCATCCAGTGCGCCGACCCGCAGCTCTTCTCACCCATCCTCACCGGCGTGATGCTGCCCGAGGGCGTGGACGCTGACGCGGTGCGTGCCCTCATCCACCGCCGCTTCGACCTGTCGCTGGGCACGGGACTGGGCAAGGTCAAGGGCCGCATGTTCCGCATCGGCCACCTGGGCGACGTCAACGATCTGACCCTGGTCGGCGCCGTGGCCGGCTGCGAGATGGGCCTGCAACTGGCCGGCGTCAAGCTCGCCGGTTCGGGTGTGCAGGCGCTGATGAGCCATTTCGCCGAGCACCCGGGCGCCGGGCCGCGGCCTCTGCCGGGCAAGGCCGGCTGAACGACGAGTTGCCGGGCCGGGCGGGCTGAGCGCACCGCCACGGCCGACCCCATCACAAGATCACGACCCAGGAGACCCGACCATCATGTCCATGCAAAGACGTCATTTCCTGCAAGCCGGCGCGGCCGCCGGCGCCAGCCTGGCCGCCCCGGCGCTGCTCGCGGCCGACTGGCCGTCCCAGCCGGTGCGCATCATCGTGGGCTTTCCGCCCGGCGGCGGCACCGACGCGCTGGCGCGGGTGCTGTCGGTCAAGTTGACCGAGATTTGGAAGCAGCAGGTCATCGTCGAGAACAAGGCCGGCGTGGCCGGTGTGCTGGCGGCGGAATATGTCTCGCAGCAACCCAATGACGGCCACACCCTGCTGATGGCGCACATCAACAGTCACGCCCTGGCGCCCAGCTTGCAGCCCAAGCTGCGCTACAGCGTGGAGCGCGACTTCACGCCCATCATGCTGGTGGGCGTGACGCCCAATCTTCTCATCGCCAACAAGGCCCAGTCGGCCCGGACGGTGCCGGACATCGTCGCCCTGTGCAAGGCCCAGCCCGGCAAGGTGAGCTTCGGCTCGGCCGGCGCCGGCTCGGCCCAGCACCTGGCGCTGGAGATGTTCAAGCTGCGCGCCAAGGTCGATGCCCTGCACATTCCCTACAAGGGCAGCGGCCCGCTGCTGCAGGACCTGATCGGCGGGCAGATCCAGTACAGCTTCGAGACCATGACGGCCGCCACGCCGCATGTGAAGAGCGGCAACGCCATCGCCATCGCGCAGACGCGCAGCAAGCGCGCCAAGGGCCACCCCAATGTGCCGACCATGGCCGAGCTGGGTTTCGAGGGTTTTGACGCCACCACCTGGTACGGCCTGGCCGGTCCGGGCAAGCTCGCCCCGGCCATCGTCGCGAAGATCAACCGCGACGCCAACGCCGTGCTGGCCATGCCCGACGTGCAGGAAAAGCTCGACACCTACGGCGCCGAGGACGGCGGGGGCAGCCCCGAGAAGTTCGCCGAGTTCATCCGCAGCGAGACCGGCAAGTGGGCCAAGGTGGTGAAGGACGCGGACGTGAAGGTGGATTCCTGAATCAGGCCTTGAGCCGGCGCTGGTGCAGCACCAGCACCACCTCGGCGGCGGCGTGGCTCAGGCGGTCGACCTCGTGCGGGTCGTCCAGCAGCCCGGCCACCTCGTCGCCGACGCTGGCGTCGGCATCACCTGGCTCGTCGGCGGCGTCGTCATCGTCCTGGCCCAGGTCGGCCTCGCCGCCCAGCACCGCGATGGGCAGCAGGGCGGGGCCGAGTTCGGCGTCGTCGAACAGGGCTTCCCAGCCCTCGGGGTCGAGCGCACAGGCTTCCAGGAAGCCTGCGCACCAGTCCTGCGCGTCGGCGAGTTCGTCGTGCAGGTCCAGGTCCTCGTCGTCATCGTCGTCGCCTGCGTCAGCGGTTGTGCTGGTGCCCGGGTCGAGGCCGTCGGCGCTGGCCACGCTGAACACGGGCTGCCAGTCCTCGGGCGCGTTCTTCAGCCGGGTGTCGATGTCGTGCACATGGCGCAGCACCAGCATCATGAGGCGCTTCTTCTGCTTCTGGCTGGCGAAGGGCGTGGCGCTGGCGCTGTCACCCGTGTCGCCGCCCCAGATGATGGGCAGCCAGTCGGCGCCGGCCAGGCTGGCCAGCGGCCTGGGGCCGACCAGCAGGCCGGTCAGGTAGCCGTCGAGCAGTTCGACGTTCATGGCCTCAGGCAGCTGGGCAAGTAGCGCGTCCAGGGCGTCGAGCTCGTCGTCGGCCAGCGGGCGGTGATCGGAATTCGGGTTGTAGTGCGGGTAATCCAAGCGGAATCTCGATGGGTTCGGGTGCAATGGTGCGTGAGCCTCCGCGGGCCGAACGGGCCGGGCAGGGCGCGATTGTGGCTGCCCGAAGTGGTGTCGCAATCGCTTGCTTCTGAGCAGGCTGGACGCGAATCGGTCCGCCTACACTGCCTCGTCGCCGTCCTCAGGCACCAGAAGCGACCCGCAGCGGGCGCGCAGCAGCAGGGTGTCTGGCGGCCGGCACCTCAGCGCAACCCGCAGATCCGGCATGATCATGTCCATCCCATTGCAAGCGCGGCGCGTCGAACTCCTGCAAGGCATGCCGATCTTCGGCGGCATACGCGGCGACGCCCTGGAACTGCTGCTGGAGCAGGCCAGCATCGTCGAGGTGGCGCGCGATGCCTACTTCTTCCGCGAAGGTGACCAGGCTCAGGCCATGTATGTGCTTGAAAGTGGTCGCGCGGCAGTGCTGAAGGACTGGGGCGGCGAGCCCTTCTTGCTGCACTACCTGCGCGCAGGTGACTGCCTGGGCGAAATGGCGCTGATGGACCTGTTTCCGCGTAGCGCGTCAGTACGCGCGGTGCAGGATTGTTGCGCCATCGAACTGACACCGACCGACATGTTGCGTCTGGCGCAGTCCGACATGGAGCAGTTCGCGCTCATCCAGATGAATCTGGGCCGCGAGGTGAGCCGGCGCCTGCGCGCCACCGATGAATTGTTGTTTGCTACCCGCCAGGGCTCGGCCGAACTGGGACATGACACGGTGTTTCGATCACACTGAGGCAGCGCATCGTCCCACGCGCGGCAGCGTGGATGTCTTTCACCGGCAATGCGCGCGCGCCCATGCCGAGCAGTTCGCGAAACGCGGTGCGGGCATCGTGGCAGCCCGCCGCTTCAAGCGCGAATAGGCTCAGTGGCCTCGACGCGGACCGGACGACGAGGACGAGGGGCCGGACGGGCCGCGGCGTTCGATGTGGCGGAAAGTGATGCGCCCCTTGCTCAGGTCATAGGGCGAAAGTTCCAGCGACACCGCATCGCCGGCCAGGATGCGGATGTGGTGCTTGCGCATCCGGCCGGAGGTGTAGGCCACCAGCGTGTGGCCGTTTTCCAGCGTGACGCGGAAACGCGAATCGGGCAGCACCTCGTCGACGGTGCCGTTCATTTCGATGAGTTCTTCCTTGGCCAAATGGCGCTCCTCAATGGATTTGCATTAAACAGCCGTCCCGCCGCGCCCTTTGCACGGGCGGCGGCGGCAACAACATGTCGGGCTGAAAAGCTGGGCGGCAGGTCCAGGCTGCCGAAACTTGCTGGCTGCCGGACCCTCGTGGCGGGTGTGCGCAAGGGCAGGTGGCGGGCGCCAGATCGTGCAGGTCAGCAAGCCGCACTTGGCGCCTGGAACCGGTGAGCGGCGCGCTGCGCAGCGCGCCGTCTATCGTTCCATCAACCCCTGACTGTAACCTGTTGCATGCTGCAGTGCGAGATGCACTGTGAGTCGCGACAGTTTGCGGGGCCAGTTGACTCCCGCCTCAACAACGTCCTGTCCGCGGCAGACGCCGGCCTCGTGGCGTACAGGCGCCGTGGCATAGGCGCTGGTTTCAAGGCGTGTTGAGCAAGGCGGCCAAAGCCAGGCGCAGTTCGCGGTGCCTCAGGCCGCGTGGTGCTTCACCGTGCGGCCGCACGAGCGGCATGGATGGTGAGCTGACAGGGGCATCCAGGTCGATGCGGTCATCACGCAACGCCGCGCCCCAGGCATCCAGCATCGGCAGCATGCCCACCGCTGCCACCGCCTGCCCGTCGGACGCCAAGCCGGCGCCCGGGGCCAGGCGTTCCGGCGCCTGATCGGTCTGCCCGTCCATGCCAACCAGCAGGCGCCACTCGGCCTCGCGGCGTTCATCAAGATTCCAGCGCCGCAGTACCTCACGTCCGGCGGCGAGCGGCGTTGAGCCCGCTGCAAGTTGGGCCTGCAGCCCCGGTGTCAACACGGGGGCCAGGGCCAGCTGGAACAAGGCTGCCAAGCCGCCGGCCTGCGCCAGCGCGGTGCCGATCAGGTCCTGACCCAGCGGGTCAGGCGCGTCGCGGCCCGGCATCAGCCGCAACGGGCGCGAGCCCTGGGCCGCTGCACCAGGCGCCGGCGCACCCAGGGTCAACGCATGGCAACTGCGCGGTGCCTGGCGCAGCATGTAGGCATGGGACTCGTCGCGCCCCACGGCACGCCAAGTAGGCGCCATTTGCAAGTGTCCTGCCCAGGTCGTCTGCTCATCGCCATGGTCGGCCAGTCGCTGCGGCCAGGGCAGGTCCATGCCGGCGGGTGCGATCACCCGGCCCTGCAGCCCCGGCACGGCCGCCTGCAGCTGGGCCAGCAGCGCGGCCGCGTCGTCGGCGCGGGCCAGCGTCACCACCACCGGCGCGCCGCCGTTTTGCCTCAGCTCGACCTGGCGCGCCTGCGGGCGGATCTCCCAGCCGACGTCGGCGTGCCACAGCGCCATGAGCGGGCGCAGGCCGGCCGGGTAACGCTCGCCGGCCACGCCGGCGCCGTCCTGCCACATCTGGTGCTGGCCCCAGACATGGGCGTGCGCCGCCGGCAGGTCCAGATAGCTGCGCCCGGCGTAGGCGTCAAAGGGCAGGGGCGGGGCGTCCTGGCGGTCGCGCAGCAGCTGAATGAGGCCGCCGCCGGCCGACAGTCGCCAGGCCGCCAGTAGCCCGCCACCCAGCAGCAGGCCGGTGAACAGGGCCCACAGCGGCCAGAACTGCTCGTTGCGGCGCAGGTTGGAACCACGGATCAGCAGGCTGAACAGCCAGGCCGCGCCCAGGCCCATGAGCGGCAGGGTCTGGATGAGGTGCAGCAGGCCCGAGCCCTTGCGCCCTTGTGCGTAGTGGATGCTGGCGCGGGTGAGGAAATACAGGTCGGTCGCCACCGTGGGTGCAAACACCAGGCCCCAGCGCAGGCCGGCCGGTGCGTCCATGGTCACCGCACCCGCCACCGCCAGGCCGGTGCGCAGGCCGCCGGCCACGCTGAACTGGATGAATTCGGCGTCGCGGCGCGGCACCACGCCCCACAGCGCCAGGCTCCAGGCCAGCGGGGTGGGAATGCCGCAGGCCAGCGTGAAGTTGGCGGTCTGGTACCAGCTGCGCTCGTCGCTGGTATTGGCCGGGTCGTCCGGCCCCAGGCTGTCGTCGGCCAGCGCCAGCAGCCGGCTGCTGTGTGATCCCAGGCGCGACAGCAGCACACCCAGGGCAGGCGCCAGCACCGCCGGCAGCAGCAGCGCGAACCAGGTGCCCATGCCCCAGTGCGAGGGCGTGCGTACGCCCTGCCACAGCGCCAGGCCCTCGGCCAGTTCGTCGGCGTCGGGCGGACGGTTGCTGGCCGGAGCCGGCGTCAGGTCCAGGCGGCGCTCGGCCAGATCGGCCGGCAGGGCCTCGGCCAGGGCCTGGGCCAGCGCCGGCAG
The DNA here is from genome assembly GCA_041169165.1 of Pseudomonadota bacterium. Taxonomy (GTDB): domain Bacteria; phylum Pseudomonadota; class Gammaproteobacteria; order Burkholderiales; family Burkholderiaceae_C; genus Sphaerotilus. The sequence continues at coordinate 83,168 of JBEEJN010000005.1, forward strand.
CAGGGCGGGCGGCAGGTCGTCGGTGTCCGGATAGGCGCCGGCCAGCGCCGGGCTTTCCGGCAGGCCGCCGAGCAGCAGCCGGCTGGCCCAGGTCTCGACGATGGCGCGTTCGGCGCCGCCGTCCGTGCCCGGGTCGGCCGGGCCGCGCAGGGCGGCGGCGCCGCGCAGCACCGGGCCCAGCATGATCTCGGCCGCCACCGCGCAGGCCATGCCGGCGCTAAAGGCGCGGATGCGCGCCTTCTGCTGCACGTCGGTGGTGGTGGCCAGCGCCAGGCCGGCGGTGCGCTGCACCACGGTGAGTGCGTCGGCTACGCCGGCCGAGATCTGCTCGTCCGCACTGCCGCGGCGCAGGGCGGTGGCTATCCAGCCCGGGCGGGCTTCCAGATAGTCGGCCCAGTCGGGCAGGTCCAGCCCGGCCGCACCCAGCAGCACGTAGCGGCCCAGGCCGCTCGCGCTGCCGGCGCCTGCGAGCTGCGGCCCGTCGGTCAGCGGGCCGAGCGCGGCCTGCAGCAGGGCGTCGAGCGCGCGGTCGGTGTCGTTCAGGTGGTCGCCCGACACCAGTCGGATGCGTGAATCACGCGCCAGCCCGGCCAGGCGCTGCTGCGCCAGCACGGCGGCGGCCAGCGGCAGGGCAGGCGGCAGATGGCGCGGCGCGGACTGCACTGCCGGCGGGTCGCCGGCCAGCGCGTTCACCGTGATGGCCTTGAGCGCCGCCTGGCGATTCGCGTCCACCAGCGCCTGCACCGCCGTGCCGGTGGCGGCAAAGGGGTCGAGCGCGTGGCTGGCCAGGGCGAGCAGGAACCAGTGCTCGTGGCCGGCCAGCTCGTCCGGCGGCTTGAGCAGCGACGAATGCAGGTCGAAGGTGGCGATGCGCGGCTCGCGCGCGTCCAGCTCGCCCAAGCGCGCCACACCCAGCGTCAGCCAGCCGTTGCCCTGTACCGGCAGGCCGCTGCGCAGGGCGGCGGCATGGTCGGCCGGCAGGTCGGGCGGGGCACCGGCCACCGCTTCGGCCAGCAGCAGGTGCACGGTGGCATGGCGGCAGGCCTCGGCGCCGCTGTTTAGCACCTGCACGTAGACGCGGTTGACCACGCCGGCAGCATGGGTCGCAACCGTGGCGCTGCGGTCGGCCAGGCCGGCAAAGCTGATGTGGTCCAGGCCCTGCAGCGGCGAGGCCTGGTAGGCGCCGGCCACGGGCGCGTCGACGCGGATGTCCGGGCTGTCGGCCGCACGCACCAGCGTGCCGGTGTGGTCGCGGCCGGTGTAGCTGGCTGGGCGCAGGCCGCGGTCCAGCACGGTCTTGCGCAGCACCAGGCGCACCTGCGCCACCGGGCCGGCCGGCAGGCTGCGCTCGTAGACGCCGCGCCCGTGGGTCGAGGCGCGCAATATGCGATGGGGTGCCACCTCCAGGTCGAGCACCGGCGCGTCCGGCAGGCCTTCACTGAAAGGCTGCCAGTGCTGGCCGGCGTCGCTGCTGCGCCAGATGCCGATGTCGGCGCCCACGTACAGGTCGCTGCCGTCGGCCGCCAGGGTGTTGTGCTGCACGTCCAGCAACTGGGCGTTGCCTGTGCCCGATCGCAAGGTCCAGGTCCGGGCGGTGAGCGCGGCGGTGGCGGCATTGATCGTCATGCGGGCGCGCCACACGCGTCGCCGCCCGGCCCGTCCGCCCAGGCAGACGAAGACCGCCCGATCCGGCTCGGCCGGGTCGGCCACCAGACTGCTGACGACCGGTGCCGTCGCCAGCGGCCAGGTGCCGGCCACGGCGAGCGACTGCGGGCCCACCCACACGCCGGTGTCGGCCCGCCAGGCGTAGAGAAACACATTGCCGGCCGTGCCGCCCACGACGATGCGCTCATGGGTGAGAAAGACGATGCTTGCGATCTGTTCGCCGCCCGGCAGCTGGTCGGCTGCCGTGTTGCTGGGCAGCGACTGCCAGTCGCCGCCTGCCGGCGTGGCCGAGGGCGAGCCGAAGGTGTCGGTCAGCCACAGGCTCTGGCCGCCGAAGGCCACCCGGTCGGCGCGCGCCGACCGGGCGGCATCGAAGGGCGAGCCCGCCATGGGCGGATAGAAGCGCACCACCTCGCCGGTGGCGGCGGTTGGCACGTTGACGTTGTGGCTCAGCGCTGCCGGTGGCACGGTGCCGCCGGAGAACATCCGGTCGATGAACTGGTCGTGCACTGACACCAGCACCCGCGGCGCCAGGTTGTTCACCACATCGCCCCAGTGCCACACGCTGCAGCCACCGTCGCCCTGGCGCACCATGCGCGCGCCGGGTGTGCCGCTCGCAAACGCGGTGCCGTTGTCCTGGGTGGAGAGCAGCCACAGCGCGTCCTCGGTCGGGTGCGTCTGCACGCCGTTGCCCGACAGGGTGGACAGGCCGCGGTTGCGCGGCTCGAAGTAGGGCAGCACGGGGGGCGGCTGCTTCCAGTTGCGCGAGCGGAACACGCCGCCGTCGCAGCCGGCCCAGAGCTCGTCGGCATCGCCGGGCGTGAAGACCAGGCGGTGCACGTCGGCATGGGCGCGTGCGCCGATGTAGCGGCTGGCGAGTGCCCAGTGGTTGCCCACGCCGGGCGCCACGCTGCAGGCCCAGATGGACGAATACCAGCCCAGGGTGTTGGCGTCCGGCACGACCAACACGTCGTTGGCCGCTGCCACGGTCGAGCCGCCCAGCACGATGCGATTCACATCGGTCGGGTCGACCGACACGGCCAGGTCGTACCAGCCCTGGCCGCCCACCCAGTTCGAGGTGTTGGGCGCCGGCGTCGGGTCGGTCGGCATGGGCGTGATCGTGCCCCAGGCGTTGACGGCCGCACTCCAGCGGAAACCGCTGCCTTCCTGGCGCACCAGATAGACCACGCCGGGCTCGTCGTCCTTCATGGCCACGCTGCAGCGCAGGTTGTTGGGCAGCGCGGGCGGATTGCCGTTGATGTCCAGCTGGCTGGGCAGCCAGACCGGCGCGGTCAGCAGCGGCCAGCTGGCGGGGGCCAGAGGCATGAAGACCGGCCGGCCGGCGGTGAAGCTGGCGTCTGCGGTGCTGAAGCGGAACACCTGCCCACCGTTCTGCGCCGCCACGAAGGTGGTTGTGCCGCCAGCGCTGGCGCAGGCCACGCTGGTGACCACCGCCACTTCGCTCGCCGTGGCGGGCGCACCGCCGCCGTCCAGCGTGTCGGCAAACCACAGCCGGCGCCAGCGCCAGCCGCCCACCCCGTCGCTTTCGCGCAAAAAGGCGCCCGCCGTGGTGGCGGCCAGGGCGCGCTCGGGCTCCAGCGGGTCGACCACCAGGCCGTAGCAGCCGGCCTGCAGCAGCAGCGGCTGCTCGGTCACCGGCGCATCGGCGGGTGGCAGCACCTGGCCCACGCCCGGCGCCGGCCCGGACACGGCGGGCTCGCGCAGCCAGTGCCGGCCGCTGTCCAGCGACACCAGCATGCCCACGCCGAAATAGGCGTCCAGGTTGCCGAAGGGCTCGCCGGTGCCGACAAAGACGCGCTCGGGCACGTCCGGGTGGATGGCCACGGCCGGGCAGGCCAGGCTGTCGGTCTGCAGCGCCGTGGGGTCGAGGTCGAAGCCCTCCATGCACGAGCGCCAGCTCGCACCGCCGTCCGCGCTGCGCCACACGCCGCCGTTGGCGGTGCCGGCATAGACGATGTCGCCGTGGCGCGAGACCGCCAGCCCCGGCGTGCGCCCGGCCACCGGCGGCCCGCCCTGGGCCAGGCCGTTGAGCATGGGTGAGGGCCCGACCGGCAGGAAACGCGCGCCCACCGTCGGTCCGGCGGCCGGCTGCGGGTGATACGCCACCACGCCGAGGTGGCGCAGCGCCGCCTGGCGCAGGCCGTCGACCACCGCCTCGGCATCGGTCTCGGTGCTGACCAGCGGGTCGTCGGCGTGATGCACCAGCACCAGCAGGGCGTGGTCGCTGTGGCCGGCCAGCGCGCCGGGTGCGGGCAGCAGGGCCGAGGACAGTTCCACCGTCGCCACCTGCGGATGGCCGGGGCGCAGGTCGGACACGCTGGTGCGCCCTACCGTGCGCCAGGCCGGCGGCGCGGCCGGGTCGGCCACCTCGTCCGGGCGCAGGCCCACCGGCTGGCCGGCGCGCACCTGCTCGGCCCAGCCGGGTGGCAGGTCGGGCAGGGTGCCGTGGCGGCCTTCGGCCAGCAGCACGGTCACCTGCACGTCATGGGACCAGCGCGGGCCGTGCTGGTGCACCAGCACCTGCACGCGGGTGCTCACCGGCTGGGCGGCGGTCGGCACCTGGGTGCTGTCGTCATCGGACAGCTCGAAGAAGTCGATGAGCGAGAGACGGTGGTCGGCGTCGAAGCGGTAGGTGCCGGCCGGGTCGGGCGCATCGCAGCGGATGTCCGGGCTGGCGCCGGGGGCGACCGGCCCGCCCGGCTGCAGGGCGGGCGGCTGGCCGTAGGCGGCCGGCGCGTCGCCCAGGCCGATGTCGAGCTGGTGCTTGCGCAGGTAGAGCTGCACCGGAGCGGCCAGTTCGGGAGGCGCGGCACCGGGCGCGCCCAGGCGGCGCATGAAGACGCCGCGGCCATGTGTGGCCACGCGGATGATGCGGCTGACCGGGTGGATGAGCAGGTCGACCACCGCTGCCTCGGGCAGCTCGCCCCAGGGCGCCCAGCTGGTGCCGGCGTCGGCCGAGCGCCACACGCCCACGTCGCACGCCAGGTAGAGATGGGCGGGGTTGGCCGGGTCGGCCACCAGCGCGCTGCTATGCACATTGAGCAGGCCGCCGGGTGCAGGGGAGGCTGGGCCGGAGCGGTCGGTCCAGGTGGAGTTGTCGTAGTGCCAGACGTGGCGCCGGTCGGCGCTGGCGCCGCGCACGATGTAGACGCTGTTGCCGCTCGGGTCGGCCGGGTCGACCGCGATATCGGTGATGCCGCCCAGGATGGACGGCAGCGTCGCCACCCCCAGCACATTGATGCGCGTACGCACCCAGGGCCCTGGCTGCACCGCCTGGGTGTAGCGGAACACGCTGCCGCCCGCCGTTCCCACATAGATCATGCCGAAGGCGGCGAAGGTGATGGCGGTGATGGTGCTCTGCAGCCGGTCGGCCGCCGGGCCGGCGGCGCTGCCGCTGGGCAGCGAGACCCAGTCGCCCCGGTTGCTGGCGTTGGGGGCCGGGTTGGGGCTGCCAAAGGTATCGCTCAACCACAGGTGGCGGGTGCCGAAGGCCACCCGCGCGGCCTGCTGGGCGGCCTGCGGCGCCGGCAGGCCGGGCACATACGGCGTGCCGGCCAGCGGGGCGTAGAACTGCACCTGGTCCTGGTTGACCGTGGGCACGTTGACGTAATCCCAGCTCGCCACGTTGCGCCCGCCGTCGCTGCAGCGCAGCACGGTGCGGTCGGTATACGTCATCAGCACCTGGGCCGGGTTGGCCCAATTCACCACCGCGTAGCCGGCGTCGCCGTCGGTGCTCAGGGCCCAGGCCTCGTCGCCCTGGCTGCGCTGCCCGCCGTTGTCCTGGGTGGGCGCGAACAGGATGGCCGGCTCGGTCGGATGCTGGGCCAGGGTGTTGACCAGGGTGGTGGCCAGGCCGCTGTTCAGGCTGCGGAACACCGGCTGCGCCGCCTGTGCGCTCAGGGAGCTGAACACGCCGCCGTCGCAGCCCACCCAGAGCTGGCCGGGCAGGCCGCGCGCAAAGGCCAGGGTGTGCACGTCGGCATGCACGCCTGCGCCGATATAGGTCGGGCTGGCGCGGTATCCGCTGCCGACCTTGCGCAGTCGCAGGCGCCAGATCGACGAGGCATAGACATCGTTGGCGCCCGGGTTGGCCCTCGGCCGGCCGTTGGCGTCCACCGCCACGGTCGATCCGCCGCAATACAGCGTGAGGGGGTCGGCCGGGTCGACCACCAGCGCCAGGTCGTAGCTGCCCTGCTCGAAGCCGGGCGTGCCGGTGTAGGCGCCGATGCCGGCGGGCACCGGCGTCCAGGCGATTTTCTTCCACGCGCCGTTGCCGGCGGCGTTGAGCGACAGCCGCCACAGGTCGCCGTTCTGCACCGCGGCATAGACCAGGCCGGTGTGTTCCGGGTGCACCGCCAGGGTGATGCGCCCGGCAGCGGTCGGAAAACCGGTGCCTACCACCGTCCAGGTCTCGCCGTGGTTGACCGAGCGCAGCACCTGGGCCGGCTGCGCCGCCGCACTCGTGCCGGTGCGCCGGGCAGCGTAGAAGATACCGCGCACGCAGACCACGCTGCTCATGTCGCGGTGCGGGCCGGCCGGCAGGGCGGGCAGCGTGGCCGGTGCGGCCGGCGCGTCCGGAAAACGCCGCACCCAGGTGGCCACGCCGCCCAGCAGCTCGCGCCGGTACAGGCCGGCGCGGCTGGCCGCCACCACGCGCTCGGGGTCGGTGGGGTCGACCGCCATGGCGTAGAAGCCGTTGCCCGAGAGGCTGCCGCCGCTGTCGGGCTCGCGCGTCCAGTTCACCCCGCCGTCCTCGGACACCAACGGGCCCACGCCGAAGAAGGCATCCACGCCGCCAAAGCCCTCGCCGGTGCCGACAAAGACCCGCTCGGGGTGGTCTGGATGGATGGCCACCGCGCCCACCGCCAGGCTGTCGGCGCGGTGGCCGCCGGTGACCGGGTTGTCGTCGCGCGGATCCATGAGGCCGCGCCAGGAGGTGCCGCCGTCGTCGCTGCGCCACACGCCGCCGTTGCAGGTGGCGGCGTAGACCACGTCGGCATAACGCGACAGCGCGATCGAGGGCACCCGCCCGGACACCGGCGGGCGGCGCAGCGCCTGGCCGTTGCGCATGACGGACGGACCGATGGCGGTCCAGACGGCAGGAACCGGAGCCGGCGGTGCGGGGTCGTGGGCCATGGTGCTCGTCGTCGTCGCTGCTGTTGCGCCGTGGCGCGGGGATGACCTGGGGCGGTGCGGCATCCGACCGACCCAGGGCCGACTCAGGGCCGGCTCAGGGGCCGGCGGGTGGGTCAGCCGGTGGATCAGCGGGTGGATCGGGGGCCGGCGTGGCGCTGGCGTCCAGCGCGTCCTGCAGGCGCAGGCGGTACTCCTGCATCAGCGCGGCCAGGTCGGGCGGTGCGGTCTCGGGCTGCTCGTGGATGTCGGGCAGGGGCTCGTCGGGCGGGTCGACCTCGACATCGGCGGCGGCGTCCGGTGCCACCGGCGGGCGGAAGCGTTGGCCCATGAACCAGGCCTGGCGCTTCTGCGCGCCGCTGCCTTCGCTCTGCGGCGCGGGCGGGGGGGCGGGGTCGGCCATGGCGTCAGCCTCCGATGCTGTAGTTCAGGTGCAACTGGCCGCCGGGCGGCAGCACCAGCTTGGGCGCGGTGAGGGCCAGCAGGCTGGCGCACACCGGCAGGAGCTGGGCGTCCAGCAGACGGTCGCCGTCAAGGCGCAGCAGCAGTACGCCCACACCATTGGCCAGCGCAAGCTTGAGCACACTGGCGCCGTTGGTGTCGACGCGCCAGCGCAGCGTGTCCGGCGCCGCTAGGTCGGCCACGCCGCTTACCAGGCGACTGTTGCCGTCGCGGGTGACCGCCCACAGTTCGACGTAGCTGGTGTCGTTGGCCTTGACCGTGGCCGGATCGAGCGGAGCCGAGAAGTTCGCCAGGAATCCCTGCTCCAGCAGCAGGGTGCTGATCTGGCCGGCGGTGAACAGCCCTTCACTCGGACTGATCTTGAGCAAGCGGGTGAGCTTGGGATCGAAACCCGGACCAGCGGCGCCTGTTGCGCCGGTGGCACCGGTAGCGCCGGCCGGGCCAGGCGCGCCTGTCGCGCCCGTCGCGCCCGTTGCACCCGGCAAACCCTGGGGCCCGGCCGGACCTGGATCGCCCCTGGCGCCCGGTGCGCCTGTTGCGCCCGGCTGGCCCTGCGGCCCGACGGCGCCGCTGGCTCCCACCGGTCCCGCCGGTCCAGCGGGACCCGTCGGCCCGATGGGGCCCGGTTGCCCTTGAGGACCGATCGGACCTGTTGGACCGGCGGGCCCAGCCTGACCGATGGTGCCTGCCACGCCTGCGGGACCCGGCTCGCCCTGGGGCCCGGCAGGGCCGATCGGACCGGCTGCACCTGGCGCACCGTCGGCGCCGTCTCGTCCCGCCGGCCCCGCAGAACCCATCGGACCTGGTTCACCAGCCGGGCCTGGCGGACCAGCTTCACCCTGGGGGCCCGCCACGCCGGCAGGACCTTGCGGACCGGTATCGCCGGCCGGTCCTTGCGGACCGATGTCGCCTACCGGCCCTTGCGGACCGATGTCACCTGTCGGGCCTTGCGGACCGATGTCACCTGTCGGGCCTTGCGGCCCGGTGGCGCCGACCTCGCCCGGCAGGCCGTTCGCACCATCGGCTCCCGCCGGGCCGGCGGGGCCCATCGGGCCGGACGGACCGTCGTAGCGCCAGCGTCCGTCGGCGTCCTGGAAAAAAGTGCCGGTGTGGCCGTGAGCGGCCGGTGCCAGCCACAGGTGGGCGTCCTGCTGCAGCGACAGGCCGTCGCCGTTGCGGGTGATCTGGCCTATCGCCAGCGCGTCGTCGGCGACTTCGACGTCCGGCGCCTGCACCACCACCACGGTCTGGGTCAGCACGAGCGTGGGTTTGTCATCCAGGCGCAGCAGCGGGTCGTCGGTGTTGTTGCCGGCAACGACCACGTTCCAGCTGCCGACACCGTCGGGTAGGGCCAGGGTGCGGCTGGCGGTCAGGCCCAGGCGTACACCGGCTCGGGTGTAGACCAGGCCCGGCGCCAAGGTGACCGAGCCGTCCTCGCCCAGGCCCAGGCGCAAGCCCCAGGCGATGCGGCCCAGACCCAGCGTGGTGCGCAGGTCCAGCACAGCGTCAGCCAGCGTCTGCTGCAGATGGTTGAGGTGGGCCGGCGTGACGCGCAGGCCGTCGCGAAAAAGAGTGCGGGCGTCGGTGATCATGGCGTCGGGCTCGCTGGGCTGGTAGGGCCGCTACTGCTGTCGCTGTAGTGCACGCTGGCACTGCTGAAGCTGAACTGGCCGGCGCCATGCACGCGCATGCGCAGGCGCAGCTGCTGGTTGCTGATATGTCCGCTGGCGGCGCTGGCGGGCGCGCCTTCAGGCAGGGCCAGACTGACCACGCCACTGCGCGGGCTGGGCGTAAAGCCTGGCGCGACCTGCAACAGTGCGCCGTCCAGCGTTGGTACCACGCCAGGGCGCAGGTCGTCCCGGCGCGGGGTCCCCAACACCCGCAGTCGCGCGGCCGGCCACAGCGCGTCGACGCCGGCACGCAGCTGCACCGCCAGTGGCCGGAAGGGAGGGCCGGGCAGGCTGCGCCTGAGCACCACTTCATCAGACAGCGCCGACGCGCCGGACGCGCTGCCGGGGGGTGCGCTGAGCGGCCATTCGCAGCGGCCACGGGTGGCGCTGACTTCAACCCACCAGCAGTCCTTGGCAGGGCCCCTCAAGGGCTTGCTCAAACTCAGCTCGACCCATCGCAAGGCCTCGCCGTCAGGTGCGGGTGCCACCGTGCTGGGTTTGAAGCGTGCGGCCGCCACCGGCGCGATCGGCGCCTCCAGCGTGCCGTCATACAGCAGGGCGACCAACTCGGCGCCGGCAAAACCGCGCGGCAGCACCAGGGGCAGGCGGATGCCGCTGAGTTCGGCCAGCGGTGCCAGCCAGTCGGCAGGCAGACGTGCGGCGTAGCTGTGGCCGGGGTCGATGACCAGTCGGGCGCTGGTGTTGAGCGCCGGGTCGGGCAGTGGCCAGGCGCGCCAGCTCGGCATGCTGCCGGATACGCCCAGCTCGACGCGACTGACCTGCCAGCTCGCGGACTGCGGCGGCAGGGGCAGGAAGGTGTCGACGATGTCCTCGACCGCTGTGTCCACCACGATGCCGGACGGTGGCAGGTTGACCTGATGCACGCGCACCGAGTTCAAGCGCAGGCCCAGGGTCTGGGCGCATGGCGTGGCGCTGCTCAGGCGCAGGACCGGGTTGGCGCCGCGCGCCAGCGCGGCTTGCAACGCCGCGGTGACCTCGACCTCGAAGCGCGCCGCAGGCACGGCCGTGGCGCCGCCGGCCGGGTCGGTGCGCAGGCGCACCGGGGCGGCATGAGCCCAGGCCAGCGTGCCGCCTACCTCCAGCTCCAGGCCGCTGGGCGCACTGGGCATCGCCAGCCGCACGCCGGTGGCGGCGCGTGCCGGGGTGACGGACTGGTCAAAACTCAGGCACAGGCGCTCGGTCTGCAGGTCGGCGAAGGTCTGGTTGCGCTGCAGGTCGCGCACGATCAGGCCGTCGACCGCCTGAAAGGTATCGCCCACCCAGCGCGTGAGAGCCACGAGTTGACGATCCGCGGGCCACGACAGGCTGCTGACGGTTCGCAGGGCGCCGAAGTCCAGCACGACCTGGCTGTTGCTGTCGCCCTGGCGTACCTGCGCCACTTCGCCGGCGGCAATGTCGGGTGCGGCGGCGAGCTGGATGATCGCGGTGGCGCTGTGGATCAGGGTGTCGGTCGGCAGCAAGGTCGCCAGCTCGCTGCGCACCACGCCACCGGGTGGTGCGGGAGGACTGAAACGCAGCAGCTCGTATCCGGCGGCCTTGGTCGGCCCCCAGGTGAACACCATGTCCAGCGGGCTGGCGATCGAGGTCATGGTGTTCAGACACCCAGTCCGTTGAAGGTGCGCGCAGCCACCAGGCTTTGCAGTGCGGCGTTGATGTCGCTGCCGGTGCCCGAACCGAACTGCACGCCCTTGGCCGACAGGGTGTTTTGCAGCAGGGTCTGCTCGCTCGTGCTCAGGGCACCCTGCTGGTCGAACTTGGCGACCAGCCCGTCGACCAGCGGGTCGCCCGCCAGGTTCTGGTCGTACAGCGTGCCCAGGGTGAGCGTGTTCCAGGACGCCAGGCCGCCCTGCACCACGGTGGCCGGCAAGGTGCGGCCGTTGCCCAGGGTGAGATTGACCTTGCTGCCGCGCGGCACGAAGCTGCCCTGGGCCGGCGTCTGCGAGATCACCTTGGGGCTGACGTTGACCGGCGGCGGCAGGGTGAGCACGACACCGGGGTCGAGCTGCACGAAGTTCTTCTTGATCAGCGCGGTCTGCTGCAACTGCTGGACTTGCTGCAGTTGGGCGACTTCAAGGAGGGTGGCCATGGTGAAGCTCCGAGGGTTCAGGAAACAGAGGTGGTGCCCAGCTCGAGCCCTGCCGCCTTGAGCGCAGCGGTGGCCTGGGCCAGGGTCATGCCGGCCAGGTTGGGCACGGCAACGATGGCGGACTCGATCTGCGCACTCACCACCAGGCGCACCTGCGCGGCGTTGGCGTTGGCCCAATCGCCGGCTGCGGGGCGTTGCGCCAGCACCACCGTGCCTTGCTGATGGGTAGGCGGATTGAGCTTGGGCACGTTCTCGCCGGTCACGTCCAGGATGGTGTCCAGCGTCAGGTTCCTGCCCGCCAGCACGGCCAGGGCCTGCACCACGGTCAGTCCGTAGAGGTCGGGCATGGCCACCTGGTTGAGTGTGAGGCTGACGCTGGCCTCGCTGCTCGCCGGCACGGTCACGTCGACGCTGGCGTCGGCGCAGCCCGGCGCGCTGACCTTGAGCTGCCAGGCACCGTCGGTCAAGCCGGCGAGCTGGTAGCGCAGTTGGCCGGCATAGGGTGCGACGGCTTGCACGGCACGGCCGCCGCCGGCCGGCACGGCCACGACGCGGGCATCGGCGCGTGGGCTGCCGTCCACCAGAACGTCCACGGCCAGCAGGTTGCCGCCCAGGGTGTTGACGGCGTCATACAGGCTGCCGATGGCGTCGACCAGGGCGTTCCAGGCCTGGGCGGTGATGGGGCGTCCGGGTTCGGCATGGACGAGGGCCGGCGGGGTGAATGACATGGTGGGCAGTCCTGGTGGGGGTGTGGGGCGTCCTGCGGGCGAGTTCGGCGATGTCTGGGCGAGGTGTGTGGCGGCGTGTGCGACGGCAGCGTGGGCAAGCGTTGTTGCGTTGGGTCTCGGTGCGGAGTCAGGTGACGGCCGCCGACGCTGCAGGCACCAGGCGGGTGCCGTGCACGACCAAGCCGTCGGGTTCGGCACTGGTGGCGTCGCGCAACACGCCTTCTCCCAGCGTCCACAGGTCGTCGGCATAGGCCACGCCCAGGTACACGCCGGCAGGGCGGAAACGCTCCAGCGCCAGCCGCATGCGTTCGCGCAGTTCGATCCGGCCGGGCCCGTCCAGCGAGGCGAAGCGGCGCGGCAACCAGAGCTGGCAGGTATAGGGCTGGCGTTCACGCCAGTCGAAGCCGATGTCTGCGGCAGGTGCGGCAGTGCCTGCATCACCGGCCACCGAGGCGTCGAACACACCCGCGGCGTAGAGCGGCACGGCAGGGCGTTCCATGCTGCCGGCGCCTAGGCCAAGCGGCCGGTCCACGCCTTGCACGGTGTCGTCGAGCGCGCTGACGAGGGCTGCTGTGCCGGCAGCTTCGGTGCCGAAGGCGGCCTCGCGCACGAAAAAGCGCAGCGCCGTCACACCCACGCGCAGGGTGATCGACGGCAGCAGGCCGCCGCCATGGGGCAGGGCGCCGTCATCCAGTGCATCGGCTACCGGGCGGCACAGGCCGAAGCGGGCGAGGCGCTCGCCGCTGGCGACCTCGGTCGCGGCATCGGCGAAGACGAAATCGTCGCGTGGGTTGCTGCTGTCGGCGTCGGCAAACACGCCTCCGTCTATGCTGAAGGCGTATGCACCAACTTCGTCGCCGTCGAGTTCGACCCGCCCCGAGGCGCTGAAACGCAACTGCTGCCCGGCGATCAGCGCCCCGGCGTAGACCAGCGCTCGCCCTGCATGTATGTCCACCACCATGGGCCAGACACAGCGGTCGTCGCGGGCCGTCACGCGCACGTCGGTGGGCACCGGGCCGAAGCCCCGGCGTTGGACGGTGAACAGCTCGCGGTGTCGGCGCGGCACCGGGCTGATCGTCATGTCCGCCTCGGGGTTCTCCTCGAGCGCCAGCAGATCGGTGCGTGGTGTTGGTGCGCCAAGCGGGCGCAGGCCGTCCTGGGCCTGCATCAGGTGCCAGTAGTCGTCCCCGGAGCGCTGCACACGGCCCGGGCGCAGGCCCAGCAGGCTCGCAGCGGCGTGCAGCAAGGCCGTGGGGCTGCCATTGCCGCTGCGGTGCACGTCGATCAGGTCCATGATGACGCGGCGCCGGGTCTGCAGCGCCTCGGCGTAGGACGCCAGCTCCGCCAGAGTGGTGGCCATGCGCGCCAGGGTGGTGCTCGACGCGAGCTCGCCCGGCGCCGCCGGCCACGGTTCGGGCGCCAGCGACAGGGCGTCCGGCAGACGCGCCAGCGCCGCGCTGGTCAGGCTGGCCTGATCGGCCGGGGCCAGGCCAGGCGCGGCGGCGGCGGCCAGCGCCTGGGCGGCCACAGCCACTGCATCCAGTCGGCGCGCCACCGGCTCCAGCAGTTCGTCGCGCAGGCCGTGCAGTGCCGCCAGGCCGAACAGGTCGACGAGCTCGTCCACCTGGCCCAGGCGGTGAGCACGGCGCACCCGGCCCAGATCGGCGAGCTGGCGGTCGAGGTGGCCGGCCAGGGCGTCGACCACCTCGGCAAACAGGGTGCCAGGCTCGTCCAACGCCAGGTGGCGCGGAAAGCGGGACAGGATGGTGATCGCGCGGGCGCTCGTCATGGTGAGGCTCTGCCGGTCAGCTGGTCGGTTCGGTCACGACCAGGCTGCGGATCCAGGGCTGCTGGCTGGCGTCCAGGCTCAGGGTCAGATCGGCCTGCACGGTCTTGAGGCCTTCGTCCATGTATTCGGCCTGATAACTCACGGCTGTGACGTCGTAGTCCTCTTGCGGGGTGAGTTGGCCGAGCAAGACAGCGGGCGTGATGTCGGTGGCCAGGTGTGCGAGTGCGCCGCCCAGGCGGGACAACAGGTCGGCGCGGATGCGGTCGAATTCGGTGTCAGCCGGGCGTTCGGCATAGGGGCTCTTGCGGTCCACTGCCACCGTGAGGTCCAGCGCTACCAGGGCGCCGCGCAGCACCACCTCGACGCCATCGGCCGCCAGGCGCGGGCGCCGCGTGGCCGGCGTCATGAGGTTGGCGCGGCCACGGCGCAGTTCGACCGGCAGGCCGGCTGTCCAGGGGAAAAGCTCGAACGAGACGTCCTGCACGCCGTCGAGCACCATGAGGGCGGCGACCAGGCGGTTGTAGACCACCACGGCGCCGATGCCCAGTTCGTCCACCGCGGCGCCCAGGGCGCCGCGTACGGCGGCGGACAAGGCCTGCTTGCCCGCCGCGTCCAGACTGGCGCCGGCCGGCGTGACGGCGAGGTGCAGACCGATGTCGTACCAGACCTCGCTGTCCACGCCAGCCGCGGCGGTGACCGGGCTGACGGCCGCCGGCGCGGGTGCACCTGGGTCCATGCCGCCGCCGGGGCCGATGCTCACGCCCGCCTCTTCGGGCACCACAAGGTTGTGCACCAGTCGCACGCCGGCCGGGCGCACGCGGTGCATCGCCTCCAGCGCAGCCCGAGCGTGGTCAGTGTCAAGCTCCGCGGCGATGGTGACGTGCAGGATCCCCGGCGACCCGACATGGTCCTCGGCGACGAGCACGTCCTGAGCGCGTATGCCGGCGATGCCGGTGAGCGCCCCGACGATGGCACCAGGGGTGGCGGCGCCGCCGGTCTCCAGCGCGCGGGTGATGCGGCTGCGCAGGGCGTCGTCGTCCTCCACCTGGCCGGCAAAGCCCAGGTCCTGCGGGTTGATGGCCGCGGCGATGCCCAGGATGGGCCGGTGGATGACGCAGAGCGTGCCGGCGCGCGCCGCGCCGGCCGGGCCGTCCACCAGCGCCGCCACCGGCACCACCACCGAGACCGAGCCGGCGCGCAGGGTGCGCTCGGCCGTGGTCTGCACCGTCACCGGCGGCACCTCGGTGGAGCTGATGCGCGCACCAGCCGGGATGACGATGTCGGCCGGTGCCGGCGTGCTTCGGCTGAACACCACATCGCCGCTGGCGGCCGCCCGGCTGCGCCGCTGCACACCCACCAGGGCGGCGATCTGGTCGAGGTCGCGTCCGCCGGCGGTGTCGACGAAGGCGGCCTGGTAGACCGATTCGAGCTGGCGCGACAGCACGGCGTATTCGCGTGCAAACGATTCGGCCAGGGTGCGCACCACCGAGCCGGGGTTGCGGTCGGTCAGGCGTGGCGCCGGGGCGGTGCCAGGGCGGCGCTCGTAGCTCACCCAGAAGTGGCTGCCCAGGTCGGGCAGGCTCACACCGGGCAGGGGCAGGCCGTCACCGTCCACCCGCCAGGCGAGGTGGCCCTGCTCGTTCACGTCCAGGTCGGTGCCGGGCTGGAAGCGCCTGTAGGCGCCGTCTTGCAGACCGTGCAGCCGCACCGAGGGCGGCCAGGCCTGCGCGCCCAGGCCCAGGCGGAAGGGCGCGTTCTCGGGCAGGTAGACGAAATCCTCGCGCACCACCGCGCCGGTCAGCGCGCTGAGCAGGTCGTCGACGTAGACGCCATAGGGCTCGGCGGCATAACTCATGGGTGGACCCTCAGATCACTGGGTGACCACCTCCCCGGGGGAGGAAACGCGCCACCTTCGGGCGGCCGGGCGGTGGCGCTCATGCTGCAGTCTCCAGACTGAAGGGCACGACCAGGTTGCGCGGGTCGTCGTGGTCGATGAGGCGCACGCTGATGACGATGCGCACCGCGTCGCGCCGCGCCGGGTCGGGGCTGACGGTGCAGGACTCGACCCGTGCGATGCGCGGCTCCTGCGCCAGGCACTCCAGCACATGGCGCTTGACCAGGTTGCGGGTGCGCTCGGTGTTGGGCTCGCCGATCAGTTCGTGGTGGCGCGAGCCATAGTCGGGGTGGCCGAGGGCGGCGAGTTCGCCGCGCCGGGTCTTGAGCCGGTTCACCAGCAGCTGGTCGGCGGCGGCGAGTTCGCTCGCCACGGCGACGTCGCGCAGGCCGGGGCGGCGCGCCACGTCCAGGTCGGCTTCCTCCCACCAGCCGGCCGGGCCGGGGTAACGCAGCGCCAGGTCGCGGCCCAGGCGCAGCATCAGGACGTCGAGGTCGGCACGGTGCTGGGTCATGGCGCATTCCCGTCGGTGATCCAGGGCGCGGCCGGCGGGCCCAGCACGGTGAGCACGCCGCTGCCGGCCGGCATGTGGTCGCCCATGCGCACCAGGCCCTGGCCGGCGATGGTCAGACCGGTGCTGGTGCCGGTGGCCGGGATGGGCAGGGGGTAGGGCACGCCGGTGACCGAGTTGATCATCTGGCACAGGCTGCCGGCGGTGGCCAGCGGCAGGCCGCCGGCGCTGGCCGTGGCCTGGGTGACGGCGACGATGACACCGCTGTCCGGCGCGCCGGCCGCGCCGGGCGACAGTAGCACGGCACAACCGATGGAGACGGGGCTGCCTGGCATGGTGGGTGCGTCCTTGCGTGACCGCGATCAGGCGGGGTTGAAGGAGGTGGTGCCGGCGATCGAGACGCTGCCGCCCTTCAGCGTGGCCGAGCCGTCGCCCTGTACCGTCACCGTGGGCGCCTTGAGCGTGGCGCCGCTACCGCCTTCCAGGCTGAGCGCGCCGGCGGCCTTGAGCGTGAGGTCACCGCCGGCCTCGATGGTGATGGCGCCGTCAGCGGCGATCGAGACCTTGCTGCTGCCCAGGGCGATCTCCAGGCTGCCGTCCTTGAGCGTGAGCGTGTGGCCGCCGGGCAGGGCCAGGTGCAGGCGCCGCGCGGCGTCGTCGGCGTCGTCCGGCACGGCGTAGACGATCTCGGCCGGCTTGGCGTCCGGCGGCGGGTTGTCGGCGTCGTGCAGCACCGACATCACCAGGGCGTGGTCGATGTCGCCGCCGATGAAGCCCACGACCACCAGGTCGCCCACCCGCGGCAGCAGCGACAGGCCGATGCGCGCCGCCGCCACCGGCACCTGCTGCAGCTCCAGCGCCGAGGCGTTGAGCCGCACGTTGACCGCCAGGTGGTGCTCGCCACTGCCGCCGTCGTTGCTGTAGACCTGGGTGACGACGCCCAGCTCCAGGCCGCGATAGGCATCGAGCTCATCGCGCACCACGGCGCGGATGGCGGGCACGATGCGGCTCACCGGGCGGCCCTCCGCGCACGGCAGCACGCTGTCGCTGCGGAACGAGCGCACCCTCGACAGATCGAGCAGGCGGCGGCGGTCATGGTGGTGTTCATGCCACGCCCTCGAAATCGAGCCAGGTGGCGTAGCCGCTGGCGTCGAACACCTGGGTGACGGCGGTCACGCGGGCCTGCACATCGCCGCCGGGAATGTCGGCCAGGGTCACGCAGTCGCCCGGGCGCAGCGCCGGTTGGCCCCAGCAGCAGGCCTCGCCCTGCAGGCTGCGGCGGCGCGCAGCGGCTGCGCGCGCCTGGGACACGCTGCGCGCAGCGTTGCGGTCGCGCACGCTGCCAGGCACCCAGGCCTCGCGCGCCGGGGTCTCGCCAGCGGGCGAGGTCAGCGGCAGGTGCCAGTGCTCGGCGCCGGCCTCGCTGCCGGCGCCGGCGGGGCCGACCGGGGCCGGCTCGGGCGCGTCCTCCACCCGGGTGGCGCGCCAGGCGAGCAGTTCGGCGCCGCGGCGCAGTCGGGTGCCGGCCGGGGCGTTGCGCGGCGGGCGCACATGCAAGGCGCCGTCGGCGCCGCTAGCGATCTCGCAACCGGCCAGCTCGGCCAGGCGCAGCAGATGGGCCCAGCGGCTGCGTTTGTCGTCGGCGTGGAAGACGCCCAGGTCCAGATCCGCGCCGACGATGCCGGCGTCCACCCCGGCGTCGCCAAGCAGGTCGCGCACGATCTGCGCCGCCGGCTGGCCGACCCAGACCTGGGCGGCGCGGCGCCGGCTGAGCTGCCAGGACGGCGCGTGGCATTCCAGCAGCGCGCCGCTGAAGCGCCGTTCCACCCGGGTGACCGTGCCGCTGAAGACTTCCTGCGGCGAGCCGTCGAAGCCCAGGGCGACGCCGACCTGGGCGCCGGTGGCCGGCAGCGTGGGCGCGGCGGCATGCAGCTCCAGCAGGCAGCGGTCATGTGAGGGGCCCAGGCCGAGGTGGACCTCGGCGCGCAGCAGCGCCGCCTGCGGGCCGCTGAGGCGCTGGCCGTCCAGGATCAGCTGGGTAAGGGGGGTGGTGCGGCTCATGATGCAGTGCCGCCGTCCAGGTCGATGCCGGCGCTGCGCACCTCGGCCAGCAGTACGCGCTCCAGGCTGCGGGTGAAGTGCAGGTCGCTGGCGGGCAGCTGGGCCGCCGCCGGCGCGCGCAGCGGCAGCTGCGGGCCGATGAGCGAAGCGCCGGGTGTGCTGGCCGGGGTCAGTCCGGCCAGGCCGGCGGCGTCGAGTTCGAGCGCGGCGCAGGTGGCGTGGGTGCCGGGCGCGGCAGGCCAGGCGGGCTGGCCGCTGAAGCCCTGAGAAGCGTCGGCACGGCCTGCCAGCCGGTCGGACGCTAAGGCCAACGGTGCGCCGGACTGGCGCTCGGGCCGCGGTTGGGCAGCGGACGAGGTGTCGCTGGCGTTGCCTGCGGCCTGGCCCTGCCGGCTCGCGCCCGAGCTGCCGGTCGATCCCTGAGCGAGCGCATCCGCCTCAGGCCGGGCGACGGGTGACGGGCCGGCGCCGCCGTCCGCCGGCCAGCGGCGCAGCAGGTCGGCCAGCGCCGAGTTGCGGCCCGCGGGAACCGGCATGGCCGGTGGGATGCCGCTGCCCGCGGCAGGCCTGCGTGCCGACGTTCCACCCGGGTTGGCCGATCCCGCCGGGGCGGACGAGCGGGCGAGGGCACGGTCGAGTGCAGCCAAGCCAGACTCCAGCGTTTTCCCGCTATCCAGCAGTTGTTGCGGCATGCCGCTCGCGGCCCTGGCGACCGACCCGGCTGCAGCCGGGTCAGCTGTTGCAGCTCGTGCAGCCGGCTGGCCGGGCAAGGCGGCGGACTGGGCCGCTGCGGTGACCCGCTCCGCCCCAGGCTGGGGTTGGGGGCCGGAGGCTGCCGAGCTGCCGTGTGCGTCGGCCAGGGCACGCAGCCGGCGCGCGTCCAGGGTGATGGCTGCCTCGGCCGTGGCGAGGCGGCGCTGCAGGGCGGCGAGGTCGGCGTCCGACGGCGCGGGCGGGTGGGCGAGGTGGCCGGCCGAGCCGGCTGTTGCTCTACGGGAGGATGTGCTCGCGTTGTCCGCTGCCAACCACAGGGCGGGGCGGCGTGGTGCCGCCGCGGCTGAGTTGCCAGCCGCGGTACCGGCCGATAGGGCGCCGAGCTGCGCTGGCGACAGCAGCGAGCCGGCGCCGTCACCACAACCGTCATCTGGCGTCGACATGGATACGGGTGACCGCCGCGGCCGCACCGCCGCCCTGGCCGGTCCGTCCGCCGGCGCCTGCGGCCTGGGCGTGGCCGTCGCGCCGCGGGGGCGCAGCAGGGCGGCGATCTCGGCCGGCACGGGCTGGGCCGGGTCTGCCGCGTCGCCCTGTCCTGCGCCTGTGGCCGCGCCGGCCCACATGGTCTGCCCGCCGGTGCGGCCGGCCGATGGCGCCATCAGCCCGCCCAGCGGCGCTGGCGTCAGGCCGGCCAGGCGCTGCATCGGCCCGGCCAGCAGTTCCTCGAAGGGCGCGGGGTTGGCCAGCTGCGGCCAGTGCGCCGCACCCCCGCCGGCCAGGTGGTCGACCAGGTGGCGCAGGGTGCGGGCGGCGTCGGTCATGGTGAGGCGGTGAGGGTGAACGGTGGCGCAGCGGGACGGTGGGCAGGGCAGGCGTGGCGCGGGTGATCGGTGGGGAGGTCCGTTCGACTGTCGGGCGATCAAGACGCCTCAGGCCCGCGCCGGCAGCACCGAGGCGGCGGACGCGGATGCCTGCTGGCCGGCGGCGCGGTCGCGTGCTGCAAGCTCCAGGTAGAGCAACACCTGGCCCACGCTCAGGTTGGCGCATTGCTCGGGGCTCCAGCCGAACTCGCGCGCCAGCGTGTAGCAGGCCTTGGCCAGGGGGGCCTGCACGGCCTGCTCCAGTTCGTCCGCGCTCATCGCGAGGCCGCTGATGTGATTGACCTCCTGCAACAGGTGCTGCACCAAGCCGGCATGTAGGCGGTTGGCCTGCTCCAGCGTGAGCGCGGGCTCCACCAGGGACTGCTGCACCATCAGCACGCCGGTGAGGTGGCCGTCGTCCCTGGCCGCCTTGGCGATGCGCGCCAGGTCGGCCAGGCGCAGCGGGCGCAGCACCACCTCGCCAGCGCTGGCGTTGGCGCTGCTCGACGGGTCGAGCACCCGCGCCGGGATGCTCACGCGGTGAGTGGCCGTGCCGGCCAGCAGCAGGTCGTCGGCGCTCAGGCTCATGCGCAGGCTCCGGCGCGGTGGTGCGCGCGGCTCAGGGCGGCGGCGCGGACGCTGGCGCAGGCGTTGACAGAGGCCGTGGCCGTGATGGTGGCGTGCGGGCTCATGCGCTGGCGTCCTCGGCGGCAATCCACAGGCCCTTGAAGCTCACCTCCTCCATCACGAAGTCGTCCTCGGGCATGGTGAAGGCCCAGCCGTCGAGCTTGACGCCGTGCACCGTCACCGTGGCGCTGTTGCCGGGGAAGGCGGCGTTCTCCATGCGCAGGCTCAGGTTGAAGGTCGGGCTCACGAAGCTGCCGGCCGGGCGGGTGCCGCTGCCGCCTTCGCCCAGCATGAGGCGCAGCAGCGCGCCGTTCACATGGGCGCGGCCGATGGTGCCGCTGATGTTGACGTTGCCGGCGCGCAGCTCGGTGGCGTAGCGCTGGCCGACCTCGTGGAAGGGCCGGATGTCGCTGCTCACGCGCACCGACACGCCGGTGGCGCGGCCCACCGGGGTGAGCGAGTAGGTCTCGGCGATGCCCTTGGCGGCGTCGCCCTCCGGGCCGGCCTCGACGGCCACCGAGATCGAGCCGTCCAGGCCGGTGAAGATGTGGGTGTTGGGCATGATGGTCGGCTCACTGCAGGTTCATGGTGACGCGGATGTAGTCGATGCTGAAGGTCGGCATCAGGGTCATGGTGACCGCGCAGACGCCGGTGATCTCCTGCGCCCGGGTGGCGCTCACGTCCAGCGTGTAGCTCACCAGCATCTCGTCGACCACCATCTGCGACAAAAAGCCGTCCAGCGTGGCCTTGAGCGCGGCGCGCACGCGCGAGTTGTTGAGCCGGCCGATGTAGGGGTCCGAGCCCTGGCGCACGCCGGCCTTGGCGTAGTCGACGATGCGGCGCACCGAGATCTGCCTGAAGGCGGCGTTGTCGGTGGTGATGCCCTTGACCACCTGGAAGCCGAACTTCTGCCGCACCAGCAGCACGCGCTCCAGCAGCAGCTTCTTGTTCAGCGTGGTGTTGAAGGCGCCGGCCAGGCCGTCGATGGGCAGGCTCTTGTTGGTCAGGCTGATGTGCGGCGCCAGCGTGGCGATCTTGCCGGCCACCACCGCGGCCAGGTAGCTGGGCGGCAGGCTGACCTGGCTGCCGTCGGCCGCGTCGGTGGCCTTCACCCCGGGCGCGACCAGCACGATGCGGTCGTCGCTGATGGCGGCGGCGTCGGCCTCCACGTCGGCCAGCACGGCCGACTTGGCGCCCAGCACGGCGATGCGTTCGCGGCCCTCGTTCTCGGTGGCTTCGAGGTGGGCGGCCACCGCGCCCTTGGCCTGGTCGGCGCCGAAGCCCGCCACCAGCACGATGTTGACCGGCTGGTCGACCAGCAGGGCCAGGCCGTCGGCCAGATCGGCGGCGCTGACGTTGGCGGCGTCCAGCCCGCCGGTAAAGGCTGCCGGGCTGGCCTGGGCCACCGGCTCGGTGGCGCCGTCGCTCACCGCGCCCACGCTCACCAGGGTGCTGGCGCTGCCGGCGGCGGCCAGGGCGTCGGCCAGGCCCTGGGCGGTGGCGGCGCTGAAGGTCTCCTTGACCGCGCCAATGGTGAGCGTGAGCACCCAGGGCTGGGCGGCGGCGGACTGAGTGAGCGTCCAGCGCAGGCCATTGCCCCAGGTGCCGGCGTCCTTGGCGGTCATGGTGAAGCTCGTGCCGGCGGCGGTGCGCACATTGGCCGTGGCGGCCACCGGGTTGCCGTTGGCGATGCGCACCGCGTAGACCGAGCTGGCGCCGCCGGCAAAGGCCTGCTCCAGCGTGCGCACCAGGCTCAGCGGCTGGCCGGCCAGGCGCGGCGAGGCCAGGGCGTCGTAGGCACCGAAGGTGTCCAGCGCCTCGCTGTAGCCTCCGATGGCCACAACGCTGTCGGCCGGGCCGCGCGCGGCGGTGCCGACGATGCCGATGTTGCCGGTCGCGATCGCGCCGACGCCGATCAGGCCTTCGGCGCGCACCTCGATGTAGGTGGAGGGGAGGATCATCTCGGCTATGGCTTCGCTCATGGGGCTACCTCGTGGTGGCGGCTGGGGGATCGCTCAGGCGTGGGCGACAACGGTGAACAGGTCGGGCAGGGCGCCGGGTGAGGGCGCCAGGCTGACGGCAACGCCGCGGATGGGCCCGCCGCCGGTGATGACGCGCGGGTCGGCGTACTCGAACTGGCAGCGCCAGCTCAGCGGCCGCCACAGGGTGTTGCCCTTGGGGTCGACCGGCGGCGTCATGGCCGGCCAGCCCAGCGCGGCGAGCTGGCTCAGGCCCGTCACCGGCGGGTTGACCAGGGCCTGGGCGACCTGGCGGCTCAGGGTGTCGAGCGCGGCGGCGCCGCTGGCGTAGACATCCGCCACCAGGGTGGCGTTGAAGCGGGTGGTGTCGGTCTCCCACTCGCCGATGAAGTATTCGGCCGTGAGCGTGCCGGTGGCCGGAAGGGCCACACCCAGGGTGGCGATGCCGGTGACGCGGTCGACCTGGGCCTGGTTGCCGGTGGGCGCGCCGGCCACCAGGGTGTAGGTGGTGGCGCCGCGGCGCAGCAGCACGGCCGTGCCCAGCAGGGCGCCGCTGCTGCTGCCGTCGGCGTTGACCAGCGGGCTGTGCGGCAGCTGCAGCGTGCGGCGATCCACTGAGAGCAGGTTGATGCGTTCATTGCCGAACTGCAGGCCGGGGTTGGCCAGGTCGATGCTGGCGCGCAGCGCCAGGGCGCCGCGCGTGAGGCCACCCACCTGGTTGCCCAGGCCGGCGCGCAGCAGTTCGGCCACGCTGACCGAGAGCACCACCGCCGGCAGGTCGGCCACCACGCGCGGCTGGGCGGTGCCGACCTTGCTGCCGACGGGCAGCACGGCGGTGAGGTGGGCGGCAACGGCGTCGATGAGGCGGTGCGGCAGCATGGTGGCGCAACGGTGGTTCAGGCGGCCGGCAGCGCGGCCTGCAGGTCGGCGAAGGCAGCTTCGCTGCCGGCCAGGCCGGCGTCGAGCTGTTCGGCCAGGGCGTCCAGGGCGTCGAAGACCGGGCGCAGCAGATTGCGCACGTCGATGCCGGCCACGGCCTGGGTGATGTCGTGATGCGCCAGCACCGCGCCGTGGAAGAGCACGGTGGGGCGCACCGGGCTGTCCGGCCGCGCCAGGTCGGCCACGGCGGCCTTGAAGGTGTTGATGGCGTCGCGCGCCGGCTCCAGCGGGTCGTAGGCCGCGAGGTGGTCGCGCAGGGTGTCGAAGGCGCCCAGCACACCCTGCAGCAGCGGCACCGGGTTGAGCGCTTCGATCTGGGCGCGCACCGCGGCGTGGATGGCCGACAGCTCGGCCACCACGGGCGTGAGGTCGATGCGCGCCAGGATGTCGCGCAGCGCCGCAATGCCGGCCTGCAGCGGCTCGACCAGGCCCAGGCGCACCAGGTCGCCGAGCTTGGTCTTCACCAGCGTGACCAGTGGCGCCAGGGCGGCCAGCACCCGGCTCGGTCGCAGGGCGGCCAGGATCTGGGCGAACACCGCGCCCAGGTCGCGCCCTCGCGGGTCGACGCCGAAGCGCAGGCAAAGTGCGATCAGCTGCTGCTGCAGGCTGGTCAGCGGGGTGAGCGCCTGGCGCAGGCGGTCGCGCGCCAGGTCGGTGTGGCTGAAGCCCGAGGCGGCCAGCGGCGCCAGCGCGGCGTTGGCGCCGGCCAGCAGGCCCTGCAGACGCTGCTGGGCGGCCTGCAGGGCCGCCAGGCGCTGGGCCGGCGCCTGCGCCAGGGCGGCGCCAAAGCGCTGACGCAGCGGGTGGTCGGCCGCCAGGGCGGCAAGCGCGGTGTTGAGCCGGTTGTGCATGGGGGTGAGGCGGGCGGCGGCGCCCGGCACGTCCAGCGCGCCCAGGTCCAGGCCGATCTGCACGAGGGCGGTCTGGGCGGCGGCGACGCGCGCCTGCACCACGCCGGCTGCGCCGCCTTCGGCCAGCCAGCGCATCACCTCGGGCCAGCTGTCGGCGCCCACGGGCAGGGCCTTCTGCATCAGCAGGGTGACCACGCTGCCCAGCGGGCCGCCGCCGGGGATGTCGCGCAGGCCGGCCAGCAGCAGCTGGTAGGCCGACTCCAGGCGCGGCAGCAGCACCGCCAGGTCGAGGCGGTCCAGCACGCCCTGCAGCGCGGCATGGCTCTGGTCCAGGGTGTCGGCCCATTGCTGCAGGCCCAGGGCGGTCTCGATCTGCGCGCGCGCCTGGGCCAGGCGGTTCACCAGCGGCGCCAGCACCTGGGCCGGGTCGGCCTGATCGACGGCGGCAAGGAGGGACGCGAAGACCTGCTCGACCGGCTGCAGCACGGTGCTGCCCAGGTCGATGGCAGCGATCTGGCGGCGCACCTGCTGCAACGCCTGGCTGACCGGGGCGAGCATCTGGTCGGGGTCCAGGGCCAGCAGCGGGGCGATGAGGTCGGCGTCGAAGCGCGCCTCCAGTTCGCGCAGCGGCGCCTCGGGGTCGATCTGGTTCAGGAAGGTGACGAGCTGCTGGTGGAAGGTGTCGATCTGGCCCAGCACGTCGGTGTCCAGGGCGCTGCGCAGGGTCTGCCACTGCTGGTTCAGCGGCGTGCGCACCTGGTTCTCGAAATTGATGGCGCGCACCGTGGCGCTGACCTCGGCGAGCTTTTGGCGCAGGTCGTCGGGCAGCAGGTCGACCGGCACCAGGCGCAGGGCGTCGGCGGCGGTCTCCATCACGTCGCGCGAGGTGTCGAAGAAGGGTTCGAGGCGGATGCGCTCCAGCTCGCTGGCCACGGCCTGGATGCCGCCCTGCAGCGCCGCCACCTTGCCGGCCAGGTCGAGCGCCTGCACCGCTGCGGCCACCTGGTCGAAGGCCTGGCGGATGGCCTCGGCGGCGCCCAGGATGCCGTCGCGCACCGCGGTGATGGCGCCGCGCGCCAGGTCCATGGCGTCGCCGATCGCGTCCATGACGTCGGCCAGCAGCTCGTCCAGCGCCTGCAGGGCGTCGACCACCGGCTGCAGCAGGGCGCGCACCATGTCGGTGAGCGGGCGCAGGTCGATGGCGGCCACGGCGTCGCGCACCGCGTGCAGGGCCAGGGTGATGGCGCCCACGCCGCTGCCGATGCCGTCCGCCACGCCCTGCAGGCCGCCGGTGAGCGCGCCGATGGCGTTGCGAACCGGCGCGGCCAGGGCGGTGGCGTCCAGCGCGGCCAGGGCGGCTTCCAGCTGGCCGAGCTGGGCCAGGGCAGCGTTGATGCCGGCGTCCAGGCTGGCGCCGCCGGTGGCGGCCGCGGCACTGGCCAGGGGCGGCGAGAGCCGCTCCACCAGCTGTTCACACAGGTCCTGCAGCGGCTCGGCCGGCGTGCCTTCCAGCAGCGGCTCCAGCGCCACCAGCTGGGCGGCGGCGCGCTGCGGGTCGTCGTAGGCCAGGGCCAGTTCGGCCGTGCCGACGGCGTCTTCCAGCACCCGCACGGTGTCGTCCAGCTCGACCAGATAGGCGGCCAGTTGTTTGGCGAGCGCGGGGTCGTCCGGGCTGGCGGTGAGCTGCTCGGGCAGCTGGCTGTCGCCCCACGCCAGCAGCACGTCCAGGCGCTTGCGGCGCAGCGGCGCCAGGCGCTCACGCGCGCTGGCCGGGCCGTGCTCGATGAGGCGCGAGCGGCTTTCCACCGCCATCAGCCCGCCGGCCAGGGCGACGAAGCTGGTGAGTCCGCCGCCCCAGGCGCCCAGCGGTGCGAGCGGGCTTTCCGGCAGGGCCGGCAGCAGGGCGCGGCCCAGGCCCAGCACACCTTGCAGCGCGGGCTCCCGGGTGGCGGCGCCGACATCGCCCAGCACGCGCTGCAGCTTGGCCAGGCCCTGGTCGGCGCCATTTCCTGTGCCGCCTGACTGCACACGCGCGGCGATGCGCGCCAGCACGGCGGCCGGGTCGGCCTGCGAGAGCTGCTCGGCCTGTTCGACCAGCTGCAGCAGCGGGCGGATCAGGCCGGTGGGGTCGATGCCGCCGGCCACGCCGCCCAGGCGGCCCAGCACTTCGCTGCTGCCGGCCTGCAGCGGGCCGGTGTCCAGGCCCAGGCGGCGGGTGATGTCGCCCAGGCCGGCCAGGTCGAGCGAGGGCAGGGCGACGTCGACATGGAACTGCCCGGCCACGGCCTGCAGCGCGCCGGCCGGGTCGTCCAGGCCGAAGCGTTCGCGCAGGCCGCTGACCAGGGCGCAGTCGGGCGCCGGGCTGCTCATGGCGCGGCCTCCGGCGGCGGGTTGTTGAACAGCGCGGCCAGGGCGCCCACGGCATCACCGAGGCCGGCGGTGGCGCTGCGTACCGCGTCCAGCGCCGGGCGGGTGGGGGCGACCGGGTCGCCCAGGGTGGGCACGTCGCCCAGCAGGTCGGGCAGCTCCAGGCCGGTCAGACCCAGGTCGGCCAGATCGCCCAGGTCGGCGTCGAGTTCGGCGCCCAGTTCGTCGAAGGGGGTGGCGGGCGGCGGCGGCTCGACGAATTCGCGCAGCACCAGGCGATAACGCACATGGTTGGCCCAGTCGTTGGTCTCGAGCACCTCGAACTCCTCCACCAGCACCTGGTCGAGCTTCGTCGCGCTGACGATGTCGGCCACGAAGGCCAGCGGCGCGCCGGCCAGGTGGCGCTCGCGCACCGCGCCCAGGAAGCTGTCGCGCGCCTCGTCGCCCTGCAGGCTGCCCTGGATCTCGACCGCCAGGCTGTCGTGGCCGAGGTCCTGCTGCAGGTCGCCGTCCAGGCCGGGCACACCCATGCGGGCGATGCGGCGGCGCTCCACGGCGCGGATGGCCGTGATGCCGCTCACTTCCCAGTCGCCCAGCATCGGGATGATGACCATGGTGGTACCTGTCGCTGAACCTGTATCTGTTCTTGTGACTGCTTGCGCCTGAACGTGAGCGGACGCGGCGAGTGCGTGGGCGCTGGCCTGTCGAGCGTCGGCTCAGCGCGAGGGCGCCTTGATGTCCGATGCCGGCATACCGGGCCCTAAGGCGCAACGGGTACGGGCGCAAGCCAGTCGCCGTCCATCTCGCCACGCCAGAACCAGCAGGCCCAATGACAGGCCGCACAGCGCCAGGGTCAGGCCCCACTCTGCCGAACCGTCACCGCCGTCGGGGGCTTCGTCCAGGAACTGCTCGATCCAGTCGGGCCACACCAGGGTGGTTGCCGTAGCCAAGGCGCTGAGTGCGCCAGCAAGAAGTTCCAAATACCAGCGCCAGATCAAAAGAGGTTCCGACCTGTCGTCGCCAGATCCGCCAATTGGCGCCGAGGCGTATTGCGGACAACGCACACTCGACTGATTCGGGTCGACTTGAGGCTTGGGCATGCCGGCAATCCTTGACGAAGGGCAGGGTTGAATGATGGGGCGGTGCTTGTGTTGTATCGCGGGCTATTGGCCAGCTGTCTCCATCCGGCTGAAATGAGTCACCGCTTTTGCGTTCGTCAAATCGGTTTTGCCGTGTCGATCGAATCAATATCTCGTGGTGCCCTTCGCGAACATCTCCTTCAGCTGCGCTTTGATTTTTGGGAGAGTTGCAAACATGGATGCGGCAACGAAGGGCGTGAGAAAGGCGACGAGGCGCTCGGCAAATCGACGAAACAGCAGTGCGGCAAGACAAACAGGAAAAATGAGTTGCATTTCTATCCGCTGCTTTGGAAAGCAAGCCTAGCAGCGCACATTGATGCTGCAAGTGACTTCCGTCGCCTCGATAGGCTGTAAGCAAGGCAATTCGCCGCCGAAAAGGGATTTACCCTGTCGAAGGCGTGGATATATTGAAATGCGTCTGCGCAGCGGCTGTTGAGCCTATGCAAGAGGCTTGGCGCGACGAAGCTGCATCATTGGAAATATCCGCAACTAAAAGCTTTCCGTGGATTGTGAAAATAGATTGCGAGCAAATTATTTGTTACTTTCTGATGTCAAGGCAGAATTGCAGTGAGCGCCTGCGGGCGACTTCCGGACGAACGTGGATGGCGACCAGTGTCTGGCCACCGTCGCGCCGCGGTGTCGATGGCGCGCCTCTACTGGAGCGGTGAGCTTGCGATCGCACCGATCTGCAACCGTCCGCAGGGCGATGGCAGGCTGAACATGGCGTCTGACGCAAACCGCGCGCGCACTTATTGCAGCGGGCTTGGCTAGCATCCGTCGGCCGGAAAGGTTTCGGCGCACTAGATCAGGAGACGAAAGATGATCAAGGTCAGCGTGATGTACCCCAACACCCCGGGCGCACAGTTCAACCACGACTACTACCGCGACGTGCACATGCCGCTGGTGAAGGCACGCATGGGCGACGCCTGCATGAGCTACACGGTGGACAAGGGCCTGGCCGGCGGCGCGCCCGGCGCACCGGCCACCTATGTGGGCATGTGCCACATCTTCTGCGAGTCGGTGGAGAGCTTCCAGGCCGGCTTCGGCCCGCATGCGCAGGAGATCCTGGCCGACATCCCCAACTACACCGACCTGCAGCCGGTGCTGCAGATCAGCGAGGTGGTGGTGGGCTGAAGCGGCTGTCGGCTGGCCAGCACCGAGA
The DNA here is from genome assembly GCA_041169165.1 of Pseudomonadota bacterium. GTDB lineage: Bacteria > Pseudomonadota > Gammaproteobacteria > Burkholderiales > Burkholderiaceae_C > Sphaerotilus. Next base: position 111,847 of record JBEEJN010000005.1, read on the forward strand.
ATGCCGGCCATGCTGATGACGAAGATCGACGACATCCGCCAGCGCCTGCGCGCGCTGGGCGCCGGCCCGCGCCACGAGGCCCAGGTGCTGCGCCACTGGGCCAACGCCCGGCCGCAGGACAGCGGCAAGCTGGCGCTGGAGCACTTCCTGCCCAAGACGCTGCGGGCCGGCCTGCCGGCCATTGCCGACGACCTTGCCGCGCTGGCCACGCTGCGCTCCGAGCATCCGGCCGGCGACGGCTCGGCGCGCCTGCTCGTCACGCTGGGCGACGGCCAGACCATCGAGAGCGTGCTGCTGCCCAAGGACGGTCTGTGTGTCTCCAGCCAGGTGGGTTGCGCGGTCGGCTGCGTGTTCTGCATGACCGGCAAGGAAGGCCTGCTGCGCCAGCTCGGCAGCGCCGAGATCGTCGCCCAGGTGGCCCTGGCGCGCAGCCGACGGGTGGTGAAGAAGGTGGTCTTCATGGGCATGGGCGAGCCCTCCCACAACCTGGACAACGTGCTCGACGCCATCGAGCTGCTGGGCCAGGAGGGCGGCATCGGCCACAAGAACCTGGTGTTCTCCACCGTGGGCGACGACCGGGTGTTCGAACGCCTGCCGCAGGGGCGGGTGAAGCCGGCGCTGGCGGTGTCGCTGCACACCACGCGCCAGGGCCTGCGCGAGCAGCTGCTGCCGCGGGCGCCGCGCATGAATATCGAAGAGCTGGTCGAGCGCGCCGAGGTCTATGCGCGCGCTACCGGCTACCCCATCCAGTACCAGTGGACGCTGATCGACGGCGTGAACGACACCGCCGAGGAGGTCGACGGCATCGTGCGCCTGCTGGCCGGCAAATACGCCATGATGAATCTCATCCCCTACAACGACGTCGACGGCCTGGAGCTGCGCCGGCCGAGCTGGGACGCTGCCGGCGACATGATGCGTGCCCTCAACCGCCGCCATGTGCTCACCCGGCTGCGCTACTCCGCCGGGCAGGACGTGGAGGGTGGATGCGGCCAGCTGCGCGCGCGCGTGCTGAGCTTCGAGCGGCCGGCGCGGGCGGTGGCAGCGAACCACATCCTCATCCAGCCCGTCGTGCTTCAGGGGTGAGGCGATGAGCGCTCATCACAAGGTGGCAGCGCCTGGGCTGCGGCTGGCGGCCGCGGCGAAGCGGAGGATGTGGGTGGTGGTGCAGCTGCTGCTGGTGGCGATCAGCTTCACGGCCATGCCCGGCGCCGCTGCGGCCGCCACGCCGGGCGAGGTGCCGGTGGGCGCGCCCTTGCGCGAGGCGCGGCTGGACGGCCTGAACGGCCCGGCGCGCAAGCTCTCCGAACTGCGAGGCCAGCCGCTGATCATCAATGTGTGGGCTAGCTGGTGCGGCCCCTGCCGCTCGGAAATGGCCTCGCTGGAACGCCTGGCCTGGCTGGAGGCCAAGCCGCCGTACCCGACCGCCTTTCGCATCATCGGCATCTCGACCGACGACTACCGCGACAAGGCGCTGGCCCTGCTCAAGGGCACGAACGCAACCCTCAGCCACTTCATCGACCACCAGGTGGAGCTGGAGCACATGCTGGGCGCGGACAAGATTCCGCTCACCGTGCTTGTGGATGCGAAGGGTCAGGTGGTCGAGAAGGTGTACGGCGCGCGCGAATGGGACAGCGCCGAGTCGCGCGCCCTGATCGAAAAGGCCTTCACACGCGCACGCGGCAAGGGCGCGCGCTGAACTGACCAGGCTACTTGTAGAACACCTCGACCGTGCCCTTGAGCTTGACGGTCAGCGGGCGCCCGCGCCGGTCGACCTTCTTGGCCACCGCCACCTTGACCCAGCCTTCGGAGATGCAGTACTCGTCCACGTCGCTGCGTTCCTTGCCGTTGAAACGCACGCCGATGTCGTGCTGGAAGGCGGCGGCAACATGGTGCGGACTGCGTGGATCGGCCGACAGATGATCGGGCAGGTCAGGACGGGTGGTCGTGGAAGCGGTCTCGGTGTTCATGGACAGAGGCAGGATGAGAAGCGGCCGGGGGGCGCCAGTCAGCGGCGGCGTCACATGACGCGCCGCAATGCAGCGGGCGCGAGTGTAGGGGGCACCGGCCGCTGACCGACGCTGTTGAACGACACCGCTGATCGACACCGCGGCAGAACACACCGCCGCGCCGAGCGAGGTCACGGGCCCTGGCTGCTGCCGGTCGCCGTGTCACGGCGTGTTGGGGACAATGTCGGCATGAGTCCTATCGATATGACCGCATTGCCCGACCCAAGTCGCGCGCCGCTGCTGGTGACCCAGGGCGACGTTTGTGGTGTCGGCCCGGAGACCATCGTGCTTGCGCACCGAGCCGGCGCCTTGCAGGGCTGTCTGGTGGTAGGCGACGCCCTGGTGATGCAGCGTGCCGCGCGGCTGCTGCGTCGACGTGACGATGTGCCGGAGCAGGTGATCGTGCGCCTGGATTCGGTGCAGGCCTACGCCGATCTTCCGCCCGGCTGTCTGGCGGTGATCGAACCAGCCGACGCCCTGGCCGCGTGCCAGCCCGAGCCCACGCGCGTGATCACCACGCCGGCCGCCACGACGGCGTTGCATGAATTGCCGTTTGGCGTGGTCAGGCGCGAAGCGGGTGCGGCGGCGGCGGCTGCCATCCGCGCCGCGGTGGCCCTGGTGCAGGCTGGCCAGGGCAGCGGTGTCGTCACTGCCCCCTTGCACAAGGAGGCCCTGGCGCTGGCCGGCGAGCCCTACCCTGGGCACACCGAGATGCTGGCCGACCTGGCGGGTACGCCAGGCACGCCCTGCGAGGTGCGCATGATGCTGGCCAACGAGCAGCTCAAGACCGTGCTGGTGACGGTGCACTGCGCGCTGCGCGAGGCCATCGAACGTGTCACCGAACGCGCCGTGCTGGACACCTTGCGCATCGCGCACCGCAGCGCGGCCTCGTGGGGCCAGATGCAAGCGCGCATTGCGGTGGCCGGCCTGAATCCACATGCCGGTGAAGGTGGCCTGTTCGGTGATGAGGAGATCCGCGTCATCGCCCCAGCCATCGCCGCGGCGCGCGCCGAGGGCATCGACGCCAGCGGGCCGTATGCGCCCGACACGGTCTTCATGCGCGCACGGCGCGGCGAGTTCGACCTGGTGATCGCGCAGTACCACGACCAGGGCTTGATCCCGGTGAAATATCTGGGGGTTGAACAGGGGGTGAACGTGACCCTGGGCCTGCCCTTTGTGCGCACCAGCCCGGACCATGGCACGGCCTTCGACATCGCGGGCAGCGGCCACGTCGATCCGTCCAGCCTGATTGCCGCCCTGGCCATGGCGCGGCGCTTGCTGGCTGAAGTGCCGGCCGACTGAAGCGCCGCGCCGCAATGGCCGGGCGCAGCCGACTTTTGTTGCCCAGGCGGCGTCAGCGCATCGCCAGGTCGAGCACGATGCCGGTGAACACCGCGCAGCCCAGCCAGTGGTTGCTGCGAAAGGCGCGGAAACAGCCCTCGCGGGTGCGATCGTGAATGAGCCGCCAATGCCACAGCGCCTGCAGCGCCGCTGCCGCGGTGCCGAGCAGGAAGGCGCCGTGCAGGCCAGTGCCGAAACACAAGGCTGCCCAGCTGGCCAGGTAGACGGCGTAGAAGGCCATCACGGCCGCCACATCCCAGCGCCCCAGCGTGATGGCCGAGGTCTTGATCGCCAGGCGCAGGTCGTCGTCGCGGTCGACCATGGCGTATTCAGTGTCATAGGCCAGCACCCAGAACAGGTTGCCCGCCAGCAGCGCCCAGGCCAGGCCAGGTATCTGACCGGTGGCGGCGGCAAAGGCCATTGGAATGCCAAAGCTGAAAGCCACGCCCAGCACCGCTTGCGGCATGGCGACGACCCGTTTGGCATAGGGGTAGACCAGGGTCACTGCCAGGGCGGCAAATGACCAGGCGATGGTGGCCGCGTTGGTGGTGAGCACCAGTGCGAAGGCCAGCAGCGCCAGCAGCGCGCCGCAGGCCAGCGCCTGCTTCACGCTCAACGCGCCACGTGTGACCGGGCGCTGGGCGGTGCGCTTGACGTGTTTGTCGAAGTCGCGGTCCGCGACATCGTTGACGCAGCAGCCGGCGCTGCGCATCAGGATGGTGCCCAGGGTGAACACCCCCAGCAGATGCCAGCCTGGCCAACCCCCGGTGGCCAGCCACAGCGCCGACAGCGTGGGCCACAACAACAGCAGCCAGCCGGCCGGCCGGTTCCAGCGGATCAGGTCGAGATAGAGCGCAAGCTGGCTGCGCAGCGACAGGCCCGGCACAGCGCCAGGCGGCGAGTCTGGCGTGGACGGCGAGGGGATGGACGATTTCACGGCGCGCGATTATGGGCGCTGCGCCCAAGCCGGCGTTTGCCAGAGCTGGACCCGCTGCGCAGTGGTGCCAGTCAGCCCCGGCTGCTTCACGCCATTTGATTCAAGCCACTTCGGCGCGCCGCATCGAGGCCGACGTGGGGCTCGGCCGGCCACTGCCCGACACGGCGCCACTTCTACCGTCAGGCGGCGTGGTGGGCGTCTGGCCGGTGCCGGACTGTCCACCACTCGCCTGCGCCAAGCCGCCGCTGTTGCTGACAGCCGCAGCGCCAGGGCTGCGTGACGCGGTGGTGGGCGCCGCGGTGGTAGGCGCTACCGCAGAGGTGGCGTTGGGCAGGTCGGGCAGCGCAGGCAGCGGGGGAAGGGGGGGCAGTTCGGGTAAGGGTGGAAAGATGGGCTCGCCAAGCAGGGGCGCCGCAAGATCCGGTCCGGGCATCGGGATGGTGTCAGGCAACTCGTCCAGGGTGGTGACCTCCGGCAAGGGCAGCGGTGCCAGCGGGTCGTCGAAATCGGTGATGGGTGGCGATGGCCGGCGTGCCGATGTGGACGGCTCTTTCGCAGTGGCAGCCGGACCGGATCCGGCGCGAGGCGTCGGCGCATCCTTCCGGCCACGCGACGAGGTTGTGCGTTCGCTCCTGTCGGCGGCGCGTGGTGTGCTGGTATGCAGGGCCGCGCTGACCGCGGTCTTGAGGGCCGAGGTGAGCGAACTCTTGGCTGGGACCTTGGCCGCGACATTGGCGCCGACCTGGGAGGACATCGGCGCGGCGGTGTCGGCCGGCCCGGTGCTGGCGGTTGAACCGGGGGCGGCGGTGGACGAGGCTGACGGGGCGGTCGCGCTGGTGGCTGTCCTTGCGTCGGTGGGTGCAGCTGTGCCGGCAGCAGCGATCGCGCCGGGCGCCTGGCCGGTTGCCGAAACGTGCCTCGACGGCAGTGCGACCGGGCCCGAGGAGGACGCGGCAGCCGCCTTGGCGCCGATGGCTGCGCCGCCCGTTGGCCGCACGGTGCCCGGACGGGCGCGCCGGCTCACCGGCTTGCGGTCCTCGCGCCAGGTGATGAGAAAGGCCTCGATCTCCTTGGCCGGCATCGGCTTGGCAATGTAAAAGCCCTGCACCGCGCTGCAGCCCGAGGCATCCAGCAGCTTGATCTGGGCCGGTTCCTCAACACCCTCGGCGACACTGCTCATGCGCATGGAGCGGGCCAGCGCCAGGATGTTGCGCACGATGGACCGCGCCTCCCGGCTCACCAGCACCTCGCGGATGAAGGCGCGGTCGATCTTGAGCGTATCGAAGGCGAAGCGGTGCAGGTAGGACAGCGATGAATAGCCGGTGCCGAAGTCGTCCAGGGCGATGCGCACGCCGAGCTTGCGCAGGGCGTTCAAACGCTCGACCGTGACTGCCGTCTCGTTCAGGAACACCGATTCAGTGATTTCCAGTTCCAGCCGGCTGGCCTGCAAGCGGGTCGCCTTGAGTGCGTTTCCTACCATGGCGGGCAGGTTCTGCGCCATCACCTGCACGGCGCTGATATTGACGGACACGTTGAGATCCTGCGGCCAGGTCGCCGCCTGCCGACAGGCTTCGGTCAGCACCCATTCGCCCAGCGGCAAGATGAGACCGCTTTCCTCGGCCACCCGCACGAACTCGCTCGGCGGGATGGCGCCGTGTTGTGGATGCTCCCAGCGCAGCAGGGCCTCGAAACCGGTCACTCGCCAGCGCGCCATGTCGACCATGGGCTGGAATTGCAGCGCCAGCTGCTTGCCCTCGATGGCGGCGCGCAGGTCGCGCTCCAGCAACTGACGGCGTTGAGCACGTTCGCCCAGGCTGGGGTTGAACAGGACCAGCGCGCCCTTGCCCGCCGCCTTGGCCTCGTACAGCGCCAAGTCGGCGCACTGCATCACCTCGTCCACGCTGCGGCCGTCCTGCGGGTAACGGGAGGCGCCGATGCTGCTGCGCAACGTCACGTTCGCGCCCTGCGTTTCGCACGGCGCATGCAGGCTGTCCACGATGCGCGTCACCGCTGCCTTCACGTCCGCCTCGTCGCTCTGGTGACGAAGCAACACGGCGAACTCGTCGCCGCCCAGGCGTGCCACCACGTCGAGTTTGCCGACGGACGCCTTGAGGCGGCGCGCCACCTCGGCCAGCAGGGCGTCTCCGGTGACATGTCCGAGCGTGTCGTTGATGGTCTTGAAGTTGTTCAGGTCCAGGCACAACACCGCGCCGCGCGCCTTCTCGCGCTCGTCGGCCTTGCCGGTCAGGGCGTCCTCGAGCAGAACGCGGAATTGCGAGCGATTGATGAGCCCGGTCAAGGTGTCGTAGTGGGCCTGCCAGGACAGCTTCTTGTCGGCCACGCGCGACTGGGTGACATCACGCGCCACGCAGCGCCAGCCCATCGTTGTGCCACGTTCGTCTACCTGGGGCTTGGCAGTCACTGACCACCAGTGCACCTGGCCAGCCAGCATCAGCGGCAGCAACACGTCGCGGAACGGCTGCCCTTCGGTCAGGCGCTGCTTGAGCTGGTCGGCCGATTCACGTTCGAGTTCGGGTAGACCGGTCTGCAACTGCTCCAGCAGCTCGGACCACGGCTTGCCGTCGAGCTCCTTGCGGCTGCTGCCCAGGGCGTCGGCCAGACGGCGCGACGCCTGCACGATGCAGCCGCGCGCATCGATCTCGAGCAGGGTGTCGCTGCCGTTGTCCTCGAAGTCGCGCAGCAGCAGGCTGACGAGCTGCTGCTGATCGTCCAGCCGCGTTTCCATGCCCGTGCGGGCGCGCAGCACGCGTGCATGGGCCAGCGTGCTGTGCACACCCACGGCCAACATGACCGCCCAGCCCAGCAGCACCCACAGCTGCAGCGGTCCGCCGCCCAGCGCCAAGGCGGCCACCAGGCCCAGACTGACGGTCGCGGCGAAGGCAGCCACGGCCTGCGGCAGCGCCGCCAAGGTGAACATGCCGGCGCCGAGCATGCCGACCAGCAGCGGCACGATGAGCGCTTGCTGAGACGGCGCGGCGCGCAGGTAGAGCAGTGCCGGTACGCTGCCCCACAGCGCGCCAGCCATGCCGGCGAGTCCTATTGTCAGGCGCTGGCGGCGGCGCGACACCACCGTGGGCGTGGTCTGGTGCCGCCAGCGCCACCAGGCCTGCAGGCCGGCCAGGCTGAGTGTGGCCAGGCCGATGAGCCAGCCCAGCAGCAAGGTGTCGTCGATCACGCCGGGCGTGAGCGCGGCGATCACCATGGCCAGCAGCAGCATGCCGACCAGGCCGTAGGGCAGGCCATGCATCAGGGCGGCGTGTACCGCCATGCGCACACGGACATCGGCGGACGCATCGGAACTGCGCCCGCTGCTGCGGCGCGCACCCTGGCGGCGCTCGGCGAGCCGTCGCTTGGGGGTGTCGGCGTTCGCGGGCACCGCTGCGGCAGTCGTGCCGGTGGGTGCCTTGGTGCTGGGCAGGAGGGACATGCTGACGGGCCGCTAAGGGTCTGAGTGCCGCGGGCAGCGGCGGTCGACCTTCTGTTTCGACCCGTCAGCGGGCAACTTGAGCGGGCGGCTGCGCACGCCGGGCCGCATGTGCGGCAAGTTGCACGCTTCAAGCGTCGGCGGCGTCCACCTGCGCAGTGGCTTGCACTTCGGGTTCCGGTTCGGGCAGGCGGATGCGGTCATCCGTGCTGAACTGGTAATCGCTGAACACATGTTCCGCCGTCAGCAGCTGGTAGCTGCCGTCGGGCTTCTTGATCGTGGTGTCCTTCAGCCGCCAGGCCAGGTGGCCGCAGGTCCAGATGGCGAAATTGCGCATGTGCGTGCACAAGCAGGTCTTGTCCTTGACCGAAATGCGCTTCTCGCCCGGATGGGCCTCGATCTCGCGGTTGTAGGCGGTGATGTAGGCGCATTTGCCTGACGCATCGAGCAAATAGCCGTAGGCCTCGCAATTCGGGCGGATGCCATCACCGATGCCCGGGCTGGCCTTGATCATGCGCATAGGGTAGCCGGTGGGCGAGATCTGGTTGACCTCGATATCGTCCTCGCTGGCGCGGAAATACTCCTGCTTGACGTCGTCGGGCAGGCCGCATTCCTTGGTGACGGTGAAACGGGTCGCCACCTGCACCGCCGCGCCACCGCGTTCGAGGAAACGCACCGCATCGCTGCCGGTGAAGATGCCGCCGGCCGGAATGACCGGGATGTCGAGCTGCTCGGCCTTCATCCAGGCCAGGATCTCGGTAGTGATGGTGGCCAGGTCGTACTGCGCCCAGTCCATGCCGAAACCGAGGTGACCGCCGGCCAGCGGGCCTTCCACCACGATGTAGTCGGGCAGCCGGTTGAGCCGCGAGTTCTTCTTCAGGAAGAGCTGCAGCGCACGCAGGCTGGACACGATGATGCCGAACTTGACGTCGCGAAAGCGCGGGTGATCTTCCACCCGCGCCAGGCTGCCCAGGTGCAGGCCGGCCGCCAGGGTGATGCCGTCGATGCCCGCGTCCATGGCGGCACTCATGCGCACCTTGAGCGTCTCCTTGGGCGCGTTCATGGTGAGCTTTTCCATGCAGTTGATGAAGATCAAGCCCTTACCCTGCTTGCGGGTGAGCGTCTTCTCGACATGCAGCCGGGTTGCTTCGGCCAGGTGGTCGAGGTTGAACTGCACCTCGGACTTGTCCACCTTGTCGACCGTGTGGCGGTACTGCGCCTGCTTGTACTTGACGTACTTGGTCTTGTAGCGCCGGTCGGTCACGGTCTTGACCATGGCGTCGGAGATGTGGCCGATGCCGCCCAGGCGCGCAGCCTCCAGCGCCAGGTCGGACGACGAGATGTCCACCCCCATGCCCCCGATCATGATGGGCACCAGTTCGTGCCGGCCCATCGTCAGGCGGAAATCATCCAAGCGTTTCATAGATCCTGGTCGCCAAGTCATTCCCGGCCGGCCCGCGCCCCGAGCGCACGGCGGCGCTGCAGGTGGGTCCGGCGGTCGGCCGGGTGGGTTGTCATTCAACTGGCACGGGCCCACGACGGCTGGTCGCGGACCCGGCATCCGTCCGGTGGCGGATGGCGTGATTGTTGTGCAATCCGGAGCCCTTGCCGGTGCGTCCGTGCAAGATCACCGCACATTGTCAGTGCTGGCCGGGCTCTGTGAGGCTGTTGTCGAGCCGTCGGCGGCGATTGTCGTCCACCTCGGCGTCAGGGTCTGGGTGCCTGATGCGGCCGAAACAACAGCGGCGGTGCCCCGGTCAGTGCGCCCCAGGCGGTCAGTCCAGTGGCAACTGCATACGCAGCTGGTCAGCCCGTGCCAGCACCTGGTCGGTGGCGGCGATCGCCAGGCGCGCCCAGGCGGTGTAACCCATGGCCGGCGCACGGCTTTCGCTGGGCACTTCGATGCTGATGGTGATGTCGGGCGGCAGGCAGGCGAACAGGCTCGCCAGATCGATGCCGCCCTCGCCGGGCAGCAGGCGTTCGCAGCGTGCGTCGAAGATCAGGCCCTCGTTCGTCAGCGGCATGGGCACCTGGCCGTCGCAGATCTGGGCGTAGTTCAGGCGCGCGCGCGGCCAGTCCTTGAGTTCGCCCAGCCGGCTGGCCGAGCGCCCGAAATGCAGGGCGTCGACCAGGACGGCGGCATTGGGCTGATCGACGGCGCGCACGATGCGCTGGGCGGTCGACAGATTCGGTACTTCGGTCCAGGGCATGAATTCGAGGTCGGCGGTCATGCCGTGGCGGGCGGCCGCCTCGCAGAAGGCACCGTAGTTGGCGGTCAGGCGGGCCTCGTCAGGGTCGTCGCCGGCCACCAGCACATGGGCCGCGCCCAACTGCTGGCCGACCGCCAGGAAGGGCAGGAAGTCGTCGAGCTGGAACTGCGCGTTCAGCCGGGCGACTTCGAGATCGAGGATGCGCACCCCGGTGTCCTTCTGTACCGCCAGTGTCTCGCGCAGCAGCGCCGCGTCGTCCATCAGACGGTAGGCGACGCCGCCCGGCGCTGCCGGCAGCAGGCGCACGCCGGCGGCTGCACAGCCGGTGTCTGCCGCGAGTTGCACCATCTGCGCCGGGTTGTAGGGCAGGGCGATGAGCTGGGCCAGCGAGTAGGGGCGGGTCATGCGCGTGTCTCGTGAGTCGTTGTTGTGAAGGAGGCGGGCGGCTGCGCGGGGGCCGGGATCAGGCCGGGCCGCCGCTCACACGGTGGTGGTCGCGATCGGCCTGTCCGTGCTCGGGCTGGTGGGCAGCGCCGGCGTGGCCAAGACCTGCCCGGCGGCGTGGTGCGCAAGGATGTAGGCAAAGGTGAGCGCCGGGCCCAGGGTGATGCCGCCGCTGGGGTACTCGCCCGCCATGACGCTGGCCATGTCGTTGCCGGCGGCGTACAGGCCGGGGATGGGCAGGGCACTGCTGCCGTCCAGCACGCGGGCGTGTTCATCCACCTGCAGGCCGGCGAAAGTGCCCAGGCTGCCGGGCACGATGCGCACGGCGTAGAACGGTGCTCGCACGATGGGTGTCACGCAGGGATTGGTGCCCGTGTGCTCGGCGTCGCCCTGCATGCGGTCATAGGGGATGCTGCCGCGGCCGAATTCCGGGTCCTGCCCCAGCGCGGCGTGGTGGTTGTAGGCCGCGACGGTGGCTTCAAATCCCGCCGCTTCGAAGCCGCAGCGACGTGCCAGGCCGGCCAGGCTGTCGGCGCGCTGGAGGTAGCCGTTCATCAGCCAGGGCGCGAGGGGAAAGGGCCAGGGCTTGCTGTGGCCCAGGCCGTAGCGGCGCTGGAAGCGATGGTCGCAGATCAGCCAGGCCTGCACCGCTTGACCCGGCTCGGCGCCTGTGGCCTGGCGCGCAAACAGGCCGCGCATGAAGCTGTGGTAGTCGCCGGCCTCATCGGCAAACCGTCGTCCGCTGCGGTCCACCGCGATCAGTCCGGGCTTGCCGCGCTCAGCCAGGTGCGGAAACGCTGCCGTGCTGCCGTCAGCGCGCGGCACCAGCGAGACCGGCGCCCAGGCGCCGGCATCGGCCAGCGTGGTGTCGACGCGCGCGCCGACCGCCTCGCCCAGGCGCAGACCGTCGCCGGTGTTGGACAGTGGCGCCGCCGACCAGTGTTCGGCGCCCGTGGGCGCATGGGCAAACAGATCGGCTTTGCGCGCCGAGTCATGCGGAAAGCCGCCACAGGCCAGCACCACGCCTCGGCGGGCATGAATGAGGCGAGCGCCGTCGGGTGTGTCCAGCCACGCGCCGCTGACGCGCCCCGGCGCCCCGTCAAGCGGTGGGTCGCGCAGTAGTTCGCGCGCGGCATGGCGGGTCAGCAGCGTCACGCCGCGATCGCGCGCCGAGGCCAGCAGCGCGGCGACCAACGCGTTGCCGCCCAGGCGCAATCGGCCCTGGCCGTGCACAAGCAGATCCAGCGCGTGGTGCAGCATGCGCCGTGCGACGTACAAGAAGGAGTCCAGCGCCCGGTTGGCGCGCATGAAGTGGCGCAGGTCGCCGCCGATGCTCATGCCCAGAAAGCTCAGGATGTCGCGCGGCAGACGCAACTGCGCCAGCAGTTCGGGGCCGAGTTGGGCGGCGTCGAAGGGCGCGGCGCAGACCGACCGACCACCCGCCCGGGCGCCGGGTGCACGACCGTGGAAATCCGGCACCGCGTTGCCGTCGACGAACTTCAGCCGCGTATGGTCGAGGTGGAATTGCACCATGGCCGGCGCATGCGCCAGAAACGCCTCGACTCGGCGGGCGTAGTAGCGCGGCCCGAGGATGTGGCGCAGATAGCCGCGCGGACCGTCCAAGTCTTCGACGATGCCGGCAGCGCGCGCCAGCGGATTGCGCGGCACCCACATCCAGCCGCCCGACCAGGCGGTGGTGCCGCCGAACACGGCCTCCTTCTCGACCACCACCACCTGCAGGCCGAGATGGGCGGCGGTGACGGCCGCACCCAAGGCGCCGGCGCCGGAGCCGATGACGAGCAGGTCGCAATGCAGATCGGGAACAGGCACGCTCATGCTGCCTTGCCCTTGCCGCCGATGAGGGCGGTACCGGCCGGCAGCGGCGGCGTGTAGGCGCGCTGCAGCAGCGGCGAGGCGGCGCTCACGCTGGCCAGATCGGCCGCGGCGGCCATCAGCTCGCCCGACCACTGCAGCATCTTGGCCTCGGTCAGGCGCACCGCCGGGCCCGAGATGGCCAGCACGCCCACCGCGCCGCGCCCGGGCACCGTGATGGGCGTGGAGATGGCGTTCAGCCCCGGCGCATAGGTCTCGGTGGTGAGGGCATAGCCCTGCTTGCGCGCCTTGGCCACGGCCTTCATCACCGCGGCCAGGCTGGCTGGTGCGTTGGGGCCGTAGGTCTCGGCGCCGGCCAGGCCCTGGCGGGTCAGCAGGGTGATGGCGTCGTCCTCGGGCAGGGTGGCCAGCCAGGCGTGGCCGGATGAGGTGCACGAGAGCTTGACGTCGATGCCTTGGTCGGGGTCATAACGCAGGCCCGAACGGCTGCCCTGCGACAGCGACACCCAGGTGATGTGGTCCACATCGACCACGCCCAGGCGCACCAGTTCGCCGCAGGCTTCGGCCAGGCGGTCAAGGATGGGCTGGCACAGGTCGATGGCGCCCGAGGCCTTGAGGTAGTTCAGCCCCAGCGACACCAGCTTGGTGGTGAGCACATAGTCGCCGCGCTCGCGGCTCTGGCGCACATAGCCCAGCTCGGCCAGCTCCATGAGCAGGCGGTGGGCGGCGCTGCGCGGCATGTCCAGCTCGTCGGCCAAGGTGGCCAGGGGCACGCCGGGCACGTTGGCGGCCAGCCGTTCCAGGATGGCCAGGGTTCTGTGCATCACGCCGGACATGGGGCGACTCCTTCTTCAGGCGGCAGGCTGCGCCGCGGGCAGGTTGACGAGCTGGCCGCTGGCGGCCGAGTCGAGCACGGCGCGGGTGACTTCGAGCGTGCGCAGGCCGTCCAGCGCGCTGCAGCGCGGCGCCTCGCGGCGCTCGACCACGGCGCGCAGATGGCGCAGCTGCTCCATGTAGGGGTCGGCGGCGTGGGGCGCGCTGCGCTCCTGGGTGAGCGGCTCGTGCCAGCCGCGTGCGCCGCGGTAGCGCCACAGCTCCAGGCGCGGCAGGGTGAGCGCGCCTTCGCTGCCGGCGATGTAGTGGCTGTCGACCGCCTGCTGGGCGTAGTGGGCGGCCTCGCCGGCACCCAGGTCCCAGTTCCAGGGCGAGACCGCCGCGTCGCTCACCATCAGCGTGCCCAGCGCGCCGTTGGCAAAACGCAGGGTGGCGGCGGCCGTGTCCTCGACTGCGAAGCCGCGCTGGGCGTTGGACGCCATGGCCTGCACCTGCACCACCTCGCCCAGCAGGTGGCGCAGCATGTCGACGTCGTGGATGAGGTTGATGAGCACCGGCCCGGCACCGGGCGCGCGCCGCCAGGCGGGCTCGAAATAGGCGTCCGGCTTGAGCCAGGTGGCCATGGCGGTGGCGGCGACCGGGCGGCCCAGCGCGCCGGCGTCGACCAGCTCGCGCGCGGTGCGCAGGATGGGGTTGTGGCGCCGGTGATGCCCCACCAGCACCGGGATGCCGGTGGCGGCGCTGGCGTCCACCAGGCGCCGGGCCTCGGCCACCGTGTCGGCGACGGGCTTTTCCACCAGCGGCACGATGCCGCGCTCCAGGCAGGCCAGGGCCATGGCGATGTGCTGCGCGTTGGGCGTGGCGATGATGGCCGCGCGCGGCTGCAGTTCATCCAGCAGGTGCAGGTAGTTGCTGAAACAGCGCAGGCCCAGGTGGGCGGCGAAGTCCTGCGCCGCCGGGCCGGGGTCTGCGATGGCGGCCAGGCTGACGTCCGGGTGGCGCAGCAGGCGCTCGGCGTGCATGCGGCCGATGGCGCCGGCGCCGATGAGGGCCACGGGCAGGCGGGCACCCGGCTGGCCCGGCAGGGGTGGAAAGCTGGCGGCTGTCATGGCCGGGATTATGGATTGATTTTCAAAACTTGAACACAATTCCACTTTCAACTATGCTTGCCGCCATCATGCTAGACAGCTACAGCGGCGCGACCCGCGTCATCTTCATCGTGGGCGACCCCATCGCCCAGGTCAAATCACCCTCAGGCGTCACCCGCGCCCTGCGCGAGCGGGGGGCGGACGCCGTCGTTGTGCCGGCCCATGTGGCGCCGGCCGACCTGGCGGCCTGGGTGGCGGCCATCAGCACCCAGCGCAATGTGGACGGCCTCATCGTCACCGTGCCGCACAAGTTCGCGGTGCTGCCGCTGTGTGCCGCCGTCACGCCGCGGGCGCGCTCCATCGGCGCGGTGAACGTCATGCGCCGCGATGTCGCCAGCGGCGGCTGGCTGGGCGACATGTGCGACGGCGAAGGCCATGTGCAGGGCCTGCGCGCTGCCGGTTGTGAACCCCGCGGCCTGCGTGCCCTGCTGGTGGGCGCGGGTGGCGCGGGTTCGGCCATCGCCCACGCCCTGGTCGATGCCGGCGTGGCCAGCCTGGCCCTGCACGAGGCGGACACGACGCGCCGCGAGGCCCTGGCCGCCAGGCTGCGCGCCTATGGCGCCGTGCCCATCCACACCGGCAGCGCCGACCCGACCGGCTACGACCTGGTGCTCAACGCCACGCCCATGGGCATGAAGGCGGACGACCCGCTGCCTGTGGATGTCAGCCGGCTGGCGGCCAGCACCTTCGTCAGCGATGTGGTGACCCAGCCGGCGGTGCCGGCCCTCATCGCCGCCGCGCGTGAACGCGGCTGTCGCACCATGACCGGCATCGGCATGTTCGAGGCCGTGCGCGACTGCATGGTCGAGTTCTATCTGGCCGCCGGCCGCTGAATCGGCGACCCGCCCCGCCGCTGCGCCGCCGCACACATCCCGGCCGCGCGTCCCCGTCCCCATCCCCATTTCCGTCCCATCCCATCCCATCAAGGCGCACTACCCCATGGACTTCGCCCTCAACGACGAACAGAAGATGATGATCGAGACGGTGCGCCGTTTCATCAAGGAAGAACTCGCGCCGCTGGAAGACGGCATCGAGGCCAGCGGGCAGCTCGACCGCGACGCCGCGCTGACGGTGCACGCCAAGGCGAAGGAACTGGGCCTGTATGCCCTCAACATGCCGGCCGAGCTGGGCGGCGGGGGGCTGTCCACCGTCGACCGCATCCTGTGCGAGGAGCAGTTCGGCCACACCACCGACATCCTCATCCGGCGCGCCTTCGGCAACATCTACGAGCCGCTGCTGGAATGCCGCGGCGAGCAGGTCGAGCGCTGGCTGAAACCCACGGTGGCGGGTGTGCGCACCTGCGCCATCGCCATCACCGAACCCGGCGCGGGCTCGGACGCCCAGGGCATCAAGACCCGTGCCGTGAAGCAGGCCGACGGCAGCTGGCTGCTGAGCGGCAGCAAGCACTTCATCAGCGACGGCGAGTGGAGCGACTTCTTCCTCGTGTCCGCCAAGACAGGGGACAAGGAGATCTCGATGTTCATGGTCGACAAGGGCCTGCCGGGCTTCGACGTCGGCAAGGACCAGAAGATGATGGGCCTGCGCGGCACGCCTCACCTGGAGCTGTTCTTCGACAACGTGAAGCTGGAGCCCCTCGCGCTGCTGGGCGCCGAAGGCCAGGGCTTCAAGCTCGCCATGGGTGCGCTCAATGTGGTGCGCCTGGCCCAGGTGGGCGCGCGTGCGGTCGGCAAGGCCAGCCATGTGCTGGAGAAGATGAGCGAGTACGCGGCCGAGCGCAAGCAGTTCGGCCAGCGCATCGGCGACTTCCAGATGGTGGGCCAGATGCTGGCCGACAGCGTCATCGAGATCAACGCAGCACGCCTGATGGTGCTGCAGGCGGCCTGGATGATCGACGCCGGCATCGACGCACGCGACCACATCGCCATGGTCAAGGTGCACGCGGCCGAGACCCTGGGCCGGGTGGTCGACCGCGCGGTGCAGGTCTTCGGCGGCATGGGCTTCTGCAAGGAACTGCCCATCGAGCGCTACTACCGCGACGCCCGCATCTACCGCATCTTCGACGGCACGAGCGAGATCCACCGCAGCGTCATCGCGCGCAGCGTGATGAAGAAGGGCGCGGCCCTGTACGACGTGAACCGTTGAGCCTGGGCCATCACGATGAAATCCAAGTTCCTGAGTGCCGACGACGCGGCGGCCCTGATCCCCGACGGCGCGACCGTGGCCCTGATGGGCGGCGGCGGCGGGCTGATGGAGGCGACCTGCGTCTTCCAGGCCATCGAGCGGCGCTTCCTCGCCACGCAGCAGCCGCGCGGGCTCACGGCGGTGCACGCCCTGGGCATCGGCGACAAGGCCACGCGCGGCATGAACTGCTTTGCGCATGAAGGTCTGGTCAAGCGCGTCATCGGCGGCCACTGGGTGTGGAGCCCGCGCATGCAGCAGCTGGCGCGCGACAACAAGATCGAGGCCTACATCCTGCCGGGTGGCGTGTCATCACAACTCTTCCGCGCCATCGGCGGCGGCCAGCCCGGCCTCATCACCCATGTGGGCCTGGGCACGGTGTGTGACCCGCGCTTCGGCGGCGGGCGCATGAACGAGGCGGCCCAGGACGACCTGGCCGAGGTGATCGAGATCGGCGGGCGCGAATACCTGCGCTACCTGCCCTACAAGGTGGACGTGGCCATCGTGCGCGCCAGCGCGGCGGACGAGGACGGCCACATCAGCTTCGAGCATGAGGCGGCCAATCTCGATGCCCAGTCCATCGCCCTGGCCGCACGCGCCAGCGGCGGCAAGGTCATCGTGCAGGTCAAGGAACGCCTGCCGCGCGGTGCGCTCAAGGCGCGCGAGGTGCGCATCCCCTCGGCCTGGGTGGATGCCATCGTGGTCGATGCGGAGCAGCGCACCAGCTACGACATCCCCTTCGACGCCACGCTGTCGGGCGAGCTGACGGGTGATGCGCGTGCCCAGGCCGTCGCCGCCGACGCCGCCAATGTCGCGGCCGAGGAGCAGTTCAGCGAACGCCAGGCCGTGGCACGGCGCGCCGCCTGCGAGCTGTATGAAGGTGCGGTGGTGAACTACGGTGTGGGCATCCCGGACGCCGTGGCCAAGCTGCTGGTGCGCCGGGGTGAACTCGACCGCATCTACCAGACCATCGAGCACGGCACCTACGGCGGCAGCCTGCTGGACGGCGTGTTGTTCGGCTATGCCCGCAACGCCAGCGCCATGCTGGACGCGCCCACGCAGTTCGATTTCTACGCCGGCGGCGGCCTGGAGCTGGCCTTCCTGGGCTTCGGCGAGTTCGACGCCCTGGGCAATGTCAACGTCAGCAAGCTCGGCGGCCTGGCGGTGGGCCCGGGCGGCTTCATCGACATCGCCCAGAACGCGCGCAAGGTGGTGTTCTGCGGCACCTTCGCCGCCAAGGGCGTGAAGCTGGCGACCGGCGACGGCCAGATGCGCGTGCTGCAGCAAGGCCAGGTGAGGAAGCTGGTGCAGGCGGTCGAGCAGATCACCTTCAGCGGCCCGCAGGCCATGAAGCGCGGGCAGACCGCGCTCTACCTGACCGAACGCGCCAACTTCCACCTCGTCGAGGCGGTGGACGGCGTGGGCGTGGAGCTGTTCGAGATCGCCCCAGGGATCGACCTGCAGCGCGACGTGCTGGACCAGATGGACTTTGCGCCGCGCATCGCTGCGGACCTGAAGGTGATGCCGGCCTCGCACTTCCTGCGCGAGGACGATGGCTATGGCGCCTTGTCCAAGCGCGGCTGAGTGCTGCGCCGAAGCTGGGCAACGAAAGCCTGGATCCGGCGTGCCGGGATAATCCGGGCATGAATCCGTCCAGCCAGTCGTCGACTTGTGTACCCGCTCAATGTGCGCCCCGCGTGCGGGGCCTGATCCTCGCCCTGGCCCTGGGCCTCCTGGGCAGCGTTCCGGCACGGGCGGCCTGGGTCGACCTGCCGTCGCTGGACAAGGTCGTCAACTACCAGCCCAAGCTGCCGCTGCAGGTGGTGACCGCTGACGGTGTCGAGATCGCCCAGTTTGGTGCCGAGCGGCGCCAGTTCGTGCCCATCGCGCGCATCCCCAAGCTGATGCAGGACGCGCTGCTGGCGGTGGAGGATGCGCGCTTTCGCCAGCACAGCGGCATCGACCCCAAGGGCATGGCGCGTGCGGTGCTGTCCATGCTGACCGGCGGGCGCACCCAGGGCGCCTCGACCATCACCCAGCAGATGGTGCGCACGGTGCTGCTGAGTCAGGAGCGCACGGTAGAGCGCAAGGCCAAGGAGATCATGCTGTCGCTCAAGGTCGAGGAGGCGCTGAGCAAGGACCGCATCCTGGAGATCTACATGAACGAGATCTTCCTCGGTCAGCGCGCCTACGGTTTTGCGGCTGCGGCGCAGACTTATTTCGGCAAGCCGATGGAGCAGCTCAGCCTGGCGCAGACCGCGATGCTGGCCGGCCTGCCGCAGAACCCGCACTACGCCAACCCGGTGGCCAACTTCGAACGTGCCGTCAAGCGCCAGCACCAGGTACTCGAGCGCATGGTCGCCACGGCGGTCATCACGCCGGCCCAGGCGGCGACGGCCAAGGCGGAAAAACTCGTCATCCGTTCACCAGTGCAGCAGGCCGTGCATGCCGAGCATGTGGCCGAAATGGCGCGTCGCGTGGTGGTCGAGAACTTCGGCACCGCGGTGTATTCCAGCGGCCTGAAGGTCTATACCTCGCTGCGCGCCGCCGAACAGCAGGCGGCCTGGGAGGCGCTGCGCAAGGCCGTGCTGGCGCACGACCGCAAGAGTGCCTGGCGCGGGCCGGAGGATCATGAAGATCTGCCCAAGGCCCGCAACGCCGAGGAGGAAGACCGCGCCGCCGCCCAACTGCTGCGCGAGCACCGTGACGACGAGACGTTGCGTGTGGCCATCGTGCTGGCGGCGACGCCCACCCAGGTGCGCGTGCAGCTGGCGTCCGGCCAGAAGGTGGTGATCAGCGGTGAAGGCCTGCGCTGGGCCTTGCCGGCCCTGGCGGCCAAGGCACCGGCTGCGCTGGCCTTGCGGCGCGGCGCCATCGTGCGGGTGGTGGCCCAGCCGGGCAGCATGACGACGGGCAGCCGCGCACCGAGCGCCCAGGCGCCGGGCAACTGGGCGATCTCGCAGTGGCCGCAGGTCGAGGCCGGCCTGGTGGCGCTCGACGCACCGACCGGCCGGGTGCGCGCCCTGGTCGGCGGCTTCGACTTCAGTCGCCAGAACTTCAACCATGTCACCCAGGCGTGGCGCCAGCCGGGGTCGAGTTTCAAGCCCTTCCTGTATTCGGCCGGCTTCGAGCAGGGCCTGATGCCGGCCAGCCAGATCGACGACGCGCCCTACACGTCGGCCCAGGGCTGGTCGCCACAGAACAGCGACGGTCGTTTCGATGGCCCGCTGACGCTGCGCGAGGCGCTGGCGCGGTCGCGCAACCTGGTCAGCGTGCGCCTGGTGCAGCAGGTTGGCATCAATCCGGCGCGCGACTGGGCAGCGCGCTTCGGCCTGGACGCAGCACGCCAGCCGGACAACCTCACCCTGGCCATGGGCGCCGGCGGCGTCACCCCGCTGCAACTCGCCGACGCCTACGCCACCCTGGCCAACGGCGGCTGGCTGCAGCCACCGGTGCTGATCGAACGGGTCACCGACGCCCAGGGCAGGGTGCTGTTCGAGGCGCCGCCGCCTGCGCCGCTGAGCGAGGAGCGCCGCGCGGTGCCGGCGCGCAACGTCTTTCTGGTCAACAGCCTGCTTAACGACGTGACCCGGGTGGGCACCGCCGCACGCGCCCAGCGCCAGCTGCAGCGCACCGATTTGTACGGCAAAACCGGCACCACCAACGACGCGGTCGATGCCTGGTTCGGCGGCTTTCAGCCCGGCATCGCGGCGGTGGCCTGGATGGGCTACGACAACCCGCGCAGCCTGGGCGCGGGCGAATCCGGCGGCGGCTTGGCCCTGCCTATGTGGCTGGACTACATGGCGGTGGCGCTGCGCAATGTGCCGGTGGAGCCACCGGCGCTGCCGCCGGACGGCATCGTGCGCCAGGGTGACGACTGGCTGTACGACGAATGGGCCGGCGGTGGATGGATCAGCCACGTGGCGGCGGATGGCAGCGTCAGTCGAGCCGGGGCGCCCGCCCTGCCGCCTGACGAGCAGGCTGCAGCGTTGATGCCGGCTGCCGCGTCGATGCCGGCCTCCGCGCCGCCGGTGCCCGACCTGCCGCCGAGCGCGGCCGCCGGGCCGGCGTCAGCACCGATGGTGGTGCCGATCTCCAGTCAGTCCGCCGACCCGCGATCAGCACCGGCGCACTGAAGTGGCGGCTGTCGGCGCGCCGCCAGAACGCCGCCGGCTGCCTCTCGGCTTTCCACGTCGCCCTCAGGCTGCGCGCGCGGCCTGCATCAAGGCGCCGAATTCGGCCAGGCCGGCGATGAAGCGCAGCTGTGACCTGAGCTCGGCCGGAACCTCGGCCGGCGCGATCAGGGCGTAGACCTGCATGCCGGCCGCCAGGCCGGCGTGGATGCCGGGCAGGCTGTCTTCCACCACCGCGCACGCGGCCGGCGGTACACCCAGGGCCTGCGCAGCGTGCAGGAACAGGCCGGGCGCGGGTTTGAAGCTGCCCACTTCGTAGGCGCAGAAGACCTGCGCGCCAAAGTGTTCGCGCAGACCGGTGAGCGCCAAGGTGAGCTCGACCTTTTCTCGCGGCCCGTTGGTCGCGACGCAAAAGGGCAGGCCCAGCGCCGGGCTGGCCAGCAGTGCGAGCAGGTCGGCGGCCCCAGGCAGGCTGTCCAGGCCCTGGCGAAAGCGCTGCTCTGACGCAGCACGCACACGCCGGATGAAGTCGGCCTCGAAATCCGGCGGCCGTCCGGGGCGCTGGGCGGCCACCCAGCGGGCGCAGTCGGCCATGCGCACGCCGCGAAAACGCAGATCGGCCTCGGCCCGATCGAGTACGGCGCCTTCGTCGAGCGCGAGCGCGTACAACACGTCGATGGCCGGGCCTTCGCTGTCGACCAGGGTGCCGTCGCAATCAAAGATGACCGCCCGCACCGGGGCTGCGGCTTCGGTGGCGGGCTGTGCCGGGGACGGCGTGGCGTTGGACTGGAGACTCATCGGCGGTTCAGCGGGGGCGAGTGGGTGACGACGGGGAACGTTGGAGCGTGCGCAGCCCAATGAAAGGGCTGGCGGACGGGGAGTGTGCCCTGCTGCTACAAATCGGGTCGAGCCGGACGCATTTTTGCCAGCCGCCGCTGCACAGCCGCACTGACCGGCATCTCGACCCTGGCCCGCGACCGTCGCCGAGCGCACAACCGTATTCGACCATCCGCACCCATCACACCCTGCCATGCATCCACAACCGTTGTTCCACCTCGCCTTTCCCGTTGTCGACCTGGCGTCCACGCGCGCCTTTTATGGCGACTTGCTTGGCTGTCCCGAAGGGCGCAGTTCGCCCGAGTGGATCGATTTCGATTTCTACGGTCACCAGATCGTTGCCCATCTGGCGCCGGACGAAGCCGGCCATCGCCACACCAGCGCGGTGGACGGCGAAAACGTGCCGGTGCGCCACTTTGGCGCCATCCTGTCGCTGGAGGAGTGGCAGGCTCTGGCCGACAAGCTGCGCCGAGCCGGCACCCGCTTCATCATCGAGCCGCAGATCCGCTTCCAGGGCCAGGTGGGCGAACAGGCCACCATGTTCTTTCTCGACCCGAGCGGCAACGCGCTTGAATTCAAGGCGTTTGCCGATCGCAGCCAGGTCTTTGCCCGCTGAGACGCGCCTGCCAGGACCGACCGGTGCAGCCGGCGGTCGTGCAGGGCAGCGCCGTGGACGGCCAGCCCATCAGGCGGGCAAGCGGCTGAACGCGCAGGAATGGCCGCGACTTCCCCGTCTTGTCCGCGCGTTCTCCGGCTGCTGATGGGTGTTCAATGCTCGCGTGTCCTGTACCTCCATGGGATCGAAGCCGACATGCGCAACTTCCTGAATCACCTCAAGCTGGCCCACAAGTTCATGCTGCTCGGGCTGATCGCAGCCATCATGCTGGCTGTGCCCAGTGCCCTGGTCGTGGGCAGCAGCCTGGACGCCATGCGGCTTTCGCGCGGCGAGGCCGCCGGCCTGGCGCCACTGGCGGATGCGCTGGCAGTCGTGCGACTGACGCAGCAGCACCGCGGCCTGTCTGCGGCGGTGCTGGCCGGCAACGCGGCCATGGATGCGCAACGCCAGGCCAAGGCAACCGAACTCGGCCAGGCCCTGGCGCGGCTGCAGGCGTCCGTCGCGGCGATGGGCAACGCTCAACTCAGCAGCCTGCGGGCGCGGATCGCCGACGACTGGCAGGGCCTGTCGACCGCCGTGACGGGACGCGGCGTCGATGGACCGCAAAGCTTTTCCCGTCACACGACACTGGTGGCGGCCCAGCTCGGACTGCTGGAAGACCTGAGCCATGTCTCCGGCCTGGTGTTCGAAGCCGACCCGGCGACCTATTTCCTGCAAGCTGCGGTGCTGGTGGGCCTGCCGCGCATCACCGAGGATCTGGGCCAGATGCGCGCGCGTGGGTCGGCCATGCTGAGCCGTGGCGAAGCGTCTGTCGAGGACAAGGCGCGCTTCGACGGCATGACGAAGGTGCTCGCAGGCCATGAGGCCGAATCGAACAAGCTGTTCACGTTGGTCGCCCGCTACGACGCTGAACTGGGCCGCCAACTGTCCGGTTCCCAGGCCGCAGCCGCGGCGGGCCTGGGCAAGGCGCGCGAACTGATGGACGAGAAGATCGTGCGCGCGAACAAGCTGGACTTTCCGGCGGCCGACTACTTCGCTGCCACGACGGCGGTGATCGACCAGCAGTTCAAGCTCGTCGACACCGGCTTCAACGTGCTGAAGACGCGTCTGGAAGCCAAGATGGAGGGTGAACGCCGCGATCTGGCCCTGCTGCTGCTGGGCCTGGGCGGGCTGGCCGGACTGGCAGTCTGGGTGATGTGGCGGGTGACGCGCAGCACGACCGATGCGCTGGGGTCGGCGCTCAACATGGCGCAGGCGGTGGCCTCCGGCGACCTCGGCCAGACCGTGAGCAGCCGCGGCAGCGACGAGATCGCCCAGTTGCTGCAGGCGCTCGATGCCATGAACCGCAGCCTGGTGACGGTGGTGAGTGGCGTGCGCAGCAACGCCGAGGGTGTGGCGACGGCAAGCGCCCAGATCGCCCAGGGCAACCACGACCTGTCCAGCCGTACCGAACAGCAGGCTGCGGCGCTGGAACAGACCGCGGCCACCATGGACGAACTGGGGTCCACCGTGCGCAACAACGCCGACAGTGCGCGCCGCGCCAACGAGATGGCCCAGGGCGCCAGCGCCGTGGCCGAGCGCAGCAGCGCGGCCGTGAATCAGGTGGTGGCCACGATGCGCGGCATCCACGACAGCGCTCGGCGTATTGCCGACATCATCGGCGTGATCGACGGCATCGCCTTCCAGACCAACATCCTGGCGCTCAACGCCGCTGTTGAAGCCGCCCGCGCCGGCGAGCAGGGACGCGGTTTTGCGGTGGTGGCAGGTGAAGTGCGCATGCTGGCGCAACGCTCCGCCGACGCCGCGCGCGAGATCAAGAGCCTGATCACGGCCAGTGTCGAAAGCGTCGAGCAGGGCAGTCAGCAGGTCGACCAGGCCGGCGCCACCATGGTCGAAGTGGTGGATTCGATCCGCCGCGTGACGACCATCGTGGCCGAAATCAGCAGCGCCAGCGTCGAGCAAAGCACCGGCGTGAACCAGGTGGGCGAGGCGGTGACGCAGATGGACCAGGCGACGCAGCAAAACGCTGCGCTGGTGGAAGAGAGCGCCGCCGCCGCGGAAAGCCTGCGCCACCAGGCCGAGGAGCTGGTGCGCATGGTGGCGGTGTTCAAGCTCGAGGGCGGTCGCCGCGCTCCGGTGACGATCTGAACGCTGGCGTGCGCACGGCAGGGAGGTCGGCGCTGCTTGGCCCTGGGGTAATTCCCAGCACTCCTGAACCCGCAGGCAGCGCTGCGGCGCTGGCCGGGCTGGCTAGCATCGCCGGCCATGTCGCCGACCCCGCAGTCCCTGGCGCCCGCCTCGCGGCGGATCGATGCGCATCAACATTTCTGGCGCCCTGCGCGCGGCGACTACGGTTGGCTGCGACCAGACGTCCCCGCACTTGCGTCCATCTGCCGCGATGTGCTGCCAGCCGAGTTGCAGCCCTTGCTGGCGATACACGGCGTGCAACGCACGGTCGCCGTGCAGGCAGCGGCCAGCACGGCCGAAACCGAGTTTCTTCTGGCGCTTGCGGCCGAGCATGACTTCATCGGCGGTGTGGTCGGCTGGGTCGACCTGAGCGACCCGGCTTGCGTGCCGACGCTGGAAGCCTGGGCGTTCGATCCGGCGTTCAAGGGGCGCTTCAAGGGCGTGCGGCCCATGCTGCAGGATCTGCCGGACGCCGACTGGATCGCGTGTGCGCCTCATCCTGAGGTGATGCGGGCCCTGCTGCGCCTGGATCTCCGATTCGACGCGCTGGTGCAACCCTGGCATCTCGAGCCTCTGCTGAGCTTTGTCGATCGCTGGCCCGACCTGCGCGTCGTGGTGGACCATGCCGCCAAGCCTCAACTGGCACGCGGCTGGGACGCAGGTGGCGCCGCCGCCTGGGCCGAGGCCTGGCGGGACGGCCTGCGCGAACTCGGCGCCAGGCCGCAGGTGTCATGCAAGCTCTCCGGCTTGTTGACGGAGGCCGGCGCAAGCGCCCGTGCCGGTGGGGTGGCCGGCGCCGACGCGCTGCGTCCGGTGTGGCGGCAACTGCTGGACGTCTTCGGCCCCGGCCGCTTGATCTGGGGCAGCGACTGGCCGGTGCTCAATCTGGCGGCGGACTATGCCGCCTGGGTGACGCTGAGCGAGCAGTTCATCGGTGAACTCGAGCCTGCCGCGCGGCAAGCGGTCTGGCATGACAACGCGCAGGCGTTCTACGGACTGTCCCTAGGCAGCGACTAAATCAACTGAACTGACTCTTCATCGACGCAATCCCCATGACCCCACCTGCTGCCGTGATGACCCCGCCTGCTGGCGCCCCGCGCAAGGGCCGCGACCTGGGCCAGGCCAAGCAAAAGCTGCTGGCCTTTGCCAGCCTGATCGCCATGATCGTGTTCTTCAGCGCCATGCGGCCTGATGCGTTCATGGCCACCGACAACTTCATGGCCATCCTGCAATCCACCGCCGTCATCGGCGTGATGGCCATTGCGGTCACCTTTGTCATCGTCACCTCGGGCATCGACCTGTCGGTGGGCGTGCAGATGACCTTCACCGCCGTCATGGCCGGCGTGTTCATGACCAACTGGGGCCTGCCCATGATCGTGGGCGTGCCCGCCACCATTGCTGTGGGTGCGGGCGTGGGCCTGGTCAACGGCCTCATCATCACGCGGCTGCGCGTGGCGCCCTTCATCGCCACCCTGGGCATGATGATGCTGCTCAAGGGCGCCGCGCTGCTCATCACCGAAGCGCGGCCGATCTACTTCAGCGACGTCGACGGCTTCGACAAGATCTCGCTGGGCTCCTTCGTCGAGAAGATCCTGCCCATGCTGCCCATCCCCAACGGCGCGCTGATCTTCTTCATCGTGGCGGTGATCGGCGCGACCATCCTGAACAAGACCGCGCTGGGGCGCTACACCTTCGCACTGGGCAGCAACGAAGAAGCGGTGCGCCTGTCGGGCGTGGACGTCAACCGCTGGAAAGTCATCGTCTACACCCTGTGCGGCGCCATCTGCAGCATCTCGGGCCTGCTGGTGGCATCGCGCCTGAACTCGGCCCAGCCGGCCCTGGGCCAGGGCTATGAACTCGACGCCATCGCCGCGGTCGTCATCGGCGGCACCTCGCTGGCCGGCGGCACCGGCACCATCCTGGGCACCGTCATCGGCGCGTTCATCATGAGCGTGTTGGTCAACGGCCTGCGCATCATGTCGGTGGCGCAGGAATGGCAGATGGTGCTGACCGGCCTGATC
>JBEEJN010000006.1:0-136339 GCA_041169165.1 Pseudomonadota bacterium
ATCACATCATCCCACAGGCCAAGCTTCTTGAGGTCGCGCACCAGGTACTCGTTGACCACGGTGAACTCGCCCGACAGGTTGCTCTTGACCGAGAGGTTGCCAAAGCAGGGCTCGATCGAGGCATCGACGCCGACGATGTTGGAGATGGTCGCGGTGGGCGCGATGGCCACGCAGTTGCTGTTGCGCATGCCGTGCTGGGCGATGCGCTGGCGCAGGGCATCCCAGTCCAGCGTGGCGCTGGTGTCGACCTCGACATAGCCGCCGCGCTGCTCGGCCAGCAGCTTCAGGGTGTCCAGCGGCAGGACGCCGCGATCCCACAGCGAGCCGCGATAGCTGCTGTAGCGGCCACGCTCGGCGGCCAGCTCGGTGCTGGCCCAGTAAGCCTGGTAGCACACGGCTTCCATGGACTGGTCGGCGAACTCGACCGCCTCGACCGAGGCGTAGGGCAGGCGCAGCTGGTACAGCGCGTCCTGGAAGCCCATGATGCCCAGGCCGACCGGGCGGTGACGCAGGTTGCTGTCGCGCGCCTTCTTGACCGCGTAGTAGTTGATGTCGATGACGTTGTCGAGCATGCGCATGGCGGTCGAGACCGTCTTGCGCAGCTTGGCGTGGTCGATCTGGCCGTTGCTCAGGTGCTGGCCGAGGTTGACCGAGCCCAGGTTGCAGACCGCGATCTCGCCATCGTTGGTGTTGAGCGTGATCTCGGTGCACAGGTTGGACGAGTGCACCACGCCCACGTGCTGCTGCGGCGAGCGCACGTTGCAGGCGTCCTTGAAGGTCAGCCAGGGGTGGCCGGTCTCGAACAGCATCGACAGCATCTTGCGCCACAGGTCGGTGGCACGCAGGCGCTTGAAGAGCTTGATCTCGCCGGCGTCGGCCAGGGCCTCGTAGCGGGTGTAGGCGGTCTCGAACTCGGCGCCGAACTTGTCGTGCAGGTCGGGGCAGGTGGCGGGCGAGAACAGGGTCCAGTCGCCGCCTTCCATGACGCGGCGCATGAACAGGTCGGGAATCCAATTGGCCGTGTTCATGTCGTGGGTACGGCGGCGGTCGTCACCCGTGTTCTTGCGCAGCTCCAGGAACTCCTCGACGTCCAGGTGCCAGCTCTCCAGGTAGGCGCAGACCGCACCCTTGCGCTTGCCGCCCTGGTTGACAGCCACGGCCGTGTCGTTCACCACCTTGAGGAAGGGCACGACGCCCTGGCTCTCGCCGTTGGTGCCCTTAATATGGCTGCCCAGGGCGCGCACACGCGTCCAGTCGTTGCCCAGGCCGCCGGCGAACTTGCTCAGCAGGGCGTTGTCCTTGATGGCTTCGTAGATGCCGTCCAGGTCGTCCGGCACGGTGGTGAGGTAGCAGCTGGAGAGTTGCGAGCGCCGCGTGCCGCTGTTGAACAGCGTGGGCGTGCTGCTCATGAAATCGAAGCTCGACAGCACCTCGTAGAACTCGATGGCGCGCGCCTCGCGGTCGATCTCGTTCAGCGCCAGGCCCATTGCCACACGCATGAAGAAGGCCTGCGGCATCTCGATGCGGGCCTTCTTGACGTGCAGGAAGTAGCGGTCGTACAGGGTCTGCAGACCGAGGTAGTCGAAGTTCAGGTCACGCTCGGCCTTGAGCGCTGCGCCCAGGCGGGCCAGGTCGAACTGGGCCAGACGTTCGTCGAGCAGTTCGGCGGCTATGCCCTTCCTGATGAACTGGGGGAAGTAGTCGGCGTAGCGCTCGGCCATCTGGGCCTGGGTGACCTCGTCACCCAGCACTTCGCGGCGGATGGTATGCATCAACAGGCGGGCGGTGACGCGGGTATAGGCCGGGTCCTTCTCGATCAGGGTGCGGGCGGCCAGGATGGCGGCCTTGTAGACCTCGTCGATGGGCACACCGTCGTACAGGTTGCGGCGCGTCTCGGCCAACACCGGCGCCCCCACCACGGCGGCGCCCAAGCCGGCACAGGCCGAGTCGATCAGGGCCTGCAGCGCAGCGCCATCGAAAGGCACACGCTGGCCGCGGTCGACGACAGTCAGCGCCGGCTCACCACCGGCCGCCGCGCCGGACTGGCTGCGCTGCTGAGCGCGCTCCTGCGAACGTCGCTCGCGGTACAGCACATAGGCACGCGCCACGTCATGATGGCCACCGCGCATGAGGCCGAGCTCGACCTGGTCCTGCACGTCCTCGATGTGGAAGCTGCCGCCGCCCGGGCGCGAGCGCATGAGGGCACGCACCACCGTCTCGGTCAGCTGGTCCACCGTCTCGCGCACGCTGGCCGACGCCGCGCCCTGGGTGCCGTGCACCGCCAGGAAGGCCTTCATCAGCGCCACGGCGATCTTGTGCGGCTCGAACGCCACCACCGCGCCGTTGCGGCGGATGGTCTGGTAGCCGGCGTAGACCGAGGCAACCGGGGCGGCGTGGCCGGCCGCCGGCTGACCGGCGGCAGCAGTGGGATGCAAGGCGGGCGGGGTGAGCGTGGTCTGCATGGTGGGAGGATTCCGTCTCTCTTGAAAGGATGTAGGCAGTCGCGAGGGGTGCCAGGGCGGCAGTGGCGCGTTGCAGCGACTTGCGTGCTCACGGCAGCGGCCTGACCCGCAATGCCGCAGGTCTGATTCGTTGATGGGTCGAGGTGGAAAAGCCGGGGCTGGTCACCCGGCAGTGGCAAGGAGAAGACAGGCCCTTGCACCTGCCTGCCGAGTACTTGGACTTGGAGGTGACTGGCAACTGCCCGACACACAGGAAAGCGATCCGCTGGCACAGCTCGGAGCCGTGCCGTGAATCGCGTGAATGACACTATAGCTAGCGCCACAAAACACTTCAAGCCACTACCGCTAGCGTTCTGACCAATTCTGAGATTACCTGCAGAAGCGCTTGACAACCCCCGCGAAGCGTGGGCCGGAGCAACCCTGAGTCAACCCGGCGCAGACGCGCGGATCGCGCGCAAAGGCACGCCCCTCAGGCTTGGTCTGGCAGCTGCGATACCCGCGGCACCACGGCCAAACGGCTGGCAAGCGCCAGCGCAGAGCCTAGCGCCGCCCAGTCGAACTGCGCGCCCGGGTCGCCCTTGCGCCCAGGCGCCACATGTTCGTGTCCTGTCACTTCAGTGATGGGCCAGCGTGCGGCCAGGTCGGCGATCAGATCGGCCAACGCTCCGTACTGGGCCGGCTCAAAGACCTGGCCTTCCAGCCCCTCAAGTTCGACGCCAACCGAATAGTCATTGCAACCCGCCCGGCCGCGCCAGCTCGAGACACCGGCGTGCCAGGCACGCCGCTCGACGGCCACGAACTGCAGCAATTCGCCGTCACGCCGAATGAGGAAGTGGGCCGACACCTCTAGTCCGCGCAGCGGCGCGAAGCTGGGGTGGGCTACTGGGTCGAGCGTGTTGGTGAACAGCCGCTCGATGGCGTCCCCACCGTAGACACCGGGCGGCAGGCTGATGGAGTGCACGACCACCAGGTCGATGGCCATGCCGACCGGTCGTGGCCCGTGGTTGGGGCTGGCAACCCGGCGAGCCCGCAGGTGCCAGCCCGGCGCATCCCAGACTGGCCCTTCCAGGTCGGGCGATGCCGCAGCCGAGCGGTCGTCAGCGCGCTGGCGGCGGGACATCACTGTCCTCGCTGTACACGCCGTCGCTGCCGGGTTGTATGCCCAGCCGCGCCATGCGATAGCGGATCTGCCGCAGCGTCAGCCCCAGGCTGGCGCCAGCAGCGGTGCGATTGTTGCGGTGTCGTTCCAGTGCCGCGACCAGCACACGACGCTCGACCTCGTCCAGATGCGCCGCCAGATCGGCGGGCAGGGTCTGGGCGGCATGGCCTGGGCTTGTGTCCCGCAGATTCGGTGCCAGTCGCAACAAATCGGTCTCCGCCAGGATGACAGGCAGCGCGAGCGTGTGGCCAGCGGCCAGGGGCGCGGCGACATCGAGCTGGACGTCTACGTCGTCGGGCAGACCCAGGTCGACGCTATCGATGGTGTCGTCGCCAGTCAGGGCCAACGCCCGATGCAGCAGATTTTCCAGTTCGCGCACATTGCCGGCGAACTCATGCCGAGCCAGTCGACCAAGCGCAGCCGAAGTCAGGTGCGGCACGACCGCCAAGCCGGTTTCAGCCGCAATGCGCGCCAGCAGCGACTGGCACAGCAGCGGCAGATCCTCCAGCCGTTCGCGCAGCGGCGGCACGCGTATCTCGATCACGTTGAGGCGATAGAACAGGTCCTGGCGGAATCGCCCTGCCGCCACCTCGGTGGCCAGATGTCGGTGAGTCGCACTGATGAGGCGTACATCCACCGGCACCTCGGCGGTGGACCCCAGCGGGCGCACCGCGCGCTCCTGCACCGCGCGCAGCAGCTTGCTCTGCATGGCCAGGGGCAGGTCGCCGATCTCGTCCAGGAACAGCGTGCCGCCGCGCGCAGCCTGGAAGAAGCCGACGCGGTCCTCCGCTGCGCCGGTGAAGGCACCCTTGCGGTAGCCGAAGAACTCGGCCTCGAGCAACTGTTCGGGAATGGCTCCGCAGTTCACCGGCACGAAGGGCCCGCCACAACGCACGCTGGCCTGATGGATGGCCTGGGCTACCAGTTCCTTGCCGGTCCCCGATTCACCCTGCACCAACGCCGGCGCCATGCTGCGCGACACCTTGTCGACCAGGGCGCGCACCTGTTGCATGGCTGCCGACACGCCCACCATGCGGCGCTGAGCGGCTGCCGCACCGGTACTGACGCCTGCACCGTGGACACCCGCGGCGTTCGCCGCGCCGCGCCCCCCCGGCGCCACGGCGCCGGTGCCTGCTGGCTGTGCGGCAGGCGGAACGCGGCGCAAGTCGACTGCCTCGTTCATGCGCGTGCCCGCGGCTCCGACCGGCGCACTCGCCGACCCGCCGCGCGGGCTGGCCGCCGCAGGTATCGCAGCCACGGTCGCGCCCGGACCGGCCGCCCGGCTGCGCCCCAGTGCCGAGGCCACCACGGCGCGGAACTGGCGCAGGTCGACCGGCTTGGTCAGGTAGTCGAACGCGCCCGACTTGAGCGCCTGCACAGCGTTTTCTGCCGATCCATAGGCGGTGATGACGACCACCCGTTCCGACCGCCCGGCGCGCTCCAGGCGCTGCAGCAGATCGATGCCGCTGCCATCAGGCAGGCGCAGGTCGGTGATGACGGCATCGAAACGGCGCTGGTCGAGCACGTTGCAGGCTTCGCCCACACTGGCGGCGGTTTCGACGTCGTAGCCCTCGCGGACCAACGCCAGCTCGTAGACAGTGAGCAGGTCGGGCTCATCGTCAACCACCAGCACGCTCGCCGGACCGGCCCCTGCGCGAGCACCGGACCCTGGGCCAGGCAGTCCGTTCATGGGGATCGACCTTTCTCAGCGTCGCCGCTCGAGCGGCGCAGGTGCGGTGGCCACATCATCGTTCGCACGCGGGATCAGGATGACGAAGGCATTGCGGTGACGGGCGTCGCGCGCACGCGCCTGGTATTCGATACTGGCCCGGTTGCGCTCACACAGTTCGCGGCAGATGTACAAGCCAAGGCCGGCGCCGCGACTGCGGGTGGAGAAGAAGGGCTCGAACAGGTGCGGCTCGACGTCCACGCTGATAGGTGGGCCGTCACTGGCGACGCTGAGGCTGAGCACATCCTGCCCATGCACGGCCAGCCTGACCCAGACCGCCTGGGCGGTACGGCTGCCGTGGCGCCAACCGTTCTCGAGCAGATTGATGAGCACGCGGCGCAGGTGCTCAGCGTCGAAGCTGGCGCGCAACTGGGCGTCGTCGCTGATCTCGATCTTGATCAGACCCTGCGGCGGCGGCGGGTGCTGGGTGCTGACCCAGTCGGCACAGGCACTGCGCACCTGCGGGCCCAGGTCGATCGGAGCGGCGTCTGCATAACCCTTGCCCAGTCCGCCCGGCGCCACCGCCAGCACATCGTCGACGATGCGACGCAGGCGCTCGACGTTGTCCGCCACGATGCGAGCGAGTTGACGCAGGCCAGGGTCGTCCAGGTCTTCGGTCAGCAGCGCATTCGCCTGGCTGATGGCCGCCAGAGGGTTGCGAATCTCGTGCGCAATGCCGGCAGAGACGCGTCCCATTGCGGCGAGCTTTTCCTGCCGAGCGCGCGCCTGCACGGTGCGCAGATCTTCCAGGAAAAGCACGCACAAGGGCTCGCGCAAGGCGTGGTCGCGTCGACGCGTGAAGCGCATGCGCACGCGCAGGCGTTTTTCCTGCCGTGGCCCGCGGCTGCTGGGCAGGCTGATGTCGCGTCCCTCAGGCGGCCAGTCGCCGGTCACATAGGCCAGTTCGACAGCCTGACGCAGGTCATGCCAGGCCGGCTGCCAAGCCAGGTCGAAGGCAGCAGGATGTTCGCGCGCCTGGGCGTCCAGCAGCACCAGGGCCGAGGGATTGGCAGCACGCACGCGGCCGGCGCGATCAACCACCATCACGCCTTCCTGCATCTCGTCGATCACCAGCCGGTTGAGCGTGGCCTGCTGGCGCGCCATTTCTAGCGTGCTGCGAGATTCGGCTTCCTGCGCTGCCAGCCGGATCGCAAGCTCGCCCGCCATCAACGCAATGGTGAACATGCCCGCACCGATCAGGCCCGCCTGCGTGAAGCTCACTGCCAGATCGGCACCATTGAGCCATTGCCACCACCCGTGCAGCAACAGGATGAGCGCCACGGCCGAGGCCGAGCCCAGGGCCGCTCGTCGGCCAATCAACATGCCCGACATGAGCACCGGCAGTGCGAACAACGCGGCGAAATTCAGCCCCGTGGCGGCCGCCGGCAACAGCAGACTGAAGACGAGCAGATCCACGCCAGTTGTCGCCAGGAACCAGCGTCGACGGTGGCGGCCATAGACCTCGTCGGCCAGATTCATACGTGAGGGCCACACCAGCAGGCCGACACTGAGCACCACATAGATGACGCACAGCAGCAGCAGCGCCACCCCGGGCGGCGCGCTGCCGTACAACGCCAGCACCCCCTCGATCAGCAGCAGGAGCGCCGCCAGCGAAGCCCGCGCGACCAGGAAGGCTCGCACGATGCGCAGTCGCGGTGGAAAAGGTTGAGGCGGCGGCACATCGACCGGAGGTACCGGGAGTTGAGCCTCGTCGTCCAGGATCGGCAACTGCGCGGTCGGCATCCAGTCCATCGGCGAACTCTGGCGGTCCAGGCCGACGGCATCAAGGAGGGCGTCGTCCTCGTGCGCGGGCACCGTGTCGGCCGCAGTGGCGGCCGTAGCCGTTCGGCGGGTCGTCATGCCGCCTCAGCCGGGTCCGGCGATTCGGTGTGCCGCACTGCAAAAGCTGCGTCCGGCAGCATCCAGCAGAGCTTCGCTTTGCGGCAGGTGCAGCCCGCAGTGTGCGCAGCGAACCATGCTGGCCGGAACGGCTGGCACGGGCGGATGCGGCGGGCTGGTGGGCCGCGACACCTGGCCCTCGCGGCGCAGGCGAGTGATCAGCCACCAAGCCGCCAGGCCGACGATCAGCCACCAGAAAAAACGGCTCACACCGCCCCCCCCCCGCCAGGCGGCCGATGCAGCAATACCTCGAAGACAAAGCGCGAGCCCACATAGGCCAACAGCAGCAAGGCGCAGCCGACGTACAGCCAGCGCGTGGCCAGGCGCCCGCGCCAGCCGAAGGCCTGGCGCCCGCCCAGCAAGCCGCCCAGCACGACCCAGCCAAGCAAGGAAAACACGGTCTTGTGATCCCAGCGCCATGGCGAGGCAAACCAGGCGCCAAGCAGTTCGGCCAGTGACAGCATGACAAAACCGGCGGCGACAAATCGGAAGGTCAGCGCTTCCAGTTGCAGCAGCGGTATGGCGGGGGCGTCGGGCATCGCCCCAGGCTTGCGTTTGCGCAGCACCCGTTCGCTGCGGTCGAGCAAAGCAGCGTGCAGAACGGCCGCACCGAACAGCGCGTAGGACGCAATGCCGAGGATCCAATGCAGCGGCGCCCAAGGCGACACCGAAGCCGGCCTGGCCTCGGCCGGGAAGAGCAACACCAGGCACACGGTTAACAAGCCCAGACCCGCCAGGCCGCGACGTGAACTGCCCAAGGGCATGAAGCGGCTCTCGACCGCATAGACCGCCAGCACCAGCCAGGCCGTGACCGACAGCACCAGGGCAAAACCGAATCGCACGCCGCCGCCGTCCTCCGCCAGACCGCTCAAATGTGCGAGCAGCGCCAAGCCATGCAGACCCCAGGCGGCCAGCATGAGGGGCTGGCGTTCACGCGAGGGCGCCAAAGCCACCACCAGCAGGTAAACCAGGGCGGCGACCAGGCCGGGTGCGCTCGCCCACAGGGCGGGGCTCTGGAAGGATGCGGTCGATAGAATCACCCGCGCAGTGTAAGGTTCGAGGCCCGTGGCGGCTGTGCGACCGGTCCACGCCAGCCCCCCACCCCCCACACGGATTTGCCATGGCTTCAGCTCTGTCGGAACGCATGTCACGCCTGGTCAAGACCATGCGTGGCCAGGCCCGGATCACCGAGTCCAACGTTCAGGACATGTTGCGCGAAGTGCGCATGGCGTTGCTCGAAGCCGACGTGGCCCTGCCGGTGGTGCGCGACTTCGTCGCCCGCGTCAAGGAGCGTGCGCTCGGCCAGGAAGTGGTGGGCTCGCTCTCGCCGGGTCAGGCATTGGTCGGCATCGTGCATCGCGAACTCGCCGCAACCATGGGCGAGGGCGTGTCCGACCTCAATCTGGCGACCCAGCCGCCGGCCATCATCCTCATGGCTGGCCTGCAAGGCGCCGGCAAGACGACCACCACCGCCAAGCTGGCCAAGCACCTGATCGAAAAGCGCAAGAAGAAGGTGCTGACGGTCTCGGCTGACGTGTACCGCCCGGCCGCCATCGAGCAGCTGAAGACGGTGACGCGCCAGGCCGGCGCTGAATGGTTTCCGAGCGATCCGAATCAGAAGCCGCGCGACATCGCCTTGGCCGCGCTGGACCATGCCCGTCGCCACTTCTTTGATGTGCTGCTGGTCGACACTGCCGGTCGACTGGCCATCGACGAAGCGCTGATGGCCGAGATCCGCGAACTGCATGGCACGCTCAGCCCGATCGAGACGCTCTTCGTCGTCGACGCCATGCAGGGCCAGGACGCAGTCAACACTGCGCGCGCCTTCAAGGACGCCCTGCCGCTCACCGGCGTTGTGCTCACCAAACTCGATGGAGATTCGCGCGGCGGCGCCGCGCTGTCAGTGCGACAGGTGGCAGGTGCGCCGATTAAGTTCGCCGGCGTATCGGAAAAGATCGACGGACTGGAAGTCTTCGACGCCGAGCGTCACGCCGGACGCGTGTTGGGCATGGGCGACATCGTCGCGCTGGTCGAGGAAGTGCAGAAAGGCGTCGACATGGACGCCGCGCACAAGCTGGCGGACAAGCTCAAGTCAGGTGACAACTTCGACCTGAACGACTTCCTCGCCCAGCTCAGCCAGATGAAGAAGATGGGCGGTCTGGCCAGCCTGGTCGACAAGCTGCCGAGCCAGTTCGCCGCCAAGGCCGGCGCTGCGGACATGGATCGCGCCGAGCGCGACATGCGGCGCATGGAAGGCATCGTGCATTCGATGACCGCGTTGGAACGTCGCAAGCCGGAGCTCATCAAGGCCAGCCGCAAGCGCCGCATCGCCGCCGGAGCTGGTGTGCAGGTGCAGGAGGTAAATCGCCTGCTCAATCAGTTCGATCAAATGCAGACGATGATGAAAAAAATGAAAGGTGGCGGCCTGATGAAGATGATGAAGCGCATGGGTGGCATGAAAGGCCTGCCCGGCCTGGGTCGATAAATCTGGTGTCGTGGCAACAGAACCACTGTTGCGCAGCACAAATAACCCGACCTAAATAGTCTTCGGTGGGATTGACTCCCACGTGCAACGCCGTTACTTTCGGTGTGATGGAGTTCTCGTTTTTTGATGCTTGGTATGGCCGTCTTGCAATTGCCGTGCTGATTGCTGCAGTTGCATTGATCTGGGTCAGCCGCCGCCGCGCCGCGAGTCTGGCTGCTGCCAATACGCCACGCAATGGCCGTTCGCTCGATGCCGTCGACACCGTGATTGGCTGGCCGCCTGAGGCGACACGTGTAATGACCATGAGGCACCGACGAGCGTTCGATCTGCTCAGACGTGCAGTGCCAGAGTGCATGGTGTTGGCACAAGTGCCGCTCGCTCGCTTCCTGCGCGTTCCGACACGACTTTCCTATGTGGAGTGGCTGCGGCGCATCGGCCATGTCTGCATCGATCTGGTGGTGTGTGACCCGGCGTCGAACGTCATCGCAGTGATTGAAGTGCGTGAGGCGGAAACGGTTGAGAACGACAAGGCGCGCAAACGCCGCATGCGGGTCGAACGGGTGTTGCGTGCTGCGGGCATCCCGCTGCATGTCTGGAGCGAAGCTTGGCTTCCCGATCCCCTGGCGGTTCGCAGACTGCTGGTCCCAAGTGAAAACGCCGTTCCACTCAGCGAGGCTGCGACAAGTGATATGGGTGACACCCATCCGCAGGAGCTGGATCCCCCGCGTACCTCGTGGTTCGACGACCTTAACGCGACGCGCCCGGCCGGGCTGGACGACACGCCCTCGGTCGCCCGACA
Source organism: Pseudomonadota bacterium (assembly GCA_041169165.1). Classification (GTDB taxonomy): domain Bacteria; phylum Pseudomonadota; class Gammaproteobacteria; order Burkholderiales; family Burkholderiaceae_C; genus Sphaerotilus. The sequence continues at coordinate 10,534 of JBEEJN010000006.1, forward strand.
CGGCGCGTCCTCAAGGCCAAATTACAAGGTTGGACACGACGCGGCCGTGCAGCAGCGCTGACCAAAATGGGCGTCGAGGAAAGGCCTTCCGACCCGGACTCGCATGACAACGCCGCCTTCGGGCGGCGTTGTCGCTTCCGAATTCGACACGTTGTGCTGGCCGAATTTCACCGTTCGACCGCCACGGGTAACTCAGAAATCTCAAGCGAACTACAGGCAAAAAAAGAGCCCCAGTCTTGCTGACTGGGGCTGCAAAGCCTTATCGCTGTCAACACGGTAAGGCACCTGCTCAGGGAGGAAAAGCAGGGGAAGACCGTCTTGCGACGTATCATCCGGGGCGGAGTTTACCAGCGTTTATCAGCCTGCGAACAGATTGGTGCATGCCACCGCCATCGACTCGGCCCGAACGCTCAGTCTTGTCACTTCCTGTGCACATGCGTCGCCGTGAATGGCTCGATGTCGGCCTGCCGTCGCGACGGCCAGATGAAGTGACCGTTTCCCCCTTGAGGACCCCCAGCAACATGTCGACCCGTACCGCTCCTGCAGGCTATCCACTACAACGTCCGCGAAGACTGCGTCGGGATGCCTTTACGCGTGCTCTCGTGCGTGAACACGACCTGCGTCCGTCCGACTTGATCTATCCGGTATTCGTCCTTGAAGGCCAGGGGCTGGTTCAAGACGTGGGATCCATGCCGGGTGTGCAGAGACGGAGCCTGGACCGACTGTTGCCAATCGCGGAACAGTGCGTGGCGGCGGGCATCCCGGTGATGGCGCTTTTCCCCGTTCTGGACAGCCACGGCAAGACCGCCGATGGCCGTGAGGCCTCGAACCCTGATGGCCTTGTGCCGCGGGTGGTAAGCGAACTCAAGCGACGCTTTCCCGAACTCGGTGTGATGACCGATGTTGCACTCGACCCCTACACCAGCCACGGACAGGACGGACTGATCGACGAAGACGGCTATGTGCTCAATGACGAAACCATTGCGGTACTCGTCAAGCAGGCCTTGGTACATGCGCAGGCGGGCGTGGATATCGTTGCGCCGAGCGACATGATGGACGGCCGCATCGGCGCCATCCGCCAGGCACTGGAGGCCGAACGGCATATCCACACGCGCATCATGGCCTACAGCGCCAAATACGCCAGCGCCTTCTATGGGCCGTTCCGCGATGCCGTGGGCTCAAGCGGGAATCTGGGCAAGAGCAACAAGAAGGTCTACCAGATGGATCCTGGCAACAGCGACGAAGCCTTGCGCGAAGTGGCACTCGACCTGGCTGAGGGCGCCGACATGGTCATGGTCAAGCCCGGCATGCCTTATCTGGATATCGTTCGCCGGGTGAAGGACGAGTTCCGCGTGCCCACCTTTGCCTACCAAGTGAGTGGCGAATACGCCATGCTCAAGGCAGCCGCGGCCAATGGCTGGCTGGATCATGATGCAGTGATGATGGAATCGCTGCTCGCCTTCAAGCGCGCAGGTGCGGACGGAATCCTCACCTATTTCGCGCTAGACGCCGCCGCAGCGCTGCGCAAGGCGTGAGCAGAAAGCGGCTTGCGCGGCCCATCCGGCCACTTGGCCCTGACGATCGGGGGCTCGATCGCTCTCGATCGAGATCGAGAGCGAGAGCGAGAGCCGGCAACGATGTTCAGGCCATGCCCTTGCGCCGCGCCCAGACCTCGTGCGCCAAGCACAGGTCCTCCCAACTGCGCGACTTGTCGAGCGGATTGCGCAGCAGATAGGCCGGGTGGTAGGTCACCACCACGGGCACACCCAGGTACTCATGCACGCGCCCACGCAGGCGGCCGATCGGTTCTTGGCTGCCCAGCAAGGACTGGACGGCAAACCGCCCCATCGCAAGGATGAGATCGGGCTGCACCAGTGCTACCTGGCGGCGCAGAAAGGGTTCGCAGCGCGCCACTTCCTCAGGCAACGGATTGCGGTTCTGCGGCGGCCGGCACTTGAGCACATTGGCAATGTAGACCTGCTGCTTCGGCTCGGCGTCGCTACGCGTGAGCTTGGCCGCACGCAGCATGTTGTCCAGCAACTGGCCGGCTTTGCCGACAAAGGGTTCGCCCTCGCGGTCCTCCTGTTCGCCCGGCGCTTCGCCGATCAGCATCCAGCGCGCCTGGCGGTTGCCGACACCAAAAACAGTCTGACGCCGGCTTTCGCACAGGCCGCAGGCGCGACAGGACGACACGGCAGCACCGAGATCGTCCCAGTCCATCTGGTCCGTCAGAAGCGAAGGCTTGTCTGCCGTCACGCCCGATGCTTGCCCGACAAGCGCTGTTTCAAGTGAGCGGTTGAAGGCCGCCGACGCCAGATCGTTCGGCTGCGCACTCAGGGTCGGGACAGATTGGATCTTCTGCGCAGGAGGCGCGTTGGCCGCCGGCGCGCCGTCAGGGCCCCGCTGGACGGCAGGCGGGGGCAACCACAGCCGGATGCCCATTTCGCGCAGCATGTCCTGCTGATGTGTGCTCCAGGTCATGGTGGGTTGACGACGCCGCCAACCTGGCGGCGCATCACCAGGGCGTCTTCGCGCTTGCCGCCGTGGTCGGGGTAATAGCCTCGCCGGACTCCGACCAGTTCGAATCCAGTGCCTTCGTAGAGATTGCGCGCGCGAATATTGCTCGGCCTCACCTCCAACAGCAGTACAGGCAGCTGGTTGAGCAAAGCGAAGTGGGTGAGCGACGCCAGCATGGTGCGGGCGTGGCCGTGGCCTTGATGTTCTGGCGCCACAGCGATATTTAGGAGATGGACCTCGTCCACACCCTTCATGGCGATGTAGTAGCCCGCCAGTTCGCCTCGCGAAAACAGGCATTGCATGCGATAGCCGGCGGCGAGCGAGTCGATGAAATTGCCGCGGGTCCATGGAAACGGATAGGCACGGGTCTCGATGGACAACACCTTGTCGAGCTGTCCGATGTGCATGTCGACCAGCTTCACCATGGACGGCGTCAGCCGCCGTTCGGGCAGGTATTGAGGCTGCGCACTCATGGCGAGGCGTGCCACGAGGGCAAGGTCCGGGGCGATGGGATCATGACAATCTCGTCAGGGCGACACTGCGGCGATCGAGGTTCGCCGCACGGCGCGTTCTGCGCTGGTCTCGGCCACCTTGTCGCGTACGTACACAGGCAGCGCTTCGTGGGGCGCCACGCATTCGCCAGCGGTCCACGCGGCCAGTGCCACGCGCAGCAAGGCTGCGCCATCCGGACGTGCATGAGGCCAATGCGGGCCGCCGACAGCCCGGTCGAGCACCGCGTAGGCCGACAGCGCCGGACCGGCCAACACGCCGTCAAGCCCGGCAGCGACAAGCAGCGCCTCGGGGGTGTACAGCGCGACCGCTTGTTCAGCCTGCCAGAGACCCGGCGCGACACGCCGCATCGGCGCCGCATAGACCTCGCCCATGCGGGCATCCAGGGTGGCCCACAGCCGCTCGGGCGCGCCCATCTCGGCGGCTGATTCGGCCACGGCCGCCAAGGTATCGAGTGCCAGCACCGGGCGACCCAAGCCGTAGGCCAATCCCTGGACCGCGGCGCATGCAGTACGCAGGCCGGTGAATGCGCCCGGGCCAGCGCCAAAGGCGATTGCATCCAGGTCAGAAAGGTGAGTGCCGGCCTGCCGACACAAGTTCTGGACCGCGGGCAACAGTTGGGCCGACGCCTGTGCACCGGCCGCAAGCGTGGCCACATGACGCTGCTGCTGCCAACCCAGGGCTATCTCCACGCGGTCGGTGGACGCGTCGATGGCAAGCAATTGAGGGGACATGGCGGGAAAGTGGGTGGCCGCACTCGGTCATGGAGACGCGCAGACGGCCATGTCAGCAAGACGGCATGGGTATGGACCAGTTTATCGCCCGCCAGCCCGGGCCTTGGCTAGATCGATGCGTCAAAACAGTGCGGCAGACGTGCAAGGTTTCCGCCCTGATGCGGGGGGATCGGCAACGGCGGTCGATCGTTTCCGGTGCCGCTCCAGTGCGCGACGGGCATCGACCGGCTGACGTCGCCCCTATTATGCTGCGTTGCAGTATGTGCGCCGTCGCACGTCGCACCCCTTGCATCAGCGCGGGTGGTCGCCGCCTCACGCCATGCCCTAGACCCAGCCTGCTCCTAAGCCCATGAGCGCCCCTGCACGACGCACGACCGCCTTGACGCCGGCCAGCCTGCATCGCCAGGCCATCGGCCCATGGATCTGCCTGGCGCTGGCCGGCGCCATGGCGATCACGCCCACGGTCAGTTCGCCGCATCCCTTGCCCAACACGTCGGCCGCGAGTTCAGGCATCGGCATGGCCGCCAGTTCGGCCGCTGTTGCGCCCAGCGGTTCGACCGGTGCCGACTCCGCTCCGCGGCCGCGACCGCCCACCGATCTTCCGGCGCCGATCGCCGCAGCGCTGACGCGCGCGCGCATCAGCCCGGAAGCCATCTATCTCTGGGTGGGTCCGGCCGGTCCTGGCGCGCCGCGTCTGACACATCAGGCCGATGTGCCGGCCAACCCGGCCTCGGTGATCAAGCTGGTCACCAGTGCCGCAGCGCTGGACATGCTGGGGCCTCTCTACACCTGGTCCACCCTGGTCTACGCCGACGGCCCGGTTCACAACGGCGTCTTGCGCGGATCGTTGTTGCTGCGAGGCCGCGGCGACCCGCGCCTGGTGAGCGAGCGCTTGTGGCTGCTCCTGCTGCGCGTGCAACAACTGGGCATACGCGAGATCAGCGGCGACATCGTCATCGACCGCAGCGCCTTCGACCTGCCTGATGTTGATCCAGGTGCATTCGACGGCGAGCGCTACCGGCCCTACAACGTGCAACCAGACGCCCTGGTGGTGAACGGCAAGGCGGTCACATTGAACTTCCATCCCGAGCCGGCATCGGGCGTTGCGCGTGTATCGGCCGAACCACAACTTGCCGGCGTGGACATCCCCACCAGTGTGCCGCTGGGGCGCGATGGTGACTGCGGCGATTGGCGCGGCCAACTGCAGGCCGATTTCAGCCAGCCCGAACGCATGCGTTTTGCCGGTCGCTATGCGCAGGCCTGCGGCGACCGGGTCTGGCCGGTGGCCTACGCCGACCCGGCCAGCTTCAACGCCCGCGCAATCACGGCGCTGTGGCGCGACATGGGCGGCAAGCTGGCCGGTCGGGTGCGCGAAGGCAAGGTGCCGCCTGGACTGACGCCCTGGCTCGACTTCGTGTCGCCCACCCTGCCTGAAGTGGTGCGCGACATGAACAAATACAGCAACAATCTCATCGCTCAGCATCTCTTTCTCACCTTGAGCCTGGTGCAGCAAGGCGTGGGCCGCTACGACAGCTCGCGCGAGCTGGTGCAGGCGCGCCTGCGCGACAAGGCCGGCTGCAGCAGCGACGAACTGCGGCTGGACAAGGGCTCGGGGCTGTCGCGCAGCGAGCGCATCAGCGCGGCCTGCCTGGCGCGGGTGCTGCAATGGGCCTGGGCCAGCCCGTGGATGCCAGAGTTGATCGCCTCGCTGCCGGTGGCCGGGGTGGAGACCACCGCGCGGCGGGCCTCCGCTGCAGCCGGGCGCGCCCACCTCAAGACGGGATCACTCAACAACGTGGCCGCACTGGCCGGATTCGTCGACCTGAACGATGGCCAGCGACAGATCGTCGTCGCTCTCATCAACCATCCGCAGGCCGGCAGCGACGAGGCGCGCGCCGCGCTCGACGCAGTGCTGCGCTGGACCCTGGACGACAACAAGGAGGGCACGCGCCCATGAGCTGGACCGCAGCGCGTGAAGTCTCGGGACGGGGTGGTGCCTGAACAGCCCGCGCCTGCGCCCGGCGGGTGGACGCCAGATCCCTCGCGCGCACCCCTGTCGCGCCCTCCGCGTCGGCGCCATGCAGGCACCGACCCATCCTGCACGACGGCAGATCAGAATGGGTTGGCGCGGGCCCGCACGTCAGCGTTGCTGCCCACCGCGGCGTGCCAGGCCGGGCCTGGACGCAGGTCGTCGGCCCAAAGCCGGGTGGCGGTGCTGCCGTTGCCGTTGGTGCCGGTGGCCGAGTCGGTCAACGTCTTGGTGTCGCAATTGGGCAGCGCGACGGTGCAGGCCGGCGTCGTCACATCGGTCAAGCCGAGCGTGTTGTTGGTCACGTCAGCCAGCGCCATCGCCCGCAAGGTGGTTTCGGCGGTGGGGAAGACCAGACCTGTGTAGCGCCCGTCGTTGATCACGGTGAGTTCAAACGCGTCGTTGAACGCCCTCGTCAGGTCGTGCAGCACCTGCTGGCCGGCGGCACCCTTGGCGATGGCATAGGGCGAATAACCGATGTCCGGCACGGTGGAGTAGACCACCCGCCCACCGGCGCCTCCAGCGGCGATGTCGTTCACCAGTTGGCCCAACTGAACGCCCGCCGCTGCCACGGTCGACTTGGCCGTGGACAGTGCGTTAGCCGTGCCGACCAGTGCGTAGGCCTCGTAGGCGTTCTTGATGTCGTAGACGCCGGCCATCAGGGTCACCAGGGTCTTCGAATCGAACGCCCGTACGGTGTTGCGGTAGGTTGCCACCTGGGTGACGACGTCCGCCACCGTGGCCTTTTCGGCAGCCATCAGCTTGGCGTTGAAGGTGGTGGCGCCGTTCGGGCACTCCGCATAGGCAAAGCCGAAGGACGAGGCCACGACCTGATTCCACGTCGGCGCGGCCAGGCAGTTGTAGGTGGCCAACTGGGTGCCGGTCGAATCGGTGGCAAAAACGTTGATGCTGTACTTGGTGCCCGTGCCGGTGACGACACTGAGTTCGTCGCCGAAGCTTGCGAAATTCGTCGGCGCAAAGGGTTGGACCCGCGACACGTTGCCGCCGCAGGCCGCCAGCACGAGCAGACCGGCCAAGGTCAGGCCGTGGGCACATCGGCACAGGAAGGCAAGGGCTCGGGACAAGGTCATCAGGACTCCAGGGATCAGTTCGGTTCGGCGGCGGCATCTGCCGCCGCTGCAGCGGCGCGCTGCAGGCGGTCGCGCACACCGTCCCAGGCCGGGCCGGCGGGTGGCTGCTCCACCCAGATGTCTGCCACCTCGGGTACGTCGAGCTCGCGCAGCACCGCAAACAGTTCGTGCGCCACCTGCGCCGCATTGGCCGGCATGTGCCGGTGCAGCAGCGTGGGGCCGCTCGCCGCGGCGCGGGAATATACCGCCAGCGTGCCGGTCACCCGGGCGGGTTGACCCTCGGGCAGGCCGGCCTGCGCCGCGGCGTGGCGCTGCGCCAGCGCGGCCTGCAGCGCTGCGGTCTCCCACAGCCGCACACGCGCGCGCGGCGCGTAGTGGGCCGCCAGGGTGCCGGAGGCGCGCGGTGCCTGGCCGTCCGGCCCGCACAGCGTCTGGCCGGCGAACTCGGCCAGCTCGTCCACGCTCCACAGGCCGGGGCGCAGCAGCACCGGCCGGCCACGCGTGCAATCGACGATGGCCGACTCGATGCCCACGCGGCAGGCTCCGCCGTCGATGAGCAGCAGGCGCTGGTCGGCGAGCTGCCCGAACTCGTCGCGCACATGCTCGGCGCGGGTCGGGCTGACACGACCGAAGCGGTTGGCGCTGGGCGCGGCCACGCCGCTCACGCCCAGGTCAGCGGCGGCGGCGAGCAGGGCCTGGGCGACCGGGTGATCCGGGCAGCGCAGGCCCACGCTCATCTGGCCGCCCGCCGCTGCCGCCGCCACACCGGGCCGGCGCGGCACGATGAGGGTGAGCGGGCCGGGCCAGCAGGCCGCGATGAGGCGCTCGGCCAGCGGGCTGAGTTCGGCCGCATAGGCCGCCGCGGCACGCAACGGGTCACCCCCCGGCGCCACATGCACGATGAGCGGGTGGTCGCTGGGCCGGCCCTTGGCCGCGAAGATGCGCGCCACGGCACGGTCGTCGTCGGCGCGGGCGCCCAGGCCGTAGACTGTCTCGGTCGGAAAGGCGACCAGTTCGCCGGCCGCCAGGCGTTCGGCGCCCAGGCGCGCGGCGGTCTGCAGGCTGGCGTCGTCCAGGGCGGTGAGGGTATCGAGCATGGTGGGCCTCAGGCCTCAGCGGGCAGCAGGCAGGCGCCGCATCGGCAGGTGGGTGCGCCTCACGGTGGCGGCAGGCCGAGCAGGGCAGCGGCCTGGCGCGCCAGGGCCAGTGCGGCCTGCGGCTCGGCCGCCGTGAGCGTGAGGTGGCCCATCTTGCGGCCGCGCCGCGCCTCGGCCTTGCCGTACAGGTGCAGATGCGCGCCGGGCAGGGCCAGCACCTGGACCCAGTCGGGCTCGCGCGGCAGCCTGGCGCCGGGCTCGAACCACAGGTCGCCCAGCAGGTTGAGCATGACGGCGGGTGAGTGCAGCCGCGGCATGGGCAGCGGCAGGCCGGCCATGGCGCGCACCTGCAGGTCAAACTGCGAGACGTCGCAGGCGTCGATGGAATAGTGGCCGGAGTTGTGCGGACGCGGCGCCATCTCGTTGGCGACCAGGCTGCCGTCGGCCAGCACGAAGAACTCGACGCACAACACGCCGACATAGCCCAGCCGGGCGGCGATGTAGCTGGCCGCGGCGACGGCCTGAGCCTGCAGCGCGACGGGCGTGTCCGGTGCCGGCACGGTGGTGACGGCCAGGATGCCGTCGCGGTGCACGTTGTGCTGCACCGGCAGGTGCACCACCGCGCCGGCGGTGTTGCGCGCGACGATGACGCTCAGCTCGCTGGCCAGCGCCAGGCGGGCCTCGAGCACACACTCGACGCCGCCCAGCGCCTGCCAGGCTGCGGCCAGCTCGGTGCGGTCGGCCACGCGCTGCTGGCCCTTGCCGTCATAGCCCAGGCGGGCGGTCTTGAGGATGCCGGGCAGCAGCGCATCGGGCACGGCGGCCAGTTCGGCGGCGCTGCTGATGAGGGCGTGCGGCGCACAGGGCACGCCGCAGGCGACGAAGTGGGCCTTCTCGGCCGCGCGATCCTGGCAGACCGCCACCGCATCGCCGCCGGGTGCCACCGGACGGCGTGCGGCCAGTGTGCGCAGGGCCTGGGCCGGCACGTTCTCGAACTCGGTGGTGACCGCGTCGGCCACATCGGCCAGGCGGGTCAGGCCGGCGGCGTCGAGGTAGGCGGCGCGCACATGCTCGTGCGCGATGCTGCCGGCCGGGCTGGTGGCGTCGGGGTCGAGCACCGCCACGCGGTAGCCCAGCTGCTGGGCGGCGTGGGCAAACATGCGCGCGAGCTGACCGCCGCCCATCACGCCCAGGGTGGCGGTGCCGGGCAGCAGGGTGTTCCGCACAGCTGGGGACGCTGGGGGGGCGGATGTGGTGGTGCTCATGCCACCATCACCCGAGCGTCATGGCGCGAGCGGCCTCGGTCTGGCGAGCGCGGAAGGCGTCCAGCGCGACCCGCAGGGCCTCGTCGTGGTTGGCGAGCAGGGCCACGGCGAACAGCGCGGCGTTGGCCGCACCGGCCACGCCGATGGCAAAGGTCGCGACAGGGATGCCTTTGGGCATCTGCACGATGGAATGCAGCGAGTCGACACCCTGCAGGTGCCTGCTCGCCACCGGCACGCCCAGCACCGGCACCGAGGTCTTGGCGGCCAGCATGCCGGGCAGGTGGGCGGCGCCGCCGGCACCGGCGATGATGGCCTGCAGGCCTCGCCCGCGCGCACTTTCGGCGTAGCGGAACATGTCGTCGGGCATGCGGTGGGCCGAGACGACGCGGCATTCATGGGCGACGCCGAACTCGGCGAGAATCTCGGCCGCATTCTTCATGGTGTCCCAGTCGCTGGACGACCCCATGACGATGCCGACCACGGGCGAAGCGCTGGACAAATCAAGCTCCGATGCGGACAAACAAGCCGTGATTTTAGGCGGGGCTTGTATCGGCCCTCCTTGCCCCCAGCTCAGCCGCACGAAAGGTGCCGCGATGATCGATATCACCATCCAGAATTTTGAGGCCGACCTGATCAAGGCCTCGCTCGAAACACCCGTGCTGCTCGACATCTGGGCGCCCTGGTGCGGCCCCTGCCGCAGCCTGGGGCCCATGCTCGAAAAGCTGGAGGTGGCCTACGACGGCCGCTTCATCCTGGCCAAGCTCAACAGCGACGAACAGCCCGAGATCGCCGGCCAGCTCAGCCAGATGTTCGGCGTGCGCTCCATCCCCTTTTGCGTGATGTTCGCTGGCGGTCAGCCGGTGGACGGCTTCGTCGGCGCCATTCCCGAGGCGCAGATCCGCGAGTTCCTCGACAAGCATGTGCCCACCGAAGCGGCGCTCGAGGCCGAGCAGGATGCCGCCGAGGCCGAGCAGCTGGCGCAGGACGGCGCGCCCGACGCAGCCATCGACAAGCTGCAGCAGGCCGTGGCCATCGATCCGGCCAACGACGCGGCGCGCTACGACTACCTGAAGCTGCTGCTGCAGCTGGGCCGCACGGCCGATGCGCGCCGTGCCTTCGAGCCGGTGGCCAGCAAGGTGGCGCTGGATGCGCGCTACGCGGCCATCGCGGTCTGGCTTGACGCCTGCGAGCGGCTGCCGCAGGCACGCGAGTTCGCGGCGCTTGACGCCGCGATCGCGGCCAACCGGCGCGATTTCGACGCGCGCTTCGAGCGTGCGCAGATCCTGCTGGCCAGCGGCGCGCCCACCGACGCCATGGACGAGCTGCTCGAGATCCTGATGCGCGACAAGGCCTGGGACGGCGGCCGGGCGCGCAAGGCCTATGTCGCCATCCTCGAACTGCTCAGCAAGCCCGCGCCCAAGCCGGCAGCCGCTGCAGCCGCCGGCGGCGGGCTGGAGATCGCCGGCAAGGCGGTGGTGCAAAGCGCCGATCCGGTGATCGACCAGTACCGCCGCAAGCTCAGCATGGTGCTGTTCTGAGTCCTGAGTCGAAGAAGCTGATCGGCGGCCGATGAGGCCCGCCTCTGCGCCGCGCAAAGGTTCACGCGAGCGTTTCGACAAGCGGCTGAGGCTCCTGCGGGCAGGTTGGGCCGCTCAAGCCCTCAAGCCCTCAAGCGCGCGTAGGCCTCTTGGTACTTGGCTGACGTGCGCGCGACGACATCAGCCGGAACACTCGGCGCCGGAGCGCGCTTGTTCCAGGGCCGACCGTCGAGAGTGGCCTGCTCCAGCCAGTCGCGCACAAACTGCTTGTCGAAGCTGGGCGGATTGGCGCCAGCACGCAGTGCAGCGTCATAACTTTCCAACGGCCAATATCGCGACGAGTCGGGGGTGAGCACCTCGTCCATCAACGTGAGCTGGTCATGCTCATCCAGACCGAACTCGAACTTGGTGTCAGCAATGATGATGCCTTTGGTCAACGCAAAGGCTGCCGCCTTGCGATAAAGCGCTATCGACGTGCCGCGCACCCGTTCAGCCAGTTCTGCACCCAGCAAGTTGACAGTGGCGTCAAAGCTGATGTTTTCATCGTGTTCGCCTGCGGCCGCCTTGGTGGCCGGCGTGTAGATGGGTTCGGGCAGTTCGGCCGCATTGCCCAGACCGGCCGGCAACGCGACGCCGCAGATCGTCTGGGACTGCTGGTATTCCTTCCAGCCGCTGCCGGCCAGATAACCGCGCACTACCGCCTCGACAGGCAGTGGCCGCAGCCGCTTGACCAACATGGAGCGGCCGCGCACCTGGTCGCGTTCGTCAGCCGCCACCACTGACAACGGGTCATCGCCGGTGAGGTGATTGGGCACGACGTCGCGCAACTGCGCGAACCAGAACAGCGCGACCTGAGTCAGCAGTTCGCCTTTGCCCGGGATGGGTTCGCCCAGGATGACATCGAAAGCCGACAGACGGTCGGACGCCACCATCAGCAACCGGTCGTCGCCGACTGCGTAGTTGTCACGCACCTTGCCACGAGCAAGCAAGGGCAGGCTGTGCAGACGGGATTCAAGCAAAGCGGTCATGCGCAGCTGATCGAAATTTTTAAGGCAGGAGGTCAAGGACAAGCGGCCACGCCCGAAGGCATCAAGCCGCCACTGGCCATGACGAGGTATCAAATGCGCTGCTCATGACCGGCATGTGCGGCGCAAAGGCGGGCGCACTGCTCTTGGCCGTTTTCGCGACGGGCGCCTTGGCAGGCGCTGCTTCAGGCTGGACCATCTCCGCCCGTTCCCCTGGTCCGTTTTCCGGGGAACGGGCTACTGAAAAGAATAGAAACACCTGAACGGTATCTTGCGGTCGGCCCAGAAATCGGCCGTATCGCGGAAGACGTCCAACAACTGCTCGCGTGCCTCGCGATCGAACCGCGGGTTGTCAGGCAGTTGTTCCAGCACGACAACAAAGCCGGACTGAGCGCCGGACTTGTGCACCTGATCGGTCATGCAGTCGTGCAGGGCGTCTAGGTTCTTGCCAAAGTGGGGCGGGAACAGGAACGCCTCGGCAATGGCCTCAAGCACATCCTGCTTGGACTGGGCCTGCGCCAAGTTGGCGTAGAGAAAGTGCTGGCCCAATTCCTGGGCAGCCTGCAACAGATCGTCCACGCGAAACGCGCGGATCGACTGAACGATGTTTGGACGAACAGTCTGCAAAAGCATGGTGGTCCCTAGACAGTGACCCGAAGGTCCTCGAACCTCTTCGGACTCATGGCGCGATGCGACGAAAACTCGCGTAGTGGTCCTGTGTGTAATAACAAACATCCGGTGCGGCAGGTCGCGGCCCACCACACACGATGCGCCTTGCACCTCGATCCCGCGAACGCGGCGTAACCACGGTGTACTCTCGGTAGTAGCCGCGAGCATGAGATGGCAATTGGCGCTCACGGTTCCCGAAAATCACGCCATCTTTCGGAAATGGGAAGGGGCCACCCGACTCAATCAAACGCAATGTGTCCTGTGCTTCGGCAGGCAGCGCAGTTCGATTCACGTCTGCCAAATGCGTTGTTGCCGCAAATGCAATGGCAGTGACTGCGAACAGCGCACCCACCAGCCACCGACCCAACGCCCGAGCCAACCGCAGGCCGACGAGACGCGCCTGATCTGCTTCGGATGAAATGAGATGAGCCATCAGCCGCATAGGGCAACCCGTTCCAATGTTGCGGGTATTCCTTGATCCCCAAGCGGCGAATGGTAACGAAACGAGGTCAAAACCTCAAGATGGGCCGCACCGGTTCAGCACCTACTTGAGGTATTCCGCATAAGTGAGCACCTGCAAACGGCACTGTTTGCCCATCTCGGACGACACGGCCAGGCGGGCCGAGCGCCCGGCCCCAGCGCGGCCTGCGCGAGGGCCGGGTCAGCTATGATCAACGCGCAGCGTTGGCGTCGGCGACGGTCAGCGCCGTCATGTTCACGATGCGACGCACCGTCGCAGACGGCGTGAGCACATGCACCGGCTTGGCAGCGCCCAGCAGGACCGGCCCGATGGCGATACCACCGCCGGCCGCCGTCTTGAGCAGGTTGTAGCTGATGTTGGCAGCGTCGATATTGGGCATGACGAGCAGATTGGCCTCGCCCGTCAGCGTCGAGCGCGGCATCAGCTCGGCGCGATAAGCCGGGTCCAGGGCGGTATCGCCGTGCATTTCGCCGTCCACCTCAAGCCAGGGCGCAGCCTCGCGCACCAGGGCCAGGGCCTCGCGCATCTTCAACGCCGAGGGCTGATTGCTCGAGCCAAAGTTCGAATGCGACATCAGCGCCGCCTTGGGCTGCAGGCCGAAACGCAGCATCTCCTCGGCCGCCATCACTGTGATCTCGGCCAGCTGGGCCGCCGTCGGGTCATAGTTGACGTGGGTATCGACGATGAAGACCTGGCGGCCCGGCAACACCAGCCCGTTCATGCAGGCGAACGTGTTCACGCCCGGGCGGCGGCCAATCACGCTCTCGATGTGCGCCAGGTGCATGGCGGTCGAGCCCCAGGTGCCGCAGATCATGCCGTCCACCTCGCCCTTGTGCAGCAGCATGCTGCTGATGAGGGTGAGGCGGCGGCGCATCTCGATCTTGGCGAACTGCTCGGTCACGCCCCGGCGCTCCATCATGCGGTGGTAGGTCTGCCAGTAGTCGCGGTAACGAGTGTCCTCGTCGATGTTGACCAGCTCGAAGTCGCGCCCGGGCTCCAGGCGCAGGCCGAGCTGCTCGATGCGCTTGTTGATGATGGCGCCGCGTCCGACCAGCCAGGGTCGGGCCACACCTTCGTCCACCACCACCTGGACGGCGCGCAGTACACGCCGATCCTCGCCTTCGGCAAACGCGACCTTCTTGTGCTTGGCGCGCTTGGCAACGGCGAAGATGGGCTTCATCGTCGTGCCCGAGGCGTAGACGAAGGTCTGCAGGCGTTCACGGTAGGCCGTGTAGTCCTTGATCGGGCGCAGCGCCACACCGGAGTCGGCCGCGGCCTGCGCCACCGCCGGGGCGATCTGCATCATCAGCCGCGGATCGAAGGGCTTGGGGATGAGGTACTCGGGCCCGAAGCTCAGGCTGGCGCCCGAATATGCCGCCGCCACCACGTCGCTCTGCTCGGCCTGGGCCAGCTGGGCAATGGCGCGCACCGCGGCGATCTCCATCTCGTCGGTGATGGTCGTGGCGCCGCAGTCCAGCGCGCCGCGGAAGATGTAGGGGAAACACAGGACGTTGTTGACTTGGTTGGGGTAGTCGGTACGCCCCGTGGCCATGATCACGTCGTCGCGTACCGCCTTGACCTCCTCCGGCATGATTTCCGGCGTCGGATTGGCCAGCGCAAACACGATGGGGTTGGGCGCCATGTTTACCACCATGTCGGCCTTGAGCACACCGCCGGCCGACAGGCCCAGGAAGATGTCGGCGCCCTTGATCGCCTCGCGCAGCGTGCGCAGCTCGGTGGCCTGGGCGAACTCGGCCTTGTCGGGGTCCATCAGCTCGACCCGGCCCTGGTAGACCACACCGGCCAGATCGGTCACCCAGATGTTCTCGCGCGGCAGGCCCAGCTTGACCAGCAGGTTCAGGCAGGCCAATGCAGCCGCGCCGGCGCCCGAAGACACCAGCTTGACCTGCTTGATGTCCTTGCCGGTCACCTTCAGGCCGTTGAGCAGCCCCGCGCCGACGACGATGGCCGTGCCGTGCTGGTCGTCGTGGAAGACCGGGATCTTCATGCGCTCGCGCAGCTTGCGCTCGACGTAGAAGCAGTCCGGCGCCTTGATGTCCTCGAGGTTGATGCCGCCGAAAGTCGGCTCCAGCGAGGCGATGGTGTCCACAAGCTTGTCGAGGTTCTTCTCGTTGATCTCGAGGTCGAACACATCGATGCCGGCGAACTTCTTGAACAGCACGCCCTTGCCTTCCATGACTGGCTTGGACGCCAGCGGGCCGATATCGCCCAGGCCCAGCACCGCCGTGCCGTTGGACACCACCGCCACCAGGTTGCCGCGGCTGGTGTAGCGGAAGGCGTTGGCGGGGTCGGCCACGATTTCCTCACAGGCCGCCGCCACGCCAGGGCTGTAGGCCAGCGCCAGGTCGCGCTGGTTCACCAGCTGCTTGGTCGGCGTCACGGCGATCTTGCCCGGCGTCGGAAACTCGTGATATTCAAGCGCGCTGCGGCGCAGCTCGGCGGCCTTGTCCTGTGAAGACGACATGTGGTGTTCCGGTGGGTGTCGCGGTGAACGACGGAGCAGTCTGCACCTGGCTGGAGACGGACTGTCGGGTCACACCCAGGGCCGCCATGGAGGCAGCCCGGGTGCTTGGGGCGCGGGATTTTAGGAAGCGTCAGCCAGCCACGCCGCACGATGGCGCGCCGGATGCGCATGCCGCCATGCCCGCACGGCATGTGCCGGTGCTGCCTGTCGACCAGGACCAGTCTGCCCCCTGCGCTGCGACGCGCCATGCGCATTTCTGCTTAGCGCCTGGCCGTTCGACCCTGCAGATACTGATGCGGTGGCATCCGGCACCGTGACCGCGCCTGGTGCACACCGCCTGTCATGAACACCCTGACCAACGAACCGGCCACCTCAGCCCCGCGGCGCTGGCGTCGCGCGCTGCTGTGGGCGGCACTCATCGCCCTGCTGCTGCTCGCCCAGGTTGCACTGTGGTGGCTGACGCGCCAGCACGAGCACAACCAGGTCCAGGAGGCCACCGACGCCGCGGTCGCCAGCGCCGCGGTCGACCTGCGCCAGCGCCTGGCCGACGACGTGCAAGGCCTGCAGCTGCTGCTGTGGGTCGAGGCCCGCCCGGCTGACTGGCTGGCGCAAGCCCAATCGCTGCTGCGTGAGCGGCGCGAGATCATGCGCATCGAACTGCGCGATCCAGCCTTCCGCGTCACCGAGGTGGCCGAATCAGGCATCCACGCGGGGGCGTTTCGCACCATCTCGCGCGCCGACATGGGCCTGGACGCCGAGATCGCCTGCAGCACGGCGCGGCGCTTCAGCTCGCCGGCGTTCTCGCGCAGCTATTTCGTGCCCACCGGCGCCGGCCTGGGCATGGAGGTGGTCGATCTGTGTCTGCCGCGTGCCAGCGATGGCCACGCCAACGGCACGGTGGTGGCAACCCTGGCGCTCGCGCCCCTGCTCGACAACGCCCTGCCGGCCGAACTGAGACGACGCCATGAGGTGCTGCTGGTTGAATCGGACGGCACTCGGCTGGCGCGCGCGGGCGCCAACCGCGGCGCTGGCGTGTTCGTGGCCGAACGACTGATCGACTTTGCCGGCTTCACCCTGCCGCTGCGCCTGGACAGCGTGGACGGCGAGCCGCACCTGTTCCCCAACCCGGCCTCGGTGCTGGTGCTGGCGCTGTCGGTCGCGCTGCTGGTCGTCGTCACCCTGCTGGTCAACGACGTGCGTCGGCGCGCCGCGGCCGAACGCGGGCTGGCCGAAGCACTTGCCTTTCGCAAGGCGATGGAGAACTCGCTCGTCACCGGACTGCGCGCGCGCGACACCCAGGGCCGCATCAGCTACGTCAACCCGGCCTTTTGCGAGATGGTGGGTTACAGCGCGGCCGAACTGGTCGGCCGCAATCCGCCGCCCTATTGGCCGCCGGACATGGTGGAGGAATACACCCGCCGCCAGGCCACCCGGCTGAGCGGCAACGGCCCGTCGCGCGAAGGCTACGAATCGACCTTCATGCGCCGCGATGGCAGCCGCTTCGAGGTGCTCATCTTCGAAGCGCCGCTGGTCGACGGCGTCGGCCGTCAGGCCGGCTGGATGAGCGCAGTGCTGGACGTGAGTGCACAGCGCCGGGTCGAGGAAATCGCGCGCCAGCAGCAGGACAAGCTGCAGGCCGCCGCTCGCCTGGCCACCATGGGCGAAATGGCCACTCTGCTCAGCCATGAACTCAACCAGCCACTGGCCGCCATCGCCAGCTATGCCGGCGGCACGCTCAACCTGTTGCCGCCCGAAAGCGCCGGCACTGACGAGGCCGTCGACCTCGACACTCAGCTGCTCATCCGCCAGGCCGTCGGCCGCATCGCCGAGCAGGCTGAACGCGCCGGCAAGATCATCCGCAGCGTGCACCAGTTCGTGCGTCGGCGCGAACGGCTACACGAGAACGTGCGCTGCCATGAGCTGATCGAAGGCATCCTGCCGCTGCTGCGGCTGTCGGCGCGGCGCAGCGATACCCGCATCCAGCTCGATCTGCCCGAGTCACCCCTGCGTGTGGCCTGCGACCGCACCATGGTCGAGCAGGTCGTGCTCAACCTGGCGCGCAACGGCGTGCAGGCCATGGAGGACGAACGCACGCCGCCCGAAGACCGCCTGCTGGTCATCCGTGTGCGCCGGGCCGACACGCGCTGGATCGAGTTCGCGGTCATCGATCGCGGGCCCGGCATCCCACCCGAGGTCGGCAGCAAGATCTACACGCCCTTCTTCAGCACCAAGCCCGAGGGCATGGGCATCGGCCTGGCCATGTGTCGCACGGTGATCGAACAGCATGGCGGCCTGCTGGAATTCGGCAGTGGCCCGGATGGGCGCGGCACCCTGTTCCGGTTTACCCTCGCCGACGCCAGCGCCGGCCCACCCGTGCCTGTGCTGCCGGGCTCTGCCTGAAGCCTACGCCTCCAGCCGGCTACCGCGCCGGTTCACCGTCGTCCCGATCGCCGCCATGTTCGCCCGAGTCCAGCAGTCCACCGGCACCGTCTTCGTCGTCGACGACGAGGAGGTGTTGCGCGACGCCTTGAGCTGGCTGCTGCGCAGCCGCCGCCTGTTGCCGCGCGCCTACGAGTCGGCCGACGCGTTCTGGAGCGCGTTCGAGGCCGGCCAGGTCCGCCTGGACAGCCCGGCCTGCCTCATGCTCGACATGCGCATGCCCGGCATGAACGGGATGGCGTTGTTCGAGCGACTCATCGAACGCGGCCTGACCACGCGGCTGCCGGTCATCTTCCTCACCGGCCACGCCGACGTCGCCACCGCCGTGGCGGCGGTCAAGCGCGGCGCCTTCGACTTTGTAGAAAAGCCTTTCTCCGACAACGCCCTGGTCGACCGCGTCGAGCAGGCCCTGGCGCACAGCGCCGACGCACTGGCCCGGCTGCGCGAGGACGAGGGCGTGCAGCACCTGCTCGGCGAGCTCACCGAACGCGAGCTGGAGGTGATGCGCCTGGTGATCGAGGGCCGCGCCAACAAGCAGATTGCCGACAGCCTGGACATCAGCGTGCGCACCGTCGAGGTCCACCGCGCCCGGGTGTTCGACAAGATGTCGGTCAAGTCTGCGGTCGAACTGGCCAACCTGCTGCGCAAGCACACGCCCGACGCTGGGCGCTGACCGCGCCCGGTGCGGCTCACCTGAGTGCCCATGTCCCTCGGCGAATTCGACCTCATCCAGCGCTATTTCAACCGCCCGGTCACACGTGCACCGTTGGGCGTGGGCGACGACTGCGCCCTCATCGCGCCCGCCCCCGGCATGCAACTCGCGGTGTCGACCGACATGCTGGTGGAAGGCCGCCACTTTGTGTCGACCATGGCGCCGCGACGCCTGGGCCACAAGGCGCTGGCCGTCAACCTGTCGGATCTGGCCGCCTGTGGCGCACGCCCGCTGGCCTACACCCTGGCCTTCGCCCTGCCGCGCGCCGACGCCGCCTGGCTGGCCGAGCTCGCCGCCGGCCTGCACGCCCTGGCCGACGCCCACGGCATCGAGCTGGTGGGCGGCGACACCACGGCCGGCCCGCTCAACCTGTGCATCACCGTGATCGGTGAAGTGCCGCGCGGCCAGGCCCTGCTGCGCAGCGGCGCGGCCCCTGGCGACGACTTGTGGCTCAGTGGTGCCACCCTGGGCGACGCCCGCCTGGCGTTGGAGGCGCTGCGCGGCACGATCCGGCTCGACGGCGACGGCTTCGAACGCTGCCGCCGCGCCATGGAACAGCCCCAGCCACGCGTCGCCCTGGGCCTGGCCTTGCGCGGTGTGGCCAGCGCGGCCATCGACGTGTCCGACGGCTTGCTGGGCGATCTTGGCCATGTGCTGCGGCGGTCGGGCGCGAGCCGGGCCGCGCGGAGCGGCACACCGGCCGCCCATCCGGCCGCCCATCCGATCGACCCCACCGCCGACCACAACGTCGACCCTGCGTTCAACGATGGCGGCGTGGCCACGCCACCAGGCCCTGGCAGCCGGGCGCTTGGCGCCGTCCTGTACGCCGATACCCTGCCCTGCAGCGCGGAGCTGGCCACACAGGACGCCGCGCTCAGGCTCGAATGCCAGCTCGCCGGTGGCGACGATTACGAACTGCTCTTCACCGCCACGCCGGCGCAGGCCGCCGCGGTGCGTGCCGCCGGCCGGGCCAGCGGCACGCCAGTCCACCGCATCGGCCGCATCCTGGCCGAGCCCGGCATCCGCGTGCTTGACAGCGCCGGCCAGACCCTGGCCACACCCTGGGCCAGCTTCGATCACTTCCGCTGACGTCACGCCGACCACCATGAGTGCGCCCGATTCCGCTGCCGACTCTGCGCCTGCACCAGCGCCCACCCCCCAGACCAAGGCGGTCGCCACCCCGGGCTTCCTGCTGGGCCACCTGGGCCACTTCATTGCCCTGGGCGCGGGCAGCGGCCTGAGCCCGGTTGCGCCCGGCACCGTCGGCACGTTATGGGGCTGGGCATCCTTCCTCGCGCTCAGCCTGTGGCTGGACGGCGCCGGCTGGGCCTGGCTGATCGGCCTCGGCCTGCCGGCGGGCTGGTGGGCCTGTACGGTGACGGCCGAACACGCCGGCATCGCCGACCCGGGCTACATCGTGTGGGACGAGATCATCGCCTTCTGGATCATTCTGTGGGTGATCAGTCCGGCGAGCTGGGGCCAGCAGCTTGCCGCCTTCGCGCTGTTCCGCTATTTCGACGCAGCCAAGCCCGGCCCGGTCGGTTGGGCCGACCGGCGCTTCAAGGCCCGGGGCTGGCGCGGCGGCTTCGGCATCCTGTTCGACGACCTGGTCGCCGCCTTGTGCACCCTGCTCGTGCTGGCCGTCTGGCAGCGCTTCTGACCGGCAGCAACCGTTCATGGATGCACACGCCCTGCTCCCCGACCCCGTCGTCGCTCTGGTCGAACGTCTGGCCCTGGCGCTGGAGACCCGCGGCTGGCGGCTGGCCACGGCCGAAAGTTGTACCGGCGGCCTGGTGGCCGGCGCCTGCACCGAACGCGCTGGCTCAAGCCTGTGGTTCGAGCGCGGCGTGGTGAGCTACAGCAACGCCGCCAAGACCAGCCTGCTGGGCGTGCCGGCCGAGCTGATCGAGCAGCACGGTGCCGTCAGCCTGCCGGTCGCCGAAGCCATGGCGCGCGGCGCCCAGGCCGGGCTCGACCCGCCCGGAGCAAGCGGCGGCAGCAGCACAGTGCAGACCGCCCTGGCCATCACCGGCGTGGCCGGGCCGGGCGGCGGCAGCGCGGAAAAACCGGTCGGCACGGTCTGCCTGGCCTGGGCCGTGGGTGAGCGGCTGTGGAGCCGGCGCTGCAGCTTCGACGGCGACCGCGCGGCGGTGCGCCACCAGTCGGTGCAGCTGGCCCTGCGCGAGCTGGTCGAGGCGCTGGAACAGCTGCCGGCGCCGGCCGGTTGAACGCCACCAGCTGCGCTGCCGGCTCCGTCTGCGCTCTGGCCCGCCCCGCTCTGCCGGCTACACCCCGGCCCGCCGCCCGCCTGCCCCCACCATCCACCGCCAGCCCCTGCCATGTCCATCCTGCTCGCCTGCAGCTTCGACGCCGACGATTGGTCCGCCTGGTGGCCCTGCCTGCAGGCCGCCCTGCCGGGCGAGACCTGGCATCGCGCCGAAGACCTCGCCGGGCTGGATGCCGCGGCGCGCCAGGCCATCGACATCGCCCTGGTTGCCAACCCGCGACCCGGCCAGCTCGCCGGGCTGCCGGGGCTGCGGCTGATCCAGTCGCTCTGGGCCGGCGTGGACCGCCTGCTCGGCGACGCCAGCCTGCCGGCCGACGTGCCGCTGGCGCGCATGATCGACCCGGCGATGAGCGCGGCCATGGCCGAAACCGCGCTGTGGGCGGTGCTGGGCCTGCACCGCGACTTCTTCCGCTACGCGCGCCAGCAGGCACAGCAACGTTGGCAGCCGCTGCCGCAGCGCCGCGCCGACGAGGTGCAGGTGCTGGTGGCCGGCGCGGGTGAACTGGGCCGCAGCGTCGGCCGGCGCCTGGTCGGCCAGGGCTACCGGGTCGCGCTGTGGGGCCGCACGGCGCGCGCCCTGGCCGACCGCGACGTGATCCGTGACCACGGCCTCACCTTTGTGCACGGCGACGCGGCCTGGGCCGAACAGGCGCCACAGGCCGACGTTGTGATCAACCTGCTGCCGCTCACCCCGGCCACACGCGGCTGGTTCGACGCGGCGCGTTTCGCCGGCGTCAAGCGAGGCGCCGGTTTCGTCAACCTGGCGCGCGGCGCGGCCGTGGTCGACGCCGATCTGCTCGCCGCCCTGGCCGATGGCCAGATCGAGCACGCGGTGCTGGACGTCTTCCACCGCGAACCCCTGCCGGCCGAACACGCCTGCTGGCGCCACCCCCAGGTCAGCGTGCTGCCCCATGTGGCGGCGCAGACCGACCCGCGCAGCGCCGCCGTGCTGGCGGCGGCCAACGTCGGTGCCGTGCGGGCTGGCTACGCTGGCGCTGACCCGCAAGCCCCCCGCAGTGTTGCCGGCCTGACCGGCCTGGTTGACCGGCGGCGCGGCTACTGAGTCCACCCCACCGGCATGTCAAGAGGGGCAATAACCCAGCGACGCTCACGTCGAAGGCATTAGAGGCAGACCGGATCAGGGCCTGGCGCGCAGCACCAGCGGGCGAGCAGCGGCCGACCTCGCACCAGACGCGGCAGCCCCACCGGAGCGCTCGCGCGGCGCCAGCAGCTGCAGCACCATGAGGGCCAGCTGGCGCAGCGCCTGCCAGGGCTCGGTGGGCCAGGCCGGGTCGGTCAGGCCCTTGACGATGCCGTCCACCACATGGGCGGCCAGCACCAGCTCGTCGAACTGCGCGCTGGCGCTGCGGTCCTGCAGCCGATCGCCCAGGCGCTCGACGAGTTTTTCCTTCACGCCCCACACGCGCTGCTCGCGCAGCGCCATGGCCAGCGGGCGGCCGTCCAGCAGCGCCTGGTGCATGCGGCGCAGCATGCGGATGTCGTCCGCCAGCGTCCAGTGCACCAGCACGGCAGCCTCGCCCTCGGCCTGCAGGCCGTCGAGCATGCGCAGGGCGCGTGCCACGTCGCCACCCAGCACGGCGGCTCCGAGCTTGAAGACGTCGTAACGCGCCACGTTGAGCACCGCCTGCTCGATCTGTTCCAGCGTGAGCGTGCCGGCCGGGTAGAGCAGGGCGAGCTTGGCCAGCTCCTGATGCGCCGCGAGCAGATTGCCCTCCACCCGATCGGCGAAGAAGGCCAGCGCGGCCTGGCCGGCCTCGCCGTCTTCCACCCGCTGGCCCTGGCCGGCCAGGCGCTGGGCCAGCCACTGCGGCAGGGCACGGCGCTCGACCGGCTCGACCCGCACCGTCACGCCGGCGGCATCCAGCGCGCCGAACCAGGCGCTCTTGAGCTGGGTGCCGTCGAGCCTGGGCAGGCTGACCAGGGTGAGGGTGTCGGCCGGCAGTTGGGCGGCGTAGCGCTGCAGGGCTTCGGAGCCGTCCTTGCCCGGCTTGCCCGAGGGGATGCGGATCTCGATGAGCTGCAGCTGCGCGAACAGGCTCAGTTCGCTGGCCGCGCCGAGCAGGCTGCTCCAGTCGAAATGGGCGCCGGCGACGGTGTGCACCTGACGCTCGCCGTAGCCGGCGGCACGTGCGGCGGCGCGGATGGCATCGGCCGCCTCCTGCGCCAGCAGCGGCTCGTCGCCATGCACCACGTACAGCGGCGCCAGGCCGCGGCCCAGGGCGGTGCGGAGCTGGTCGGCACGCAGTTGCATGGCGCTCGTCCTGCGGTCAGGGTCAGGGGATGTGCAGGGCCGGCGCCGCCGGCAGCGCAGCCAGGCGGCGCAGCAGCTGGCTGGCCAGATCGGCCTGCATGGCGCGGCCCATCAGGCGCGCCTCCTGCGCCTTGGCCAGGGTGGTGCTTTCGCTGTAGCTCATGTCGCGCGAGAGCTGCAGCTCGGTGCTGTTGATGAGCAGGCGGCCGGCGGCGTCGCGCACCTCGAAGCGCAGACGCGCGCGCAGGGTGATTTCGGTCACCAGTCCGGCGGCGGTGGAAGCGGCCACCACGCGGTCCAGCGCATCGAGCTGGGCAGTGATGATGGCGTCGGCCTGGTCCTGGGCGTCGACCACGCTCACGCCGGGGCTGGCGCGCAGCTGGCGGCGCAGTTCGTCGGCCATGCCGCTGTTGCGGTCGAAGCCGCGCAGGGCGATGTGCTTGAGCGCCAGCTCGGGCGGCTGGCGCAGCGCGAAGCCGCAGCCGCTGGCCAGCAGGCCGGTGGTGCCGAGCAGCAGCATCAGCCCGAGCCGGCGCCGCAGTCCGGCGACACCAGCGCCCGCGCCAGCGCCTGCGCCGGCCCCTGCGGCAACAGCACCGGCGCCGTCACCGAGCCGGCGCTGCGCAGCGGCCACGGCAGCGGCCTCAGACCACCACATTCACGAGCCGGCCCGGCACGACGATGATCTTCTTCACCGGCTTGCCTTCGGCGAACTTCGCCACCTCGGCGCTGGCGGCGGCCTGGGCCTCGATGGCGGCCTTGTCGGCGCTGGCCGGCACCTTGATGGCGCCGCGCAGCTTGCCGTTGACCTGCAGCATGAGCTCGATTTCGTCCTGCACCAGGGCGGCTTCGTCGACCGCCGGCCAGGGTGCGTCGAGCAGGGCGGCGATGCGCTGCTCGTAGCCCAGCTCCTTCCACAGCGCCTGGGTGATGTGCGGGCAGGCGGGATACAGGCCGCGCAGCAGCACCGAATAACCCTCGCGCAGCACGGCCGCGCTGGCGGCGCTGCCGTCGTGCTTGTAGCCCTCCAGCGCGTTGAGCAGCTTCATCGCACCGCTCACCACGGTGTTGTACTGCATGCGCTCGTAGTCGTAGGTGATCTGCTTGAGCACGAGGTGCACCTCGCGGCGCAGGGCCTTGGCGTCGGCAGACAGCTCAGCGCCGACGTCGCCGGCTGCGCCCAGCAGCTCGCTGTTCTTCGCGCCGAAGGCCCAGACGCGCTTGAGGAAGCGGTGCGCACCTTCCACGCCCGAGTCGTTCCAGTCCAGCGTCTGTTCGGGCGGGCTGGCGAACATGACGAACAGGCGCGCGGTGTCGGCGCCGTAGCGGTCGATCAGTTCCTGCGGGTCGACGCCGTTGTTCTTGGACTTGGACATCGTCGTCATCTCGTATTCGAGCGGCGTGCCGTCGCTCTTGAGCTTGCCGCCGACGATGAGGCCGTGCTCGTTGGTGACCGGCTCGACCTCGTGCTCCCAGTAGTAGTTCTTGCCGCCGGTCGCCGGCTTGTTGAAGTAGGCGCCCTTGAGCACCATGCCCTGGGTGAGCAGACGGGTGAAGGGTTCGCTGATGGTGACCAGCTTCAGGTCGCGCATCACCTTGGTCCAGAAGCGCGCGTACAGCAGGTGCAGGATGGCGTGCTCGATGCCGCCGATGTACTGGTCCATGCCGGGGGTGCCGGCGCGGCCCTGGCCGCCCATCCAGTATTCGGTGCCGTCGGCCACCATGGCCTCGTGGTTGCGCGCATCGCAGTAGCGCATGACGTACCAGGACGAGTCCACGAAGGTGTCCATGGTGTCGGTCTCGCGCCGCGCCGGCTTGCCGCATTTCGGGCAGCCGACGTTGAGGAAGCTGGCGCGCTTGTTGAGCGGGTTGCCGCTGCCGTCGGGCACGCAGTCGATGGGCAGCACCACCGGCAGATCCTTTTCCGGCACCGGCACCACGCCGCAGCCGGGGTTCTGGTCATCTCCGCAGTGGATGATGGGGATGGGCGTGCCCCAGTAGCGCTGGCGGCTCACGCCCCAGTCGCGCAGACGCCAGGTGGTCTTCTTCTCGCCCAGGCCCTGCGCACCGAGCAGTTCGGCGACCTTGTCCACCGCACTCGGGTAGTCCAGCCCGTCGAGCACGCCGGAGTTGACGCAGCGGCCGCGCTGCTTGTCGCCGTAATGTTCGGCCCAGGCCACGGTGCTGAAGGGCAGGCCCGGCACGTCGATGACCTGCTGGATGGTGATGCCGTATTTCTTCGCAAACGCGAAGTCGCGCTCGTCATGCGCCGGCACGCCCATCACGGCGCCGTCGCCGTAGCTCATCAGCACGTAGTTGCCGACCCAGACCTCGACCTGCGCGCCCGTCAGCGGGTGCTGCACGAACAGGCCGGTGGGCAGGCCCTTCTTCTCCTGCGTGGCGAGTTCAGCCTCGGTGTTGCCGCCCTGGGCGCATTCGGCGATGAAGGCGGCCAGGGCCGGATTCGCCGCGGCGGCATGGGCGGCCAGCGGGTGCTCGGGGGCCACGGCGCAGAAGGTCACGCCCATGATGGTATCGGGGCGCGTGGTGAACACGTACAGGCGCCCGCCCTGGATGGCCTGGCCGTCGGCACCCTGGATGTCGTGCGGGAAGGCGAAGCGCACGCCGGTGCTCTTGCCGATCCAGTTCTCCTGCATCAGGCGCACACGCTCTGGCCAGCCCGACAGGTAGTTGGGGTCCTCGGGGTTGGCCACGGCCGAGAGCAATTCCTCGGCGTACTGGGTGATGTTGAGGTAGTAGCCCGGGATCTCGCGCTTTTCCACCAGCGCGCCGGAGCGCCAGCCGCGCCCGTCGATGACCTGCTCGTTGGCCAGCACGGTCATGTCGACCGGGTCCCAGTTGACGACCTGGGTGCGGCGCTCGGCGATGCCGGCTTCGAGCATCTTCAGGAACAGCCACTGGTTCCAGCGGTAGTACTCGGGGTCGCAGGTGGCGACCTCGCGGCTCCAGTCGATGGCCAGGCCCATGGCCATCATCTGGCCCTTCATGTGGGCGATGTTCTCGCGTGTCCACTTCTCGGGCGGCACCTTGTTCTTGAGTGCGGCGTTTTCGGCCGGCAGGCCGAAGGCGTCCCAGCCCATGGGCATGAGCACATTGCTGCCCTTCATGCGCAGCTGGCGCGCCAGCATGTCGTTGATGGTGTAGTTGCGCACATGGCCCATGTGCAGCTTGCCCGAGGGGTAGGGCAGCATGGAGCAGGCGTAGAACTTGGGCTTGAGCTGGCCGGCGGCGTCGCGAGCATCCTCGACCACACGGTAGGCATCGGCGGCCTGCCAGGCGGCCTGGGCAGCGGATTCGACGGCGGCGAAATCGTATTTGTCGTTCATGGCAGGGCATGGCCGCGCGGGGCGGCACGCAAGGCCGGCGGCTCGTGGCCGATGACCGGTGGAAAAGGGCGCCGATTATCGGCGAGGGTCCGGCCTGCACCGGGCGGTGTCACCGGGCTGCGGCGTGCACCGTCAGCGCGAGGCCGCTGCGGCTGCCGGTTCGGTGACGAAGGCGATGCGGTTCAGGCCCAGGGCCTGCAGCTGGGCGATCAGCTCGGCCACCCGGCCGTACATGGCGTTGCGGTCGGCACGCAATTGCACCTCGGCGTCGGGCTGACGCCTGGCGGCCTCGGCCAGGCGGGCCTCGATCTGCGCCGGGGCGATCTTCTCGTCGCCGATGTAGAAACTGCCATCGGCGCTGATCGCCAGTTGCAGCGGCTGGGCCGCGGCGGTGTCGCCCACGCTGCCGCCTTTGGGGAGATCCAGGCGCAGACTGGCGGTCATGAGCGGCGCGGTGATCATGAAGATCACCAGCAGCACCAGCATGACGTCGATGAGCGGCGTCATGTTGATGTCGGCCATGGGTTTCGGGCCGGAGGTGCGTTCTAGGCGGCCGAAGGCCATGATGACGACGCTCCCGCTCTCGCGTCAGTGCAGGCGAATGCGCTCGGCGGCGGCTGTGGCGGCCGCGGCAGCGCGGTCAAGCAGCATCTCGCGCAGGTCATGGGCGTAGCCTTCGAGCTCGGCCTCGCAGGCCCCGATCCACTTGCCGAACAGGTTGTAGGCCAGCACGGCCGGGATGGCCACGGCCAGGCCGGCGGCGGTCATCACCAGGGCCTCGCCCACCGGGCCGGCGACCTTGTCGATGCCGATGCTGCCCGAGGCCGCCACGCCCAGCAGCGCGTGGTAGATGCCCCACACCGTGCCGAACAGGCCGATGAAGGGCGCGGTGGCGCCGATGGACGCCAACAGCACCTGGCCATACTGCAGCTGGGCCAGCACCACGTGCAGGGCGTCGCGCAGACGGCGGGTGAGCTGGCTTTCCAATTGGCCGGCGGCCTCCAACGTGTCGCCGCTGGCCTGATGCAAGGCGGCGGCCAGCAAGGGCATGAGCACCAGTTCGCGGTCGATGGCCGCGAGTTGCGTTCGGGCGGTGTCCAGGCTCGGTGCCGCCCAGAACGCCGGCACGCCGCGAGCTAGGTCGCGCCTTGCCCGCACCAGGGTCCAACCTTTCCAGAAGATGAGCACCCAGGCCGACACCGACATGGCGAGCAGCAGCAGGGCCACTGTGCGGGTGATGAAGTCGCCTTCGGCGAAGACCTGCGCGAAGCTGCCCATGGTGGCCGGCGGTGTGGGTGGTGTCGGGTCGAGAACCGGGCGCGGACTGTTCGTGCCGCTGCGCTCAGGCCAGGCCGAGCACGGCGTTCATGTCGTACAGGCCGCTGGCCTTGCCGGCCAGGAAGCGCACGCCGCGCAGGCTGCCCTGGGCGTAGGTGGAGCGGCTGGCGCTCTTGTGGGTGATCTCGATGCGTTCGCCCGTGCCGGCGAACAGCACGGTGTGGTCGCCCACGATGTCGCCGCCGCGCACGGTGGCAAAGCCGATGGTCGAGGGGTCGCGTTCACCCGTCACGCCTTCGCGGCCGTAGACCGCGCAGGTCTTGAGGTCGCGGCCCAGGGCATGGGCCACCACCTCGCCCATCTTGAGCGCGGTGCCGCTGGGGGCGTCGACCTTGTGGCGGTGGTGGGCCTCGATGATCTCGATGTCGTAGCCCTCGCTCAGCGCACGCGCCGCCATGTCGAGCAGGCGCATCACCACGTTCACGCCCACGCTCATGTTGGGCGCCATGACGATGGCGATGTCCTGCGCTGCAGCACGGATCTCGGCCTTCTGCTCGTCGGTGAAACCGGTGGTACCGATGACCAGGTTGACGCCCAGCTCGCGGCACATCGCCAAGTGGGCCAGTGTGCCTTCGGGGCGGGTGAAATCGATCAGCGCGCCGCCCTTGGCCACGCCGGCCAGGCCGGCGCGCAGGTCGGCCTGCACCGCCACGCCGCTGCTGCGGCCGAGGAAGGCGCTGGCGTCGGCACCGATGAGCGGGCTGCCGGCGCGGTCGAGCGCCCCGGCGAGCCGGCAGTCGTCGGCGGCCAGCACGGCCTCGATCAGGATCTGGCCCATGCGGCCGGTGCAGCCGGCCACGGCGATGCGGTGAGGCGTCGTGCTCATCGGGTTTCCAAACTCGGTGCTAGTGGAAGACGGGAAAAAGGGGAAGAAGGAATGAGGCGCGGTGAAAGGGCGGGGGACGAAAGCCCGACAGCGCCAGGGCCGGCGCGCAAAGACTCACCCATCAACGGCTGCTGGCTTCCAGCGGGGGATAGTTGCGCAGGGGACCGCTGGCGGCTGCAGCCGGCGCATTGACGTTCGCGACGCTGGGCAGCGGCAGCGCCTTGATCTGGGCTTCGGTCAGTTCCAGCTTGTCCTGGCCACGCTGCGGTTTGGCGGCGTCGATCGAGGCAACAAACTCCCGCTCGCTCGGCGCCTGGCCGGCTTCGAATCGAGTGACCCTATCGCCTTCGAAAAAGACGGTGATGCGTCGCTGTTGCGGCTCGGCGCCCTGGCGCCTGATGGTGAAGACGTAGTCCCAGCGCGTCGCATGGAAGATGTCGTTGAGGATGGGCGCTCCGAGCAGGTTGCGCACCTGGTCCCGGGTGAGGCCCGGCTGCAGCTTTGCGACCATGTCCTGGGTGACAACGTTGCCCTGCACGACCTCCATGCGGTAAGGTTGCAGCGAGTTCATCAACGAGCCGCTGCAGCCGCTCAGCAATGCCGCCAGCATGAACAGGCCAGTGCAGGTGCGCAGGGTGTGGAGCCGGGGCAACAGGGACATGGGCAGAGGTAGGACAGGCAGGGAGTGGCTGGGCGGGCAGAGTGAAACGCTGCTGCCGATATGATCCTGATTCATTCTACCGACGCCCCTGTTCCAGCCATGACCAACGCGGAAGAACTCAAAAGTTCGGGCCTGAAGGCCACACTGCCGCGCATCAAGATCCTGGAAATCTTCCAGCGCAGCGAGACGCGCCACATGAGCGCCGAAGACGTCTACAAGATCTTGCTGGGCGAAGGCTCCGAGATCGGGCTGGCGACGGTCTACCGTGTGTTGATGCAGTTCGAGCAGGCGGGCCTGCTGGCGCGCAACCACTTCGAAGGCGGCAAGTCAGTCTTCGAACTCAATGAAGGGCAGCACCACGATCACCTGGTGTGCCTGGACTGCGCCCGCGTGGTGGAGTTCTACGACCCGCAGATCGAGGCGCGCCAGCGCACCATCGCGCAGGAACGCGGCTTCGCTCTGCAGGAGCACAACCTGGCGCTGTATGCACATTGCACGCGCTCGGACTGCGAGCACCGCCAAACGTAGCCGCAGTCGACGACGCGAGGAGCGTCACAGACCCGAGTCGCCGCGCTCCATCATCTGGCGGTGGCGCTCGATGAATTCACGATAGGTGTCGATACCGCGCAGGTTGAGCACGGTGTTGCGCACGGCGGCCTCGACCAGCACCGCCAGGTTGCGCCCCGCGTCCACCGCGATCACGACCTTGCGCACCTTCATGTTCAGCACCTCTTCATACAGAGGCTCGTAGGGCATGCGCTCGAACTCGCGCTCCATCGTTTCCTTGCGCACCAGATGGACGATGAGCTTGAGGCGCATCTTGCGCCGTACCGCCGTTTCGCCAAAGATGGCGCGGATGTCCAGCAGGCCGATGCCGCGTACCTCCAGCAGGTTGCGCAACAGCTCCGGGCAACGGCCCTCGATGGCGGTCTGCGAGACGCGGAACAGGTCCACCACATCGTCGGCCACCAGTCCGTGTCCGCGCGAGATCAGTTCCAGGCCCAGTTCGCTCTTGCCCAGGCCGCTTTCGCCGGTGAGCAGCACGCCCAGGCCCAGGATGTCCATGAACACGCCGTGGCGCGACGTGCGCTCGGCAAAGTGCTGGCCCAGGTAGCCGCGCAGCACGTCGATGACCTGGCCGGCCGACTCGCGGGTGACGAACAGCGGAATGTCGGCGCGTTCACACATCGCCACCAGGCGGTCGGGTGGCGCAAAGCCATCGGCCACGATGACCACTGGTGGCTCGAGGGTGACGATGCGCGAGATACGCCGCTCCTGGGTCTCGGTGTCGTCATCCTGCAGGTAGCCGACCTCGCGCCGGCCGACGATCTGCACCCGGTAGGGGTGGATGTAGTTGAGGTAGCCGACCAGGTCGGCAGCCGATTGCGCATCGCGCACCGCCACTTCGTCGAAGCGGCGTTCCGGGTGGGCGTGGCCGGCGATCCACTCCCACTTGAGGGTGCCGCGATGCGCCTCGAACAGCGCCTCGGCGCTGATGACGGTGGGTTTCAAGCGCTGCGCCTCGGCGCTGGATCAGTCCGGACGGATCAGGCGACCGAGCGCAGGGGTTCCCAGCGCGAGATGCGGTCGTGCAGTTGGGCCGGCTCGGCGTCGACCTTGAGTGCCTCGCGCAGTTCGCGATCGGACAACATCTCGGCGATTTCCGACAGGATTTCCAGGTGACGCTGGGTCGCGGCCTCGGGCACGAGCAGGAAGATGAGCAGGTTGACCGGTTCGTCGTCCGGCGCCTCGAAGGCGATGGGCTGGGCCAGGCGCACCACGGCGGCGAGCGGATTCTTCA
The DNA here is from genome assembly GCA_041169165.1 of Pseudomonadota bacterium. Lineage (GTDB taxonomy): Bacteria > Pseudomonadota > Gammaproteobacteria > Burkholderiales > Burkholderiaceae_C > Sphaerotilus. Next base: position 41,658 of record JBEEJN010000006.1, read on the forward strand.
GCCCCTTGATACGCCCGTGCGGGATGGCCACGCCGTGACCCAGACCGGTCGAACCCAGGCGCTCGCGCGCGAAGAGGTTATCGGTGATGGTGGCGCGGGCAATGGCGTGCTGGTTCTCGAACAGCAGCCCCGCCTGCTCGAATGCGCGCTTCTTGCTGGTGGCCTCCACATTCACCAGCACATTGCTGGCGGGCAGGATGGCGGCGAGACGGTTCATCGACTGGTTTGCCGGGGTGAGCGGCAGCTCCGTGAAGGCGGGGAACGATTATAGAAAGCGACCCCGCGGTCAGCGCCGGGTTCAAACATGCGCTGGGCTGCAAGGTTGTGCAACAACGACGTCAGTCGTGCACACAGCGCGCGCCGCATTGTGCGCGCCAGCCGGGCACGACGCAGGGGTCGGACCCGGTCGGCGTTGGATCTGCCGGTCGGACGTCAGACCACGGTCTGGGCGAGTTCGCCTTGGCTGTAGCGCTGAGCCATGTCTGTCATGGTGTAGGCCTTGATCTTGCCGGCCTGGCCTTCGCAGCCGAACTCGAGGTAGCGCTGCTTGCACACCGCCTTGGCGGCCTCACGGGCGGGCTTGAGCCATTCACGGGCGTCGAACTTGTCCGGGTTCTCGGCCATGAACTTGCGCACGGCGCCGGTCATGGCCAGGCGGATGTCGGTGTCGATGTTGATCTTGCGCACACCGTGCTTGATGGCTTCCTGGATCTCCTCGACCGGCACGCCGTAGGTCTCCTTCATCTTGCCGCCGTACTGGTTGATGATGGCCAGCAGTTCCTGCGGCACCGACGACGAGCCATGCATCACCAGGTGGGTGTTGGGGATGCGCTTGTGGATTTCCTTGACGCGGCTGATGGCCAGGATGTCGCCCGTGGGCTTGCGGCTGAACTTGTAGGCGCCGTGGCTGGTGCCGATGGCGATGGCCAGGGCGTCGAGCTGGGTGGCCTTGACGAACTGGGCGGCCTCCTCGGGATCGGTCAGCATCTGGGCGTGGCTGAGCTTGCCTTCGGCGCCGATGCCGTCTTCCTCGCCAGCGTCGCCGGTCTCCAGGTTGCCCAGGCAGCCGAGTTCACCTTCCACGGTGACGCCCACCTTGTGCGCCATGTCGACCACCTGACGGGTGACCGAGACGTTGTACTCGAACGAGGCCGGCGTCTTGCCGTCTGCCTGCAACGAGCCGTCCATCATCACCGAGCCAAAGCCCAGGTCGATGGCGCCCTGGCAGATGGTGGGGGTCTGGCCGTGATCCTGGTGCATCACCAGCGGGATGTGCGGATAGGCTTCGACGGCCGCCTGGATGAGGTGCTTGATGAAGCTCTCGCCAGCATATTTGCGCGCTCCGGCGCTGGCCTGCAGGATGACCGGCGCGTTGACCTCGGCGGCAGCGGCCATGACAGCCTGCACCTGCTCCAGGTTGTTGACGTTGAACGCTGGCAGGCCGTAGCCGTTCTCGGCGGCGTGGTCGAGCAGCTGACGCATGGAAACGAGTGGCATGGTGGAACCTCGAGTGGGGAAGAGAAAACCGGAGCCGCCGTCCAGACCGGCGCTATCGCGATGTAATCGCTTTGAAACCGCAGAATTCTAAGGTTCCACCACCTTGCCGGACCTGACCCGGTTCGTTGCGGGAGCGCTTCCAGCCACCGCCGAGCCTGTTGCTCGAACTCAGCGCGGCCGGACGCCGCAGGCTGTTTCGAGCACCGACAGCCCAGCGGTCGGAGTGGTGGGAGGGTTGGCCCGCGACTCAGCCGACCCGGCAGATCTTGAGCATGTTGGTGCCGCCCGGGTAGCCCATGGGTTCGCCGCAGGTGATGGCGTAGGTGTCGCCCGGCTTGAGTTCACCACGTTCGACCAGGATGCGTTCGGCCTGGGTCAGTGCGGTATCGCGGTCGTCGAACTTGGGCATGATGAGCGGGCGCACATTGCGGTACAGCGCCATCTTGCGCTGCGACAGCTCTTGAGTGGTGAGCGCATAGATGGGCACCGAGCTCTTGTAGCGGCTCATCCACAGCGGCGTGGAGCCCGATTCGGTCAGCGCGATGATGGCCTTGCAGCCCAGGTGGTGGGCCGTGAACAGCGCGCCCATGGCGATGGACTGGTCGATGCGGCCGAAGTGCTTGTTGGTGAAGTCGGTATCGAGCGTGCTGCCTTCGGCCGACTCGGCCGCCAGGGCGATGGCGGCCATCTGCTCGATGGTCTCGACCGGGTACTTGCCGGCAGCGGTCTCTGCGCTGAGCATCACCGCGTCGGTGCCGTCCAGCACGGCGTTGGCCACGTCGCTCACCTCGGCGCGGGTGGGCACCGGGTTCTGGATCATCGACTCCATCATCTGCGTGGCGGTGATGGTGAGCTTGTCCAGCGCCAGCGCCATGCGGATCATCTTCTTCTGCAGCGCAGGCACCGCGGCGTTGCCCACCTCGACCGCGAGGTCGCCGCGCGCGACCATGATGCCGTCGCTGGCCTTGAGGATGGATTCGAGCAGCGGGATCGCCTCGCTGCGCTCGATCTTGGCGATCATGCCCGGCTTGTGGCGCCAGGGCTCACCGGCCACGTTGGCGAGCTGGCGCGCCATCTCCATGTCGGTGGCGTTCTTCGGGAAGCTCACCGCCAGGTATTCACACTGGAAGGACATCGCCGTCTTGATGTCGTCCATGTCCTTGGCGGTCAGGGCCGGCGCGGTCAGGCCGCCGCCTTGCTTATTGATGCCCTTGTTGTTCGAAAGTTCGCCGCCAATCTTGACGGTGGTCTGCACCGCCTCGCCGCGCACGCCGTCCACGGTCAGCACGATCAGGCCGTCGTTGAGCAGCAGGGTGTCGCCGGGGCGCACGTCACGCGGCAGCTCCTTGTAGTCCAGGCCGACGCCGTGGATGTCGCCCGGCTCGCTGCGCGCGGCATCGAGCACGAAGGGCTGGCCGTTCTCGAGCATCACGCGGCCCTCGGCAAACTTGCCGACGCGGATCTTGGGCCCCTGCAGGTCGGCCATGATGGCCACCGGCTTGCCGACCCGGCGCGCCACTTCGCGCACCAGGTTGGCCCGGTCGATGTGGTCCTGCGCCTTGCCATGGCTGAAGTTGAGCCGCACCACGTCGACGCCGGCGCGGATCATGCGCTCCAGCACCTGAGGTTCCGAAGATGCCGGGCCCAGGGTGGCAACGATCTTGGTATGGCGGCGCATGACGGTGTCCTTGTTCGATGAGGTGTTGCGCCTGGCGCGGCGAGCGGCAAGACGCACGCTGGGTCTGGCGACCCGGTGCCCGGGCGCACAGGGTAGGGCGGAGGATTATGGGCCGCTGCCCGCAGCGGCGGAGGTACAAGCCGGTTACCGCGCCGCAGCGCTGGCCACCGCCCAGCGCGGGTCGATGCGGCCGGCGCAGAAACGGCTTGGCGACGGGTCAGCGGCGCTGGGCGAGCGCCGCAGAGGCGTCGGCCACTGCCAGCGCGGTCATGTTGACCACCCGGCGCATGGTCGACGATGGCGTGAGGATGTGCACCGGGGCGGCCGAGCCCAGCAGGATGGGCCCCACCGTCACACCATGGCCCGAGGTGACCTTGAGCACGTTGAACAGGATGTTGGCCGCGTCCAGGTTGGGCGCCACCAGCAGGTTGGCCGCACCGCTGAGGGTGGTGTCGGACAACATGTCGCGGCGGATCTTCTCGGACAGCGCCGCGTCGCCCTGCAGTTCACCGTCGCACTCGATGCCCGTGCCCATGGCCACAAACAGGTCGCGCGCCTTGCGCATGCGCTTGGCGGCCGGGCGGCTGGAACTGCCGAACATCGAGTGCGACAAAAAGGCCACCTTGGGCGGGATGCCGAAGCGCTTCATCTCCTCGGCCGCCATGAGGGCGATGTCGGCCAGTTCCTCGGCGCTGGGCTCCTCGTTGATGAAGGTGTCGGTGATGAAGAGGTTCTGCGTCTCCAGCATGAGTGCATTCATGGCCGCCATCACCCTGGCGCCGGGCCGGGCGCCGATGACGTTGCGCACATACTCGAAGTGCGCCTCGTAGCGCCCGTGCAGGCCACAGAGCATGGCGTCGGCGTCGCCGCGCTTGAGCAGCAGGGCCGAGATCAACGTGGTGGAGCGCCGCACCGCCGCCTTGGCCGCCTCGACCGACACGCCGTCGCGGCCCATGATGCGGTGGTAGTCCTCCCAGCAGGCGCGGAAACGCGGATCGTCCTCGGGATTCACCACCTCGAAGTCCGCACCCGCCTTCAGGCGCAGGCCGGCGCGGTCGATGCGCATCTGGATCACTGCCGGGCGGCCCACCAGGATGGGCTTGGCCATGCCCTCGGCCATCACCACCTGCACGGCGCGCAGCACGCGTTCATCCTCGCCCTCGGCGTAGACCACACGCTGCGGCGCCCGCTTGGCCGCGCCGAACACCGGACGCATGAACATGCCGGTCTGGTAGACGTAGCGGGTGAGCGACTCGCGGTAGGCGTCCAGGTCGGCGATGGGCCGGGTGGCCACGCCGGTCTCGGCCGCCGCCTTGGCCACCGCCGGCGCGATGCGCAGGATGAGGCGCACGTCGAAGGGCTTGGGAATGATGTATTCGGGCCCGAACTGCAGCTCCTGGCCGGCGTAGGCCGCCGCCACCTCGTCGCTGGTCTCCTCCTTGGCCAGGGCGGCGATCTCGCGCACGCAGGCCAGCTTCATGGCCTCGTTGATGGTGGTGGCGCCGCAGTCCAGCGCACCGCGGAAGATGTAGGGGAAACACAGGACGTTGTTGACCTGGTTCGGGTAGTCCGAGCGGCCGGTCGCAACGATGCAGTCGGGCTTGGCCTGCCGGGCCAGTTCGGGGCGGATCTCGGGCTCGGGGTTGGCCAGCGCCAGGATGATGGGCTTGTCGGCCATGGTGGCCACCATCTCGGGCGTGAGCACGCCGGCGGCCGAGCAGCCCAGGAAGACGTCCGCGCCCCGCACCACCTCGGCCAGGGTCGAGGCCTCGCACTTCTGGCAGTAGCGCAGCTTGGACTCGTCGAGCTTGCCGTCCTTGAAATCCTGCCGGCCCGAGCGGATCACGCCCTTGGAGTCGACCGCGTAGACGTTCTCGACCTTCAGGCCCAGGCCCACCATCAGGTCCAGGCAGGCGATGGCGGCCGCACCGGCGCCCGACACCACCATCTTGATCTCGCCAATGCGCTTGCCCACCAGCTCCAGGCCGTTGAGCAGGGCCGCGCCCGAGATGATGGCCGTGCCGTGCTGGTCGTCGTGGAAGACCGGGATCTTCATGCGCTCGCGCAGCTTCTTCTCGATGTAGAAGCACTCGGGCGCCTTGATGTCTTCCAGGTTGACGCCGCCCAGCGTCGGTTCGAGCGCGGCGATGATCTCGACCAGCTTGTCCGGGTCACGCTCGGCCAGCTCGATGTCGAACACGTCGATGCCGGCGAACTTCTTGAACAGGCAGCCCTTGCCTTCCATCACCGGCTTGCCGGCCAGCGGGCCGATGTCGCCCAGTCCCAGCACCGCCGTGCCGTTGGTGACCACGCCGACCAGGTTGCCGCGCGAGGTGTATTCGGCCGCCTTGCTCGGGTCGGCCTGGATGTCCAGGCAGGCGTACGCGACGCCGGGCGAATAGGCCAGCGACAGGTCGCGCTGGTTGCTCAGCGGCTTGGTGGGGTGGACCGAGATCTTGCCGCGCGTGGGGCTGCGGTGGTATTCGAGCGCTGCCTCGCGCAGCGCCTGCTCGGCCGGGGTGAGTTTGTTGTTCATGGCCAACCTTGCTTCATGAATGATGAGGGTCGGCGCAGCTTAGCGCCGCGCGACCTCATCGACCATGAGGGCAGGCACGAACAGTTGTTACCGCAAGGTCGGGATGGTGGCCGTCGGCCTGCCGCCCGGGCGACAGGCCGGACGCGCCGTCAGGCTGCGGCGCGCCGCGCCAGGATCTCGAAGGCCGGCAGGGTCTTGCCCTCCAGCACCTCCAGGAAGGCACCGCCGCCGGTGGAGATATAGCCCACGTCCTTGTCGATGCCGTATTTGGCGATGGCGGCCAGGGTGTCGCCGCCGCCGGCGATGCTGAAGGCCGGGCTGGCGGCGATGGCGCGGGCGACGGTTTCGGTGCCGCCGGCAAAGGCGTCGAACTCGAACACGCCCACCGGGCCGTTCCAGACGATGGTGCCGGCGGCCTTGAGCTGCCCGGCCAGGATGGCGGCTGTCTTCGGGCCGATGTCCAGGATGAGGTCGTCCTCGGCCACGTCGGCCACAGCCTTGACGGTGGCCTCGGCGTCGGCGGCAAAACGCTTGGCGCACACCACGTCGACCGGGATGGGCACTTCGGCGCCGCGTGCCTTCATGGCCTCGATCACGGCCTTGGCCTCGCCCACCAGGTCGGCCTCGGCCAGGCTCTTGCCGATGGGCAGGCCGGCGGCGAGCAGGAAGGTGTTGGCGATGCCGCCGCCGACGATCAGGCCGTCGACGTTCTTCGCCAGCGACTGCAGGATGGTCAGCTTGGTGCTGACCTTGCTGCCTGCCACGATGGCCAGCAGCGGACGCTTGGGTGCCGCCAGCGCCTTGCTGATGGCGTCGATCTCGGCCGCCAGCAGCGGGCCGGCGCAGGCGACCTTGGCGTATTCGGCGATGCCGTAGGTCGTGCCCTCGGCGCGGTGGGCGGTGCCGAAGGCGTCGTTGGCGTAGACGTCGCACAGGGCGGCCATCTTCTGCGCCAGCTCGGGCTTGTTCTTCTTCTCGCCCTTGTTGAGGCGGCAGTTCTCCAGCATCACCAGCTGGCCGGAGGAGACCGTGACGCCGTCGACCCAGTCGGCGACGACCGGAATCTCCAGGCCCATCAGCTCGCCCATGCGCTTGGCCACGGGCGCGAGCGAATCCTCGGGCTTGAATTCACCTTCGGTCGGGCGACCCAGGTGGCTGGTGACCATGACGGCGGCGCCGGCATCCAGCGCCAGGCGGATGGCCGGGATGGAGGCGCGGATGCGCGTGTCCTCGGTGATGTTGCCGGCGTCGTCCTGCGGCACGTTGAGGTCGGCGCGGATGAAGACACGCTGGCCGGCCAGTTTGCCGGCGGCGGCGAGATCGGTGAGGCGAAGGATGTTCAAGGTCGGGCTCCTCAAGATGAAAGGGGGACGGCGGCGTCAGCGGCAGCCGGGGCGTGCCGGTTGCGGCCTGAAGGTCGGGGCGAATTGTGAGGGGCGACCGGGTTCAGGCCCACAACAAGTGACGACCCACCGATCGCCGCCTTGATGGGCCGCAATGGCGCTGATGTCGTCAGAAAGCCAAAGCGGCCACCGCGCCGAAACGCCGGCCCAGGCGCAGACCCCGGCCCACACCCAGGCGTCCAGTCTCACCAGCCCAGGCCGATGTGCAGCGGAAGATAGACCAGCATGCCGCTGACGATGGTGCCCAGGATGCTGCGCCGCCAGACGTACACCAGGGTACCGACGCCCGCCGCCAGCAGCCGCGCGTCGGCCAGGCCCAGGGGCAGGACGCGGCCCTGGCTCATGATGATCTCGGGCACGACGATGGCCGCCAGCGCGCCGAGCGGCGCAAAACGCAGCGCGCGCAGCACCCAGCGCGGCATCGGCAGTTGGCGCTCGGGCAACATGAAAAAGGCACGCGTCAACAGCGTCACCCCGGCCAGGCCCAGAATGGCCAGCAATCCGTACCAGGGATGGATCAAGGCTTTGCCTCCGTTGGATGGGCGGCGGCCGTGCGGCCTTCCATCAGCAGTCCGGCAGCGACAGCCGCGGCGACGGCCACCAGCAGGTTGAGCTTGAAGGGCAAGGCAAACGCTGCCACCGCGGCCAGGCCGGAGACTACCGCGCACACCCAGGTGGCGCGGTCGACCAGCAGTGAACAGGTCAGGCCGAGCAGGGCCAACACGCCGGCAAAACCCAGCCCCCAGGTCAGCGGAACGGCGTCAGCCAGAACGATGCCGACGATGGACAACACCTGCCAGTTGACCCACATCAGAAGGGCGCCGGCAAGAAAGTAGGGGACCTGTCCCGGCGCCGGGCGCGGCTCAGGCCAGCGGTGCAGAAAGACCGCGTAGTTCAGGTCCGCCGCCAGATAGACCATGGCCGAGCGGCGCCAGCGTGGCAAGGCGCCGAAATACAGCCGCCACTGGGCGCTGAAGATGACGAAGCGCAGATTGACCACCAACGCCGTGAGCCAGATCACCCACAGTGGTGCCCCCGCGGCCAGCAGCGGCAAGGCGGCCAACTGGGAACTGCCGGCGAACACCAGCAGGCTCATGGCGAGTGACAACCACAGCCCCAGCCCGCTCTTGACCATGGCGACCCCGGTCACCAGCGCCCAGGCGGCGATGCCGGGCAACATAGGCAACATGTCGCGCACGCCTTCGCGCACATGGGCGTAGGCCTCGGCGTCCTGCCGCAAGGCGTGCCAGGATTCGCGCGGCGACATCAGCCAGCTGGACAGGGCGACGCTGGACGCGCCGGTTTGCGGGGGCCTCGGAGACATCTGCGGGATTGTCCCATTGCATGGCCGCCGAGTGCGCCGGAGCGAGTCGCGGACGACCGACCCCGCGCTGCAGCACCGGGTCAGGATCCGCGGGCGTTCAGTGGGTGGACTTCTGCCGGTTTGGTGCCAGGCGCGGTGCGGCTGCCTCGCGTGTCTGGGCGTCGACGCGGGAAGGCGCGTCCGTATTGGCCGTCACAGCGTCACCCTCGGTCGGTGCGGAGGCCGGTGTGGCGGTCTTGCGCGGTACGACGGGCACGATGCCCTCGATCTTGTTGTCGCGCATGTATTCGTCCATCTCGCGCCAACCGGCAAAAACGGACGCCTTCTGGCTCTTGGGGTTGAGCGTGTAGCAGTCCTCGATGGCTCGCAGCGCGTGCCGACAAGCGCTGCCGATCGCCTTGCCCTCGGCCTCCTTGCGCGCCGCCACGGCGGTGCCGGACTCCATGCCCAGCATGTCGCAGCCGGACAGCAGTCCGGCGACCAGCCAGATCGTGGCAGGAAGAATAAGGCGCACGCGCATGGGAAAGCTGCAGGACAGCGACGCTGAGTGGACGACGACGGGACGAATCGCGACAAAAGGGGGCAGCTCGACGCGTCACCGGGTACAGCCGCCACCAGCGGAAGGAGCAGACCACCGGAGGGGGTGCAGCGTCGAGCTGGGACTGATCTTCAGCCCAGAACCTCGCCGGCAGCGATCGGATAACCGGCCAGAAATTCGCGTACTTGCAGCCGCTTGCCGCCCGGACGCTGCAGTTCTGTGAGCACAAGTGCCCCGTCACCACAGGCCACGACCAGCCCAGCCGGGCCCGCATCCAGCACCTGGCCGGTTGCAGGCACGAGGTGGGCCGAACGCGCCACGGCGTGCGCCGCCCAGACCTTGCACACCTCGGTCCCGCGCTGGAAGCTGCAGCCTGGCGCCGGGTCGAAGGCCCGGATCCGACGTGCCAGCTGCGCGGCAGACTGCCGCCAGTCGAGCGGCGATTCGCTCTTGGCAATCTTGTGCGCGTAATTCACGCCTGCCTCGGGCTGGCGCTGCGGCACCAGTTGGCCGCCTGCGGCCAGCTCGAGGGCACGCACGATCAGCTCGCCGCCCTGGTGCGCCAGTCGGTCGTGCAAGCTGGCCGTACTGTCGTCGGGCCGTATCGGCTGGCGGCCGACCAGCAGCATGTCGCCGGTGTCCAGCCCGACGTCCATCTGCATGATGGTGATGCCGGTCTCGGCGTCGCCCGCCTCGATCGCCCGGTGGATGGGCGCCGCGCCGCGCCAACGCGGCAGAAGCGAAGCGTGGATGTTGAGGCAGCCCAGGCGCGGCAAATCCAGCGTCCACTGCGGCAGGAGCAGGCCGTAGGCGGCAACGACCAGCACGTCCGGCGCGGCGGCCAGCAGGGCGGCCTGGCCGCCGCGCGCCTCCTCCGGTGCCTTGCCGTCCAGCTTCAGGCTGAGTGGCTGGGCCACTGGCAGGCCGGCCTGCAGTGCGTGCTGTTTGACCGGCGAGGCCACCAGCTTCATCCCACGTCCGGCCGGACGATCGGGCTGGCTGAGCACCAGCACCAGTTCGTGACCGGCACGAAGAATCGCATCGAGCGCCACACGCGCGAACTCAGGCGTGCCGGCAAAGGCCACACGCAGGCGCGCAGGGGTGTTCGGCGTCGCGACTGTCGGGTCAAGCACCACGCCGGTCATCCTCGTCGTCGCGGCTGCGTTTCACCATCTTGGCGCGGATGCGATTGCGCTTGAGCGGCGAAAGGTATTCGACGAACACCTTGCCCAGCAGATGGTCCATCTCGTGCTGCACACACACGGCCAGCAGGCCCTCGGCGTCGAACTCCTGGGGGTGGCCGTCGCGGTCGAGGGCCCGCACACGCACACGCGCATGGCGCGTGACCTTATCGTATATCTGCGGCACCGACAGGCAGCCTTCGTCGCCCACGGCCAGCTCCTCACTTTTCGCCGTCAGTTCTGGGTTGATGAGCACCAGTGGTTCGTTGCGGGCCTCGGACACATCGATCACGATGACACGCTGATGCACGTCCACCTGGGTGGCTGCCAGGCCGATGCCAGCGGCGTCGTACATGGTCTCGAACATGTCGTCGACCAGTTGACGAACCGGGCCATCAACCTCGGCAACAGGTTTGGCGACCTTGTGCAGTCGGGGGTCGGGGTAGCGGAGGATGGTTAACTTGCTCATGTCAATAGCGTCGTGCAGAGCACGCCGAGGTACTTTTCGTGACTCGGCCTGAAAGCCGATTTCGTTGCAGCATCAAGGGTTTAGAGGCAGAATTTGCGAAACTGAATGAAGTTCTTTCGTCATCCCTGGCCTACCCACCGAAGCAGGTGGCGGGCCGGGTTAATGTAAAGACCTACTGCAGCGTCCGCGTTCAAATACGGCGCAGGCCCGGGTTTTGGGGATGGCCTTGAAGGCGTCACCACAACCCGCGCCGCTTGCCCGACCGCTCGAACGACACAACCCCGAGCGCCCAACCCGCGCATTGACCATGCAACTGCCGCACCCGATGAGCTCGACTTTCCGCCCCGCGGGGCAGCCTATGTCCAGCGCGTGGGTCACGCGGGCAAAGACTGGTGCGTTCACGCTTGCCGTCGTCGTTGCGGCCGCCTGGGCGGGCAGCGCCTGGTCTGCAGGGCCCAATTATCCAATTACGCAGGGGCAGCGCTCGACCGCCAAGCAGGTCGCTGAGGCCGGCGTGCCACTGTCCGAACTGGCACCTGACGCGCCCGACAGCTATACCGTCAAGCGCGGCGACACGTTGTGGGACATCTCCAAGCTTTTCCTGCGCAGTCCCTGGCGCTGGCCCGAACTGTGGGGCATGAACCTGCAGCAGATCAGCAACCCGCACCTGATCTATCCCGGTCAATTCCTGGTGCTGGTCAAGGGTGACGGCCGGGCCCGGCTTGAGGTGGGCCAGCAAGGCAGCGCGGGACCGGATGGCACCATCAAGCTGTCGCCTCGCGCCCGCACCAGTGATCTGGGTCTCGGAGCGATCGCCTCCGTGCCCATGCACCTGATCCAGCCCTTCCTCAACGACGCCGTGGTGCTCGACAAGGATGAACTCGACGGCGCACCGCGCATCGTCGCCGGCATGGACAGCCGCACTATCTTCAGCCGTGGCGACACGGCCTATGTGCGCGGCAGCCTGCCTGACCGGCGCGACTGGCGCATCTTCCGCTCAGCCAAAGCCATCACCGACCCGGACAGCGGTGAGGTGCTGGGCTACGAAGCGGCGTACGTCGGCGCCGCCGAATACATCCGACGTGGTGACAAACGTATCGGTGAAGGTGGTGTGGAAGAGATTGTTCCGGCGACTTTCACGCTGACCGCCATGCGGCAGGAGGCCGGCGTGGGCGATCGACTCGCGGCGGCCGGCCCTCGCGATGATCTGTCGTACACGCCGCATGCACCTTCGGGTCCCATCTTCGGGCGTGTCGCCAGCTTGTACGGCGAGGGCCTGTCGGCTGGCCAGAACCAGATCGTCGCGATCAACCGCGGCAAGCTTGACGGCGTCGAGCGAGGCCATGTGCTGGCCGTGCTGCGCGACGGCGAGCGGCTGCTCGACAAGGACGACCCTGACCGCGCCATGCTCAAGCTGCCTGACGAACGTCATGGCTACCTGTTCGTCTTCCGCGTCTTCAACCGGGTGTCTTACGCGCTCATCCTGTCGGCGCAAACCGCCGTTCGCGTGGGCGACCACTTCGTTCAGCCTTGAGTCCACAGACGACCTGAGTGGGCTGAACGACGACGCTGGGCGGGCTGCTGGCGTTTTTTGGGGCGATGCGGGTTGTGAATGCCGCCAGACTACGACTCGCCCCCGCAAGTGATGAACTGGCGGCGTGGGTCCAGATGCTGGAAACGCCCCGTCTGGGCCGTCGGGCGGCGCGGCGGCTGCTTGCCGCCTTCGGCGGCCCGCAGGAAGTCCTGCGGGCCGGCTCGGCCGCCTGGGTCGGCATGATCGACCCCAGTCTTGGCCAGGCTCTCGCCCACCCAAGCGCCGAACTCGCGAGACTGATCCGCCGCACGCTCGACTGGTTGGCGACCTCCGCCGAACATCATGTGCTCGTGTTGGGTGATCCAGCCTACCCCGTGACGCTGCTTGAATCACCTGACCCGCCGCTGCTGCTCTACGCGGTCGGGCGGGCGGAGTTGCTGCAGCGGCCTGCGGTGGCGATGGTCGGCAGTCGCCACCCCACGCCACAGGGGCGTGAAACCGCGAAAGCCTTTGCGCGTGATCTCGGTCGTGCGGGTCTCACGGTCATCTCTGGGCTGGCGCTGGGCATCGACGCCGCGGCGCATGAGGGCGCCTTGGACAGTCTGGTGGCTACCGGCAGCGTCAGTGACGCCGCTTGCGCCGCCTCCACAATTGCAGTGGTCGGCACCGGGCTGGACCAGGTCTATCCGCGCAGCCACCGAGCCCTGGCAGCTCGCATTGCAGCCGATGGATTGGTGGTGAGCGAATTCAGCCTGGGAACGCCACCACTGGCGCAGAACTTCCCGATGCGCAACCGCATCATCGCCGGGTTGGCACAAGGCACGCTGGTGGTTGAAGCGGCGTTGCAGTCGGGCTCTCTCATCACCGCCCGGCTGGCGAGCGAGGCAGGGCGTGAAGTCTTCGCCATTCCGGGCTCCATCCATGCAACCCAGTCACATGGTTGTCATGCGCTGATCCGACAGGGTGCCACGCTGGTCGAATCCGTGGACGATGTACTGGCGGAATTGCGGCTCGGGCCCCAACTGGGTAGCCCGCAGCGCCCGCTGTCCCCCGCAGCGTCCGCGGGCGCCCCGCTAACAGGTGAATCACGTCCGCGTCTGGCGGACAGTGCTGACCAGGCCGGGCCACAACTGTGCGTGCCCACGTCTGACGAAGCGGACGATGACGTGCTTCAGGCGCTGGGTTGGAGCGCCGCCACCCTGGATGTGCTGCAGGTTCGTACTGGGTGGTCAACCTCCGACTTGGCGGTCCGGCTGCTGACGCTGGAGCTGGAGGGCCGGGTCGAGCGCCTGCCCGGCGAGCTCTTTCAGCGCATCGCCAAAGCCTGAAGCACGACGTCGGCGCGACGTCAATTTCTACGTGAAACCCCCTTCAAAGACGGCAAAAACTGATGTTTTTGCCCCGCATTCCGGCCCTCGACGCGTCGGGGGGCTCGGGTATAGTGGGTCCATGTTTGACGTGCTGGTCTACCTCTACGAGAACTACTGGCGCCCTGACGCGTGCCCTGATCACGATCAGCTGTCACGCAAACTGAGCGCCCTGGGTTTCGAGAGCGATGAAATCGAGGATGCCCTGAGCTGGCTGGACGGCTTGGCTGACAGTGCCAAGTCGCACTCCGGTACGCAGAGTGAACTGTCCATGCGCGTCTACACCGTCGACGAGCACGACCAGCTCGGCGAGGAGTGCATCGCCTTCATCAGCTTCCTGGAATCGGCTGGTGTGCTGCCACCGTCCATGCGAGAGATCGTGGTTGACCGCGCGATGGCCATCGCCGGTGGCCCGGTGCCACTGGAAGACCTGAAGATCATCGTGCTGATGGTCTTCTGGAGCCTGGGCGAAGAGCCTGACGCGCTCATCCTGGATGAATTGTTCGTCGACGCCAGCGAACGATTGATCCATTGAGGCAGATCTGCGTTCTGTTCTGCACTGTCAAAGGGCGCCGTCGGCGCCCTTTGTGTTTTTGTAACCTTGCGGCGAAGGCCGCAGGCATTTACTGCAGCAGGCGGCTCGGGTCGGCGTCAAGCTTGGCCAGGGCATCGCGCGTGGCACGCACGGTAAGCGATTCTTCCTGTGCTGGCACAAGCAAGCCCGCCTGCAGATAACTCGCCAAACGGTGCTGCTGGAACATCAGCGCCCGGCCCTGTGGCGCCACAAACAAGCTGAGTTGCTTGCGCATGCCCTGCCAGGCCAGTTGTACCGGCTCGACGCGCTTGTTGTAGTCGAGCTTGAACCAGGTGCCGACCTGCAGGTCGCGCGCCCAGGCGATGATGGCCGGCGTGGGCATGGAGCCCCCCTCCGACACCACCTCCAGCCCGGCGGTTTCCTCGCCCGAGAGGTCGCGCACCATGGATTCGTCGATCTCGACATTGCCCACCTCGGGCAGCAGGTCTTCGAGGGTTTCGAGTTGCATGCGCAGCTCGTCCAGGCGCTCGGTCGGGATGGTCGCGCTGCGCGCCGAGAAGGCTGCCGCCAGGGCATTGTTCAGCGCCTGGATGTATTCGTCCTGCTTGGCGTCGGGCACACCAGCGGCCGCCATGCCCTCGCGCAGCAGCTTGAGCAGCGGCGGCAGGCGGCGGATGGCCTCGGAGCGCTCCTCGCGCGAGACCTTGGCGCTGGCCAGCCAGATCAGCTCGGCCGCGCCCTTGTGCATGCGCTTGGTCTGCTCGCTGCTCTGGCCGGCCTTTACCGCCGTGGTCGCCAGCACATCGGCCCAGACCTGGAAGAGAAACTCGCGCACGCCGTCGTGCACAGGCACCTCGTTGAGCATCTTGCGCATCTCGATGGTGTACTGGATCGCCAGCGTCTCGCGCTGCTCGATCTGTTGTGCCAGCGAAACGCCCTTGCTCGCCGCAGCGTGGGTGGTCTTGAAGTAGTTCTCGAGAAAGCGCTCGAACTCGGTCAGCACCGTCTGGAACACGCGTCGGCCGGTGTCGGGATAGGCCTCGACCACCTGCACTACACGCTTGATTTCCTTTTCGAGCGGCTCGTCGCTCAAGCCGGACTCCGAGCCGCCCTCGAAGCCCATGACGCAGGCGCCCATGCGGTCGATCAACTTGCGCGCCGGGTGGTCGATGGTGGCGAAGAAGTCGGGTTCGACGATGGCCACACGCAGCACCGGCATCTGCAGTCGGGCGAACCAGACACGTATCACCGGCGGAATGCGCTCCTCGGTCAGCAGTGCCTGGAACATCAGCGCGACCACCTCGATGGTGGCCCGCTCCACCGGCGTGGTGGCAGCGTCCTTGAGTTCCTGCTTTTGCTGCTGCATCTCGCGCAGCAACACAGGCGGATTGAAGACCGGTGCGGCTTCGCCTTGCACCACGCCGACCTGCCCGTCTGCAGCCGGAGCGTCGAAGCGCTGCTGCATGGCGACCTGCGCCGCACCGATGGCAGCACGCAACGCCGGCGACGCCGCATGCGGTTGGGCAATGGTCGAGCCACCGAACTCGGGCACCTGGCGGTTGACGAGCCGATTGAGGCGTCCGATCACTGCTTCGGCATGCTCCAGACCGCGCGCGAGCAGGCCCGAGCGGGTCATCATGCGAGTTTCGTCGTGCACCGCCGCGCGGCCGGCCTCGGTACTGCTGCCCAGGCCACCGTTATCGGTGCCGTAGGGGCCCGCGCGTCCGCCCGCCTGAGGGGCCAGTTCGGTGGCCGCGAACATCGTCGTCTCGTCGCCGCGTGAATTCGCCGACTTCTGCTGCAGGCTGCCTGGGGTCGGAAACCGTGGCTTGGGCGGTTGACCGCTGGGGGCACGCGCCTCCTGGGGCGGGGTTCGACCCGTCTGACTGGGATTTGACGGCTGGGTCGCGGCCAATGTCGTCGGCCCGAATCCGCTGGCCGGGCCACTCAGGTTGCCCGCCATCGTTCCAGGGCCGGTTGCGCCATGACCCCCTTGGTCACGGCCGCGACGAATGAAAGGCCGCAGATTCACGTCGGGGCACACGCGCTGCTCGATCAACCAGCGGTTGCACTCGTGAAAGGCCTCCTGCACCAGGGCTGCAAATTCCTCGTGCAGCAAGCCCTGCGCCGTGCGCCAATGCTCGACCGTCAGCCCGGCGGCACGCCAGGCGTCGACAACGAAACGCGCCAGCACATTGGGGCGCAACACGTCGTGGGCATCGAGTTCCTCACGACGTTCCAGCGAGGACATGCGAAAACGCAGGTCAGCAAATTCCCACGAAGCCTTGTCCATCATGGCCAGGCCCAGGCGCGAGCTGAGGATCTCGACTTCGATGGTGTCGTCGTCCACTAGCGCCAGATCCTTGGCCAGCACGGTGGGCGCAAAACTGTTCGGGTTTGTGCCTTGTGGATGGGGGTGCAGGCCAGCGCGAATGCTGTTCGCCATGGCTTGTTGCCAGCGCGGCGCCATGCGCGGCAGATCCAGCACCAGGTCACGACGCTTGGTGATCTGATCGGGCGAGCCAACCTGGCTCATGAGGCCGCGCGCCATCTCGACCGACACCCGGACCAATTGCGGCAGTTCGCGTACCAGCACGTCGACGTAATAGCGACGTGCCTGGGCGGCCAACCCGGGGTTGTGCGGCACTGCGGTGGGCATGGACGGCAAGGGCTCCGGGTCGGGGGTTGCGGGCATGGCGGGCCGGTCCGGCATTGCGCCAACCGACCCTCGAGATCAAGTCACTCTACACCACGGCCCCGGCGTTGGGATCGTTGGGATCGTGATCCTTGGCCGTGGCATTCACCAGATCTTCACGCTTCACACCGAGCCACATGGCGATGGCGGCGGCCACGAACACCGACGAATAGATGCCGAAGCAGATGCCGATGGTCAGCGCCAGCGCGAAGTAGTGCAGCGTCGGGCCGCCGAACAACAGCATCGACAGCACCATCATCTGCGTGCAGCCGTGCGTGATGATGGTGCGGCTCATGGTGCTGGTGATGGCGTGGTCGATGACTTCCTCGGTCGTCATCTTGCGGAACTTGCGGAAGGCCTCGCGGATCCGGTCGAAGATCACCACCGACTCGTTGACCGAATAGCCCAGCACCGCCAGCACCGCCGCCAGCACCGACAGCGAGAACTCCCACTGGAAGAAGGCGAAGAAGCCCAGGATGATGATGACGTCGTGCAGGTTGGCCACGATGGCCGCCACCGAGAACTTCCACTCGAAGCGGAAGGCCAAGTAGATCATGATGCCGATGACCACGAAGAGCAGCGCCTTGGCGCCGTCCTCGGCGAGCTCGCGGCCCACCTGCGGACCGACGAACTCGCTGCGCGACAGCCTCACCGGCTCGGCGCCATTGGCCTCGCACACCTGGCGGCTGATCGCCTCACCCTTGTCGCTGGTGAACTGGCGCTGCGCGACCTGGCCTTGCTCGACCTTACACAGCTCAGCAAAGACGCGACCCACCACCTCGTTTTGCTTGATGTCGCCGCGCAGCGGCAGGCGGATCAGCACGTCGCGCGAGGTGCCGAAGTTCTGCACCTGCACCTCGCCGAACTTCATGGCCTCGACCGTTTCGCGCACCTTGCCGATGTTGGCGCTTTGAGCGTAGCCGACCTCGATCACCGTGCCGCCGGTGAACTCGATCGACAGGTGCAGGCCGCGCGAGAACAGGAAGAACACCGCCGCGACAAAGGTCAGGGCCGAGATGGCATTGAACACCAGCGCGTGCCGCATGAACGGGATGTCGCGCTTGATCCGGAAAAATTCCATGTGGGATCCTTGGATACTGCAGCTGGACGGCGGTTTACTGGCCTGTGTCAGGCCGCCAGACCTGACCGATGGAGACCGCCTGCAGCTTCTTCTTGCGGCCATACCAGAGGTTGACCAGGCCACGCGAGAAGAACACGGCCGAGAACATCGAGGTCAGAATGCCCAGGCAGTGCACCACCGCAAAGCCGCGCACCGGGCCGGAGCCAAAGGCCAGCAGCGCCACGCCGGCGATCAGCGTCGTGACGTTGGAGTCAAGAATCGTCGCCCAGGCCCGTTCATATCCGGCGTGGATGGCCGCCTGCGGCGAGGCACCGGCGCGCAGTTCCTCGCGTACACGTTCGTTGATCAGCACGTTGGCGTCGATGGCCATGCCCAGCACCAGGGCGATAGCGGCGATGCCGGGCAGGGTGAGCGTGGCCTGCAGCATCGACAGGATGGCCACCAGCAGCAGCAAGTTCACCGCCAGCGCGGCGGTCGAGAACAGGCCGAACAGCATGTAGTACAGACACATGAAGGCGGCGATGGCAACAAAACCGTAGGTCACGCTGTCAAAACCCTTGGCGATGTTTTCTGCGCCCAGGCTGGGACCGATCAGGCGTTCCTCGATGATTTCCATCGGCGCAGCCAGGCTGCCGGCACGCAGCAGCAATGCGGTATCGGCCGCTTCCATGGTCGTCATGGCGCCGGAAATCTGTACCCGCCCGCCGCCGATCTCGGTGCGGATGACAGGCGCCGTGACCACTTCGCCCTTGCCCTTCTCGAACAGCAGGATGGCCATGCGCTTGCCGATGCTTTCGCGCGTCACGTCACGGAAGATGCGCGCGCCACGTGCGTCCAGCGTGAGATGCACGGCCGGCTGCTGCGTGTCATCGAAGCCGGGCTGGGCGTCGGTGAGGTTCTCACCCGTCAGCACCACCTGGCGCTTGACGATGATGGGCCGACCGCCGCGTTCGCCGTAACGTTCAGTGCCGAAGGGCACCGGCCCGCCGCCATTGGCGGCTGCAGTCGCCTCGGCACTGTCGTCGACCATGCGCACCTCCAGCGTGGCGGTGCGGCCGATGATGTCCTTGGCCTTGGCCACGTCCTGCACGCCGGGCAGCTGGACGACCACACGATCGGCGCCCTGCTGCTGGATCACCGGCTCGGCCACGCCGAGCTCGTTGATGCGGTTGTGCAGGGTGGTGATGTTCTGCTTGAGCGCCTGCTCCTGCACGCGCTTGGCCGCCTCGGGTTTGAGCTGACCGGTGAGCTTGGGCTCGGTGGCGTCGTTCGATTCAACCCACAGCAGGTCGGGCAGCTGATCGGTCAGCAGTTGCTGCGCGGCCTTGCGCGTCTCGGCTTCGCGGAAGCGGACCTCGACCGTCTGGCCGTTGCGGCTGATGCCGGCGTGGCGGATGTTCTTGTCGCGCAGCTGGGTACGGATGTCGCCGGCCAGCGATTCGGCCTTCTTGGTCAGGGCCGACTGCATGTCCACCTGCATCAGGAAATGCACGCCACCACGCAGATCCAGTCCCAGATACATGGGCAGGGCGCGCAGGCTGGTCAGCCAGTGCGGCGAACGCGACACCAGGTTGAGCGCGACGATGTAGCTTGGATCGCTCGCGTCTGGGTTGAGCGCCTTGTTGATGGCGTCGCGCGCCTTGAGCTGGTTGTCGGTGTCGGCGAAACGCGCACGCACCGAATTGCCCTCCAGCAACACGAAGTCGGGCTTGAGCTGGGCCTGCTCCAGCACCGCGGCGACGCGGCTCGTCAGCTCGGATTCGACCTTCACCGTGGCCTTGCCGCTGGACACCTGCACCGCGGGCGCTTCACCGAAGAAGTTGGGCAGGGTGTAGAGCAGGCCGATCAGCACGGCCAGGCCCAGGACGAGGTATTTCCACCAGGGATAACGATTCATGCGAATTCCTTGCGGGCGAACACCGCCGGCGCGGACGACTCACGTCGCCCGGCCAGCCGGCCAGCGCTGCCGGCTTACTTGAGCGTGCCCTTGGGCAGGACCTGGACGACGGCGCTGCGCTGGCACTGCACCTCGACGCCGCTGGCGAGTTCGACGCCCAGATAGGTATCACCCACCTTGCTGATCTTGCCCAGCAGGCCGCCGCTGGTGACCACCTCGTCGCCCTTGGCCAGAGCATCGATCATGGCCTTGTGCTCCTTCTGGCGCTTCATCTGCGGCCGGATCATGACGAAATACAGCACCACGAACATGAGCAGCAGCGGCAGCATGCTCATGAGGGACGAGCCACCGGCGGCGGCGGCGGGGGCGGGTGCTTGCGCAAACGCTTCAGAAATGAACACGGTAGAACTCCAGCCAAGCAGACAAAGCGGCCGATTCTAGGGCCCAGCTCTTGCATGCCCGGCTGGCGCCGCCCGGCCTGGACTCTTCACACCGCGCTAAGCGTCACACTCTCGTGACCACCTGACCTGATCGGTGCCTCAGCATTGCGGGCCGGCTGCCGAAAGCCGAACACAGCCGTATCGCGCAGGCTGCCCTGCCATCTCACAGCGTCCGTCACCATGTCTCCCGCTCTCGTTCCTGGTTCCGCCGACCCCAAGGCGCCACGTTCCGACCCGTCGAAAGGCTTGCCGGCCGGGCACGGCGCTGCGCAAAGCCAGCGCAGCGCCGCACCGCCGGCTCGCGCTGCGGGCGTCGACCTGGACCTGTCCGACACGTCGGTCCACCCGGCACACGGCGCACCCGGCCACCCGATTCGAGCCACTCGTCCGGCAGGGGCTGCGGCTGCACCACCGCCCGCCCGCCTCGGAGTGCAGGGCCTGGAGCAGGCACCGACGTCCGTGCCGACGCTGCGCTCCGAGGTCGACCGTGCGCTGCGACTGTGCGCCGGCCGCCCGCTGCGCGGTGCACTCATCCACGCTCGCCTTGATGGACTGGCGGCGCGCCTGGTCGCCCATCCCGGCGCAACCATGCCGGCGCCCATCCATGCGTTGCCCGCGGCAGCGGCCGGCGCTGGGCGTCCGCTACCGCGGCGAGACCTGATCGACCTGCTCGCGGACGAGTTGCGCGGCGCTTTGCCCGCTGGCAGCTGGATCGAGGTTGATCCAAGCGGCCAAGCCTGGATGTTGCTGGACGCGGTCGGTTCACCTGCCGTCGCGCTGGCCTGGGCGCGCCGCGCCGAGCAGGTCCTCGCCAAGGTGGCGACGACACGCGCGGCCGTGCTGGACATCGCGCTCGGCCTGTGTCTGTTTCCTGACCAGGCCGACAGCGCCCAGCAGGTCATCGTCACCGCCAGCGCCGCCAGCGCCCAGGCTCGACAGGAGCGCGGCCTTGAGCGCAGCCGCAGTGCCATCTACGACCCGCAGCGGGCCGAAGACAGACGCCAGCAGACGCGCGACGCGACCCAGTTCGCCGCTGTGCTGGAACACGGCGGCCTGGAATTGCGTCTGCAAGGGCGCGCCTATGTGCGTGGCGGCGCCTTGAGTGCCGCCCAGGTCGAGCTGGCCTGGCCGCGGCGACGTTCCGACCATCGCGAGGAAATCGCCGGTGACGCGGCCGGCGCTGGTGCCGGCCCGAAAGCCCACGCACAGCGTGGCGCCACGATGCCCATGTCGCTGCGCACCGACGGCACCGAGCGACGTCGCAGCCGCGACGGCAAGGGTTGCCGTGGCCTGGCGCTGGAGCAACTGGCCGAGCAGGCTGGCCTGTCGCAGGCATTCGGACAGGCGCTGCTGGCACGCAGTTGCCTGCAGCTCACCTGGTGGCTCAGGCAGGGCATGGCAGTGCCGCCACTGTCCATGCGTCTGCCGCGCTCGACCCTGTGCCGCGCTGACTTCGCCGCCGAGCTCACGCAGACCTTGCGGCGGCACCAGCTCAACGGCCGCCATCTGCGTCTGGAGCTGGGCAGCGCGGCGCTGCACGCCTTGCAAGGTCAGGCGGGGCATCAGTTGGCGGACGCCGGCGTCGAGCTGGTGGCCGACGTCGCCGATGTCGACCTCGCCACCCTGGCGGCCTGCAAGCGCCTGCCACTCGCCAGCCTGGCGGTCGACCTGGCGACGCTGGGCGACATCACGCCGGCGGATGGCGCGGCGCGCGCCACCCTGTCGTCGCTGCTGACGCTGGCACATAGCCTGGGCTTGCGCCTCCTGGTGAAGTCCGTCGACCACGGCGAGGAACTGGAATTGCTCCAGCGCCTGGGTTGCGATGAATATCAGGGGGCGACCCTGGCCAAGCCCCTGCCGGCGCGAACCTGGACCACGTTGTTGTCCGAGTCCGCCAGCAATCCGCTGCTGGACGTGACACCGCCGCCGGTGCTGGCAGATCAGCGTTGATCAGCCCGCCGTGCAGCCCAAGCTTGTCGCAGGCGCACGCGGCGCACCCGGCCGTTGCACCGCTTGCGTATCACTGCACCGACAGGGTGTAGCGGCCTGCGTTGGCGCCCGTGCCGCCGGAGAAATAGAGCACCCGCACATAGGCCGTGAGGGCCGCCGCGGACGAGCTGTTGCTCAGGGTCAGACTGTCCACCTGGCCGGTGCCTTGCACGCTGCTGGCCACCCGTGACCCGGCCGAGTTGTAGGCGTACAGGTCGTAGTCCGCATCGACACCCGGCGTGAGGCGGACCACCACGCTGCGGCCGGGCGGAATGCTCAGGCGGTAATAGTCGGTGTCGCTGGTCGTCGCCAGGTTGCCATTCACGGTGGTCGTGCCATTCAGGAGCTGGGCGCTGCTGCGCGTGTTGTTGGGTTCGACCTCGGATACGGTGACGGGTGCAGGCACTGGAGATGGACTGGGTGACGGGCTGGGTGCCGGTGCGGGAGCCGGTGCCGGCGTTGCGCTGCCGGCGATCGCCGCGTCGACCGCCGCGTTGGCGTCGACCAGGCCGGCGCCGCAGCCCTGACTGCAGCTGACCGGCAAGGGCCGGGCGCTGGATTTCAGCAGCCCTTCGACCTGATCCGGCATGAGGGCCGGGTTGCGCGCCAGCATCAGGGCCGCCACGCCAGCGACATGAGGCGTGGCCATCGACGTGCCCTGGTAATAAGCGTAGCTGTCCGCCCCCGGCGAGCGCGTGCCGGCGTTGAGGGTGGACAGGATGCCGTTGGCCGTGCCTGTGCTCTGGTCGCCGCCTGGCGCGGCTACATCCACCCCGGTGCCGTAGTTGGAGTAGTAGGCCCGCGCGCTGCTGCGCCCCACCGCGGCGACCGCCACCACGCCGGCGCAGTTGGCCGGCGTGGCGTTAGCAACGTTCTGGTTCGAGTTGCCCGCCGCCACCACCACCACGGTGTTGCGGCCACGCGCGCTGTTGATGGCGCTCTGCATCGTCGTGTCGCAGGCGCCACTGCCGCCCAGCGACAGGTTGATGACACGCGCCGGCGTCGGATTGGCCGGCACGCCGGGCACGCTGCCGCCGGAGGCCCAGATGATGGCGTCGGCAATGTCCGAGGTGAAACCGCCGCACTTGCCCAGCACGCGCAGCGGCTGCACGCGCGCACCAAAGGCCACGCCGCTGACGCCCAGGCCGTTGCTGCTCAGCGCCGTGATGGTGCCGGCCACATGGGTGCCGTGCCAGCTGCTGTTCTGCGCCGGGCTGCCGGTGCCACATTCGCCGGCGTTCACGCCATCGCCGGGGTCCAGGGCATCGGCATCGCGGCCATTGCCGTCATTGCCCACCACCGAGGAGGTGATGAAGTCATAGCCCGGCACGATGTGGGCGGCCAGGTCGGCATGCGGCCGGTAGCCGGTGTCGATCACCGCCACCACGATGCCGGTGCCGGTGGACTTGTCCCAGGCGGCTGGCAGGTTCAGGCCGGCCACCGGCTCGTAGTACTGCCACTGCGACGGGTAGGACGGGTCGGTCGGCACCAGCTGGGCGGTCATGATGCGGTCGGCTTCGGCGTATTCGACCTGCGGATCGCTGGCACGGATCTCGGCAGCGATCTGGCGCAAGCGGTCGAGTCCGAGCCTGCGGTCGAGCTTGAGCACGTGGTCACCCGCCCCGGTGCGGCGCAGATGGCGCAGCACGGCGCCGGCGCGGCCCGCTGCCCGTTCGGCGCCTTGCAGCGTGGCGGCATCGACACTGTCGCTGGTGGTGTGATGCCGATATCGCACGATGAGGCGGTCGGACCCGTCCGGCGGCGGCGCCACTGCGGCGTCGACCAGCTGCAGGGCCTGAGCGGACAGGCTCAGGAGTCCGGCCGACATGGCCAGCGCGACGGGTGTGCGGCGCGGTCGCCTACCCGAAGGCAGACGCGGATGGAAGGAAAGGAGGGGCAGATTCATGACGGCAATCCCAGGGTCGTGATCAAGGCGGATGGCCGGCAGTCTGCGGCGCCGCACGACGGGAATGGTCTGGAATCGCAAGCCCGCGTTACACGCACCGAGCGTGTGCAGTGGGCCCGGTCTGAAGGGCTGACGCCGCGCAGCGACGCGGGCGCTGCCCAAATTCCGGGTGGAATCACCCGAATTCTGGCGTCAATCGCGGCCAGTCATCGGCGAATTGATGCGTATTGCACGATCAATCTACGCAAGACGCGCCACTTGTCTCCCCCAATATGAGGGGCAGTTGCGCGTCGGCGTGATTCGAAATTTGGCTTTTCGGTCGCCTGCAGATCAGCGCCTGAGGGCCCGTGGCCGTCGTCGGCGTCTAGGGGTCACATCTCAGGTCGGGCTGCCGTGCGCCAGGCCCCAGACGTCACGGCACCGGCCCGGCGAGGCACGAGGCGGTGCGGGGCGCTGAGCAGCTCAGCTCTTCGACGAGGGCAGCGGGCAGGTACGCAGGCCCAGCACGGTGTAGAGCGGACAGAACTTCATCAGCCCGGTGGCCAGCGGCACCAGGCCGATATAGCCCCAGGTCCCGATGGTGCCGGTGACGGCCAGGGCGATGAGGACGAGGCCTGCGACGATACGGGCGATGCGGTCGATGCCGCCGACATTGCTGGACATGGTGGAGCTCCTGTGCTATCCGGCATCACATCGATCCCGGTGAGACCAGAGTGTGTCGCCTATGGAAGTCTTGATCTGTGACAGCAGTCACACAAGCGATACGTCCGCAGGCACGGGCAATGCATCGTGGCGCAAACCACAACGCCGCCCCCGTTCAGCCGCCTTGTGCGGCGGCACCGGCGGCAACCCTGCGCAGCGCGGCCGCGTCGATCACCAAGATGCGCTCGCGCCCCAGGCTCACCCAGCCCGACTGTTCGAAACGCTTGAGCAGCCGCGTGACCATCTCGCGCACCGTGCCCAGTTCGTCGGCGAGCCGCTGGTGGGTGATGGCAAGCTGTCCGCCGCGGCCGAGCAGCGCCGCGGCCAGGCGTTGATCCAGGCGCTGAAAGGCGACGGCTTCCGCCAAGGCGATGAGATCACCCATGCGCTGGGCAAAAACGCTGAACACCCAGCGGCGAAACGGCTCCTGAGCGCTCCAACGCATGAACAGGGGCGCCGGCAGGAGCAGCAAGCGGCTGTCGCGCACAGCCACCCCATGGGCGCTGAGCGGCTCGCCACCCAACAGGCAGGAGGCCGAGACCAGGCACACCTCGCCAGGTACGACACGGTAGAGCTCGATGGCACGGCCCTGCGGTTCACCACGAGCGACCCTGACCTCACCCTCGATCAGGAGCGGAAATCCGGCACAGGGGCTGCCTTCATGGAACAACAGGTCCGCTTCGCCTACAGCAATCACGGCACCCGGACGCAAAAGATCAACCATGCCGCCCGCTGGCGGATCGGCCAGCAGCGCCGGGTAGAACCGCGCAAGTTGCTCGCGCAGACTGGCTTCATCATCTGCGGACTGGTCCGGGGGGACAGACACGGAGTTCACGGGGTGCAGTTCGATCAATTCGGGCAAGGACAGGATACGCCCTGCAGTGTAGGCAGGGCGACGCTGGGACTGGCAGCGTGGCGACGAGGAGCCGGGCGCAGGCGTTGCCTGAACTGCACCGTCTGATCAGACTTTAAGCATGCGGGCCGCGGACCTGGCCACAAGTGCCTTGGCCGACGGTCGACATGGCCCTGCCTAGAATCAAGCGGATGTCTGGCGGATGGCCTGCGCTGGACAGATGGCGGATCAGCCACGGCCCGTGCCCTGGCCTTGATGCATTCGGCACTCATCGGCCCTTGCGCCCGCCGCAACTTCCTGCATCGGCCGACCTCCCGTGCTGCTTGCCCTTCGTCGGAGACCTCCTTCATCATGACCGCCCCGCATAGCCTGGCATTGCAAACACGCGCCACCGCGCGCCGCAGCCCGCCCGCCGCCCTGATCGAGGCGTTGAAGGCCCGTTTTGCAGAGCGCTGCTCGACTGCAGCTGCGGTGTGCGCCCAACACGGGCGGGACGAATCGGCCTACGACGCTGCACCGCCTGACGCGGTGGTGTTCTGCGAGAGCAATCAGGACGTGGCCGACGCGGTCAAGCTCGCCGACCAGTACGCCGTGCCGGTCATCCCCTTCGGCGTGGGCTCATCGCTGGAAGGCCATCTGCTGGCGGTGCAGGGCGGCATCTCGCTCGACCTGGGACGCATGAACCAGGTGGTCAGCCTGAACGCCGAGGACCTGACCGTCACGGTGCAGGCCGGCGTGACACGCATGCAGCTCAACAACGAGATCCGCCACAGCGGCCTGTTCTTCCCCATCGACCCGGGCGCGGACGCCAGCATCGGCGGCATGTGCGCCACGCGGGCATCCGGCACCAACGCGGTGCGCTACGGCACCATGCGCGAGAACGTGCTTGCCCTCACCGTGGTCACCGCCAGCGGCGAGATCGTCCGCACCGGCAGCCGCGCGCGCAAGTCCAGCGCCGGCTACGACCTGACTCGCCTGATGGTGGGCAGCGAAGGCACGCTGGGTGTCATCACCGAGATCACGCTGCGCCTGTACCCGCAGCCCGAGGCGGCCTCGGCGGCGGTGTGCCATTTCCCCAGCATCAAGGCGGCGGTGGACACCACCATCGCCATCATCCAGAGCGGCGTGCCGATTGCGCGCTGCGAACTGGTCGATCCGCATTCCATCCGCGCGGTCAACAAGTACGCCAAGCTCGGCCTGCGCGAGGAGCCCATGCTGCTGATGGAATTCCACGGCAGCCCGGCCGGCGTGGCCGAGCAGGCGCAGGTGGTGCAGGAACTGGCCGGTGAACACGGCGGCCAGGCCTTCGAGTGGGCCAGTACGCCCGAGGAGCGCACGCGGCTGTGGACCGCGCGCCACCACACCTATTTCGCTGCCCTGCAGACGCGGCCGGGCTGCCGCGCCATCAGCACCGACACCTGCGTGCCCATCTCGCGCCTGGCCGAGTGCCTGGTCGAGACCGCCGACGAGGTGGAGGCCAGCGGCATCCCCTATTTCCTTGTCGGCCATGTGGGCGACGGCAACTTCCACGTCGGCTTCCTCATCGACCCCAGCGACGCGGACGAGTGCCGGCGCGCCGAGGCGCTCAACCAGGCCCTGGTGGCGCGCGCCCTTCGGCTGGAAGGCACCTGCAGCGGCGAACACGGTGTTGGTCTGCACAAGATGGGCTTTCTGCTCGACGAGATTGGCCCGGCCACCGTGGGCCTGATGCGCGCAGTGAAGCAGGCCCTGGACCCGAAGAACATCATGAACCCGGGCAAGATCTTCAGCTTGTGACGCTCAAGGCCCCGGCACGCGGGTCGCTGACCGGGGTCGATGCAAGTCGGCCCGTACAAAGGGTTGGCTGTGGCCGGAAAGCCGCAGTGCCCACTCCGTGACGCGTTCGTGGCTGCGCGTGGCCGGTGCACTGGTCATGGCGGACAGCCCCCAGACAGCCAGCACCAGCAGCAGCGACCAGTCGTGTCGTCGGCTGTTCAGCCCATTCAAGCGTTGCACCGCCAGGCTAGACACCGCAGCGCCGAGCAGCCACCCGGCCAGCACTTCCGACACGCTGTGTGCGCCCAGCACGACGCGCGACACCCCGACCACGATGGCCAGCAAGACAGCCACTGCCAGCAGGACAGCCCGCCCGCGGACGGACTGCCGGCCCGTCGCCAGGCTGGCCAGCGGTGGCAACACGGCAGTCGCAGCCAGGGTGTGGCCGGACACACCAGTGAAATCCGCCCAGGCCCAGCCCAGGCCCCATCCTATGAATGCCAGCTTGGTCGTCAGCGTCACCAGGCCCGCACCTGCCAACATCAGCAGCCAAAGCGCACCCGCGCGCACCGCCGGAAGACCAACGCGCCAGCTCAACCACGCCAATGCCGACACCATGGCCGGCATCAGGATTTGCGCTTCGCCCAGTCGACTGAGAAAACTCCAGCTCGTCACTGCTGCTCCTTGCACGCGCAAAGTCCTGCGCAAGCGTAGCTTTCCTCGTCGATCGACCGCGTCATGTGCTTACAAGGCGCCGCGGCAATTGGGCGCGCCGCACCGACACGGCAGACGTCCGCCGTGATGGGTTTCGCCATAGTCGGCGGTGAGTTCTTCGCCAAGCTGAATGGCACGCATGGCATACAACTCGACCCTACCCTGCCGGATACGCAGCACAGTGTTGGGCGTGCAGGAATGGTTGGTGTATCGCAAGGGGTCAGTGGACGCTGAAGCATCGATGGCTCGCCGCTCGGAAATCTCGACCATCATGATCCGGGCCACACCGCGCACGCGTCGATGGGCTTCCTTCACGCTGATCGATTCACCGCGTATTTCACCGATCTTCTTGTAGGCCGGAATGGGCTCCGCAGCAAATGCACCCAGGCCATCAATGGCACTGGGGCGGTTCTCGACGCAGAATTTCTGTGGATTGGCCGGCCCGCGGCGAACGGGGCTCTGCGGCGACACGGCCTGTGCTTCCGCCAACGTACTGCTGACGGTGAGAATTTCGGGGCTGTTCATGGCGTCATTGTGAGGTGGACACCGGGCGCCACCAGTTTCAGTGTGTCGGTGCGGGCACTGACCAGCGTTTTGTCACGGCGCCGGCGCCATTCACACTTTCAAGCTGTACGCCAAAACCCCACAGCCGTGCAACATGCTTAAGCACTTCCTGTGCGCTGTCGGCCAAGGGTCGATCCTTGTGCTGGAAATGCCTCAATGTCAATGAACGATCGCCGCGCAAGTTGACATTCCACACCTGAATATTGGGCTCGCGCGAACCCAAGTCATATTGATGCGAAAGCGATTCGCGCAGGTCGCGATAGCCCGCTTCATCATGAATGGCTGACACCTCGAGTTGATTGGCTTTTTCGTCATCTGTGATGGCGAACAGGCGAAACTCACGCATCAGTCGTGGACTGAGAAACTGCCCAATGAAGCTCTCGTCCTTGAAGTTGCGCATCGCGTGGTCGAGCGTAGGCAACCAGGGGCTGCCAGCGATTTCTGGAAACCAGCGACGATCTTCCTCGGTCGGGTTGTCGCAAATACGCTTGATATCGGTATACATCGCGAATCCCAGCGCATACGGGTTCAGGCCGCTGTAACCTCGATCGCCAACTCTAGGCTGGTACACCACATTGGTGTGTGATTTGAGCCATTCAATCATCACACCGTCGGTCAGATAACCGTCGTCATACATGGTATTGAGAATCTTGTGATGCCAGAAGGTCGCCCAACCCTCGTTCATCACCTGACTCTGGCGCTGCGGGTAGAAATACTGCGCAACCTTGCGCACGATACGCACCAACTCTCGCTGCCAAGGCTCCAGCAGAGGCGCATTTTTCTCGATGAAATACAGCAGGTTTTCCTGAGGTTCTTCCGGAAAACGCCGTGCCTCCTGCTGCTCCTCTGAACGTTCGGCGCGACGCGGCAAGGTTCGCCAGAGATCATTGACCTGGCGCTGCGCGTACGATTCCCGGTCCTTGCGTTCTGCCAACTCCTGCGCGAGCGATTTGCGACTGGGACGACGGTACCGATCAACCCCGTGATTCATAAGTGCGTGGCAACTGTCCAGAAAAGCCTCGACAGTATCCAGACCGTGTTTCTCCTCGCACGCCGCGACATAATTCTTGGCGTACACTAGATAATCAATGATGGACGCTGCGTCGGTCCACATGCGAAACAGATAATTGCCCTTGAAGAAACTATTATGACCATAGGCGGCGTGCGCGATGACGAGCGCCTGCATGGCCATAGTGTTCTCCTCCATGAGGTAGGAAATACACGGATTGCTGTTGATCACAATCTCGTACGCCAGCCCCATGTGGCCACGCTTGTAGTTTTTTTCAGTGGCGATGAACTCCTTTCCGTAACTCCAGTGCCGATAGTTTACCGGCATGCCCACGCTGGCGTAGGCATCCATCATTTGTTCGGCCGTAATAATTTCGAGTTGGTTTGGATAGGTATCCAGGCCAAAACGTTCGGCGGTATGCTTGATGACATCATGATACTGGTCGATTAGGTCAAAGCTCCAGTCACTAGGCGCTTCAAGCGCTTGCGGCGGACGCTGGGCAAGCGGTGGCGGTCCATTGTGCAGATCTTTCATCAAGATCCGATCAAATGCGCTCATGCCGGCACCCCTTCCTTCTTGAACAGGTCGCGGAACACCGGATATATCTGCGACGCCTCCGTCACCTTGCGCATTGCGAAATGAGGTCCGCTCACGGCGGCGAGCCTAACGTATTCCTCCCAGAGATTTTGCTCAGGCTCCGCAACCTGTACATAGGCGTAATAGCGGCACAGCGGAAGAATCTTCTGTTCAAGTATTTCCCGGCATCTCCCACTATCGTGGTGCCAATTGTCACCGTCGCTGGCCTGGGCCCCATAGATGTTCCACTGGTCGCTCGGATAACGTGCGCGTATGATTTCCTCCATCAGCACGAGGGCGCTCGATACAACAGTGCCTCCGGTCTCCGTGGAATGGAAGAAGCCTTCCTCGTCAACTTCCTGTGCCTGCGTATGGTGGCGGATGAAGACGATGTCGATTTTCTCGTAGTGGCGGGTCAAGAACAGATAGAGCAGGATGAAGAAACGCTTGGACAATTCCTTTCGGCCTTCGTCCATCGATCCTGAGACATCCATCAGACAGAACATCACGGCCTTAGACGTCGGTACCGGCACTCTGACTCGACTGCGAAACCGCAGATCGATCGGATCAATATAAGGGATACCGGCGACCCGCCCGCGCAGGTGGGCAATACGGGCCTCTATCTCAAGTAGGCGAGCGCCCACTTCCATAGTTTGTATCCCAGCACGCAACTCATTTTGTTCGTGCTCGAGTTCATGCAATTCACGCCGACTGCTCGCACCCAACGCAATACGGCGCCCGAGCGCACCCCGCATGGATCGCACCACATGCAGGTTGTTGGGCGTACCGTCGCTGGTGAAACCGGCCCGGTGAGATTTCCATTCCGGCGTTTCCGCCAGTTGGGTGCGGATGAGGTGAGGAAGAGCCAGGTCTTCGAAAAAAACCTGCATGAATTCTTCCTTGCTCAGGCTGAAAACAAAGTCGTCCTCACCTTCGCCAGAATCGCTGGCCTGGCCTCCACCTTTGCCGCCACCACTACCGCCCTTGGGGCGGTCAATACGGTCGCCGCGAATGTATTCGCGATTGCCGGGATGCACGATGTCGCGCACCCCACCTTGGCCATGATGAAAGACCGGCTCATTGATGTCCTTCTTGGGGATACGGATCTCTTCGCCTCGTTCAAGATCTCGAATCCCCCGCCCATCGATGGCTCGCCGTACCGCGCCACGTATCTGCTCCTTGTAGCGACGCAAGAAACGTTCGCGGTTGCCGATCGACTTGTTCTTGCCGGCCAACCTGCGGTCTATGATTTGCTGCAGCATCGATGAGGCCTCGGTAATCGCGATAGGACCGCCTTAGCTGGACTTGCGCACGCGCAGATACCACTCACACAGCAGTCGCACCTGTTTTCCGGTATAGCCCTTGGCAACCATGCGGTTGACGAAGTCCTCGTGTTTCTTGGCCTCGTCGGCGCTCGCCTTGGCGTTGAAGCTGATAACCGGAAGCAGTTCCTCGGTATTCGAGAACATCTTCTTCTCGATTACCGTGCGCAGTTTTTCGTAACTCGTCCAGACCGGGTTGTTCCCGGCGTTGTTGGCTCGGGCACGCAGCACAAAATTGACGATCTCGTTGCGGAAATCCTTTGGGTTGGCGATCCCTGCAGGTTTCTCGATCTTCTCCAGTTCGGCATTCAGGGATGCCCGATCGAACACCTCACCTGTATCCGTGTCGCGGTATTCCTGATCCTGGATCCAGTAGTCGGCATATGTTACATATCGGTCGAAGATATTCTGACCATATTCGCTGTAGCTTTCCAGGTAGGCGGTCTGGATTTCCTTGCCGATGAATTCGGCATATCGCGGCGCGAGCAGTTCCTTGATGTAGCCGATGTATTTCTGTTCGACCTCCGCAGGAAACTGTTCGCGCTCGATCTGCTGCTCCAGTACATACATCAGGTGCACCGGATTGGCGGCAATTTCCTGGCTATCGAAGTTGAACACCTTGGAAATGATCTTGTACGCAAAACGCGTGCTGATGCCGCTCATTCCTTCATCGACGCCGGCGTAATCTCGATATTCCTGGTAACTCTTCGCGCGTGGGTCAGTATCCTTGAGGTTCTCGCCATCATAGACCTGCATCTTGGAATAGAGGCTGGAGTTTTCCGGTTCCTTCAACCGCGTCAGCATGGCAAACTGGCTCATCATCTTGAGCGTGCCGGGGGCACACTTGGCATCGGCGAGAGACGAGCCACGGATGAGTTTTTCGTAGATCTTGATCTCTTCGCTCACGCGCAAGCAATAAGGCACCTTGACGATATAGATGCGGTCGAGAAAAGCCTCGTTGTTCTTGTTGTTGCGGAAGGCCTTCCATTCACTTTCATTGCTGTGCGCCAGAACGATACCGTCGAAAGGTATGGCACCAAAACCCTCGGTGCCCTTGAAGTTGCCCTCTTGGGTCGCCGTGAGCAGTGGGTGCAGCACCTTGATGGGTGCCTTGAACATTTCGACAAATTCCAGCAGTCCCTGGTTGGCGAGGCACAGCCCGCCAGAGTAGCTGTAGGCGTCCGGATCATCCTGCGCAAAGGTTTCGAGTTTGCGTATGTCGACCTTGCCGACCAACGATGAAATGTCCTGGTTGTTCTCATCGCCGGGCTCTGTCTTGGAAATTCCGACCTGCTTCAGGATGCTGGGATAACGCTTCACAACCTTGAACTTGCGGATGTCCCCGCCATATTCATCGAGCCGCTTCACTGCCCATGGGCTGAGGATGCGGTTGAGGTAGCGACGCGGAATGCCATATTCCTTTTCGAGGATCGGGCCATCCTCGCTCGCATCGAACAAGCCGAGCGGCGATTCATTGACTGGCGAGCCCTTGATGGCGTAGAAGGGCACGTCCTGCATCAGCTGCTTGAGGCGTTCGGCGATCGAGCTCTTGCCGCCACCCACCGGGCCGAGCAGGTAGAGAATCTGCTTCTTTTCCTCCAGCCCCTGGGCGGCATGGCGGAAATAGGACACCACCTGTTCGATGGAGTCCTCCATGCCGTAGAACTCGGCGAAGGCGGGGTAGATCTTGATGAGCTTGTTGGCAAAGATGCGTGACAGACGCGGGTCGTTGCGCGTGTCGATCATCTGCGGGTCGCCGATTGCCTTGAGCATGCGCTCGGGGGCTGTGGCGTAGGCCGTTGGATTGCGCTTGCACTCGGCAAGGTAATCCTCCAGGCTGAGTTCTTCTTCACGGGTGCGCTCGTAGCGCGCGGCGAAGCTGCTGATCACGTCCATGCGGGCCTCCAGGATAGTCAGGCGTCGATGCAGCGGAAAGTCCAGCTGCATCGCTTGGGAAGATCTGATGAAGTCCCTCCGCCGCATCAAGTGCGGCCCGAGGCTTCATCAGAGCTTTCCGCTGCCCAGCACGGGGCGGTGTCGTATCCGTCAGGTCGTGTACAGGTCGTGTAGGTTTCGCTCCGATTAGCGCTCTGGAGTCCGGTCGCGCCAATTTGGTTCAACCGCTCACCGCAATGTGCCAGTCGACCGTCGGCGGGACATGACCATGACGATAAGCGAGTTGCGGATGCAGGAGGAACGCACCATCACGATACATCGACGCCGCGTCGAATGCTTCACTGCCCGCATGGACGACAACCATTATTGCAATCGAGCAACCTGCGTGCCCGACTCGCGCGATGCGGTCATGGGTCGTCTGCAAGCAGCAAGTCGGTCCGGACGAGGTGCTCAGATGTCGCGCAGACCTAGCTTGTCCAGCAGGCCGTTGAGTTCATCCAGCGACCCAAATGCTATCGAGACCTCGCCTTGTTCGCCGTGCTTGGTGCGCTTCTTGACCCGGATCTCCACCGCGGCAGTGAGATGGTCGGCCAGTTGCTCCTCGATGCGCAGGATGTCGCGCGATTTACCAGGTTTGGCGGCCGGCGTCGCTGCTGAGCGGGTCGCTCCATTCTGAGCGGCTGCACGACTCGCGAGCTTTTCTGCCTCGCGCACCGAAAGCTCGCGTGCCACGATCTCATGCGCGCAAGTGATCTGGTGCACCTTGTCAAGCGGCAACAGGGCCCGGGCATGGCCCATGTCCAGGTCGCCCGCCATGAGCAGTTGGGCGACCGGTTCGGCGAGTTGCAACAGGCGCAGCAAGTTGCTGGTTGCACTGCGCGACCGGCCAATGGCCTGTGCTGCTTCTTCATGGGTAAGGCCGAACTCCTCGATCAGGCGCGCCACACCCTGCGCTTCCTCCAGGGGATTGAGGTCCTCGCGCTGGATGTTCTCGATCAGCGCCATCACGGCGGCTGCCTGATCGGCGACCTCGCGCACCAGCACCGGCACTTCGTCCAGCCCGGCCATGCGGGCGGCCCGTGAACGTCGTTCACCGGCAATGATCTCGTACATCGGCAGACCGTCGCTGGCTGCCACCGGACGCACCAGCACAGGCTGCATCACACCCTGGGTCTTGATGCTTTCCGCCAGCTCGAACAGCGAACCTTCGTCCATGCGGGTGCGCGGCTGGTACTTTCCGGGCAGCAGTTGCGCCAGCTTCAATATCGAAGGCCGGACGTCCTCGCCGTGTTGACGCACGTCGGCCACTTGCGGGCCGAGCAACGCTTCCAGGCCGCGACCGAGTCCTTTGGGCTTCTTGATCACCATGTCCGGATTGTCGGCGATTGCCACCGACAGCTCGATGTTCTACTGCAGTGCAGCATGCAACAGAATCAGGGCGCTGCCGTCGTCGTCGGACGTGCCCATGGACTCAGCAGGTCCAGCCCCTCTGGCCAATCCCCCAAGCCTGACTCAGCGTTGAGGTGGCCGTGCGGCCCGACGTCGTGTTGCACCGCGCCCCAACTCGCGCACAGCCGAGTGGCACGATCGACGCTGCAGTATGGGTCGTCGGCAGACACCACCACACCGGCGGCGAAGCGCAACGTTTCAGTCACCATGGGGCGCCAGCCGTGCAATTGCGGCGGCATGTCGACGCGTTCGGTATCGGGCGGCGCGACCAACAAGGCGCCGCGCACCCGCGCCGTATGCCGGCTGTGTGCCGACCAGGCTGCCGCCAAGTGGCAACCCAGGCTGTGCGCCACCAGCAGCACAGGCTGTGCGTCAGCAAGCAGCACTTCGTCCAAACGAGCGAGCCAGTCGCCGCGGCGCGGCCAGACCCAGTCGGCCTGCTGCACACGTTCGAAGCCGTGCAGCCGCTCCCAGCGGCTTTGCCAGTGATCTGGGCCGGAGTCGAGCCAGCCAGGCAGGAGCAGGACACGCAGGCGAGCGCCAGTCGTCGAGTCGATCATCATCTTGCCTTATTCTTACTGCACCAATCCCGCCGCGCGTGCCGGCGCCCACCGCCTCGCGCGATCGCAGCTGCTCTGCTGTACCAACCTTGTCCAAACGCCCAGCCATGAAACGTCATACCGTCTTCGTCGACGGCCAGGAAGGCACGACCGGCCTGCGTATCCACGAGTACCTAGCGCAACGCGACGACGTCGAATTGCTGCGCATCGACGCCGACAAGCGCAAGGACACGGCCGAACGCAAGCGGCTGCTCAACGCCGCGGACGTCGCATTTCTTTGCCTTCCTGACGACGCCGCCCGCGACGCCGCCGCACTGATCGACAACCCCAACACCTGCTTGATCGATGCCAGCACCGCCCACCGGACCCATGCGCAATGGGTCTATGGTCTGCCTGAACTGGCCGCTGAGCAGCGTGGGGCCCTGCGCGCGGCCAAACGCATCGCCAATCCGGGCTGTCACGCAACTGCTTTCGTGCTTCTGTTGCGTCCATTGGTCGACGCCGGGCTACTACCCGGCGCGCTCGGAGTCAGCGCCACGTCCATCACTGGGTATTCAGGTGGCGGCAAGAAGATGATCGAGCAATATCAGGCCGGCGGAGACGTCAGGCTGCAATCGCCTCGTCCCTACGCCCTGGGCCTGGCACACAAGCACATTCCAGAGGTGATGGCACACGGACGGTTGGACACCCGGCCGGTTTTCATGCCAGTGGTGGCCAACTTCTACAAGGGACTTGCAGTTAGTTTGCCTCTCCAGTTGGCACAGCTGAATGGCGTAACCGACGCAGCGCAACTGCAGGAATCCTATGCACGCCGCTACGACGGTGAACGCTTCATCCGTGTCGCGCCGCTGAATGACACGACCACGCTGAACGACGGCTTCTACGACGTGCAGGCCTGCAACGACAGCAACCAGGTGGATATCCATGTCTTTGCCAACGGTGCGCAGGCCATCGTCATGGCCCGACTTGACAACCTGGGCAAGGGCGCAAGCGGCGCGGCCGTGCAGTGCATGAACCTGCACTTAGGCGTCGACGAAGGCCGCGGTCTTTGAGTTGCCTGCAGGGCCTGGCACATCCTCACCGTTGGAAATGAAAACGCCCGGCAGAGCCGGGCGTTAGGACAAGCCTGGAAAAGCCGAATCAGGACAGATGCGCGCTGATCAGCTTGGTCATCTCGAACATGTCAACCTGATCCTTCTTGAACACGGCCTTGAGCTTGGCGTCAGCATTGATGACTCGCTTGTTGGCAGCATCTTGAAGCTTGTGCTTCTTGATGTATTCCCATACCTTTTTGGTGACTTCGGTGCGTGGCGCAGCCGCCTCGCCGATGACTGCCGCCAATGCAGCCGACGGCGTCATGGCCTTCATGAACGCCGCATTGGGCGCGCGCTTGCCTGCGGTCGCGTCAGCAGCGGGGGCCGGGGCCGTTGCGACCGCAGTCGCCTTCTTTGCCGGGGCCTTGGTTGCCGCAGCCTTCTTCGCAGTTGCCATATTGAATTTTCTCCATCGCAGGACAGTAGTCAGAGCCCAGGTGGCCGGTGCAGACTGCACACCGTCGGCGCACCGAAGCAAAGCGCCACGAATGGTAATGCTTGCCCCTAGGGTTGAGAAGGCGTTTTCGTCCGGCCATCACGCCTTTTCAGGTGGGCTGGACCAGGAGCGGCCAACGGGCACATGCGACTGTCCTCCAGGGCACTTCTAGAAACCGCTCTGTCCCTCCCGAGTCCGCGCGGGCAAGATGCCGGTCATGATCACACCGCGCATCAAGCCGTCGAGCTTCTTCCCGCCCGAGCAAGCCGATGACCTGTTCTTGCGCGAGCAGCGCAAGTCCAAGCTCGAAGGCTATGTGCAGACCTTGGCGGCGATGGATGACCTGATCGACTTTTCGACCATGGCTGCAGCAGTGGACGCAGCCTGCCCGCGTCCCGAGCGCAAGAAGGGCGGACGTCCACCATATGCCACCGACGTGCTGGTGCGCAAGTGTTACTGCAAGGGGTGTGCAACCTGTCGGACGAACAGTGCGAGCACCAGGTGCTGGACCGCCTGAGCTGCCAGTGCTTTTGCCGGCTCGACGCTGCCTTGAACATCCCCGACGCACGCACGCTGTGGACCTTCCGCCAACGCCAGGCTCAGGGTGGCCTGGGCGGGCGGGCCATCTTCGACACGCTGAGCCAGCAGTTGCAGCAGCACGGCTACATCCCGCGTGGTGGGCAGATCGTGGACGCCAGCATCGTGCAAGCCCCGATCACCCAGGCCAGGACCGCCGAGCGCGAAGCACTCAACCGCGGCGAAGCCCCCGAAGGCTGGAGCAGCAAACGCCTGGCGCACACCGACCGCGAGGCACGCTGGACGCAAAAGCACGGCAAGTCCTACTACGGCTACAAGCTGCACGGCAACGTGGACGCACGCTACAAGCTCATCCGCACCTTCAAGGTCGCGCCGGCCAATGCCGACGACGGTCAGCAACTGGGCGACATCCTGCAGCCAGCCAACACCCGCAGCCGGCCGCTGGCTGACCGGGGCTATGACAGCCAGGCCAACCGCCATGTGCTGGACGAGCACGGTCTGGCCGACGGCATCGCCCGCAGGGCCAAGCCGGGGCAGACGGCCAAGACCCGACTCAAGCAGCGCAACCGCACCATCAACCGCACCCGGGCGCGCGTCGAGCACGTCTTCGCCAGCCTGCACCAGCAATGCGGCAAGTGTGTGCGGGCCATGACGCTGGCGCGCAATGCGCTGGCCATCACATTGCAGTGCGCGGCGTACAACGCGCGCAGGCTGGTGTGGCTGTTCAGGAGCGAAGGTGCGTCTGCACGGCCTGCGTAAAGGGCAAACCATGCCCGCCGACGTGGCGGCGGGCATCAAAAGAGGCCGTCGCGGCCGGTTGGCGCATCGAATCGACCTTCGAACACGGCGTTCATGCCGAGTCGGGCTCCGGTCACGCCCCTACGCCAGTCACGGACGGGGTTTTAGGAAATGCCCTCCAGAGTACCAAATACACGACGAGAACGCCTCGAAGTGCGTGTTTTCACGCAGCACGTCCGACCGGAGCAGACCACACACTTGCGCGGGCGTGGCCAGGTGCAAGCAGCTACGTCCCGCACGAACGACAGGCGCGACACCTGGCGCCGATCAGCCGCACTATTTACCTCTTTCTGCACGCCGGACGTGCCGTCATATGGATCTCACCGAATCTAGCCTCTGGGTTGCCCTTCTCAAGATCATCTGGGTCAATATCCTGCTGTCGGGCGATAACGCCGTTGTTATCGCACTAGCTGCGCGAAATCTGCCTGCGCGCCAGCAAAATTTGGCCATCCTGGGCGGAAGCGGCGCAGCCATCGTTCTGCGGGTGGTGCTCACATTGTTTGCGGTCGCCTTGCTTCAGTACCCGTTCTTGAAACTTGTTGGTTCGATATTGCTTCTCTGGATCGGTGTGCAATTGCTCGCGGGTGGGGACGACGAAGGGGATGTCCAGGCCAGCGACAGCCTGATGGTGGCCATACGCACCATTCTGGTCGCCGATCTGGTCATGAGCCTGGACAACGTGATTGCCGTCGCAGCGGCGGCGAACAGCGCGCCCGAGAACATGCGCACGCCACTGTTGATTGCTGGCCTTGCGTTATCCATTCCACTCATCATCTTTGGTAGCACACTGCTGCTCAAGTTGATGCAGCGTTTTCCGGTCATCATCACCATCGGAGCTGCTTTGCTCGGTTACGTGGCCGGCGAGATGGCGGTGAGTGATCCGGCAATATCGGGGTGGTTTGAAGCTCACCTGCATGGCTGGGAGGCGCCCTTGAGCTTGGCGTGTGCGGCTGGGGTCGTTTTGGTCGGCAAATGGCTGGCTGCACGCAGTCACAGCAGCGTCGAGACAGAATCGTCCTGAAGGCAATTGTTGTAGCGAGAACCTCTACGTTTGCTCCTCAATTCCGTACTGCCACTCGCAGAGAGCCGAAGAACCGACCAAGCGCCATCGGCCGCGCAGGCGATACCTGTGCAGCACTTTGCGGCCGTGATTGCATGGCGTCGGCTTGGCTGCATCGTGTCGGTTCCTGCGTGGTAGCGCTGACCGCCAGTGGAAGCGTGGAGGCAGCCACCCCGTCCCACATACCGGAGCTGACCACGATACTGCTGTGGCTAATCCCTGCCCTGGTCGGCGCACTGGGTGCAGGTCTGGGTTGGCGACGGCATCGGCGGCAAACCCAAGCTGCCTGCGCGGAGACGCCAGGATCGCAGCACGCCGCAGGCCATGCCTTATTGCCTGTTGAATCGCCAACCGTCGCGCCTGTGACCGACCTCGCAACAGCCTACGTTCCTCCGCCCATGCCACGTGCCAGCACCGAGAGCGCCGCTGCCGAACCGGCCCAGGCCACGTCGACAGTGGAGCCCGGTCGTCTGGGGCGCTTCAGGCTTGAGCAGGAAATCGGCCGCGGCGGCATGGGTCGAGTGTTTCGAGGCGTCGACGACGTTTCGGGCCGACAAGTCGCTGTCAAGACGTTGGCACTAACGCGCGAGTTCGAAGGCCTTGCACTACAAGAGGCCCGCGAGCGTTTTCGGCGCGAGGCGCAAGCTGCCTGGCGATTGAGTCACCAGGATATTGTTCAGGTGATCGACGCAGGCGAGGAGCATGGCCTGGCCTATATCGCCATGGAATTGCTGACAGGGCACGATCTGCTGCGCTTCACGCGTGTCGGCCATCTCCTGTCGGTCGCGGCTGTGATTGAAATCGGCCGGCGCGTTGCACTCGCCCTGGCCCACGCCCACGGCCAGGGCGTCGTGCATCGCGACATCAAGCCCGCCAACGTAATGGTCGATTTCGATCTGGGAACACTCAAGGTCACAGATTTCGGCATTGCACGCATCAGCGACGCAGCACGCACTCGGACCGGCTTGGTGTTGGGTTCACCGCTCTATATGTCGCCGGAGCAACTGTCCGGCAAGCAGGTCGACGGGCGCAGCGACGTTTATTCGCTTGGCTTGGTGCTGTTTCAACTCCTGACTGGACGTTTGCCGATCGAAGCCGCAAATCTGGCCGACCTCATGCGCGCAGTGATCGAACAACCTGCGCCCGACCTGCTCGATTTGCGTCCCGACCTGCCAGCCGATCTAGGCGATGTGATCGCGCTTGCATTGCAAAAACGTCCCGAGTTGCGTTACACCGACGCCAGCCAACTCGGTGCCGACTTGGCGCTGGTCGCTGCACGCCACGGCTTGACCCTTGGACCCACCGAACTACGGGGGGTACACGACGTCGCAGAGTGCGCACAAGGCCCGCTTGCACTGGGCGGCAGCAGCGGTCACTTCATGCACAATCGTACGGCTTGAGCCATGGACCGACCCAACGCACCTCCCATCAGTTTCGAGTTCTACGCCGTGACCGATCGCGGCCGTATCCGCTCGAACAACGAAGACTCCGTTGCGGTGGACGAAAGCGCGTCACTGGCGGTGTTGGCCGACGGCATGGGCGGCTACAACGCCGGTGAAGTTGCCAGCGGCATGGCCACTGCATTTATTCGTTCGGAATTGGGCCGTTGGCTGACTGAAGCCACGCCCCAGGTTACAGATGTCGATGTGCGCCGCGCGATGGACATCTGCGTTGACAACGCCAATCGCGCCATCTTCAACGCAGCAAACTCCAATCCGCAATACACCGGAATGGGCACAACACTTGTGGTCGGTGTCTTCAGAAGCAGCCGGCTCATGTTGGGTCACATAGGGGATTCGCGAGCCTATCGCTGGCGCGCTGGCCGACTGACGCAACTCACACGCGACCATTCGCTGCTGCAGGAGCAGATTGATGCAGGCCTGATCACTCCTGAGCAGGCCGCTACCAGCGCGCACAAGAATCTGGTTACGCGCGCCGTGGGTGTCGAGGACGTCGTTCTGCTGGAAACACATCTGCACGCCGTCATGCCTGAGGATTGGTACCTGATGTGTTCAGATGGCTTGTCCGACATGTTGGACGACGATG
The DNA here is from genome assembly GCA_041169165.1 of Pseudomonadota bacterium. Taxonomy (GTDB): domain Bacteria; phylum Pseudomonadota; class Gammaproteobacteria; order Burkholderiales; family Burkholderiaceae_C; genus Sphaerotilus. The sequence goes on from JBEEJN010000006.1 coordinate 83,099, forward strand.
AAATGGGCGCATTGCTTGCGCAGCATGTCACCCTGGATGACGCCGCCAATGCTCTCGTCGTTGCAGCCAATGATGCAGGTGGAAGGGATAATATTGCTGTTGTCTTGGTCGCTGCGCGAGGAGGCACATCGACGACGCGCTCATGGTGGCCGTTCAAGCGATGACAAGTCGCCGCGTCATGGCACGCATCAAATATTTGCCGCAGTGCCATTGCACGCGGACCTGTACAGAACCCGGGCGCGCACACTTCGCTCAGAACTAGAGGTCGCTCATGCCTAAACTGGTAGTCTCGCTGGACGGCGTCGTCATCAAGGAAGTCCAGCTGACGAAGGACAAGACCACACTAGGTCGCCGTCCGTACAACGACATCGTCATCGACAACCTCGCTGTGAGTGGCGAACACGCGGTTCTGCAGATGGTTGGGCAGGACGTCTATATCGAAGACCAGAACAGCACGAACGGAACCTACATCAACGGTCGCGCGGTCAAAAAGCAATTGTTGCAGCACAACGACACCGTGGAGATCGGCAAGTACAAGATCAAATATTTGGTCGAAGACAGCGCTGACTATGAGAAGACCATGGTGCTCAAGCCTGGCCAAGTTCCATCGTCTGCTGGCGTGCGGGCGTTGCCGACCCAGCCAGCAGGGATGCCGCAGTCGAATTTTGGAAGCCTGGGCAGCGGCAATGTTCCGCAGGCATCAATTAAGGTGTTGTCAGGTGCTGCGGCGGGCCGCGAAGTCGCCTTGACGAAGGTAGTAACCACCGTTGGCAAGCCTGGCGTTCAGGTTGCCTCGATCACGAAGCGACCGGGGGGCTATGTTTTTGCCCACGTCGAAGGAAGCAGTCGTCCAACTGTGAATGGCTCACCGGTACAGAGCGACCCCATTCATCTCAAGGATGGCGACGTGATCGAACTAGCTGGTACACAAATGCAATTCATGCAACCCTGAACTACGACAAGTCGCTGTGTGAAGTCCATCAGTCCGGCGACGGATTTCGCTTGTGGCCTTGTTCACAACGCAGTCGTCATTGAGTTCAGGCCTACGCTGTCGAGTGCATAACTGCGCGTGGTGGTCCTTGCTTGCTGAGCCAAGCGCGGGCAGCATGGACGCCATGATGTCCTCGCATTGGCGTTCCACCGTTCCGATCGTTTCTGCGCGCGATTCGACCCGCACCCCGTGGTCTGTACGGAAATGTTGATGAATCTTCGTATCCTAGGGTGCTCTGGCTCCATCGCTGCGGGCTGCCGGACCACTGCATTTCTGGTTGATGGCCAGGTGCTCATTGACGCGGGCACGGGCGTAGGTGAACTCACGCTCGAAGAACTCTCGTCAATCAATCACATCTTCATCTCGCACTCGCACCTGGACCATGTGCTTGGGATTCCCTTGCTGGCAGACAGCGTGATGCGTAGTCGGCTGAGCAAGCGTCCATTGCAGCCAATCGTCGTGCATGCGCTGCAGGCGACGATCGACGCCATGTGTGATCACATGTTCAACGACGTCCTTTGGCCAGACTTCACCTCCCTGCCGAGCGCCGACGAGCCCATCATCAAATTCAAAGCCTTCGAAATCGGCGACATTGTTGAGGTTGCCGGTCAACGTATAGAGGTACTGCCTGCTCTGCATACAGTGCCTGCATGTGGATTCGCGGTCCAGACCAATCAAGGGTGGTGGGTCTATACCGGCGACACCGCGCCGAATCCGGCACTCTGGGAAGCGCTTGGAAGTCGTCGGATTGTCCAATTGGTCATTGAGACCGCATTCAGCGATGAGGAACTCGGAATTGCACTAGCAAGCAAACACATGGCACCGGCCATGTTGGCGATAGAGTTGGCGAAGTTGCCGGCTGATGTGAACATAGCAATTACTCACATCAAGCCTGGCGAGCAAACTGCCGTCACGGGTCAGATTGCTGCGCTTGGGTTAGCACAACCAGTGCGCGCGCTCAGGAGCGGAGACCGTTTCGCGTTTTGACGGCGATCTGGTTCCAAAGTAAAAAGCGCAAACCTCTGCAGGGCGCAATAAAAACGCAAGAAGGCGCCGGAACACCGGCGCCTTCTTACAGTGCAATCTGTTTTTTGCACTTTTCAATCGTCATGGGCTGAAATCAGCACCACCGGCGAACGAACTGGCAGCAATGCCAGCTTCGCCTTGAGTCGCGCTTGAGTTTTCGTTTGCGACTTTCACTGTCTCCTCAGCCCCTCGCTGCATGGCCCCTTGTCGGAGCACATTACGAGTGCCCGCAATGTAATCGAACGAGCCAAGGGCACGAACCCGGGCTTACCCGCAATGATGAACGCTGGTGTAGCGCCGCCTCATAGCTCCTCTGCAATCCATTGCGCGGCGCGCTCGGCAATCATCAGCGTCGGCGAATTGGTATTGCCGCTCGTAATTGTGGGCATGACGCTGGCATCCACCACTCGCAGTCGATCGATACCGCGCACGCGCAAATGGGAGTCAACCACTGCCTCCGGGTCGTCATCGCGTCCCATGCGACAGGTGCCTACGGGATGGAAGATGGTTGTACCGATGTCACCCGCAAGGCGTGCCAATTCGCTATCGGTTTCGTATTGCAACCCCGGCTTCCACTCCTGCGGCTTGTACGGCGCGAGCGCTGGCTGGGTAGTGATATGACGCGTGAGACGCAGCGAATTGGCGGCAATCTGGCGATCACGCTCGGTGGAAAGGTAGTTGGGCGCGATCATTGGCGCGTCTTCGGAACGAGGGGTGCGAATGTGCACGGCACCGCGGGACTCAGGGTTGAGATTGCACACACTCGCTGTGAACGCGTCGAAGTGATGCAATGGTTCGCCAAACGCTTCCAAGCTGAGGGGTTGTACGTGGTATTCGAGGTTCGGCCAAAGTTGAGCAGGGTCAGACCGCGTGAATGCACCCAGCTGCGAAGGCGCCATGCTCATCGGTCCGGTGCGACGCAATGCATATTCGAGGCCGATCGCTGCTTTTCCCCAAGCGCTGGCGGCCCGAGTGTTGAGCGTGCGAGTTCCTTGCACCTTATAGACAGCGCGAATCTGCAGATGGTCTTGTAGATTGCGACCCACGCCCGGCAACGCGTGCTGGGGTGTCACGCCCGCCGTCTGTAGCACCTTGGGATCACCGATGCCCGAGAGTTGCAGCACTTGCACACTGCCAATCGCGCCAGCGCACAACAGCACCTCCCCACTGGCGCGCACAGTTTCGACGCCGTGTGGTGTGCGTACTCGTGCCCCACGACAAACCTGCCTGCCGTCCGCGCGAGTTGTGAGCTCCAGTTGCTCGACCTGCACGCCGGTCCAAAGCTCGAAGTTGGGCCTGCCGAAGCAGGCAGGCCGCAGAAAGGCACGGGCGGTATTCCAGCGCAGACCCTTGCGCTGATTGACCTCGAAGTAGCCCACACCGTCATTGTTGCCACCGTTGAAGTCCTGGGTCGCGGGAATCCCAGCCTGTTCGGCAGCACGGGCAAAGGCGTCGAGGATGTCCCAGCGCAACCGTTGCTTCTCGACACGCCATTCCCCCCCATGCCCGTGCAGGGCGCGAAAGCGTTCATCCGCCAGAGGGTCCGCCGTACCAGGATCGAGGCGCCAGTGATCCTCGTGACGCATAAAAAAAGGAAGGACAGAGTCCCAGCACCAGTCCGGATCACCAGTCAGTTGGGCCCACCCGTCATAGTCGCGTGATTGGCCGCGCATGTAGATCATGCCGTTGATGCTCGAACAGCCCCCCAGGACCTTGCCACGCGGATAACGAAGGCTGCGGCCGTTCAGGCCGGCTTCGGCTTCGGTTGTGTAGAGCCAGTCAGTGCGTGGATTACCGATGCAGTACAGGTAACCCACCGGGATATGAATCCAGTGGTAGTCATCGTGACCGCCAGCCTCCAGCAGCAACACCCGCTTGCCAGGGATGGCGCTCAAACGGTTCGCCAACAGACTGCCGGCCGTGCCGGCCCCGATGATCACGAAATCGAAGGTCTGGGTGCTCATCGCTCGGATGCTAGCCGGCCAATTGCTCCGGTGTCAGGCGGGCACACCCGTGGCAGGCACTGGAATCGACTTGATCAGGTCCATCAGCCGCGTCAATACGCCGACCGGCTTGACTGTGGCGAGAAGTTCCGTATGCGCTTTGCTGAGGTCCATGGCTGCACTGGTGGGGTTCGATACCAGCACACCCTGCCTGACGACCACGGCTCACGGTACTGTGACGAATCACACTGGAGGTCCGCCTCAACCGTGGGGTCTGCAGAGTCTGGTTACAACACTTCTTTTTTCGAGGGGCCGTTTCGACGTTGCCAGTCACGCATAATGTAAGTTCGTGTCTGGATGCGTCGCCTTCTCTGTTCTCTCGAATGAGTGCTGGCTGTAGCTCCTCCACTGGGTCTTAAGGTACTGCTGTACTCTGTTTCTTGAAAGGCGCTCATCCATGGGCAACAAACTGTACGTGGGCAATCTTGCCTACAGCGTTCGCGACGAAGATTTGAACGAAGCGTTCTCCGCCTTCGGCGCGGTGAACTCCGCCAAGGTCATGATGGACCGTGAGACCGGCCGCTCCAAGGGCTTCGGTTTCGTCGAGATGGGCTCCGATGCCGATGCCCAATCGGCCATCAACGGTCTGAACGGTCAGGCGATCTCCGGCCGCGCCGTGGTCGTCAATGAAGCCCGTCCCCGCGAAGAGCGTCCGGGCGGCTTCCGCAGCCCCTACGGTGGCGGCGGTGCCGGTGGCGGCGGTCGTCGTGAAGGCGGCGGCGGCTACGGTGGTGGTGGCGGCGGTGGTTACGGCGGCGGCGGTGGCCGCAGCGGTGGCGGCGGCTACGGTGGTGGTGGCGGCGGCTACGGTGGCGGCGGTGGTGGCCGCAGCGGTGGTGGCGGCTACGGCGGCGGCGGCGGTCGTAGCGGCTATTGAGTCGTACACCAGCGATTTATCTGACTGGCCGCATTGAGGGGCCTGTCACGACGCCTGACCCAGCGTTCTCATGACCTCGACGGCGGCAATGCTGTCGAGGCCCATGAGTCCATCGAGTCAAGACACCATGTTTTGCGACATGGTGTTTTTTTTATGGGCAACCAGAATATGACGTGGGCTGACTTGCGTATTGCAACGAGCGTGGCCTATCGCCTGTTTTTACGTCCACGACGCGCCATCACTCGCTCAAACAACCATCCGGGCATGAGGCGCAACAGCATCGCCAGTCCGGCCATCTGCCAGGGAATGATGCTGTGCCGTTTGCCCTGTCCGATGGCACGTGCGGCGCGTGCAGCAAATACCTCGGGGGCCATCAGGAATGGCATGCGATATCGGTTGTTGTGCGTCATCGGCGTGTCGACGTAGCCGGGCAGCAGAGTGAGCACACGGACGCCCAGCGGCGATAGTTCGCAGCGTAGGCTCTCGCAATAGGCGACAACAGCCGACTTGCTGGCGCAGTAGGCGCCGTGGCCGGGCAAGCCACGCACGGCCGCAACGCTCGCAATCCCTACCAAGGTGCCGGCGCCCGCCGCTCGCATAGGCTCAATGAAGGCGTGAAAGGTCGCTGCTGTCGCGAGGCAGTTGACTTCGAAGGTTTCGCGCATCACCTCCAAATCGGCACGGTCCGTGCTGTCCATGCCGACGCTGATGCCGGCGGACGCGATCACCAGTTCCGGCAGTCCTTGGGCAGCGAGGCAATCGCGCGCCACGGCAATCACGCTGTCGACCTCTCGCATGTCCGCCACATAGACCTGTGCCCGCTCCTGCCCGAGGCCTAACCCAGACAACCAGTCGCGTTGCGCTGGCGCGTCACGCACAACCAGCGCCAAGTGCCAGCCGGCGCGGGCATAGTGACGTGCCAGGGCTTGTCCGATGCCCCCCGATGCCCCGGTGATAAAGACCAGCCGTCGATTGGACTGCGGCTGCGCCGCAGGAATTTCGGCAACAGGCTCGGCGCCGTGCAGGTCAGGCGGCGTCACTGCCGCACCGGTGCAAGATGTCCGCGCACAGGCCCGTCAAGTTCCAGGTCTTCGTTGGAGTGGTCATAGCGCAATCCGCCGGCATCGAACTGGCTGGCGCCATAAGTCAATCTGACAGGGCGATCCGTTTGCACGCGGTCACGGTGCGTGTCGATGGACATCCATTCGCTGCGAAAGTCCAGTCGCGGCTGTTCCCCACCTCGCGCTTCGCGGCCCAGTGTCGATGCCGCGCGCGTGACCCGCGCGTGGCCTTCCAGCACGATTTCAGCCCCTTCGGCCTTCATCACGGCGCGGTCGGCCACAGCCTCAGTCAAGCGGCCAGTAGGATCACTCCAGCGCAGGCGCAGCCCCTCGATTTCCAGCGTGTCGACGTCAGCGAAGTGGCGCACACGTTCACCTTCGATCAGTGCAGCGGCCAGGCCTGAGCGGCCCTGGTGGCGGATCGAAAAGCCGCGCATTTCGTAGTCCGGCACATGGCCAAGCGTTGGGGCAGGGGTGACTGCCTGCGGTCGTGGCGCATGCTGCACCAGCCACCAGGTCGCTGCGGCCAAGGCCCCCATGGCCAGCACAGGCAAGACATTGAGCAGACGAGCGCGAAGGCGTGCAACGAACGGCTGCGACGCAGCAGCCGGGTCGATGTCCACCGGCGTGCTGAGCGCTTCCGACAAAGGCGCCAACGGCAGCGGTTCGCTGTCGACGTGCATGGCGCGTGTGCGAGTCGAGTCCGCCAAGTGCCTGCGCGTCAGCGCAGGTCGGCGCGGCCGTCGTCGAGCGTCACGAGGTGGCTCTCGAGCAGGCCGGCGTAGCGGCCGGCGGCCATGAGCAGCAGGTCGCAGAACTCCCGCGCCGCGCCATAGCCGCCGGGCGCCCGGGTGACGTGGTGCGCCACCGCCTGCACTTCGACATGGGCGCCGGCCGGCGCGCAGGCGAAGGCGCAGCGCGTCAGCAGCGGCAGATCGGGCCAGTCGTCGCCGATCACCGCCAGTTCGTCCCAGCCCAAGCCGAGGCGGGCCAGCAGCGCGCTGGCCGCGGCCAGCTTGTCGTGCACGCCGTACACCGCCTCGGTGATGCCAAGATCGGCGCAGCGCCGTCGGACCGCCGGCGAGTCGCGCCCGGTGATGACGACCGGACGGATGCCGCCAGCCGCCAGCAGCTTGATGCCATGGCCGTCCAGCGTCGAAAACGCCTTGAAGGACTCACCCAGTTCGCCGATGTAGATGCGCCCATCGGTCAGACAACCATCGACATCGAACACGGCCAGTCGCACGCCCTGGGCAGCCAGCAACAGCTCCGGCGTGAACTGCAGGCGCGGCGCAACGGCGCGCGGCAGGGGCGACGGGTCGCTCATTCAGATCACCTTGGCGCGCATCAGATCGTTGGTGTTGAGCGCGCCAACCAGCGCGCCCTGGGCGTCCACCACCAGCAGTGTGGTGATGCGGCGCTCCTCCATCAGGTCGGCGGCCTCGACCGCCAGGGCGTCTTCACGCACAGTGCGCGGCGCGGCATGCAGCACCTGGGCGGCACTCAGGCTGCGCAGGTCGACGCCGCGCTCCACCGCGCGGCGCAGATCGCCGTCGGTGAAGATGCCGACCGGTCGGCCGGCCTCGTCCACCACCGCGGTGGCGCCCAGTCCCTTGGCGCTCATCTCGCGCATCATGTCGGTGAAAGGCGTGGCCGGCGCCACACGCGGCACGGCCTCGCCGCTGCGCATGATGTCGCGCACATGGGTCAGCAGCTTGCGGCCCAGTGCTCCGCCGGGGTGGGAGCGCGCGAAGTCGGCCTCGCGAAAGCCGCGCGCGTCGAGCAGCGCCACGGCCAGCGCGTCGCCCAGCGCCAGTTGGGCCGTCGTGCTGGCGGTCGGCGCCAGGTTGAGCGGGCAGGCTTCCTTGTCCACCCGATTCGAGAGCACCACGTCAGCATGGCGCGCCAGGCTCGATTCAGCCCGCCCGGTCATGGCGATGAGCAGCGCGCCCAGGCGCTTAAGCGCCGGCAGGATGGCCGCCAGCTCGTCGCTTTCGCCCGAGTTGGAGATGGCCAGCACCACGTCGCCCGGTGTGACCATGCCCAGGTCGCCGTGTGACGCCTCGCCCGGGTGCACGAACATGGCCGGCGTGCCGGTCGAAGCCAGCGTGGCGGCGATCTTCCGGCCCACGTGGCCGCTCTTGCCCATGCCCATCACCACCACCCGGCCGCGGCACTGCAGCACCACCTCGACGGCGCGCGCGAAACCCTCGCCGAGCTGGTCCTTCAGGCCCAGCAGGGCGGCGGCTTCGATGTCCAGGGCCTGGCGGGCCATGGCGATGGCGCGCGCGCTGTCAAAGGTCAGCCCGGCGGCGCCGGACCGGGTGGGGCTGTCGTTTAGCATCCGAAAGATTCTAGGCTGCGGCCTGCGGCCCGCCTGCTTCGTTCCCTTCTCAAATCGGCCCATGGCGACCAGTCTCGAACTTGCCCTGCTCTACCTGGTGGCCGCGGTCGCCGGGGTGGTGGCCTGCCGACTGCTCAAGTTGCCCGCCATCCTGGGCTATCTGCTGGTCGGGGTGGCGATCGGCCCCAACGCCTTAGCGCTCGCCGAAGAGTCCAGCCGCGTCGGCGCGGTGGCCGAGTTCGGCGTGGTCTTCCTCATGTTCGTCATCGGGCTGGAATTCAACCTGCCCAAGCTGCGCAGCATGCGCCGCGTGGTGTTCGGCCTGGGCACCGGCCAGGTGGTGTTCACCATGCTGGGCGCGGTGCTGGGCAACGTCCTCCTGACCTGGATCTTCAGCTTCACCGTGCGCCCGTGGGAGCTGCCCTGGCAGGGCGCGCTCACGCTGGGCGCGGCGCTGGCCATGTCCAGCACCGCCATCGTGGCGCGCATGATGGCCGAGCGCATCGAGCTGGAAAGTGAACACGGCCGGCGCGTCATGGGCGTGCTGCTGTTCCAGGATCTGGCCGTGGTGCCGCTGCTGGTGCTCATCCCTGCCCTGGCCGAGCCCGACACCAGCGACCTGTGGCTCACCCTGGCCAAGGCCACGCTCAAGGCCGGCCTGCTGCTCGGCCTGCTGCTGGCCGGCGGGCAGAAGCTCATGCGCCGCTGGCTCACCCTGGTGGCGCGGCGCAAGAGCGAGGAGCTGTTCATCCTCAACCTGCTGCTGGTCACCCTGGGCCTGGCCTGGCTGACCGAGCTGGCCGGGCTGTCGCTCGCCCTGGGCGCCTTCGTGGCCGGCATGCTGATTGCCGAGACCGAGTTCAAGCACCAGGTGGAGACCGACATCCGCCCCTTCCATGACGTGCTGCTGGGCTTGTTCTTCATCACCATCGGCATGAAGCTGGACTGGCACCCGGTGTGGGAGCAACTCGGCCTGGTGCTGCTGCTGAGCACCGCGCCGCTGCTGGCCAAGGCCGTGATCGTGACCGCGCTGGCGCGCATCTCGGGCGCACCGGCCGGCGTGGCGCTGCGCACCGGCCTGTATCTGGCCCAGGCGGGCGAGTTCGGCTTCGTGCTGCTCACGCTGGGTGCCACCCACAACCTGGTGGCACCGCAGTGGATGAGCCCGGTGCTGGCGGCCATGGTGCTGTCCATGGTGGCCACGCCCTTCATCATCATGCACAGCGATCGCATCGTGCTGCGCCTGGCGGCCAGCGACTGGCTGCTGCAGTCGGTGCAACTCACCAGCATCGCCAAGCGCGCCATCCGCAGCGAGGCTCACGTCATCATCTGCGGCTACGGCCGCAGCGGCCAGAACCTGGCGCGCATGCTCGACCAGGAACACATCGCCTACATGGCGCTGGACCTCGACCCCGACCGCGTGCGCCAGGCCGCCGCCGCCGGCCAGAGCGTGGTGTTCGGTGACGCTGCGCGCCTGCCCAGCCTGATGGCAGCCGGCCTGGCGCGCGCCGCGGCGGTGGTGGTGAGTTATCACGACACACCCTCGGCGCTAAAGGTGCTGCAGCATGTGCGCGAACACGCGCCCCAGGTGCCGGTGGTGGTGCGCACCATCGACGACACCGACCTGGAGAAGCTGCGCGCCGCCGGCGCCACCGAGGTGGTGCCCGAGGCCATCGAGGGCTCGCTCATGCTGGCCAGCCATGCGCTGGCCCTGGTCGGCGTGCCGGTGCGACGGGTCATCCGCATCACGCGCGACGCCCGCGACGCCCGCTACGGCCTGCTGCGCGGCTACTTTCACGGCGCGGACGACGACACCGTGGAAGAACTTGAACAGGCGCGCCTGCAGACCCTCAACCTGCCGCCCGGCGCACCCAGCGTGGGCCGCAAGCTCACACAGTTGGCGCTAGGCGGCCTGGGCGTGTCGGTCGTCTCGGTGCGGCGCGCCAGCGGGCGCAGCGTCGACATCCAGCCCGACTTCGAACTGGAGGGCGGCGACGTGCTGGTGCTGTCCGGCATGCCGAAATCGCTCGCTCGCGCCGAGGCGGCGCTATTGCGCGACGGCTGAAACAGTCCCCTCGCCCCTGTGCCGCCGTTGCCGGCGACGCGGCGACGGTCAAGCCATGGCGACGTTGCGCAGCATGTTGGCACGCATGCGCGACGCCATCACCGCACCGGCAGCGCGCGTCACCTCCAAGGCGATCTGCGCGTGACGCTGCACCAGTTCCTCGTAACGAGGCAGTCTGAGCGCCCACAAGTCGCAGGTGGTCATGGCCTCGACCTGCGCGGTACGTGGCCCGGCGCTGAACAGGCCCACCTCGCCCAACAGCGCCCCGGGGCGCAGCATCACCGCGCGTGAGCTGCCGGGGTCCGCCCCGTTGATATAGACCTGCAGACCGCCGGAGCCGACGAAATAGGCGCTGCGGTCCACCTCGCCCTGCCGGATCACCAGGGTGCCGCTGCGCACCTGCTGATGCACGAGATAGCCGCAGAACGTGCGCCACTGCGCCGCATCCAGACGCGGTCGAAACGCCTCGTCGTCGCGTAACGACTGGATCACCTGTATCAGCTGACCGACATCCATGCCTGACCTTTGCACCTGAAAGCTCTGCTGCTTCGGCCCGCGACCGAACGAAAGAACACTACGCCAGGATGATAGGGGGCGCTGTATGTGAGTTGTTGCACTTCCTTAGCGCTTTTGATCTCAGGTACAGCGTTATCACACGGCGAGTTGTTCACCGCAGCGCCCGAAATGCAAATACGCTCAATCGGTCGACCGCCTCGTCGGCAGCCTCACTTTCCGATGCAGAAGCGTCCGAAGATGTCGCCGAGCAGATCGTCGGGTGTGTAGACGCCGGTGATGACGCTTAGCGCGTCGTGGGCCAGGCGCAGTTCCTCGGCCAGCAGTTCGAGCGCAGGCATCGGCGCGCTGATGAGACGCCAGGCGACGTCCAGATGCAGCGCGGCTTCGCGCAAGGCGCGAACATGACGTTCGCGGGCGATGAATACGCCGTCCGGCGCAGCTTGCCAGCCCGCCAGCTGCAACAGGCGCTGGCGCAGCGCCTGCAGGCCCTGGCCGTCGCGCGCGGAAATCAGCATCACGCTTGTGCGGAGCGCAGCCGATGGCTCGGACTGACCGTCGACACGCGAGGGCGGCGTCTGCTGGTCGATCCATTGCGCGTGTTGCGCGGCGTTCCTCTCGGCCTGGGGCGAAGCGCAGGCGTCGAGCTTGTTGTAGACATGCAGGCGCGGCAGATGAGGCGGCAGACGTTCGGCGATGGCAGCGTCAGCGGCACGGTAATCGTCCTGGTCCAGACGCGTGAGGTCGTGCAGCAGCACCACGGTGTCGGCGTCCGCAATGGCCTGCCAGCTGCGTTCAATGCCGATGAGTTCCACCGAATCGGCGCTGTCGTCGCGCAGCCCGGCGGTATCGACGATGTGCAGCGGCACCCCTTCGATCTGGATGGTCTGGCTGATGCGGTCACGCGTGGTGCCAGGCACCGGCGTGACGATGGCCAGTTCGGCGCCCGCCAGGGCGTTGAGCAGCGAACTCTTGCCCGCATTGGGCTGGCCGGCGATCACCACCTGCAGACCGTCGCGCAGCAAGGCGCCCTGGCGCGCGCTTTGCACCACACCCGTCAGTTGCATGCCTAGCCGTTGCAGCCGGCCGCTGGCATCAGCGGCTTGCAGAAAGTCGATGTCCTCCTCGGGGAAATCCAATGTGGCCTCGACCAGTGCACGCAGTTCGATCAAGGCATCGCGCAGTTGCGCGATTTCGCGCGAGAAGGCGCCGCCCAGCGAACGCGCGGCACTGCGGGCGGCCGCCTCGGTGCTGGCATCAATGAGATCGGCCACGGCCTCGGCCTGGGCGAGGTCGAGTTTGTTGTTGAGAAAGGCGCGCTGGGTGAACTCGCCCGGCTCGGCCAGACGCAGGCGCGGCAGGCGCACTCCACCATCGACAGCGGGCTCGGCGGCCGCTTCGAGACAACGCGCCAGCAGCAGTTGCAGCACGATAGGCCCGCCATGCGCCTGAAGTTCAAGCACATCCTCGCCGGTGTAGCTGTGCGGAGATGGAAAGTACAGCGCCAGGCCGTGGTCAATGGCCTGGCCGTCACGGTCGCGCAAGGGGCCGTAGCTGGCCACGCGGGGCGAGAGTGGGCGGCGACACAGCGCCTGGGCCAGCGGCGCCAGATCAGGCCCGGACACCCTCACGATGCCAACGGCGCCACGGCCGGTGGCAGTGGCGATGGCCACGATGGGATCAAGTCGGGCATGCAGCATGGGCGGGGATTGTCGTTGCCTGCCCCAAAAACAAACCAGCCGCTCGGTGGCGGCTGGTAGCTCGGGGTGGGTCGGCAGATATTGTCGTGTGGTCAGTCGCCGACCGGCATTCGCGCGGGGGGAGGGAGGTCACCTCCCGAGCCGATCAACCCGGCACCCTGCAACTTCTGGAAGAAGCCTGGCGCCACCTGACCGGGTCATGCCCCGCACGCCGATGGTCGCTCAGCGGCCGCGGTCCTGCCATCCCCTGATGCAAGCTAGGGTCATCCGATCTGTGCGTAGTTCGCGGGATGAATGCGCACACGGCGCGCGTGGAATGCTGGCCCGCCATCCACCGCTGTGGGCTGCGACCGCCGGGCCGGCAATCAGCAGCGGCTGGGCGCTCAGTGCCGCCCGCAACTGCTGCAATGCAGCAGCCACGCGAGGTTCACTTGTTGACGCCAAGCTGCTTGTTGATGACCCATTGCTGGGCGATCGACAGCAAGGTGTTCGTCACCCAGTACAGCACCAGGCCGGCGGGGAAGACGAAGAACATGACGCTGAATACCAGCGGCATGATCCACATCATCTTGGCCTGCACCGGGTCCGGCGGCGTGGGGTTGAGCCAGGTCTGGAACATCGTCGACAGCGTCATGACGATGGGCAGGATGTAGAACGGGTCCTTGGCAGCCAGGTCGGTGATCCAGCCGATCCAGGGCGCGTTGCGCATCTCGACCGACGACAACAGCACCCAGTACAGCGCGATGAAGAAGGGCATCTGCACGAAGATGGGCAGGCAGCCGCCCAGCGGGTTGACCTTCTCCTCGCGGTACATGCGCATCATTTCCTGCTGCATCTGCTGCGGCTTGTCCTTCAGGCGCTCGCGCATGTCCTGGATGCGCGGATTGATGGCCTTCATCTTGGCCATCGAGCGGTAGGCGCTGGCGTTGAGCCAGTAGAACGCGACCTTGAGCAGCACCACCAGGGCGACGATGGACCAGCCCCAGTTGCCCAGCACGCCGTGCAGCTTGTCGAGCAGCCAGAACAGCGGCTTGGCCAGCAGCGTGAGCATGCCGTAGTCCTTCACCAGCTCCAGGCCGGGGGCCAGGGCAGCCAGCTTGTTCTCCTCCTGCGGGCCGGCATAGAGCGTGGCGGTGTGGCTGCCGGTGGCGCCGGGCGCCACTTCGGCCAGCGGCAGCACCATGGCCACCGAATACAGGTTGTCCGACACCTTGGCGGTGCGGAACTCGCGCCGGGTCTTGTCGCCCACCAGCCAGGCGCTGGTGAAGTAATGCTGGACCATGGCGATCCAGCCGTTGTCGGCAGTCTTCTCGTGTTCGGCCTTGCCCTTCTCGATGGCGCTGAATTCGATCTTCTGGAACTTGGACTGTTCGCTGTAGATCGCCGGGCCGGTGAACGAGCTCGGGCCCATGAACATGCCGGAGGTCTCGACATTGCCGTCACGCACCAGCTGCAGGTAGAGCTGCGGCGCCACCGGCGCGGCCGAGCGATTGATCACCTCGTGGCGCACCTGCACCGTGTAGGCGTCGCGCTGAATGATGTAGCTCTTGCGCAGCACCACGCCGCCCACCTCGGGCGACTCGAAGGCCACCGTCAGTTCGTTCTTGCCCGGCTCCAGCGCGAGCGGTCCGTCGACACGCTGCATCAGCGTGTGATGGTTGGGCAGCGCGGCGTCGCCCGCCTGGCGCGCCAGCAGACCGGTTTCAGCCTCGTAGAGGCGCTTGGCCGAACGCTCGAACAGCGTCACAGGCTTGCTGGCGTCACCCTGTTCGTGCTGCTTGAGCAGGTCGAGGCCGACCAGGCTTGCGCCGCGCGTGTCGAACGTCAGCTTGAAGTTGTCGCTGGTAGCCACGACGGTGGTCGACGCGGCGGCGGCGGAGGCCGGCAGAGTTGCCGCGATGGCACCGGCCTGGGCGGGCACGGCGGCCGGGCTGGGCAGCCCCGAGGCCGCTCTGGTGGCAGCCGATGCTGACGGACTGACCGCGACCACGGCCGGCGCGCCGAACAGCGAAGGCTCGCCCTTGGACTTCTGCCAACCATCCCAGAGCATGATGAGGGAGAGCGAGAACACGCCCCACAGGATGGCGCGACGGGTGTCGTTCATGGCGACTTCTTTCGAGACGGAAGCAGGGGCCGGCGCGCCTTGGACAGCAGACCGGTGAATAGGGGTGGCGGCGCCGTGTCAGGCACCGGATCGTGCCCGCCGGCGCACCACGGGTGACAACGGGCAAGGCGCCACAAGGTCAGGCTGCTGCCACGCCGGGCGCCGTGCCGCTCCAGCGCCTCCAGGGCGTACGCGGAGCAGGTCGGCCAGAAGCGGCAAGCCGAGCCCAGGCTGGGACTGAGCAGCAGGCGATAGGCACGAACTGGCCATTGCAGCCACTGGCGCGGCCAGCGCCGCCAAGCAGTCCGGGATGGGAGGCGGTTCGACCAGGAGGCAGCGGACCATGCAGCAGCGGCGACCCCCAGCCCGCGGAGTGCCGAACCGGGCTGTATCGCTGCTGAATGTTGTTCCGGGCGCTGCATGGGCAGGCTGCTGCGCGCTACGACTCAGCCGGCGGTGGCTGGGCGAACGACGGCAGTCGCAGCCGCGCCGGTGCGCGCCGTCGAACGACACGCACGCTCCAGCAACTGCGCCAGCTCATGCGCAACTGCCTGGGTCAAGGCGACCGACGCCGCACTCTGGAAGACCTCACGGTCATAACCCTTGCGCAAGCGCAAGACCCAGTCGCCGTGTGGCAGCACAGCGGCGTGACGAGCGAAGCAGGCACGCATCTGGCGACGCATCAGGTTGCGGGTCACCGAGCGTCGAGCATGCCGTTTGGGCACGACCAAGCCCAGCCATCGCCAGGCCGGCCCGACCAAGTCATCCACACGTTGTCGACAAGCAGGGTCATCGTTTGTTGACAACTTCGTCGGCACGACGTGGTGTAGCAAGAAATGTTCGGTGCGGGCGCAGGGCGGCGCGCCCAAGGCACGCGCAAAACGGGCCTCGGTCGGCGTGCGGGGCGTGGCCCCGGCGGCTTTTGCGTTCACTCACGTCCGCTTGCCAGCACTAGAGGCTCACCGCCAGTGCGAACCCAATCAGAGGCCCAGACGCTTGCGACCCTTGGCGCGACGAGCGTTGATGACCGCACGGCCACCGCGCGACTTCATGCGCACCAGGAAACCGTGAGTGCGGGCGCGGCGGATCTTGGAAGGTTGATAAGTACGCTTCATGGGAACATCCTAGGGAAATTTGACTGCAAATACGCAGCGGTTCATGACAACACTCGGCTGATCGGGGCCCACTGGCAGGACTCGGACAGCTGGGCCCGTGCCTTGCAGCGCACGCCGGCCGATCTGGCCGCATCCTGATTCCTGGTACGCGGCAGCGCGGCACACTGCAGGTCACGCCGCGCCGCAGACTGCGAAAACGCGTCCGCAGCATGCAGACCCGCACGTCAGGCGGTCGCAGCAACCGAGCGCACACAAGCGCGCCCGCCGCCTGTCCGCGAGCCGGAAAGCCGGCGATTACAGCAAAAAGCCCATCTTCGGTCAATGACAGCGGACCACACTGTGTGCAAGCCCCCGGCTCACGTGGCGATTCGACACAGGTCAAGCCCGCGTTTTCGAGTTTCCAGGGACTGTGGATAACCCTCGCCAAAACGCCTTGCGATCACTACAATCGCGGCCCTGTTCAAGAAGGTTGTCCACAAGATGAATGTCGACCTATGGGAGCGTGGATGCGAACGGCTGGCGGCGGAAATCCCCGAGCAGCAGTTCAACACCTGGATCCGTCCCTTGCCCCCGGCCGAAATCAGCGAGGCTGGCAGCGACGTGCTGGTCGGTCTACGTGTTCCCAATCGATTCAAGCTCGATTGGATCCGCAGTCAGTACGGGCCGCGCATCGAAGCCACGCTGAGTGAACTCGCCGGCCGTGCCGTGCGCCTGGAGCTCACGGTGCAGTTGCGCGACGGCGGTGCAGCACTGGTGCGGCCGTCGAGCGCCAGCGGTGCTCAACGTCCCGCCCCCGGTCTGCCGTCGACGGCTTCGCCCTCGATCCAGCCGGCGGCGCAAGCGTCTGCCCACAGCAGCGCCGCAGGCGGCGCGCCGTCCCAGGCTGCGGCTGGCGGCGGCAATCCGTCGGGCTCGGCGTCGCCCCTGCCGAACGCCGCCGCAGCCCAGCGCGCCGCCACGCTGGCGATGGCGCCGGCCTCGCAGCGCGGCCGCATCAACCCGATTCTGACCTTCGACACCCTGGTGCCCGGCCGCGCCAACCAGATGGCGCGCACCGCCGCGCTGCACGTGGTCGGCGCGCCCGGCCACATGTACAACCCGCTGTTCATCTACGGCGGCGTGGGACTGGGCAAGACCCACCTCATCCACGCGGTGGGCAACGCCCTGCTCAAGGACAACCCCGACGCCAAGGTGCTCTACCTGCACGCCGAGCAGTTCATCTCGGACGTGGTGAAGAACTACCAGCGCAAGACCTTCGACGAGCTCAAGGCCAAGTACCACAGCCTGGACCTGCTGCTGATCGACGACGTGCAGTTCTTCGCCGGCAAGGAGCGCACGCAGGAGGAGTTCTTCAACGCCTTCGAGGCCCTGCTGGCCAAGCGCGCCCACATCATCATGACCTCGGACACCTATCCCAAGGGTCTGGTCGACATCGACGAGCGCCTGACGAGCCGCTTCGACGCCGGTCTGACGGTGGCCATCGAGCCGCCCGAGCTGGAAATGCGGGTCGCCATCCTCATGAAGAAGGCCGTCGCGGAAGGTGCGCCCATGCCCGAGGACGTGGCCTTCTTCGTCGCCAAGAACGTGCGCGCCAACGTGCGCGAGCTCGAAGGTGCGCTGCGCAAGGTGCTGGCTTACAGCAAGTTCTCGCACAAGGAGATCAACATCGCGCTGGCACGCGAGGCGCTGAAGGACCTGCTGTCGATCCAGAACCGCCAGATCTCGGTCGAGAACATCCAGAAGACCGTCGCCGACTTCTACAAGATCAAGGTCGCCGACATGTACAGCAAGAAGCGTCCGGCCAGCATCGCCCGGCCGCGCCAGATCGCCATGTACATCGCCAAGGAGCTGACGCAAAAGAGCCTGCCCGAGATCGGCGAGCTCTTCGGCGGCCGCGACCACACCACCGTGCTGCACGCGGTGCGCAAGATCGGCGGCGAGCGGCAGAAGAACAGCGAGCTCAACCAGCAACTGCACGTGCTCGAGCAAACGCTCAAGGGCTGAGCCTGCGGCTCGGCGTGGGGTGAGGCGGCAAGCCACCAGCCTCGTCGAACCCACGCAGAAACCTGCCCGAACTCAAGCCAAAATCGCCCCCGGCCTCGCACCGCGGGCGCACACAAAACACCAGGACCCGAGGTCAACATGATCGTCTTGAAAGCCCCGCAGGAGCAGCTGCTGGCCGCGCTGCAGGCCGTCTGCGGCATCGTGGAGCGCCGCCACACGCTGCCCATCCTCGCCAACGTGCTCATCCGCAAGACCGGCGAGCAGATCGAGCTAACCACCAGCGACCTCGAAATCCAGGTGCGCACCGCCGCCGCCCTGGGTGGCGACGCCGGCGAGTTCAGCACCACCGTGGCCGCGCGCAAGCTCATCGACATCCTGCGCAGCCTGCCGGCCGAGCAGCAGGTGGGCCTGACCGCGGCGCAGAACAAGCTCACCCTGCAGGGCGGCAAGAGCCGCTTCACGCTGCAGACCCTGCCGGCCGAGGACTTCCCGCTGGTGCAGGAGGCAGCCGATTTCGGCCCCGCCTTCAGCGTGCCGCAGAAGACCTTGAAGGGCCTGATCGACCAGGTGCACTTCGCCATGGCGGTGCACGACATCCGCTACTACCTCAACGGCATTCTCTTCGTCACCGAAGGGCGCAGCCTGACGCTGGTGGCCACCGACGGCCACCGCCTGGCGCTAGCGCACGCCACGCTGGATGTCGAGCTGCCCAAGCAGGAAGTCATCCTGCCGCGCAAGACCGTGCTGGAGCTGCAGCGCCTGCTCAAGGACAGCGGCAGCGCCGACAAGGCGGCGGAAAAAGCCGCCAGCAAGGCGGCCGAGAAGGCGGCGGCCGACGGTGAGCCCGCGCCCGAGGCGCCGGTCGGCCCCGCCATCGAGCTGCGCTTTGCCGGCAACCAGGCCAAGTTCAGCTTCGGCGGCATGGAGTTCGTCACCAAGCTGGTCGAGGGCCGCTTCCCGGACTACAACCGCGTCATCCCGCGCAACCACCGCAACCACCTCACGGTGGGCCGCGCGCCGCTGCTGGCCAGCCTGCAGCGCGCCGCCATCCTGACGAGCGAGAAGTTCAAGGGCGTGCGCCTGAACTTCGAGGCCGGCCTGCTCAAGATCGCGTCCAGCAACGCCGAGCAGGAAGAGGCCAAGGAAGAGCTGGAGATCGACTACGAGGGCGACACCATCGAGATCGGCTTCAACGTCACCTACCTGATCGACGTGCTGGCCAACCTGGACGGCGAGATGGTCACCCTGTCGCTGCAGGACACCAACAGCTCGGCGCTGTTCACCCAGGCCGATCTGGCCGGCTTCAAGTACGTGGTGATGCCGATGCGGATCTGAGCCCTTCGGGCGCAGAGCCGCATCGGCATGCTGCCTAACCCTGGGCTCCCCCCTGCCCTCCGCCGTGCGGAGGGTTCTTGCCAGATTCTGCTTTTGGGTGCCACCAAGCACCTCGAATGTTCCCCATGAGTGACGACAACATCCCGGCCGCCCCTGCATCCGCCCCGGCCGACGGCAGCTACGGCGAAAACGCCATCCAGATCCTCGAAGGCCTGGAGGCGGTGCGCAAGCGCCCGGGCATGTACATCGGCGACACCAGCGACGGCACCGGCCTGCACCATCTGGTGTTCGAGGTGGTCGACAACTCCATCGACGAGGCGCTGGCTGGCCACTGCGACGACATCGTCGTCACCATCCACAGCGACAACTCGATCTCGGTCACCGACAACGGCCGCGGCATCCCCACGGGCGTCAAGATGGACGACAAGCACGAGCCCAAACGCTCGGCCGCCGAGATCGCCCTCACCGAACTGCACGCCGGCGGCAAGTTCAACCAGAACAGCTACAAGGTCTCGGGCGGCCTGCACGGCGTGGGCGTGAGCTGCGTGAACGGCCTTTCCAAGTGGCTGCGCCTCACCGTGCGGCGCGACGGCCACGCGCACTTCATGGAATTCCGCCAGGGCGTGCCGCAGGACCGCCTCATCGAGATGCGCGACGGGGTGGAGGTCAGCCCCATGAAGATCATCGGCGACACCGACGTGCGCGGCACCGAGGTGCACTTCCTGCCCGATCTGGAAATCTTCTCCAACATCGACTTCCACTACGAGATCCTCAGCAAGCGCCTGCGAGAGCTGAGTTTCCTGAACAACGGCGTCAAGATCCGCCTGGTCGACGAACGCAACAACAAGAGCGACAACTTCGCCTTCGCCGGCGGCGTGCGTGGCTTCGTCGAATTCATCAACCAGGGCAAGAAGACGCTGCACCCCAACGTCTTCCACGCCAAGGGCGACAAGCTCAGCGACAACAACACCAACGTCGGCGTTGAAGTGGCGATGCAGTGGAACGACGCCTACAGCGAAAACGTGCTGTGCTTCACCAACAACATCCCGCAGCGTGACGGCGGCACCCACCTCACCGGCCTGCGCGCGGCAATGACCCGCGTCATCAACAAATACATTGACGACAACGAGATCGCCAAGAAGGCCAAGGTCGAGATCACCGGCGACGACATGCGCGAAGGCCTGGCCTGCGTCGTCAGCGTCAAGGTGCCCGAGCCCAAGTTCAGCAGCCAGACCAAGGACAAGCTGGTCAGCTCCGAAGTGCGCGGCCCGGTCGAAGACATCGTCAGCCGCCTGCTCACCGACTGGCTACTCGAGAACCCAGCCGACGCCAAGATCATCTGCAGCAAGATCGTCGACGCCGCACGTGCCCGCGACGCCGCCCGCAAGGCGCGCGAGATGACCCGCCGCAAGGGCGTGCTCGACGGCATGGGCCTGCCCGGCAAGCTGGCCGACTGCCAGGAAAAGGACGCCGCCCTGTGCGAGATCTACCTCGTGGAGGGTGACTCCGCCGGCGGCAGCGCCAAGCAAGGCCGCGACCGGAAGTTCCAGGCCATCCTGCCCCTGCGCGGCAAGATCCTCAACGTCGAGAAGGCGCGCTACGAGAAGCTCTTGTCGAGCAACGAGATCATCACCCTCATCACCGCGCTGGGCACCGGCATCGGCAAGGGCATGGGCGGCGACGACTTCAACCCCGACAAGCTGCGCTACCACCGCATCATCATCATGACCGACGCGGACGTGGACGGCGCCCACATCCGCACCCTGCTGCTCACCTTCTTCTACCGCCAGATGCCCGACCTGGTCGAACGCGGCCACATCTACATCGCCCAGCCGCCGCTCTACAAGGTCAAGCACGGCAAGCAGGAGCAATACCTCAAGGACGGCCACGAACTCGACGCCTACCTGCTCAAGGTGGCGCTGGACGGCGCCCAGGTCGAACCCGGCGCCGGCCGACCGGCCATCAGCGGCGAGGCCCTGGAAGAACTCGCGCGCGCCTATGTGGCCGCCACCAACGTCATCGACCGCCTCAGCAACTGGATGGACATCGAGGCCCTGCGCGCCATCAGCGACGGCCTCACCCTGCCCATGGACGACGCCGCCCAGGCCCAGGCCAGCGCCGCCGCCCTCAAGGCCGCGCTGCACGACGCTGAAGTGGCCGCCGACTACGACCCCCGCACCGACAAGCACTACCTGCGCATCAGCCGGCGCCACCACGGCAACATCAAGAGCAGCGTCATCACGCAGGACTTCGTGCACGGCGCCGACTACGAAGCCCTCACCCAGGCCGGCACCACCTTCAAGGGCCTGCTCGACACCGACGCCACCGTCAAGCGCGGCGAAGGCGACAAGCAGAAGGAAACCCAGGTCAGCGACTTCCGCGCCGCCATGGCCTGGCTGCTCGTCCAGGCGGAATCCAGCGTCGGCCGCCAGCGCTACAAGGGCCTGGGCGAGATGAACCCCGAGCAGCTCTGGGAAACCACCATGGACCCCAACGTCCGCCGCCTACTGCGCGTGCAGATCGAAGACGCCATCGAGGCCGACAAGGTGTTCACCATGCTCATGGGCGACGAGGTGGAGCCGCGGCGGGATTTCATCGAAAGCAACGCGCTGCGTGCGGCAAATATCGACGTTTGAGCGAGCGTGTCTGCAAGTGTCGGGTGACATGGATAGTGAGATCCGTGCCAGGTTAGTGAGAGATTGCTGACGCAGTTGTTGAAAGATCCTGCTGCCCAGCGATCCCCACAGAGCCGCTCCCCGGATACCGAGTCGGGGATGGTTAGCTGTACCTTCCCCAGACCGGCTGCCCACGCCCGAACTTCTTGAGCGTTGACCAGCGTACGCCGCGTTCCTCGACCAACACATCGGGCGTGCCGTCGCTGTATGTGTTCTTTTGAACGATCGGGTACAAGCCCAAGTATACTTGGCCTTTAAATGCGTCCGTCGGGCTGTCGAGAACCGGCATGATGGCCACGCCATCTGGCTTGAAGCCGTCGAAGTAGCCTAGCTCCCAGGGCATCCACTTCGACGAACTCGAGTTCTCGCTCGACAAGTAGATGAGCGACTTGGATTGCCTCATCCGTTGCCGTAGGACTGCGGCGCTCTCCTTGGTCACCGCACTGCGATCCAGCTGCGCGTCCTCCACCCAGTCCACGTAGACCTTGAGTCCGCTTTCCTCGAGGAGCTGCTTTATGCCGAGCACGATCTCGGCATCGGCGATTGAGTGCGAGAGGAAGACGTCGAACGAATCGGCGGCGGTCGCCGCGGTCACCGACTCCTTCAGAATTCGGCCGGAGGACATCCCAGCGCTCTTCTGAAGTCCACGATTCCTGGCAGCTGCCGCCCTTGCTTCTGATTTTGTAAAGAACGCCATCGAATTAGTCGGCCCTGATTTATTCAAATCCGAGCGCCGACAGGGCGCGGAACTGAGCCGATGAGTGCGCGAGTGAGCAAAGCACCCAGCGCGTCCTGCCAGTTCGGTGACACATCCGCCAGCGCGCACAGCCGCAAATAAAGCCGGCGCAAGAAGGTCACCCCCTTCCTGACGCTCATGCGCAGCAGCCAGCGGATGTTGTAGCCCGCCGCACACAGCACCGCGTGCAGTCGGTCGCCGGTTTCGCCCTTGAGGTGACAACGGTCCATGCGGTGATCGGTCTTGAGGTGGCCAATGATCGGTTCGATGGCCTGACGACGTTTGAGCTGGCGTCGCTCCTGCTCGCTGATCCGCTTGGCCTTGCCCCGGTGCACGATGTGCACGCCGGGCAAGTCCGCGTCCACACCCCGGTAACCCAGATCCACGAACGCCGTCGCTGGCTTTGACCCGCTGTCCTGCATCAGGATGCTCGCCTGCTCCAGTTGCTCGTTCAGGGTGTGCCCGTCGTACGGGTTGCCGTGGAAAGCCCTGGCCCCCACGATCAGGTTGCCCTGCAGCGTGCTGGCAATGCCCACCTTCACGCCGAACTTGTAGGGCGTTCGGGCCTTGCCCTTGCTGATGCAGTCCACCTCGGGCGCATGCCAGGCATAGAGCTTGGGCTGCCCGTCAACTGCTTTGCGCTGGCCGCTCTGGGCCACGATGCGCGCGGCTTTGTTCAAGGTCTCACCCAGCGCCTCTCGCGCCGCCGCCCCGATGGCGCTGGCCTTGCGGTCCACCTCGCGCTGCAGTCGGCCCACGATGGTGCGCTGACGCTTGATGGCGCGGCGCATGCGCTTGAACTGGCGGGCATGGGCATAGCGCCCGGCCTTGCGCGCCTGCTCCTTGCCCTCCTTGGCAAAGGTCTGCTTCAGATCGATGCCCGCACCCTTGGCCGCCTCCACCAGCTTGGCCCGGGCGATCTCCAGCAGGCGGCTGTCGGTGGGGTGGGCAATCGCCTTGTGCTGCACCGTGCTGTCCACGATCACACGGCTGAGCTCCTGCGGTTTGATCAGCTTGAGCTCGACAGCCACGTTGATGGTCTGCGCCAGCAGCTCTTCAACGCCTTCCTCGCCCAGCAACTGGCGGAACTTGATCAAGGTGGTGGCGTCGCAGGGCCGGTGGTGTTCAAAGTACGCCTGGCCCGAGAAGAATTGCCAGGTCGGCGTCTCGCCCCAGCGCTCGACCACGCCCTCGTCGGACTCGTTGAACGCGTGCTTGAGGTACAGCAGCGCGATCATGACGCGCAGCGGCACGCGCGGGCGTCCGGCATTGCTGGCAACGCCAGCGCGCTGCACCTGCTCGCCAAAGAGGTCCAGATCAGGCATGGCCACGCCGGCGCGGCCTTTGCGGGAGAACACCTGGGCCACCCGAGCTTCGATCTCCTGCCAGGGCATGCGTGAGGCCAGCACGGCCAGCGGATGGCGCAGGTCGATCATGTGGTCGATGCGCGAGCGAAAGAAATCGTCGGTGGCGGGGCAGGCAAACATCACGGCAGAACTCCCAGAAATTAACCCCTATTGGAAATCAAACTGGGAGTTCTTCGAACCCGGAATCGCCCCAGCACGCCAGTGTTTATGCGGGTTTCACGGATTCTTCAGGGCCGACGAATTACATCCTTTCCAATTCTTGAAGGGCACTCAGAGTTGTTGTCAGCTGGTCGGGCAACGAGCGTGTTGAATCGCCAAGCAACTTGAACATAGCCTCGAAGGACGCGTTGGATCGCGGAAAGTACCTTGCGAAATCCGCTGCGACTTGGTCATACAGAATTCGTGCGGCGTACTCGGTGAAACCGAGTGGTAGCACCTTTAGGCCCTTTTCTGAAGCAATCCGGAATTCGTCAATCACGCCATCTGAAGTTGTCACTGATGGGGGATCGCCACTCATTTTGTTGCCGAACATAAAAATGGCAATTCCAGCAAAATTGAGCATGTCATCCCGGTAGGCAGACCAAAGCTGCTTGCCTTCAACTGACTGAGGAAACGGTCGGATGATCAACTGATCTCGCAACGTTCGCCTTTGGACGCGATAAACCTGCTGCAGCGCGCCATCAACGACCGTACTTCCAATGCCCACGCCGAGCCCCGTCACCAACCGGAAATCTCGGGCGACCAGTTCCCAAGCAAGCTTGTGAACGAAATCCAGCGCTTCGGTTGAGGACCAGCGCGACCCATATTCGTGAGCAGCGCCAGAGACGAAAATCGTCTTACTCTTGTGGCGCGCCTCAACTCGTCTCAGCACTTCTGTGATCTGGTCATAGGAGTCAACCATCACAGCGCGGATGTTGTATCGCTCCAGATCCTTGATGAAATAGTCTTGCTTGGCTTTGCGGTATGCAACGTCCTCGGCAGAGTCACCGGCGGCCTCTGATTCGCGACGCAAAATGCAGAAATGTTTGCTCTGATTGCGCCCGTAACGTGTGAACATTCGGGAGAGAACATAGTCCATATTGGGGTCAGAGAAACTGAACCCAATAAACAGGAATGTCTTGGAGAGCAAATCACCAGCTAGTGCTGTCAAAAAATCACCGCGCGTCAGGTGGTAGCGTTCGTAATCTTCTTTGGCAAGAATTGCCTCAGGAGCGTTCTGAAAGTCCCCATGCATCTTGTAAACGATGGCATCTCGATCATGGAGGCTTTGCACCAATTGGTCTTGCCGGTGTTTTACATCAACAACTTTTCCACCCTGTTCAAGCGCCTGTTCGATCGAACGATCGTAATTCGTTGTCCAGTAGACTGATATCGGAAGTCGGGCGAGGATTCGATGGTTTTCAGTGACAGTCGCGGTTCGGCCTGAGAATTGGTTGAGAACTGCTTGAGCCAGATCGTTCCGGTTGCTGTGGTGATTGATATGGTACTGAGCCACGCGTACTAGGTCGTGCTCCCGAGCCATATCCAAATTCAGCTCTTCGGCCAGTGGTCGAAGCAAGCCCTTCCAATCAACGAAGCCTGCGGCGACAGAGAGCCCCGCGCCAGCAAAGATTGCCGCAGTTCCTTGGCGCAAGGCGTCTGAGTAATCCTGAATGAAGCGATCAATCGGTACGATTGCCATCAGTTCTGCTCCCTGCTGTTTTGATGTGGTATTTGCGAATAGGGTTTCGTCAATCAGGACAAGAGACGCTTCAGGTTTTCCCAGTTCCACGAATACAGCCGCCCGGCGTTCGGGACGGGGGTGTAGCTTCCGTCCTTGTAGCCAATGATCTGAACGATTGGTACGCCTTCTTCGCGAGCCATCGCCACTTCTTTCAGGACACCCTGCGCTTTGTGCGTGTGAGTGCCGACCAAGACCAAGACGAGTTCCGAGCGCTTGATCGCCGCTCGTGCCTTCTTGGGCCAATCAGGCTCTGGAGCGGCCTCTTTGAGGGAATGGTCGGCGACCTCGAATGGCGAGTCTGCGAGACGCGCTTGTCCGATGATGAAGTCCTTGAGGACTCGGTCGTTGTCGAAGTCAAAACTGACGAAAACCTTCTTCTTGCTCACCCGACTCTCCCTCAAGAACTGTCTTGCGATTGACGCTGCTGCGCCGCCAAACAATGCGCCACCGATGCCCGGAAGCACAGCATGTCCCACCAAAGCACCAAGCGCGGCGGCGGCGACACTTCCATCTGACACTTGGCCATCATGGGTGCGACAGAAGTCGCTCCCTGGCCGAGCAGCTTTCAGGCAGCGCCTACCTCTCTTGGTGCTTGCCTCGCAACGCCTCATTTCTTGGTTCTGCTGGCAATCGCTGCTTCGATCCAGGACTCCAGATTCGCTTTGATGTGGGCATAGACATCGGTGCTGCTGGCACCCGGCGGATCGTAGGTTTTCACCACGGTGGAGAGCTTCGCGCCACTCGACTTCAGCGTCACGTGGTCGAACGGATTCGAGCCCTTCGTGCTGGTCTTTCCGTCGCTGTTCTTCAGGTTGTGGACATGGACGCCCAGGATGCCCTTGCCATCGTTCCACGCCTTCACGATCTCGTGATTGATCCACTTGCGGTTGGCCGTACCCGAGCCAATCAGCACCACCACGCAACTGCGGCCATCCATCTGGTCAGCAATCCACTTTTCGATTGCCTTGTCACCGCCCTTGGTGATGGTCTCCCAATCGTTGTCCTTGGCGGGCTGGTTGCCCTCGATCGCACCGATGTTGCGTACCTGGGAGGCACGCCAGTTGTCAGGGGCGTAGTGGAAGCTATAGAAAACTCGTCGTGTCATGCCGATCTCCAGTTTCAGGTGAACTTGAAAGTAGCCGATCCGGCCACCTCTGGGACGGCCAGCCAGCTGGCGCCCATGCCACTACTAACGCGAGCGTCGTGCCAATTCTTGCCGCCTGAAAAATCAACGACTTAGCGCTTAGCCATTCCACAATGCCATGAGAATTGTTGTGTAGCCACAAGAATTCTTATGGTCGCCGATCAACCTATGCAGTTCCAATGACGACTTGCGCAGCGCCTATCGGGTTGAGCCTGTCTGGTCGTGTGAACTGTCGCCAGCGTTCCTCGTATTGGCCTTTGTAGAGGAGAGACAGGTCGTCAAAGACCAATGGCCCCAAGGCTTGGGTCCCATATGGCAGCGAGGCGCCGGCAAAGTCGGTGAGCACGAAGCGGTTATGCAACCTGTCGCCGTCTAGGAAGTTGGCGACACATCGAAAGATCAGCTGCATACCCCTGGGGATGCTCGGGGCGAGATGCTGAACAGCCCATGCGCATTGATTTCTCGCTGCGTTTTCCAACTGAACAGCGATAGGCAATGAGCCCCCGTTTGGTCGTCCCTCGCCAACACCAACGATTAGCTCAACGTGCGGCTTCGTTCTTCCGGGCCCTCGTAACGCTGCCGCACCTTCTAGTAGTGCAGCGAGCACACTCTGGTAGGTCGGATCGCGTGGATCAAAGTACGGATCGACCACAACGATCTTGGTCGCTCCACGGAGCAATGTGGCCAAGACGGACGCGAGATCTGGGGCTGTTTTCGGGACGGGCCTTACGGTTGGCAGGTACCAGCGCTCATCCCGCAGTTGATCGACTATGTCGTCCGTGACAACTGCAGGTTGGTCTTGTACCGGCGATCGGGCCAAGATTGCATGAAACGGCTCTTGGGCATGGGTCGCGAGCGTTTGCTCCAACCAAGGCCGGTTCTGCTGAAAACCAATTCCCCGACTCACCACGTTTGCAGTCATGAACTCGAGGATCGCGCTCAGGAAGGCACTCGCTTCAACGTAGCCAGGGTGCCCCGCGTCGTATTCGAACTCCTCTAGCAGAGCCGCGGCGACCTCCCCTTGCCAGTAGGTGGGTAGGTCAGAGACAACGCGGCGTTGGTCCAGCCCGAACTGTCCAGCCAAGCCGGCGATCCCATCTTTTGCCCAGCGCGCTACCAATGCGGGCTCGACGGCGTACTCGTAAATCACGCCTTTCGCTCCTGCTGTGCAGCCTTCAGCTTTTCCCGCGCGGCGGCAGGTAGAACTTCAATCGTTCGTTCAGGGAAGAAGCCGTTCGGCCAGGCAGAGTCGAACTTGCCTTGCTCGGTGAGCCCAATCGGCGTTACGCACACGGCACCGGCCTCGTCGCGGCCGAGGTAGAGCATGGTGACCAGCGACGGATCAACCTTGGGTGCCCCCTCCTCTAGCTCACCAGACATCGCCTCGCGCAGTCGCCGCTGCAAGCGCATCACCAGATGCTCACTGTGAGTCTCGATGAGGAAGGACAGCCCTTGGTTCACCGCACCGTCGATGAAGAGGTCGCCCAGGCCTACCTGCACGGCCGGATGAATGTGCAGCTCAGGTTGCTCAATGCACACCACGCTCGCCGAGCCGTCTTGTGCCGCAACGACTACCGGCAGAACCTGCGAGATGCCTACGCCAACGTCTTGGGGCTGCAAGGGCAACCCAGTGCCATCCACCAGCTGCGTTCGCTTGCGAATGGGACCGATGGGCTGCGGCACTGGGGGCGTTGGATCGAACTCTTGGTAGACCTTGCGAGTGAGGGCGTAGCCCGTTCCCAGCTTGGCGGGCGACTGCATCCAATCACTTACTCGCTTCACCAGGTCCTGGCTGCCGGTGACCAGCGTCTCCCACGCGGCCATGCCATCCGACCAGGCCGAGTCGCTTTTTGTTAGCGACACCTCGAAGCCGCGCGGTGGAATGCGACGGAGAGGCCCGATGTAACGCATCTTCCGCAGTTGATCCCGCAGAAGCACTGCAGGCCCCACGGTTAGCCAAGACATAAACGCCGTGAACTCCCGTGCGACATAGACATTTTTCGCACCCTGCGCACCCGGCGCCGGAATGGACAGCATCTGGTCAAGTCGGGGCAAAGCGCCGTTGAGTTGCGTCAACCACGATCTGAGCCCATCGCCAGGTCGCTCCAACCCGGCTTCCTTCACAGCAAAGAACAGATCCCCCACCACTGAAACGAGGCGCTTCCCCTTCGTTTCAGACGAATCCTCGACCAAGTCAGGATCGCGCGTGTCTTGAAAGTCCCGCGGGCTGATCCACTCTTCCAACGCCTCCAAATCGATCAGTTCTTCTACTTCGCGTTCCACCATGAAGATTGGGTTTTCGCGGTTGATGCGCATCCGTGTGTCCCGGCCATCAGCCGTGGACTCGAACTTCACACACCACTCACCGTTCGTGCCAACCTGGTAGCCCACAACCACGGGCGCTTCGCGTTGCTCACTCCAAGCGACGATCAGTCGAACACTGACTGACGCGACTCGGCGCCGGATTTCCTGCAGCGTGTTGTAGAAATCCCAGACATCAGAATCTTGGGTTTGCCAGTCTTCAAAGGGTTCAGGAACGAGCTCGGGAATCGACTCTTCACCCAGAGCCATTTCAACTGCGATCTCGATCTGCCTCTTTGGATCACGACCGTGCACCAAATTCGCAAATCCACCAAGATCGACCGCCTCACCGCCCTGCAGCGTTCGATCAGCGTTGACGTTCTGACGGTCTAGGATCTCACGCACGTACTGCAGGGCCTGCAGCACGCTGCTCTTGCCGGAGCTGTTGGCGCCGAAGAGCAGGGTGATTGGGCGAAGCTCGATCCGTACTTCGTCGGAGAAGCCTTTGAAGTTCTTGAGCGAAAGGGTTCGCAGCAGATTGCTCATAATTTCTTATGCGACAAGCAGGTCATCGGTCAAAGCACGGCATGCGGACTCAATGTCGCCAAGCTGCGTGACTTGCTTGTTGATGATTGAGGTAACTCGTTGAGCGATCGCGGCGAATCGATCCTGTTGGTCCAGCGGTGGCACAACGATGCGCAGCGGTGCCAGATCTCCCTTGTTTAGCTGAGGAACGGCACTTCCGCTGGTGATCGTCGACAGGTCGAAGAGCTTGAACCATTGAAATAGCAACTCCTGCCTGAGATCCGGACCAGGGCTGATCGCCATGAGATTCGGATCCAAGGCGCAGGCCCGCCCCAGAAGGCGTTTCTTGTTGGTGGCAATCGCGCCACCCCGCTTCGGAATCAAGATGGCACCCTGTGGCGCAACGATCCCGCCCGCGCCATTGGCGGACCATTCCCTTGAAGTCGACACCACTGACTCATTGCCCGGCAGGTTCATGTCCCCCACTTTGATGTGCAGTACCCCATCAAGTTGCCCTGCGAATGGTTCGCCCTCGGGAAGGCTGTTGCCGGCGTAGAAGCGACAGACATCCCCAAGTGGCTTTGTGGGCAGAGAGGGGGCGACGTCACTAGGGGCGCCAAACATGTCTACGAATGCCGCCTTCAATACCTCGTCCGCCAGCCGTATGGCCTCCTGGCGCTTGCAGCGCAGGCTGTCAGCCTTGTCGAGGATGGTGGCGATGCGGCGCTGTTCTGCCAGGGGCGGCAAGGCCAGTACGATCGCTCGGATGTCCTTGACCGACAGATGCTTCACCGTCACGAAAGGAGTGCGGTCTTCGATAGCCTTCAGCTCTCGAGGCAGTACATGCCGTAGGAAGCCAAAATCCAGCCGCGATGGATCGGGGACGAGCCTACACACCCGTTGGTTGAGCAGCGCGCGCCCTCCTCGCCAGAGTGCGGCATTGAACTCTCCGTCCATCCCGACAAGCAGGTTTCCGTCGTTTACGACGTAGTCTTCGTCGAACGGACCAGCGTAACGAGTTTCCGATACCCCGCGCGTGACATCTCGAATCCTCACCAGAGGAATGCCTTCCTCTGTGCTGAAACCACTTGACGGGAAAGCAAAGCCAGACGTGATTTGAACGACGTCCCCGAGCTTTACTGTCGTCATAGCAGTTCCCCAAGGTCTGCCAGATCGTTCTGAATCTCAGCCTCAAGAGCGATCAGGCGTGCCAGTACTGCTTGCGGGGGCTCGTGCGTTTCGACGGCCTGGACGCGTTGCTGGTATCGGGTGATGGACAACTCATAACCCTGCGCTCGGATGTCATCAGCAGAGACTTCGAAGGCTTTGGCAGTTCTATCGCTAAGTTCATCGGCACCTTCGCACCATTGCTGATACTTCGCCAATACATCTGGCAAGTCCCCCTTGCCGTCACCGATCTGAGTCCGCTTGTCATCCAGCGTGAAACCGTCAGACTGCACATCGTAGAAGAACACGTTCTCCGTCTTGCCGCCCTTGGCAAAGATGATGATGGCGGTGGAAACACCGGCATAGGGCTTGAACACGCCGGAGGGCAGCGAGATCACCGCCTCCAGCTGGTTGTTTTCGATCAGATGCTGGCGCAATTGCACATGGGCCTTGCTGGAGCCAAACAGCACGCCGTCCGGCACGATGGTGGCGCTGCGGCCGCCGACCTTGAGCATGCGCAGGATGAGCGCGATGAAAAGCAGCTCGGTCTTCTTGGTCTTGACCACACGCAGCAGGTCCGGCGCCACGTCTTGCTCGTCCAGGCTGCCCTTGAAAGGGGGGTTGGCCAGGACGAGGTCGAAAGCGCCCTTGGAGCCCTTGGGGTGGCGCTCCTCGAAGCTCTGGCTCAGCGTGTCCTGGTAGTGCACATCGGGCTCGCCCACGCCGTGCATCACCAGGTTCATGCTCGCAATGCGCAGCATGGTGGCGTCGAAGTCGTAGGCGTGGAACATGTCGCTGTCCACATGCGCGCGGTGGCCTTCTTGAACGAGCAGGTCACCGCTGTACGTGATGTGCTCTTCGCCGTCCACCAACTCCACATGCTTGCCCGCCTCGCTGGTGTGCTCACGCAGCAGGTAGTCGTAGGCCTCGACCAGGAAGCCAGCGGTGCCGCAGGAGGGGTCGCAGATGCGGTCCGTTGGCTGGGGCTGCATCAGCTCCACCATCAGGCGGATGATGTGGCGCGGCGTGCGGAACTGGCCGTTGATGCCGGCGGTGGTGAGCTTGCTGAGCAGGTACTCGTAGAGGTCGCCTTTGGTATCGCCACGCTCCAGGGGCAGGTCGCCCACGGCCGCCACGGCCTTGGAGAGCAGGGTCTCCTTCTGGATCATCAGCTGCGCGTCCTTCATGAAGGACGCAAACATGCTGTTGACGCCGGTGCTGCGCTCAGCCAGGCGGCGGAAGTGCGGGAACACGCGATCGCGCACATGGGGCAGCATCTTCTCGCTGCCGTAGTGGCGCCAGGTTTCCCAGCGGCAGTCCTGCTCGTCGTCGCCAAAGCGGCGGGCGAAGGGCTTGCCCGTCAGCGATGCACGCTTCTCGTCTGCGCGTTCCTTCATGTCCAGCAGGCGGCTGTACATCAGGAAGGTGATCTGTTCGATCACCGTCAGCGGGTTGGTGATGCCGCCGGTCCAGAAGTCGGTCCAGAGGCTGTCGATGCGGCTCTTGAGGGGCCCTGTGATCATGATGTGTCCTGCTTGTTGGGCGAAAGATCAGTTGGTGGCGGGCGGTTGAAGCGGCTCACCAAAGCCGCGCACCAGCGCCACCAGCTCATCGAGTTGGGTTGGGTTGGGGAAGACGCCGCCCAGGCCCTCGGCATGGAGGGTGTTGAACGGGGCGTCGAACAGTTGCGCCACAGCGATGGCGCCGAACTGGCGGATGTGGTCCTTCAGCATGGCCAGGAAGCGCAGCTGCTGGCTGGTCAGCGCATGGCTCTGGGCGAAGTCGGTGAACTTGGTGTCCACCGCCTCATGGTCCAGGCCCACGATGGCGCGCAGGATGTGGGCCAGCGGCACGGCGGTGTCGGGGTAGAACTCGCGCAGCGTGGCCAGGTCCACATTCGGGTTGCGGGTGTGCAGCAGGCTGTTGAGCTGATCCAGCTCTTCCGGCGTAACGGGCTCGCCCCGGCGCACCTTCTGCAGCACGGGGTCGGTGGCGAACAGTGGCTCCAGCGCGGCCTGTACCGCCTTGCGGTAGATGACGAAGTCGACCGACTTGACGTTGGTGGAGCGGTGCTCAACCCGGTACTCGGCTTCGTTTTCACGCACGTCCAGCACGGGCGTTGGCGCTGGGGGTGGCTTGATTGGTGCCTCGGCCAGGTCCACGATGCCGCGCAGGGCCTCGCGCATGGCGTCCAGTTGGGCGAATGTAGGCTGCTGCCAGAAGGCGTCGGAGCGCAAGGTCTTGAGCTCAGTCGCCTTGGCGCGCACGGGGTTCAGGTGCGGCGGCAGCCGATCCAGCCATTCCAGGATCTCCTCACGCTGGGGGTTGGGCTTGCCAGGTTCAGCAATGGCGGCGGCCTGGGCCTTGGACAGCAGCAGGTCCCAGCGCAGGGCATCGCCTTGGCCGCGCACGTCCAGCGCGCTCATCAGGGGCGCCACGGTGTCCGTCAGCAGTTGGCGGGTGACCGGAGCGAATTGGTGGACGAGCTTGGCATCGCGGGCCTGCTGCACGACCTGCCAGTTCTCGCGGACGGCAATGGCGCCATCGGGCAGCGCGGCGGCGTCTTGCTGCAGTTGCTGGGCCAGCTGGTCGAAGGCCTGCAGGTCTGAGCGCGCCAGCGCCAGGGCCGCCAACTCGATGCGGGCCTCATAGCGGCGCTGGGTCAGCGGCTTCGGGATGTTGGGCTCGACCTCGTCCGCGTTCAGGTCATGGAAGGCAAAGTTGCCCCAGTGATCGAAGATCAGGAACTCGCTCTTGTCCTTGTTCGGCCCGAACAGGTCTTTGCAGAGGCGCGTGCCTCGGCCGATCATCTGCCAGAACTTGACCTTGCTCTTCACCGGCTTGGCGAAGACGAGGTTGACCACCTCGGGCACATCGATGCCTGTGTCCAGCATGTCCACGGAGATGGCGATCCGCAAGTCGCCCTTCGGCTCCTTGAACTGGTCGATCAGGTCCTCAGCCCGCGGCTCCTTGGAGTGGATGACGCGGCAGAACTTGCCGGCGAACTGCGGGTACATCTCATCGAACAGCTCCGCCATCAGCCGGGCATGGTCGATGTTGCGGGCGAAGACGATGGTCTTGCCGGGCAGTTGGCCGTCGCCATCGCGCAGGCCGTTGTCCATCAGGTTGCGCAAGATGACGCGGTTGGTGTCCTTGTTGAACACGGCCGCGTCGATCTCCTGGGCGTCGAAGTCCAGGGTGTTCGGGTCGATGCCCTGGTCTTCCAGTTGGGCGATCTGCTCGTCGGTCAGATGCGCGGCCTTGATGCCCTCGCGCAGGAACTTTGTGGTGTGCGCGACCACTCGGAACGGGACCAGGTTGCGGTCGGCAATGGCCTGCTCGAGCGGATAGTTGGCAGTGGGCAGCTTGTAGTCGCAGCCAAATAGGCGGCAGGTGCTGCGGCTGACCATCTCCACAGGCGTGGCCGTCAAGCCCACCTGGATGGCGTCGAAGTACTTGAAGAGGTCGCCGTACAGGTTGTAGATCGACCGGTGCGATTCGTCCGCGATGATAAGGTCGAAGAAGCCGACGTCGAAGGCCTCGTAGTCGTTGATCAGGCCTTGGTAGATGCCGATGTAGATCCGCGCATCCATCTTGCCGACATCGTTGGCCTGGCCGATCACGTAGATGGGCTCCTGAACGAAGTCGTTGAAGGCGTTCTTGGCCTGCTTGCGCAGTTCCTTGCGGTCACACAGGAACAGCACGCGCTTCACCCAGCGGGCGTCGATCAGCAGCTTGGCCAAGGCAATGGCCACACGCGTTTTGCCCGTGCCGGTGGCCTGCACCACCAGCGCGCGGCGGTGGCGCTGCGAAAAGCGCTCGGCCACACGGGTGATGCTCTCGATTTGGTACAGCCGGCCAGCGATGTTGGCGTCCGGGCGTACGTCGGTCAGCAGGTCCAACTTCTCGCGGCGCTGGAAGCCGACGCGGTACTGCAGGGTGTCCTTGGAGAAGAAGCCGAAGACTGAGCGTGGCGGGTAGCCACCGGTGTCGTCCCACACCCAGATGTCGTGGCCGTTGGTGTAGAAGATCATCGGCCGCTGACCGTGCACCTTCTCCAGGGCGTCGGCGTACAGCTTGGCCTGCTCCTGCCCTGCTCGGGCATCGACCTGGGTCTTCTTGGCCTCGACGACAGCGAGGGGCTTGCCGTTGTCGTCCCAAAGCACGTAGTCGCAGTAGCCCTTACCGGTTGGAGTGGGCTGATGCGGCACCTCAACCTCTTGGCCAACGGCATCGCTCGACGCCGTGCCGGCGGGCACGTCCCACCCGGCCATGCGCAGATCGCGGTCGATCAGCCATTTGCGGGTGTTGTCCTCGCTGAACTTCAGCTGGTTGGCTGTAGCGGCCGATGCCCGGCCAGCCTGAAGCAGTTCCAGTGCGGTCGGCGGTGCCTCCGGTGGTGCCGCCGGGGCGGATGCGCGATCCGCAGCGCGCAGAGCGGCCAGTTCCTCCAGGGCCTGCCGAAGGCGTTGCTCCTTGAGGTTGTTCTCCTCGGCCAGTGCTTTGGCCTTGCGCTTGAACTCGGCCTTGCTGTCGATGCCCTCCACGGGGGGCTGCTTGAACTCGGCAAAGTCATGGACCTGCCCACCCAAGAAGCTCACATGCAGCCAGCGCGCAAGCTGCCACGCCTCCTGAACGCAGCGAACGGCGTCAGCGGCCTCCACGTCTTCCCCGTGCGCGCCGCGATTACCCAGGCGCCGCAACAGGTGCAGCTTGTCGAGGACCAGCGGCTGTGCCACGTCGCGGAAGCTGGCGTTATGGAGCAGATCCACGAAGTTGGACTGCGGCACGCGCTGCAGCTTCAGCTTGTCGTAGACCCGGTCGACCAAGCGCTCGGCGAAGTTGCGCAGCTTGACCAGCGCACTCTCGGGGTCGCTGTGGGCGTAGTGCTCCGCGTACCCGCCCATGTTGGCGAGTTCGGGGTACACCGCGCGCAGCGGCTCGAAGTTCAGCGATCGAAGATCCTGCATCCACATCTGACGGGCATTCGCGTCGGGCATATCACCTCTGTTCGCGAAAGCCGTGCCAGCCTCCCTATTCCGCGGAATCAACGCCAAGGCGCTTCATCCAGTTGCCAAACGTCTGGTAGTTCGGAAAGCCGAGCAACTCGGCGGCGACAGACTTCCGGTCGCCCGATTGCTTGAGCGCTCGGGCGATGTAGTCTCGTGCAACGTCGTCCAAAAGCCCTTTTAGATCAAAGCCTTGCGTGAGTGGTCGGCCCAGCACGGTATCGCTTTGTCGCTGAATCTGTAGCAGCGCTGATCGCGCATCGTCCACACCGATCGTGGCTCCCTGAGACCAGATGGATGCGCGAACCAGCGTGTGATAAAGCTCGCGAACATTGCCCGGCCAGGGATACGTGAGAAGAACTTTTCTTGCGCCATCAGAAAGCTTCTTATCCTGAGCTTCCGGCCTGCCCTTGGCGTCGGCATTGATCTGCGCGAGGAAGTGATCGATCAGCACAGCCACATCGCGGTCACGCTCCCGCAACGGCGGCAGGCGAAGGATCCCCACGGCCAAGCGGTGAAAGAGGTCTTCACGGAATCGGCCCGCCGCAACATCTGATGCCAGGTCACGGTGAGTGGCGGCAATGATTCGGACGTTCACCTTCACTGGTTTGGAGGCGCCAAGCGGGGTGACTTCACCTGTCTGCAGGGCGCGCAGCAGCCGCACCTGGGTGTCGGCTGGTAGATCACCGACTTCGTCCAGGAAGAGGGTGCCTCCGCTGGCCTCCTGAAAGTGGCCTTTGCGCTCCGCGACCGCGCCTGTGAAGGCACCACGCTTGTGGCCGAACAACTCGGAGCTCGCCAAGTCAGGAGAGATAGCCCCACAGTTGACGGCAACGAATACTTGGTTGGAGCGGGGGCTGGCGGCGTGAATGGCCTCAGCGAAGAGTTCTTTGCCCGTCCCGGTTTCACCGAGGACTAGAACAGGCACATCGAGAACAGCGATGCGCCTTGCAAGATCGATTTGCTGCCGGACGACTGCGCTGCGGTGAACGATCTTTCCGAACTCAGGCGCGACCTCTTTGGCCCCCTCGGTCAACCGAGCGATGCGTTCACCCGATCGTTGAAGGTACTCCGGCAGAAAGTCGTTGGCCAGGTCGAAGAAGAAGTTGACCGGCTCCAGGCCTCGTTCGCGGGAGGTTTGAATCAACTTCGCCGGGAATCGGGTCTTGGCAAGGATGATCCAAATAGCGGCCATGGCAGGCGTGCCAGGGCTGAGGTGGAAGGTGAGCTCCACATCGTCGCGCGGCAGACCTGCGCCTTTCAGATTGCCCGACACGGCCTCGTAGATGCCGGCATAGTCGATCGGACTGTCAAGGTCGATTTGGTACAGATCCACCTGCTTGGAGGCGTAGCCGGCAATCTTCTCCAGCCAGGAGCAGTAGCGCTTGCTGCGGGGGAACTCATAGTTCGTGAGCAGGTAGACGCGGGTGTACCGCACCTCGCCCATCAGGGCAGTTGCAATCGGCCCAAGATCCTTGCCGAGCTTTCCTTCCGCCGCTTCGTGGTCAGTCTTGCCGATCCACGCGACGAGCCATGATTCACCGCTCATGGGCTCATTATAAGTGCGCTACCAGTCAGCGTAAAAGTTCTTATGCCCAGCCTGGACCGAGCATTCCGCGCCCTGCCCGCTGATGGCCCGTCATCGGTCGCAATACCGACCTGACGAATAGTCGAGCGGTCCGGTCGGATTTGGTCTGTCGCGCCGTTCTTAGCTTGACGTGCTGAGCTCCCTGCGGCCGATTCCTTGCCGGACAAGGCGTTCGCCCCAATAACGTCAACCAGTCGTGCTGCCACTCTGGCAGCACTGCACTTTCAAGCGTCCGCAGCCGTTTGACAGCCCCTGCGTCGATACCTACGCTGACCGTCAAATTCACGACTGTTGCGAGTCATCTTGAGCCCGTTTTCTCGAGTCCTCCGCGAGCTTCGCATGCGTCATGGCATGCGCCAAGGCGACCTGGCCGACGCCATGGGCTACGAGCAGACGTACATCTCTGCGCTCGAGATCGGGTCCAAAGGACCGCCTACGGATGAGTTCATTGAGCGGGCGATCAAGGCGCTGCAGCTGGGCGACGCCGAACAGGCGGAGCTGAGATCGGCCGCCGCCGCGTCGGAGCGCCGGATCAACCTGCGAAACGACATGCCCGAGTCTCTGTTTTGGATGGTCTCGGAACTGAGGTCCCATCTGGACACGCTTCACCCGGCGCAGGTCACCCTGATACGGGAAATCATCGGCATGCGGGCGCGCTTGGCTGAGGCACCGCCGGTCGAGTTGCACCGGCTGCGCAAGCGCCCTCGAACGGAGGTCACCATGTAAAAGCGGGACAAACCATCGCTGGCTTGCCCCGCTGGGTAGCGTCCGCTAGGAACGCCGAATTCGCACCTTGAGTGTCTCGAACGGCTGCCCGGCAGTCAAGCCTCCTTCATCCTCGGCCATCGATTGATTCGCAGGCAAATCGCCAGCGACGGGCGTAGCTACGCCTGAAATCGGTTGGCTGACCAATATCCAGTTCGGCTCGGCAGGTCCCCATGGGACTCGGAGCCCTTGGAGGAGTCGACATGTCGAAGCAAGGCTGGGACGGCACCTGGCGTGGGCGCTCGCCCGCCAGCGCACC
Organism: Pseudomonadota bacterium; assembly: GCA_041169165.1. GTDB lineage: Bacteria > Pseudomonadota > Gammaproteobacteria > Burkholderiales > Burkholderiaceae_C > Sphaerotilus. The sequence goes on from JBEEJN010000006.1 coordinate 121,496, forward strand.
CCACACGCCGGCACGGAATATCGTGCGCTACACGGGCGCAATCGTCAGGGGCAAGTTCCCGAGTGCTAAGACGGGCAGGATGGTCGGTCACGAGAAGCTGCTTGAGCTCGACGCGATCTACCTGTTTGAAACTGCACCGCAGATCGAACGGTACGTGGAGCAACCAGAGAAGATCAGCTTCCCGGACGGCCCGCGCCTGAGACGGTACACCCCCGACTTCTTGCTGACCTTCGTCGGTGGCCGGCAGCTTACCGTCGAAGTGAAGCCCCGGGTGCATTTGGAAGAGCAAGACACATGGCACCGGATGCAGTGTGTCGCCGCGCACATGGCCAGGGTCGGTAGGGAGTTCACCGTTCTCACGGATGAGGTGATCCGCCAGGAACCGCGCCTCAGCAACCTGAAGTGGATTTACCACCAGGCCCCCCGCTTCGGGCCAACGCCTGCGGCCGCGCATGCCGCGCTGCGCAAGGTTGGACATGAGTTCCCCGTGTCGATTCGCCGTGCGACCGGAATGCTGGCGCCGTATCAGCTGAGCCCGTTCTCTCTGATGTTGATGGGCTTGCTGGTCTGCGATCTGCAGGAGGTTCTCACGCTCGAATCGCTCGTGCGGATCGACGCTGAAGGAGGTACGCATGGCGAGCTTTTCGCTCCGCGTCGGCCAGACCTTTGAACTGGAAGGGACGACGTACCAGATCGAGCGTCTGCACAGGGCGGACTCCCAGGACGTTGGCCAGGTCGTCCTGCAACGTTGTCACGATGGACGCACGGTGCTGAAGACAGAGCAGGAGCTTCTGTCGGCCTACGCAGCAGGGCTGATTTCTGCGACTGATGCGAGCAACAACAAGGCCAGGAGCCCACTCCCGTCAGCACCGCTGACCGGTTTGAGCGAGGGGCAGATGCGTGAGTTCAAGCGCAGGCGCACCTATGTTCTCGCCTTGGTCGACCAGGGAAGCTTCACGTTTGAGCCTGAATTCATCGAGCCCTTCATTGCAGCGAAGGCGGCCGAAATGGAGGACCCTGATCCACCTTCGCGGGCGACGCTGTGGCGATGGCATTCGCGATTCAAAGTGTTCGGTGATGTCCGTGCGTTGGTTCCTCTCTTTCGGAATCGGGGGTCCAAGATAAGCCGGCAGGACGCGCGCGTCCTAGAACTGCTCGCGGAGTCCGTGGATGCAGCGTTCAAGCTGAGCCCAAACGCAACTGGTGCGGACATTCATGACCGCCTGGTTGGAAGGATCGACTTGGAGAATGCCAGACGCCTTCCTGAGGAAAGGCTCCACATACCTTGCAAGCGCACCACCTATAGGTTGCTTGCCCGGGTGGAGGCCTACGATCAAACCGTTCTTCGTGAAGGCGCGGCGTCTGCGGATCGGCGCTTCCGAATTGCGAAGCTGGGCCCACGAACCCAATGCGTCTTGGAACGTGTCGAGGCTGACCATACGCCTCTGGATCTCTTCTTGGTCGATGAGGTGACGTGGTTGCCCTTGGGCCGGCCGACGCTCACCGTCTTCATCGATCACTACAGCCGATTCCCGTTGGGTTACTACTTGAGCTTTGGCGGCACCTCTGCCGCAGCGGTGATGGGAGCCCTGCGACATGCGATCTTGCCGAAGACCCCGGTTGTTGAGGTGATCCCGGACCTTCCCGTCCAGCACCTGTGGCCTTGCTTCGGGATCATGGACGTCTTGGTTTTGGACAACGGCCTGGAATTTCATGGGCTCGATCTGGAAAGCGTGGCTTTGGACTTGATGATCCGTCTGCAGTTCTGCCCAAAGCGGACGCCGAGGTTCAAGGGGTCGATTGAGCGTTACCTGAAGACCGTCAACTATTTTTTTGCCCATCAGATCCCCGGCGCGGCCATGGCCAAGCTGGCCGACCGAGGCGACTACGACCCGCAGCGGCACGCTTTGCTCACCATGGGCGAATTCAAACACCTGTTTGAAAAGTGGGTGCTCGACGTTTATGCGCAGACGACGCACCGAGGATTGGGAACTACGCCCTGGGTGAAGTGGCACGAAGGCATCGCTCGAAGAACACCGCAGCTGCCCGCAGACCTCAAATTGCTCCAGCGAAGAATCGGTTTGAGCAGAGAGCGCGCCCTGCGCCCTGACGGGATCACCATCGACGGCATTCGATATGCGGACGGCAGTCTGCTGCCTCTGCTCAGAAAGTGGGGGGCGGGAACCAAGGTGAGAGTGGTCTTCGATGCAGAGGATCTCGGGGATGTTCAAGTCTGGGGGCCGGAAGAGCCCGATCCGGTGACGGTTCTCGCGGCAGATCAGGCCTATGCCAAGGGCCTCACCCTGACGCAGCACCAGCTGCTCCGCCAACAGGTGCGCGAAGCCGGCAAGGATGCAGAGGACACCCAGGCGCTCATCACCGCCAAATATCAGATGGCGGTGGCACTCGAACAGATGGTCAACAGCCGGAAGCAACGGATACGGCGTCGCGCTGCACAAGTGCACGGGATCACCAGCACCAAGCCGCAGGGACGTCTTGAGCCCGCATCAGCGCCTGTTGCCCCAGCGCCGAAAAAAGTGGAGGTGCCGAAACGGTCAACCGCTGCTGCGAATGATCCACCGGCGCTTCTCCCGGCGTTTCGGCTCGCGCCAGGGAGGTCCGAATGAACCACCGCGACTTCGAAGTGTTCGGCGCCTTTGATGCCGAGTACCTGCTCTTCCCACCATTCGTGGCGGCATCGGATGCGATTGAGCGGCTGCTGACGCAGTTCCGCGTTACCGGCATGGTTGAGAACCTGCTGGTGACGGGTGAATCCGGCACTGGCAAGACCACGCTGTGCCGCACCTTGCTTCAGAAGTATCCGAAGCAGGTGAATGTGGATCGGGATGTGATCCCCGTTTTGTTTGTGCCCATACCGCCAGCAGCCACGATCGGCGGTGCAGCCGAGCAGATGCTGCTCCGGCTGGGGGATCCTGCCCCCACGAAGGGCACGACGTCGGCCAAGACCGCGCGAGCCGTTCGGCTGGCACGCGGGTGCGGCGTTGAGATGATCTTGTTCGATGAGGCAAATCACATCCAGGATAGAGGGCGGTCGCCAACGCAGTACCACGTCGGAGACTGGCTGAAGGCGCTGACGGATGAGCTGCAGATTCCTTGCGTCCTACTTGGTCTGCCGAGAGTGGAGGCCCTGCTTCGAGTGAACGAACAGCTCCGTCGCCGCTTCACCCGCCAGATCCGGATGGAGCTTGGGCAAGATCCGGATGTAGCGGTGGAGACTGAGTGTCTCCAGCTGTTCAATTCCCTCGCCCACGCACTGCCGATTCGCTTTGATCCCGGCGATATGTCCTGGTCGGAGCTGGGCCAGCGCGTTCGGTTTGGGACCGACGGGCGAGTTGCCTTCTTCAAAGTGCTGTTGTCTCAGACATTGCGGTTCGGCATGGCGAACTGCGTCGACGTCTTGACGGTGGCGGACCTTGCGGAGGCGTTCACGGCTGCGATCTGGCCTCAGGGTGTTGGCGCCTTGAACCCGTTCCATCAAAGCTTCGAATTCCGGCGGCTTGATCGTGCCGGCGAGCCCTTCGAGCGTGGCGCCCTCGGCAACGGCAGGCGATAGGAGTCCAACGTGCTTGACCTTGGACAGTTTCCGATTCGGCCGCAAAAGTCGGGCGGCGAAAGCCTCGCGGGCTACTTCTACCGGTTTTACGGAAGCAATGGCCACCGCGTACCGGATGTTTTGCATCAGAGTTTGGAGACCATTTACCGTCCACCTGAGCCTGCGCGGCTTGATGAAGCGTGGCGGCTCTTGGACGCGATTGCAGGTGGGCGTTTGGACGCTGAGCGAGATGTTTGGCGCCTCAACCATCTGGCGGCCCCACCCGGTGAAGGCCGACTCAATTCTCAAGCTGAATTCAGCTACCAGAACTTGCGCGCATGTCCCCGGTGCCTCGAGCTGGGTGGACATCACCAGGCAGCGTGGGAGCTTCCGCTCGTTCAGACGTGCTTGCGCCATCGTTGCTTGTTGCTGGAGAAATGCCTGTGCAAGAGGAAGATTTCGTGGCGGACTCTGCAGGCCGACTGGCGATGTTCTTGTGGGCTGGATTTGCGGGAAATTGCAAATGAGCCCGCCACGCGCGGTGAATTGAACGCCGACGAGTTCGTCATACGGGGAATTCAGGCCTATCGGCACGAGGCGGGGATGCGATCCGACCCTGTACAGCCTGCCGTTACGCCCTTTCGGACGGTTCAATTGATGCATGAGCTCGTCTGGCAAGTACCCCCACCCGAGTGGCGGGCTACGCTGGCCAAGACCAGGGCTGGTGCCATCACGGGGCGGCTACTAGGCCGCTGGCCAGCCTTGCTGGGACGGAGCTTGACACGCGTGGAGCGATTGCTCGTCGCAGGGAATTCCCAGCTCTGCATCGAGTTGATGCCCGACGTGGCCCTAAGGGGAGTCCACGAGTGGTACTCCCGTGTTGTCGCAGACAAGGGCGCGGCTCCCGAACTTCGGCAGATTGCCGAGTGGCGGCGGTTGGACCTTCTGCCACCGTCCAAGAACGGCAACCTGATCGTTTTCAATCCAACCCTTGGGCCCCAAGAGCGGCAGCGGCGACTTTGCCAGTTCAGTGAGTGGTGGAAGCGGCTCTTTGAGCACTACGAGCCGGTGGCTCCGCACATCGCCAGATTGCTGGCGAAGAGGAGCATCAGCAGCACGCACGCGCTGCACTACGGCAGCTACTCGCGGCCACATTGGACGATCCTGAATCGGCTTCTGGACGCGGCGTGGGCCGACCTGCCGGTTGAGAAGTTCCGACCATTGGCATGGGCCTGGCCGGAGAGATTTGTCGATGCCGCCAAAGATCCGCAGCAGCTGCTTTTCACGGCCTCTGCGCAGTTGGCCGGCGCGTCCACGGCGCTTGCACACCGGCTCGAACGCCTTAGTCGCCGAGCCTATGCAACCTGCACCGCATGAGCGAGAACCAAGACGGCTCTGGCCACGTTCGGCTGCTGCCTCTCCGGCCTCGGCCTGTATTTGGAGAATCGCCTGCAGGCTACATGGTTCGGCTCTCCGAGCTGTTCGGAGTTGAGTCCCCCAGGACACTCAGGACCGCCATTGCTGCTCATTTCGGCACTGGCCCGAAGGTGCTGCAGAGCGCACTTGGTCTGGCCGACAGTGACTGGAGTCTGCTGAAGGGCCCATGGCTGCAGTATTGCGAAGAGGTTGACACCCTGCCTTCTGGACTGGTGAGGGCCGACTTCAGCCTGGTGGTCATGCGTTGGTGTCCTTCATGCCTGCGGGATTCAATGCATCTTCGCTGGCCGTGGTCAATCAAGCTCATTTGCTGGTGCGACCGGCATCATGTCGTGCTGCGTGATGCCTGTCCTCGGTGCAGTGCGGTGCAGCGGCTGGCGCGGCCGCGTCTATCCATCTGTTCCTGCGGCTACGACTTGACTCGTGCCCCGACATCCGCAGGGAACGGCGCGCTCGTGGATGTTCAAGATCGACTGATAGGCAAGCTTCTTTGCGGAGCGTCCGATCCCGTTCTTGATCTGCCAGTTGACGGTTGGCTGAAGCTGCTGCGAATCGCCGACCAGATCGTCGATGCACAACGGGCGAGAAAGACGGGCCAGGTCTCGGGCCTCGACCGCGTAGACGTATCGGCCCGACAAAGCACCGCACTGGGTCAGCTTTTGCATGACTGGCCGCGCGGCTTCCACACCGTGCTGGACACCCACCGAGATTCGAGGCAAGGCAGCTTCAGCATCTCCAAGAGCTACGGCCGTATCTACAAGTGGCTCTACGTGTACCTCGCCGACCCCTGCTTTCATTTCCTACGCGATGCATTCGAGGCCTACCTGAATGAGCATTGGTGGGGTCTTGTCTGCCGTCGCAACCGCAATCTCAGCAATCGCACCCAGGCAGCTCATGGACGCCAAACGGTTGCCGCTTCGGCGCGTGCGGCGGGCACAGCGCCTTCAGTCGTCAGGCAACTCCATCTGGCGGGGCTTGTCGATGCTCACGTCGTTCAACTCCCCAGCGGTCGGACCGCTTGGTCTGTGCCAACGTCTGAGGTCGACGTGATCGCTCGATACGTTGAGGATGGCGTCAACCTTCAGACTGCAGCGAGGTCACTGGGTGTTGCCGAGAGCCGGGTTCGAGAGCTCATCGACGGAGGCCTGTTGACGGCTCACTTTCGGTCGAAGGGAGGTGCCCGTCCATGGCTGCTGGTTCGGAGCGAGATTGACGGTGTGATGGCGCGCTGTCTTGCCCAGTTGCCCACGAAGTCGCTGGACTCTGGGCATGGGGTCGGCCTGCATCAGCTTCTCAAGTCGTGGCGGCTGCAAAAGGGCGAGTTCCCAGAATTGCTTCGGGCGATCCAGTCTGGTGCCGTTCCCGTCGTAGGGGTCGCCGCAGGCCTGGCCGGCATCGGCGGCCTTGTGCTCATGCGCGACGCCGCAGCCGCCTGGCGACAAGCGAGAGAACAGAATGCCCGGGAGTGGCTTTCCGTTGACGCAGCAGCTCAGCTACTTGGGGTGAAGCAGCAGGTCGGGTATCAGCTGGTTCGAGCGGGCCTGTTGCATTCCACAGAGGTCTCCAAGGGCCGGAGCGGTAGGCGCATCCATCGGGATGCGGTTCACCGCTTCAAAGCGGAATACGTTTCGTTGAGCGAAGTTGCCAGTGCCATGAAGCGATCGCCAAAGACGTTGCTCAGCGAATTGCCGGTCCGTCCTGCTTGCGGACCAAGCGTCGATGGTGCACGGCAATACTTCTTCTTGCGGCGAGAGCTTGCCAATTCAGGGCTCGACATCCCGGTGGCTGAATCATGACTGGCCAGTGGACATCTCAATGCGCAGGCCTGGATGGGCACGAAGCGCGACTGACAGGGTCTGGCTGCAGCCGAACAACGAAAGGTCCCTATGAAGTCAATGCGTTCTGAGACGGTGCAGGTGGTGGCGGCTCTCTGCTGTGATCGATGTGGCACTCGCGCCGATGCCACGGAGCCTGCGTTTCACGAGTTCATCTCTGTCGATCACCTGGGTGGGTACGGATCGGTCGTCGGCGACGGTGTCCGGGTTCAGGTCGACTTCTGCGAGGCGTGCTTTCGTGAGCTTGCGGGGCCTTGGCTTCGGCTCTCCTCGGCCGATGGGCCTGCGGCTGATGATGACCAGCGCTGAATACCCCGGCCTGGCTTCAGCTGCTGGTCAGTTCAGGCCTCAGCAGATCGCTGATGTCCAGTTCGAGGGCGCCAGCCAGCGCTTCCATGTTGTCTACGGCGATGTTCCGTTCACCTCGCTCAACCGAGCCGACGTAGGTGCGGTGCAAACCTGCCAGCTCGGCCAACCCTTCCTGGCTGATGCCCCGCGAAAGGCGCTCTGTTTTGAGCAACCTTGCGAAGCGAAGCCTTGCGGTTTCGGGGGAGCGACGGGCGTTTGACATCGCCCGAAAGGTTGCTATGGTGATGACTATAGGTCTACAGACTATAAGTAGCGCAAAATCTCGCCTGCCGCTGTCGATTTCGACCTGCCTGGTCGGCGATGTCCCAGCAACCCTGACCATCTGAAGGGTAGCCTCATGCCCCACTCCGCTCCGTCCGCTGCGGCCGACTACGCACCGATCGCCTTCGGCGCAAAGGCCCCGAGGCTGCTCGGCGCTCTTCCGGACGGGCGCGGCCAGCTCTGGTCCGCTGATGTGAAGGCTGTTCGGCCGGGTCTGTTCTGCAAGGTGTTCGCTGGCGTCTTGTTCGTCGAGTCAGATGGCACGGCGTACGTTGTGGGGATGGAGGCACCAGATGGTCGGTCGGCAATGTTGAAGGACGACTGGGCAACCCATCAACAAGGCTTCATCTTGTTCTTGCGGGAGCAGACCCGCGTCGACAAGGATGCACTCGGCGTCTTCTCGCCGGTCTTCGACGGTGCCAACTACGGGTGCGAGGGCGCCGCCACGGCGGCCTACGTTGCCGTTCGCGATGTGGAGTTGCGACTCGGTGTCGGCTACGAGACTGAAGAGGGCGAGTACGAGTTGGTTGGGATCGGCCGGTCGGCAGATTGGGTGGCCAACGCGCGGATGACGCTTCCGTTCGACGAGCTCTCCAGCGCATGAGGAGCCGTGTGGGCCGATCTACCAATAGGGCTGGACCTTTCGCGCGCAAAAGTCAGGGGGAGCGGCCCCGTTCCGAGACCTGTAGAAAGTTTGCGGAGGAAAAGTTCAATGCCGAGGAACAGCACCGTGGAGCCGCAACTGGAGCCATTGCCGGCTGTTGACCCCACGCTTCAGGCGTTTCTCGCGGAGGAGATCAAGACTCAGGATGCCGTCCGCATCGTCAAAGCGCTTCGCAAGACTGTCGAGGCTATGGGCTGGCCCGAATTCGTTCATCGGGTTGGCATCTGTCGGCTGGTGCTTGAACGCGACTTCAGTCGAGGGGCTGACATGCCACTCTCGACCCTGACCCGCGTGGCAACAGGTCTAGGCATTGGGCTGGAGTGGCGGGTAGATGCGCAGTCGTCGGCGAACTCGATCGATGAGGCCGCAGCCTCATCGTTAACCGTTGATCAGCGAGCCAGGTAAGCGCGCGCCTTCGGCGCTGGCTCGACGACAACCTCTACTCCTTGGATCTTCTTCGGTAGTCCATCGGCCGAATGCAGATATGCCGGATCGAGCCAGACTTTCAAGTAGGACCGCGCATCTTGGTCATACGGCAATGCGGTGAAGGCTCCCGATGGAAGACCTGACCGATCCGAGAAGGCCGTGATCACACGTTGGTCGCGGCGAGTCATACGTTATGCCCCCCCACCAGCGTCACGCCGAGCTTTTCTAGTACGGGCCTAATGGGCAAAACGTAGGTGTAGTCCAACCCGCCCTGGCCCTTCGCTCCGCCGATGAGGATCCCGACGGCATAGCGGATGCCATCTTTCACGGTCGTGACCAGTGAGCCGGAGTCCCCCTCGGCCGAGAAGTCTTGTCCGGCCTTCCCGACCACCAGGTAGACCGGCGAGAAGTAGACCTGCCCTGAGAACGAGTAGTCGACCCCTCGAACGTCGTACTGAACACTCAATGGCTCGTGGGTGTGGCTGAAGATCGTGCCAACCGTATGCCCGGTGGTCCGGCCAACCTTTTCAACCACCATCTTGTTTTCCGGATCAAGTACGTCTGCAGGGGTGTCGTACCACGTGCCCTGCATAGATGAAACTTTTCCCTCGTCGCGAATCTTGAACACGGCAGCATCCAGATTGTTCTCAATGTCGGCCGTCCCGGGTACGCCGGCGACGAGAGGAATACTGCGTTCGTGGTACCCCAAGGTGATGGGATCGAAACCCAGCGGTGACACATCGAATACACCGGGCGCGACGATCGGCATCTGGCGCTTGGCGAAGTTGCATCCACCCGTCACGTGGTTGTTGCTGAGTCCGTAGAAGAGCCCATCTAAATCCTGAACCAGCGCGCCAAGGGTCCCGGCATCCTGGCAGTTGCCAAGAGAGATGGAACTGCCGCAGGCGTAGCAATCATCTCCAGCAGGCTGCACGACATAGAACGGCTTGCCCCGAGCTTGCGGCGGCGCTCCGCCGATCGCTTTGGCCACTCCCTGTCGGTACTCGATGGTCGAATCGCCACAAGTCCGAGGAAGCAAGGTCAGCTGCTTCTTGGTCGGGCGTGCTCGCTTGAGAAAGACGGTGATCTGCTTGTCAACGTCGTTGACGAGGAGCATTTCGACGCCCTTCGTGCGAAGGATGTCCTTCGCCGCATCGCTGATGGGAGCGAGTTGGTCCAGGCGCTTCAACGCCTCGGGATCGGGTTCTCGGACGCTTGAGGGATAGAGCCCCTCGGTTGCTAGCCAAGCATGAAGGGTGTCAGCGTCAGCGTCGGTGTTCAAGGTAGTCCTCCCTGGACTTGTGGTTGCACGGGAGGATGATAAATTAACCTTGTTGCGGTTGACAAGTTGCGTCGACACAGGCACATTGGAGGCTGGCTGATCGCATCGGGGCCCGCCACCCCACCAGATTCTTGGAGACCTAAATGACCCCCTTCGGACTTTTCATGCGCAAGTTGCGCCTAGAGAGTGGGCTTCTTTTGAAGGACATGGCCGAGACCATGGGCGTGTCCTCGGCGTACCTGTCTGCTCTGGAGCACGGAAAGAAGGGCGCACCGAACGCAGACTTCGTCTCGGTCTTGGAGGCCAAGTTGAAGCTGGGTGCGGCTCAGCGAGATGAACTACGGCGTGCAGTTCGAGATTCCGCGACCAACCTCGCGATACCTTCAAAGGCGACGCCCCTTGGTTTTCAGGCTGCACATGCTTTTGCGCGAAAGCTTCCAAACCTATCTGAACGGCAACTCCGGGATGTCATGAACATCGTTGGAGACAAGGAAAAGTCATGAGTGATTGGCTCCACGGCGTTCGTGTTCCTGCCCTGCGCATTGATGACATTCGCGAGATCGCGTCGACCATTCGCCAGAGTACGGGCTTGAGCGTCCTGGCGCCTTTTCCTGCACTTCCGTTCCTGGAACTGGCTATGCCGGCGCTTGTGGACAACTTCGACTTGGAGATAGTCGAATCGCTACCGGATGGCAACGAGGCACGCGCGTTTCCTGACGGCGCCCCGCACTACCCCGATGGCCCCGTCATTCAGCTACTCACTCAGGTCTACGAGAAGGCGGCCAAACACAATGGGCGCGCAAGGCTGACGGTTCTGCACGAGTGCGGGCACGTGTTGCTGCACCGACATGTCGCCGTGCATCACCGCGGTCCTCGGGGCGCCGACCTAAATACGTGGGAGAACTCGGAGTGGCAGGCAAATCAATTCGCCGCCGAGTTGCTGATGCCTGCAGAAAGCTTCAGTGCGCCTGGGTCCTTGGAGGACTACGTCCGGCGAATGGGGGTCAGCCGCGAGGCTGCTTGCAACCGATCACTCCAGCTAGAGCGAAAGCGGAAGATCCCCCTACCGGCAGGGTGGCCCATCAGGGTCCACGCGACGAGCTTCAAGAGCAAAGGAGGATTGCCATGAGCCCGTAAAGAAAAAGGCAAGCACGAAGGCTTGCCTTGGGGGTCGACATGTTGCCACGTCGGTAGAGGTGCTGAAAGTGTGCAACAGGCGCCCCCAAGCGTCAAGCCATCTCCATGGCTCCCCAACAAGGGAGTTCGGGAAAACTCACACTTTTAGTACTCACATGACCCAGTTCATTCATGTGGCGGGACATCGCCACGACATCTCGCGCGGCCTCGTATCTGGCGCCGCCCTCTACAACTTGGCCGGCGTCGATCCGACCCGCAGTCACCTTCTTCTGGAACTTCCGGACGACCGGGACATCCCGTTGACGCTAGATGACCACATCGTCATCGCGGGACACGAACGGTTCTCAATTGGGAATGGACCTTGTCCGGCGGACGACAACCCGTGTCTTCGGAAGCCTATTGCCCCGGTTGTCAACGAGGTTCAGGTCCCCCCTGAGCGACAACTCCATCACGCCAAACTGATGTTTGAGCAGCTCGCTGCTCTCGATCCGAACTTCGAACCAGGTGATGGTGTGTTTGTCGAACTTCGTGATGTTCCCGACGCGCAGGTGACGCCAGGCATGCGCGTGCTGGTCCAGAACCATGATCGCTACTACACCAGCCCGTGTGGGAACGTCGGCTTCGAAAGCCGCCTTGATCGGGATCTCTCCGCTCTTCGCGAGCGATATGGCTCTGTGGACTTCTTTGATGAGGGGGCACGTGCCCTGGTCGTGGTTCGCGCGATGCCACTTCCAGCACATTGGAGTCGGCAATCCACTGACATTCTCATTCAAGTTCCACAGGGCTATCCCATGGCTGCGATGGACATGTTTTGGGTTCCGCCAGGTCTCGGCTTGATTAGCGGGCGCATGCCAGAAAACGGCGAGGTGATGGAGTCCTTCCTCGGTCAAACATGGCAGCGATTCTCTTGGCACTACCCGAACAATCACCAGTGGAATCCATCAACGGATGGACTGGTGTCGCACCTGCGCTTTGCGCGCATGCGCTTGGGTCAGGCCCGCTGAGCAGGAGGCGATGATGAACTACGCGCTTCGTATGCTCGCTGACCATCATCGCCGCCTTGCAGCTCTGCTGCGGGCCGCGATGCCATCTGAAAGTGTGGCCTTTCTTCTCTGTCGCCGGGCAGAAGGGCATGGGGCGGTGATTCTTCTGGCTGATGAAGTCGTTGAGGTTGACGCCTCCGACTACGTGCGTCGCGGTGAAGACATCGCATCCGTGACGCCCTTGGCCATGGCTCGTGTTGCTCAAGCGGCGCGAATCAAGGGCCGCGTCATCGTCATGGCTCACCTCCACCCCATGACTGAGTCAGGCGTGGAGTTCTCCATGGCCGATCACATTGGTAATCAACGTTCGTTCGGTTTCTTCCACCGGCGCGTGCCCCAAGCGGAGCATGTTGCTTTAGTTTGGAACGCTCGCGTGGACGAGTGCCGTGCCGTCGCATATGACCGCACGGGGACAGCCATCGATATGACCTCTGTGGTTGTGGTCGACGATGATCAATGGCGTCAGTTCGTTCCGTCTCCGGAGAGGCGGCAAGCGCGCTTTGATCGACAAGCGCTCTTGTTGGGACGGAGCGGCCAAGAAATGTTGGGTACGTTGAATGTGGCGGTTGCTGGCCTGGGGGGGACGGGTAGCCTGACTTCTCTCGCCTTGGTTCATCACGGTGTTCGCAAGCTTCTCCTGCTTGATGATCAAGTGCTGGATGAAACCAACATGCCGCGAGTGCCTGCGTGCAAGCCGACGGATGTTGGACACCTCACCAAAGTGGAGATTGCAAAGAACTACGTGTATTCGCACGCGCCAGATGCCAAGGTTGAAGCGCTGCCGATCAACGTGGAGAGTGATGAGGCGCGTCCATACCTGATCGAAGCTGACGTCGTCGTCATTTGTACAGACAACACCACCTCACGCGCATATCTGAATCAGTTGGCCCAACAGTACCTGATTCCAGTGCTCGATCTTGGCGTGCAGTTTTCGATCAATGACCAAGGGAAGGTCACGAACGAAATCGGTCGGATCAATCTCGTTCGTCCTGGTTCTCCATGTCTGTGGTGCACAGGGCACATCAATCCAGCGAGATTGGCGGCTGAGTCTGTGCCCGCCGCGGAACGCGATCGTGCTGACAGCTATCTGCGTGGCTTTGACGATCCGCAGCCCTCAATGCTTGCGTTCAACATGGAGGTTGTAGGTCGAGGGATCCAGCACCTTGTTGGGTTTGTCACCGGGCTCTTCTTTCAACCTTCGGAAGTGTTTGAGCAGCGAACGTTCTTGACGCAGAAGGGTGGATCGCTGGCGCGGCTCGTGACCAAAGGTCATAGGGACGGCTGTCCCGTCTGCGGAGAGGCCGGCGCCGTGGGGCTCGGTTCAGACGTGCCCATGTCAATTCGACAACGAGCCGCGTGACAGAAATGCACTCACTTCAAACCGAAAATCGCAGGTGCAACCAATGAACGAGTACATCAAACTTGCAAGGGAATACTTCGGCGAGTTCGAAGGCAGAGAACTCTATCCCGCCGTCTGGTCTTGGACCTTTTGGTTGGGAGTGGTTCTCCTCGCCGCTTGGGTCGCGTCCGTTGTTTACTGGATTTCAGCGGGTAGCCAAGCCAAGACGTGGGGGCCTGAAATGACCCTGGCGGGCGCGGCCGAAGTCGCCTTCTTGCTGTTCAGTAGAAAGATCCAGGCGCGCAAGCGCCGGAACTCGATCGAGCGCGCGAAGCAACGGTACGGAATCGAAAGTGATGACCTCGATCTTCTCAAGGGTGCCGCGTTGCAGCGTTTGACAGGAGTTGGGTCTCATGGCTTTCTGGGCGTTGCTGAAGAGTGCAGCAAGTTGCAGAAGCTGAAGGGCGAATTTCGCTTCGCAGCGGACGGGAATGGCGTCAGTCTGGGTAGAAGGATCTACGACCCTGACTCAAAGGCACGGTTGCTAGCGATCATCTTGTCGTCTTTTGCGATCTTCGTGGCACTGCTTCCCAAGACTGATCCCGAACAAGGCTATGCATTGATCGCGGCCATGAGTGATCCGAGTTTTCGAGCTTTCGTCTGGACCATCATGGTGCTGGCGGGAATGGTCTTCTTGGTATGGATCGCGATTCAGCAGATCTTGCAATCAACAGGTGGTTTCGTTCGCACCTGGGTTGCTCGGATGACGCCGAGCAGGTCTGCCAACGACATAGCAATGCGATATTTTGTCCGGGACCTGATCGCCTTCCATCAGCCGGCTTCAGCTCAGCGGCTTCAGCCGCAGGCCAACGAAAGCGATGTAGGCAACAGCGTTGCAGGTAGCCATCAACAGCGCCGAGAACGTGTTTCAGTTGTCGTGTCACGCGGACGGTGAAATCTCATGTTGCGTGTCACACTGGCGTGCCGGCCGAGACACAGAAGTTGAGATTAGCCAGGCGAATCAAGGGGGGGCATTTCACATGTCGCGTCACCCGTCAAGCGAGCGTGTCTGCAAGTATTGCCATCGCATATCTGGGCAATGATTTCGTGCTGATGCGAATACCGATGCGGAAGACGCGCGTAGGTGATGCAGCCGCTGCGCGACCGGAGGACTCCGCACAAGTCTTGATGAGGAAAGCCTGCAGGGCTTTGAACAGGCCTGGCCTGCCCAAGGCCAGCGTGTTCACCGGTTCCAGGGACATCTACGCCTACTCGGTCGACCCCACCGACCTGACTGTCCTGATACGAGAGTCCCAGGACGGTCGGCGCGAGGCCGTAAGGCTGGTCAACGGCCGTTTCGTCAAAGCTTGACTGCGTATTTCGGCGAACGTGACCGCTCATTTCGGCCATCGTGACCGCCGGCCGTGACGGGTGCCATTGAGGCCGTTTCGGTATCGTGACCGCCCGTTTCGGCGAACGTGACCGCCGGTTCGGAGGC
>JBEEJN010000007.1:0-123197 GCA_041169165.1 Pseudomonadota bacterium
CTTCGTCGACTTCAACAACAGCTTGAAAACACTTGGTGTGGATGGTGGAGGTAAGCGGGATCGAACCGCTGACCTCTTGCATGCCATGCAAGCGCTCTCCCAGCTGAGCTATACCCCCAAAGTAGCTTTGATGCCGCACTTTTGATGCTTTACCAAAGCCGCCTTGAATCTCGACACCCGACAAAACAAATGCTTCGTCTTGTTGTCTGCAAGCTGTCGTTCAAGCGAGAACGTGAGTATAGACTAGTTTTCAGGCGGCTTGCAAGCGGTTCAGCACAACTTGATGGTCGAAGGACGCCAGCACCGCGTCGACCGAAGGCGTCTGGGCCCGGCCGCACACCAGCACGCGCACCGGGATGGCCAGTTGAGGCATCTTGACGTCGTGTTCGGCCACCGTGGCCTTGATGGCCTGATTGATGGCCGGTGCGACCCATTCGCAGCTGGCCAGGCGTGCCGCCAGCGCCGCCAGGGCGGGCTGGATGGCCGGCGTGACGTGCTGGGCCAGATCGGCCTCGCTGGGTCGCACCGGCTGGTAGTACATGCGCAGCCATTCGGCCAGCTCGGCCAGGGTGGCACAGCGGTCGCGCAGCAGGGCGCAGCGCTGGAGCAGGGCGGCGTCGGCGGTGGTGCTGATGCCCAGGCGCTCCAGCTGCGGCAGCACCAGCTGGGCCAGGCGCAGCGGCTCGGCGGTCTTGATGTAGTGGGCGTTGACCCAGGCCAGCTTGGCCGGATCCCACTGCGCCGGGCTGCGTGACAGGTGGGCGCCGTCGAACCACTGGATGATCTGCGCGCGCGAGAACACCTCGTCGTCGCCGTGGCTCCAGCCCAGGCGGGCCAGGTAGTTGAGCATGGCCTCGGGCAGAAAGCCGGCGTCCTCGTACGCCGTGACGCTCACCGCACCGCGGCGCTTGGACAACTTTTGCCCGTCGTCGCCCAGGATGATGGGCAGGTGGCCGAAACGCGGCAGCGGCGCCCCCAGGGCCTGGAAGATGTTGATCTGCCAGGGCGTGTTGTTGATGTGCTCGTCGCCGCGGAAGACGTGGCTGATGGCCATGTCCCAGTCGTCGACCACCACGGCGAAGTTGTAGGTCGGCACACCGTCGGCGCGCTGGATGATGAGGTCGTCGATCTCGCGGTTGTTGATGGTGATGGGGCCCTTGACCAGGTCGTCCCAGCTCACGTCGCCGTCCGGCGGATTGCAGAAGCGCACCACCGGCGCGACACCCTCGGGCACCGGCGGCAGCACCTTGCCCGGCGCCGGGCGCCAAGTGCCGTCGTAGCGGCGCTTCTCGCCGCGGGCTTCCTGACCGGCCTTCATGGCCTCCAGCTCTTCGGGCGAGCAGTAGCAGCGGTAGGCCTTGCCCTGGGCGATGAGCTGGTCGACCACCGTCTGGTAGCGGTCCAGCCGCTTCATCTGGTAGTAGGGACCCTCGTCGTAGTCCAGGCCCAGCCAGCGCATGGCGGCCAGGATCTGGTCGACCGAGTCCTGGCTGGAGCGGGCGACGTCGGTGTCCTCGATGCGCAGGATGAACTCGCCGCCGTGGTGGCGCGCGTAGGCCCAGGAATACAGCGCCGTGCGCGCCGTGCCCAGGTGCAGGAAGCCGGTCGGCGACGGGGCGATGCGGGTGCGGATGGGGGGTCTCATGGAATCGTGCAGCTCGTGTCTCGTGTCGATCGGTGGCGCGTCAGTTCGCCAGGCCGGCCAGACCGCGGGCCAGGTCGGCCTTGAGGTCCTCGATGTGCTCCAGGCCCACGGCCACGCGGATCATGCCCTGGGTGATGCCGGCGGCCAGGCGCTGCGCCTCGGTGAGGCGGCCGTGCGAGGTGCTGGCCGGATGCGTGATGGTGGTCTTGGTGTCGCCCAGGTTGGCGGTGATGGAGCAGATGCGGGTGGCGTCGATCACCGCAAAGGCGTTGGCGCGCGCCTGCTCGGCACCCTCGCCGCGCACGATGAAACTCACCACCGCGCCGCCGCAGCCGCCCTGCTGGCGCATGGCCAGCTCGTGCTGCGGGTGCGAGGGCAGGCCGGGGTAGTAGACCTGGGCCACGCCACGCTGGGCTTCCAGCCAGCTGGCCAGCTCGTGCGCACGGGCCGACTGCGCCTGCATGCGGATGGACAGCGTCTCCAGGCCCTTGAGCACCACCCAGGCGTTGAAGGGTGAGAGGCACATGCCGGCCGAGCGCATCAGCGGGGTGAGCTTGTCATCGATGAGCGCCTGCGGGCCGCACACCGCGCCGGCCACGACACGGCCCTGGCCGTCCAGGTACTTGGTGCCCGAATGGATGATGAGGTCGGCGCCGAACTCGGCCGGGCGCTGCAGCGCGGGCGAGCAGAAGCAGTTGTCCACCGCCAGCAGAGCGCCGGCGCTGTGCGCCAGGTCGGCCAGGGCACGGATGTCGCACACCTCGGTGAGCGGGTTGCTGGGCGTCTCGGCGAACAGCAGCTTCGTTTCGGGGCGCATGGCGGCGCGCCATTCGGCCACGTCGGTCTGCGACACGAAGGTGGTCGCCACGCCGAACTTGCCGAACTCGCCCTGCAGCAGCTTGATGGTCGAGCCGAACACGCTGCGCGAGCAGATCACGTGGTCGCCGGCCTTCAACTGCCCCATGACCAGCAGCAGGATGGCCGCCATGCCGCTCGACGCGGCGATGCAGGCCTCGGTGCCTTCGAGCGCGGCCAGGCGGCGCTCCATCATCATGACCGTCGGGTTGCTGAAGCGGCTGTAGACAAAGGCCTCTTCCTCGTTGGCAAAGCGCGCCGCCGCGGTGGCGGCATCCGGGTGGATGAAGCTGCTGGTGAGGAAGAGCGCCTCGGAGTTCTCACCCCAGGGCGTGGCGGGCAGGCCTTCGCGCACCGCCAGGGTGTCGAGGCGGGCATCGGCCGGCAGTTCGGTGCGCGGCAGGCGTTTGGGTTCGGTACTGGAACTCATGCAAGGCTCAAGTCGGACGACCGGCGCAGGCTGCGTCGGTCAGGGAATCGATCGGTCGGGCGTTCAGACGGGCGGGTGGGTGGGCGGTTGGGTGGGCCTGGCGGGTGGCGGCACTGCGCCTCAGCCCGCCGGATGGCACGCCCGGCGCACTCAGTTCGCGCCAGCGCCCTGCAGGGCCAGGCGGCTGCGCGCGTCGGCGGTGTCCTCGTCCTCGGGCTGGTTGGCGCGCTGCTCGCGCATGGCCTGGAAGTCGGCCACGCTGACGTCGCCGGTGATGTAGCGGCCGTCGAAACACGAGGCCTCGAAGCCGCCGATGTCGCTGTTGAGCGAAGAGATGGCGCGCTTCATGGCGTCCACGTCCTGGTAGATCAATGCGTCGCAGCCGATGTAGGCACGGATCTCCTCGGTGCTGCGGTCATGCGCGATGAGCTCTTCGCGCGTGGGCATGTCGATGCCGTACACGTTAGGAAAACGCACCGGCGGCGCGGCCGAGGCCATGTAGACCTTGTTGGCACCGGCCTCGCGCGCCATCTGCACGATCTCCTTGGAGGTTGTGCCGCGCACGATGGAGTCGTCCACCAGCAGCACGTTGCGGCCCTTGAATTCCATGGCCATGGCGTTGAGCTTCTGGCGCACGCTCTTTTTGCGCACCGATTGGCCCGGCATGATGAAGGTGCGCCCGACGTAGCGGTTCTTCACGAAGCCCTCGCGATACGGCTTGCCGAGCTTTTGCGCCAGTTGCATGGCGGACGGGCGGCTCGATTCGGGGATGGGAATCACCACATCGATCTCGGACGGGGTGAGAGTGTTGATGACACGTTGGGCCAGCGTCTCGCCCATGTTCAGGCGGGCGTGGTAGACCGAGATGCCGTCGATGACCGAATCCGGCCGCGCCAGGTAGACGAACTCGAACACGCAGGGATTGAGCCGCGGGCTGGCCGCGCATTGCTGTTCGTGCAACTGGCCATTGACGTCGATGAACACCGCCTCGCCGGGCGCGATGTCACGCACCATGCGGTAGCCGTTGCCTTCCAGCGCCACCGATTCGCTCGCCACCATCCAGTCGCGCCCCTCGGGCGTGGCCAGTTCACCGAGGCACAGGGGGCGGATGCCGTAGGGGTCGCGAAAGGCCAGCAAGCCATAGCCGGCAATCAGCACCACGACCGCGTAGGAACCCTTGACCCGCCGGTGCACCGCCGACACGGACTTGAAGACCTCGACCGACGTGAGTGGCTGATCGCGCGCAGCCAACTCCAACTCGTGCGCCAGGATGTTGATCAGCACCTCGGTGTCGCTCTCGGTATTGAGATGGCGACGGTCCATGCCGAAGAGTTCAGCCTTGAGCGCCTGGGCATTGGTGATGTTGCCGTTATGCACCAGCACCAGGCCGAAGGGTGCGTTGACGTAGAAGGGCTGTGCCTCTTCCTCGCTGTAGGCGTTGCCTGCCGTGGGGTAGCGCACCTGGCCCAGGCCGAGATTGCCCGGCAATGCACGCATGTTGCGGGTACGGAAGACGTCGCGCACCATGCCGCGCGCCTTGTGCATAAAGAATTTGGTGCCGTTCGCCGTCACGATGCCGGCTGCGTCCTGTCCACGGTGCTGCAACAGCAGCAGCGCGTCATAGATCAACTGATTCACTGGTGATCGAGCGATCACTCCGACGATGCCACACATGTACTACTCCAGGGCGCAGACAAGCTGCACAGAAAGCTTGGACCACACGTCAACGAGCGCGCTCACGCTGCACTTCCCTTGCGCACGCCGCTGGGAAGTATCGGGGCGAGCACCAGCAGCAGCGAACGCACCTGGCGCACGCTGGTCGCGTCGGTCCACCAGGACATGCGCGACACCGGAGTGAGGTCCAGCAGCCCCACCAGCACCAGCAGGATGACGAGGCCCCGCAGCAGGCCAAACCCTGCGCCGAGCAAGCGATCCACCGGCGCCAGCGGCGAGGCATGCAGGATCTGGCGTACCGCCCAGCACATGATGCGCCAGGCCAGCAAGGCCAGGATGAACGCCAGCACATAGCCCGCGCCGCGCTGCAGAGCCGAGCCCGCCGCACCAATGTGCAGCCAGACCGCCACATCGCCTCCCCAGGCGCGCGCCACCATCCAGGAGACGATCCAGCCCAGCAGTCCGAGCACCTCGTACATGAGACCGCGCACCACGCCGACCACCAGCGATCCGACCAACACCATCAACAAGACACCGTCGACCCAGCTCACAGTGGCATCACGCTCGCTGCCATGCCGCTGGCACGCAGCTTTTGCAAGGTACGGTCGGCTTCCTCACGGCTGGCGAATGGCCCAAGACGGACGCGGATGCGGCGGGCGCCGCCGGCGTCGATTTCCTGCTCGTAGGCCTTCATGCCCAGACGTTCGACCTTGCTGCGCGTCTCGCGCGCTGCCGCCGCATGTTCAAACGCGCCCACCTGGACCACGAAGCGGCTTGATGCCGGTGTGCCTGGGTTGGCCTTGGAGTCGGTCCTGCGCTCGGCCTTGGCGCTTGTGGGGGCTGCTGGCTTGGCGAGCGGACGAAGGTCGGCGGCTTGGCGCGGTGTCGGCGCAGTTGCCGGACGTGGTGCATTGTCGGGAACCCGCTTGGGTGCAGCTTCGGCCACCGGACGCGCCGCCGGCACGGCCGTACGCGCAGCAACAGTCGATCGAGAGGCCGCTGCATGGACAGGCAAATTCGCCGAGGCCCGTTGCGCGGGCGCCAACGCCACGGCTGAGGCCGCAGTGCTGGGCAGCACCGAGGTCGCGACGCCTGTCACCGCGGCGGCCCCGGCCGCTGCCGCAACGACCTTCGACACCGCACTGCCGTTCAGACTGCTGCCGGCCGCCGAGGCAGTCGACTCAGCCTGGGTCTGGACTCGGTTCGACGGGTTCGGATCGGCAAGCGGCACCTCGCTGCCTGCGGTGTTCTTGCCAATGTCTGCTGACAAGGACCTCGGCTGGGTTTCCAGCAAAATCGGCAGGCCCCCCACGGCAGCCAGCACCAGTACGACAGCACCCACGAGCCGGCGGCGAGCCCTTACACGGATGACATCGACGCTGTCTTGAAACCCCTGCGCGCTAGAGCGTCTGGCAGAAGCGGCGTCACGGCGGAAATAGGAAAGCAGGCCCATGAGGTCAGCGTATGCCCGTGCACTAGTCGGTGACGACGGCTGCAGGCGCGGCAAGCGCGCGCGGTCGACACAGGCCGGTGGAATGGACCGGAAAAGCAGATGAGTCGGCTGACTCCGTGGCGCTCAGCCCAGGTGCGTGGCCCCCAGACGCGGCAGGCCGTGTTGGAGCACGCCGCCCACGGTGTAGAACGATCCGAAGACCAAAATTCTATCAGCCGGGTCCGCAGCCTCCAGCGACTTGTGCAATGCAGCAAGAGGGTCGAGAAAGGTCTGAACCGTGGCCGCCGGCAAGCCGCCTTGCCGCGGCTTGCTCGTCTCGGTCGCCAATAAGTCCGCCAGCGTGGAAGCACTGGCCGCACGTGGTGTCGGCAAGTCGCAGCAGTACCAGTGGTCGACCACGGCGTGCAGCGGCGCGACCAGGGCCGGTAGATCTTTGTCGGCCATGGCGCCGAGAACTGCGTGTGTACGAGGGTGGTAGCCCATCTGGTCCAGGTTGTGCGCTAGTGCCGCGGCAGCATGCGGGTTGTGCGCCACATCCAGCACCAACGTGGGTTGTCCCGGCACAACCTGGAAACGCCCGGGCAGCGCCACCATGGCCAAGCCGTTGCGCACCGCCTGCGCCGGTACCGGGAGCACAGACCGCATTGATTCAAGTGCCGCCAGCACGCCCGACGCATTGATGAGTTGATTGGCACCACGCAGCGCGGGGTAGCCCAGCGCGTTGTGGCGCCGGCCGCGCCCGCTCCAGTTCCACTGCTGGCGATCGCCCGTGTAGTTGAAGTCGTGCCCAAAGCGCCAAGTATCTGCGCCCAGTTCTGCGGCGAGCGCCACGACGCTGGCCGGCGGAACTGGATCACCGATGATGGCAGGGCGGCCAGCGCGCAGGATGCCAGCCTTTTCTCGCCCGATGCTCTCGCGGTCCGGGCCGAGGAAATCGACATGATCGAGGTCGACGGCGGTGATGACAGCGCAGTCAGGGTCGATCACGTTGACCGCGTCCAGTCGTCCACCGAGGCCGACTTCAAGAATCACGGCGTCGAGATTCTGCGCAGCGATGCAGTTCAGGATGGCCAGGGTGGTGAATTCGAAATAGGTCAGACCAACCTGTCCGCGCGCGGCCTCGACCGCAGCAAAGTGCGCCAGCAGGTCGCCGGCGCTCACCGCCTCGCCGTTGATGCGCAAGCGCTCCTCGAAATGCACAAGATGCGGGCTGGTATAGACCGCCACACGGTAGCCGGCTTGAAGCAGGATCGCTTCGAGCATCGCGCAGGTCGAGCCCTTGCCATTGGTGCCAGCGACAGTGAACACTGGCGCCGGCATGGACAAACCCAGCGCGTCGCGTACCCGTGCGACACGCTCCAGGCCCAGGTCGATGGCTTTCAGGTGCTGGCGCTCGGCGTGTGCGAGCCAGTCAGTCAGCCCCCAATCGACCCCGGGCGGGGACGGTGACGTCATGCGATTCCTTCAAAACATCAAGGGCGTCCGAAGGACGCCCCTGGATGGACACAGCCGGGACCGCGGCCAAGCACTCGACCGGCCATGGCTGGCCCAAGCGCTCAAGCGACGGCGTCGGCGCTTTGGCGCTGCAGCATCGCCAGTGAGCGAGCGATGGTGACGCGAAGTTCTCGACGGTCCACGATCATGTCGATGGCGCCCTTCTCCACCAGGAACTCAGCGCGCTGGAAGCCTTCGGGCAGCTTCTCGCGCACGGTGTTCTCGATCACGCGAGGGCCGGCAAAGCCGACCAGCGCCTTGGGTTCAGCGATCACCACGTCGCCCATGAAGGCGAAGCTGGCTGACACGCCGCCCATGGTCGGGTCGCACAGCACGCTGATGTAGGGCAGCTTCGCCTTGGCCAGACGGGTGAGTGCGGCGTTGGTCTTGGCCATCTGCATCAGGCTGAGCAGACCTTCCTGCATGCGCGCACCACCGGTGGCGGTGAAGCACACGAAGGGCAGCTTCTGCTCCACGGCCGCTTCCACGCCGCGCGCGAATCGCTCACCCACCACCGAGCCCATGGAACCGCCCATGAAGTCGAACTCGAAGCAGGCGGCCACCAGCGGCATGCTCAACACCGAGCCGCCCATCACGATGAGGGCGTCCGTCTCTCCAGTGGACTCTAGAGCCTCCTTCAGGCGGTCGGGATATTTGCGGCTGTCCTTGAACTTCAGCGCATCCACCGGCAGCACTTCCTGACCGATCTCGTACCGCCCTTCGGCGTCGAGGAAGGCGTCCAGGCGGGTCCGCGCACCGATGCGGTGATGATGACTGCACTTGGGGCAGACATTGACGTTGCGCTCGAGATCGGTGTTGTAGAGCACCGTCTCGCACGACGGGCACTTGACCCACAGGCCTTCGGGCACCGAACGGCGCTCGCTCGGGTCGGTCTGCTGGATCTTGGGCGGCAACAGTTTGTCGAGCCAACTCATGCAGTCACTCCTGTGGATGTCTAGTAAATGGTTCTGGGGTGGTGGCGGTTCATGCCTTGAAATTGCCGTCCAGCGCGGCGCGGATTTCGGCAATGAAGGCCGCTGCCGTCGGCGCGACCTGGTCGCGCGACTGTCCCTCGATGAGGTGGATGATACGGGAACCGATCACCACGGCGTCTGATGAACGGGCGACCGCGACCGCAGTGGCGGCGTCGCGGATGCCGAATCCCACGCCCACCGGCACGCTCACGTGGCTGCGGATGCGCGGCACCATGGCGGCCACAGCATCGGTGTCCAGGTGGCCTGCGCCGGTCACGCCCTTGAGCGAGACGTAGTAGACATAGCCGTGGGCGATGCGCCCGACCGCCTGCATGCGCGCCTCGGTCGAAGTGGGGGCGAGCAGGAAGATCAGGTCCAGGCCGTGGCGCTTGAGGCTGGCAGCGAACTCGACACATTCCTCGGGCGGGTAGTCGACGATGAGCACGCCGTCCACGCCGGCCTCGGCCGCGTCAACCACAAAACGCTCGCTGCCGTAACGTTCCACCGGGTTGGCGTAGCCCATCAGCACGACGGGCGTATGGCTGTTGGTCTGGCGAAACTCTCGCACCATGGCCAGCACATGCTTCAGGCCTATGCCCTTGGCCAGGGCGCGCTCGCTGGCGTGCTGGATGACCGGGCCGTCGGCCATGGGGTCGGAGAACGGCACGCCCAGTTCGATGACATCGGCGCCGGCACCGGCCATGGCGTGCATCAGCTCGACCGTGACGTCGGCGTAGGGGTCGCCTGCCGTCACGTAGGGGATCAGCGCCTTGCGGCCCTGGGCGGCCAGGGCCTGGAAGGTGATGGCAATGCGGCTCATCGTGCACCTCCGTGTACGGCTTGGGTCGTTGCGGGCAGGCTGACGGCAGCTTCCGCCCCGCCCTTGACGGACTGGCCCCGGCACGAGGGCCGGCAGTAGAAATCGGCCCGGCTCAGATCGGCCACGGTGCCGATGTCCTTGTCGCCGCGGCCGCTCAGGTTGACCAGGATGTGCTGGTCGGGCCGCATGGTGCTGGCCAGCTTCATGGCGTGGGCCACGGCGTGGCTGGATTCCAGCGCCGGGATGATGCCTTCGGTGCGGCACAGGTAGTGGAAGGCCTTGAGCGCCTCGTCGTCGGTGATCCCGACGTATTCGGCCCGGCCGATGTCGTGCAGATAGGCATGCTCGGGGCCCACACCGGGGTAGTCCAGGCCGGCCGAGATCGAATGGGTCTCGATGATCTGGCCGTTCTCGTCCTGCAGCAGGTAGGTGCGGTTGCCGTGCAGCACGCCGGGTGAGCCGGCGGTGATGGAGGCCGAATGTTTGCCGCTGCCCAGCCCCAGGCCGGCCGCTTCAACGCCGATGAGGCGGGTGCCGGTGTGCGGGATGTAGGGGTAGAAGATGCCCATGGCATTGCTGCCGCCGCCCACGCAGGCGATCACCGCATCGGGCTGCCGGCCCGCAGGGCCGCCCAGGGATTCGATCTGCTCGGGCATCTGCGTCAGGCATTCCTCACCGATCACGCTCTGGAAGTCGCGCACCATGGCCGGATAGGGATGCGGCCCGGCGACGGTGCCGATGATGTAGAAGGTGTTCTCGACGTTGGTGACCCAGTCGCGCATGGCCTCGTTGAGCGCGTCCTTCAGGGTCTTGCTGCCCGACTCGACCGGCACTACCTTTGCGCCGAGCAAATGCATGCGGTAGACGTTGGGGCTCTGGCGCTTGACGTCCTCGCTGCCCATGTAGACCACACATTCCATGCCGTAGCGCGCACAGATGGTGGCGGTGGCCACGCCGTGCTGGCCGGCGCCGGTCTCGGCGATGACGCGCGGCTTGCCCATGCGCCGGGCGAGCAGGGCCTGGCCGATGGTGTTGTTGACCTTGTGCGCGCCGGTGTGGTTCAGGTCCTCGCGCTTGAGGTAGATCTGCGCGCCACCCATCTCGCGGCTCATGCGGGCGGCGTGGTACACCGGGCTGGGCCTGCCGACGAAGTGCTTCAGTTCGCGCCTGAATTCGGCAATGAAATCGGCGTCCTTGCTGTAGTGCTCGTAGGCATTGCGCAGTTCGTCGAGTGCATGTGAAAGCGTCTCGGCAACAAAACTGCCGCCGTAGATACCGAAATGCCCGCGGGCATCAGGTTGGTTGTAACTGGACATGGGGATTCCTCGTGGGGACGACACGCTAATGCGCGTTGACTGTGCGATGGGATTGGGACGGTCAGGGCCGGCCGCAGCAGTGTCGCGGCACGGTGACAACGGCGGCGTCCGGGCCGCGGCGTGTCAATGAACTGCGTCTACAAGTCGGGCGTCGGCCTCACGGACAGCGCAGCAGAAACGCTGCATCAGCAGGGCATCCTTGATGCCCTTGGAGGCCTCGACACCCGAACTGACGTCAACCGCGGCAGGCCGCACTCGCACGACCCCATCGATCACGTTTGCAGGATTCAACCCACCAGACAAAACGACCGGACGGCTGACGTTTGGAGGAATCGCAGACCAATCAAAGACCTTTCCGCCGCCGCCGTACCCCTCGACATGCGCGTCGAGAAGAATGGCCTGTGCACCGTTGAACTGCAGTGCGAAGTCTAACAAGTCGAACCCGTCGGCCATACGCGCGGCGCGCAGGAAGGGGCGCCCAATCGCTTCGCACTCATGCGGCGCCTCGTCGCCGTGGAACTGCAGCAATAGGCCGGGGATCGCAGCGCAGGCTGCTTCGATCTGATCGCGCTGTGCGTTTACGAACAAACCGACTGGCGTGACGAAGGGTGGCAATATCTTCGCCAGCGCGATGGCGCGCGCGAGCGTGACGTGGCGCGGGCTGCGCTCGTAAAACACCAGACCTATGGCGTCAGCGCCAGCGTCGACCGCGGCCGCCACGTCAACTTCTCGTGTGAGGCCGCAGATCTTGATGCGGGTGCGGATTTGCATTCGGATGAGCGTGGTTGCGATGAAGGGCGAGTGGCTGCTCAGCAACTGTATTCACGCATTCAGACGGCACTGCCAGGTAACCAGTCGGCAGCCGGACTGCTGGTGGGCAAGCCATGAACAGCATCGTAGCGCGGGCCCAGAAAATACAGTCCGTCGGGTGCGAAGGTAGGCGCAGCGAGGCGACGATCCTGCGATCGCAGCACCTCACCCAGCCATTCTGGAGGCCTGTTGCCGCTGCCTACTGCCAACAGGCTGCCCATGAGGTTGCGCACCATATGGTGGAGGAATGCAACCGCCTCGAATTCGAAACGCCAATAGGCGCCACCAAGGTCGCGAATGCTGATATCGAGCATGCGCTTAACGGGGCTCGCCGCCTGGCATTCAGCAGCGCGAAAGGCACTGAAATCATGCTCTCCGATCAACAGCACCGCGGCTTCACGCATGCGCTGCAGATCGAGTGACCGAAAAGTCCACCCGACCAACCCTGAATCCAGAGCGGGGCGGGCCGCGCTCACGCGGAGCATGTAGACATAGCGCCTGGCACGCGCGGCATTGCGGGCATGAAAATCCTCGCGCACCGGGCGACACCATTGGACGGCGATGTCAGCAGGCAGAAATCGATTCGTGCCCCGCAGCCAGGAAAACTCGGCCCGGACGCGGCTGGTATCGAAATGCACCACCTGATTGATGGCATGGACACCGGCATCCGTGCGGCCCGCACACAAGGTACGTAAGGGCTCGTCGGCGAACTGCCCCAAGGCAGCCTCCAGACGGTCCTGCACCGTACGTCCGCCTGGCTGACTCTGCCAGCCTTGGTAGGCGCTGCCTCGATAACTCAGGCCAAGGGCAATGCGTGGCATCAGTGTGTGTTGACAGCGCAAGTGTGCGCGACCTTGATGATTGAAACGGTCTTTGAAAAGGAATCGACCCGCCAGTCACCTGCTTACAGCACAGGCAAGTGGACGGGCCGACGTTGGTACAGGCAGTAGTGCGAGCTTCAGTCAGGCTTCAGTTCGGAGCAAAGGAACAGATGCCCATCAGGACAATTGTTCAAGCATGCTGCGGGCCCGGGCCTGCAGCGCACCGTCCGCCTTCTCGACTACTTCCTGCAGCAGGTCACGTGCACCTTCGTTGTCCCCGATCTGCCGGAATTCTTCGGCCAGTTCGATCTTGCGGGCGAGCGGATCTGCACCGTCATCATCGATCGGCGGAAGGTCCAGGGGCGCAGACGCCTGCGACAAGGAACCATGCCCGCTGTCAGGCGGGAGGTCGTCAAGATCCAGCGAAATGCCGCCCAGATCGACCGACTGCAACTGCGCCTGCCGTCCGGATGAAGGCGGCGACAGATCGTCGTCGGGGTCGAAGTCCAGGCTGTTGCTCGACAGATCCGCGCGGCCACTGACCGCCGGTGCGTTGTACCCAAAATCCGAGGAGCGGTCAGCTTGCACAGCCTCATCCATGAGACCAGGCACCGAGATGTCCAGATCGACCCCAGCTCCGCCCTGTGCATCGTCGTCGAACTGCAGATCGGGCGGAGCCGTTTCGTAGCGCGACGGTTGTGGCACGATGGATTGCGGCATGGTGCTAGCACCCAGCGGCTCCGCATGGCCACTGTCGGCACCTCCGTCCGGAGTGCCTCCAGGCACATAAAGCGTATTGTCGGGATCGACCGTCCGGCCGAGTTCCTGCGCCTTGCTCCACTCTTCGCCCTGCCCTCCGGTCAGACCATACAACTCACCCGCCAGCAACTCGAATCCCTTGATGTCGCGACGTTTGGCGTAGACCTCCAGCAACTTGGTGCGGATGGCCAGTCGATCCGGATTCGCACGCATGGCCTCTTTGAGGATCTCTTCGGCCTGCAAATCTCGACCATAGGCGAGGTAGACATCGGCCTCGGCGACTGGGTCGACATCACCAATGGCGTCGATTTGACTCAGCGAATAGCTCATGGACGAAGGCGCACCCGCGGCATCTCGGGTATCGATGCGCTGACCACCGCTCGCACCAAAGAAGGAGTCAGGCTGCAGGCGACTTTCCAGGAAGGATGTCACGCCCTCCTCATTCTTATTCTTGCCGCGAAGTCGGTACCAGCCCAAGCCGGCGAGCACAGCCAGCAGCAGACCTGCACCAGGCAGGACCAGCGGATTATCCGCAAGGGTCTCAATGAGCGACGGCTCCTCGGAAACGGGGGTCGCGGCGGGTGCAGACGCCGCGCGTGGGACGTTCACCGGTTCCGATGCTGCGGCTACAGGGGTGGGGCTGCTGGCCGGAGCGCTGGCAGCCACCGCTACTGCAGGTGTAACTGGGACGGCTACTGGCGCACTCGCAGGTGCCGGCGCAACGGCAGGCGCAGAGGGAACGGTTGCAACTGCGGGCGGCGCGACAGCAATGACCGCGGACGCAGGCGCAGAAGCCGGAACCGCCATCGGCAAACCACTAGTGCTTGCGGCCCCTTGCGAAGGCGACGGCTGCCCAGAATTCGAGGCCGAGCGCAGATTCTTCAGGTCCGCATTGTTGCGGGCTAGTTCACCCACCCGCTTGTCGGCGTCCTTCTTCGCACGCTCTTTGGCGATCTTTTCTTCCAACTGGCTGTTGGTCAGCTCTCGACCACGATCCAGTTTGAGCTGGTCAGCGCTGCTATTGGCAGCAGTCTTTCGATCCTGCACCTCGGCTTGCACCTTGCCAGCGGACTTCCGAGCTGAGTCGCTCGTGTCCTGGGCTGCAGGTACAGCGCCCGCCAATCGCTGACGATAGGCGTTGAAATCAGCACTCTGTGCTTGAATGAATTTGCGCGCCTCGCTCGCGTCCACGGCTCCAGCTTGCTCTGCACTCGGGATGTTCAGCACCGCACCAGCATTTAGCCGGTTCATGTTGTTGCCGACGAATGCATTGGCATTGCCGCGGAAAATGCTGACCAGCATTTGATCGAGCGAGACGCCTTGACTCAATTGGCCAGTAGCGATTTTGCCCAGCGTGTCACCAGGTCGAACCTTGACCTCACGCCCACCGTCGGCCGCAGCAGTCTGGGCGGCAGCACGTTCCGCAGGTGCGGGCGGCGGTTCAATCGGCGCAGGCGGCGACAAACGAGGGCGTGCTGCCGGGCGTGGTGCAGGCGTCACGTCGGCAGGCGGAGCCGCTGGCGGTGGCTGCGTCACGGCCGGTGCCGGCACCGGCCGATTCAAGGGCACGGCCGCCACCGCAGGCGCCGCGACCACAGGTGCAGTCACCGCAGTTGTCGCGGGCGGCGGCTGGCGTCCGGTTGGCGGATCAAACAACAGCGTGTATTCGCGCAGCAAGCGCCCCGTGGCCCAGGAGAGCTCAAGAATGAGATCGACGAAGGGCTCTTGCACCGAACGATCGCTGCTGATGCGTAGATAGGCCGTGCCGTCGGCACGACGCTCCAGTTGCACCTGGGTGACCGGCAGGACCGGGTTGTAGTCGATGCCAGCCACCCGATACGAATCCGGCGGCGCAACTCGCACGCGGAGATTCGCCGCCTCCTCGGGCGTGAGAGACGTCACATCGATCTCGGCTTTCAGTGCTTCACCCAAGGACGACTGTACGGACAGGCGACCCAGGCTCAGCGCTTGCGCCGGGTCGGACGACAGCATGGCAGTCGACAACGCAGCCATCGCCGCGACTTCCCGCAAAGCCCATCGTCCGGCGCGTTTCATATCGGTTTTCAAGGCAGCTCCCACGATGTCACGGCCACATCGACCCTCGACACGCACCACGACATTCCGTTTGAGTTAACCCGGGCGATGACCACCCGGCAAATATGAAATCACAATAACATCAACGAGATACAAAGACAAGCTCATGCACTGCCTGATGTTCTGCGGGCCGTTCATATTGGTGCCAGGTGGCTTACGTTCGCGCCAGACAACCTGCCGTCGTGGCTGATTTCAGGCATCCAAAAGGATCCGTAACATGCGCCGAAGCGGCTCGGCAGCCCCCCAGAGCAATTGGTCACCAATTGTGTACGCACCCAGATATTCAGGGCCCATGGCCATCTTGCGCAAACGGCCAACCGGGATCGTCAACGTGCCGGTAACGGCCACAGGCGTCAGGTCGCGGATTGTTGCTTCCCGCGTATTCGGGACGACCTTGACCCACTGGTTGTCCGCCGCAATCATGGATTCGATGTCTGCCAGAGGTACGTCGCGGCGCAACTTGAAAGTCAAGGCCTGGCTGTGGCAACGCATGGCGCCAACCCGAACGCAAAACCCGTCCACAGGCACCGATGGACTTCCGAATCCATCGCCTTGCCCCAGAATCTTGTTGGTTTCGGCCATCCCCTTCCACTCTTCGCGGGACATGCCGTTACCCAGGTCTTTGTCGATCCAGGGTATGAGCGAACCACCGAGCGGAACACCAAAATTTGAGGTTTCCGATTCTGAAAGATTTCGCTGACGCTGAATCACTCGTCGGTCGATTTCCAGAATTGCACTCTTGGGATCTGCCAACAATTCGCGCACCTCGGCGTTGAGCGTACCGAATTGAGTCAGCAACTCGCGCATGTGCTGTGCACCACCACCAGAAGCTGCCTGATAGGTCTGGGTGCTCATCCACTCGACCAAGCCGGCCTTGTACAGAGCACCCACGCCCATGAGCATGCAACTCACCGTGCAATTGCCGCCGACCCAGACGCGTCCACCAGCCGCCAGCGAACGTTTGATCACCGGCAAATTGACAGGATCGAGAATGATGACTGCGTCATCCTTCATCCGCAGCGTGGACGCCGCGTCAATCCAATGACCAGTCCAGCCAGCCGCGAGCAGCTTGGGGTAGACCTCGGTCGTGTAGTCACCGCCTTGTGCGGTGATGATGATTTCACATGCCTTCAGCGCGTCGATGTCATACGCATCAAAAAGCTTGCCTTCATTTCGCGCCATGGCTGGCGCAGCGCCACCAGCGTTGCTGGTGCTGAAGAATCTCGGCTCGATGAGGGCGAAATCGCCCTCGCTCTGCATACGGTCCATCAGCACGGAACCGACCATGCCGCGCCAACCAACCAAACCCGTCAGTTTCATCACATGACCCCTTGTTGAAGATAGGAAACGAAATCTTCTGTCTTCCCCGGCTCGTTCGCCAAGTCCGGGGAGAGGGGCGAGACGAACCGGAGCTGATTCAGCTCTTGATCGAGGTGGTTTTAATGACGCCACCCGTCAAAGCCGCCACCACAGCATCACCCATCTCGCGAGTGCCGACCAAGGCACACCCGGCGGACAAAATGTCTGCCGTGCGAAGACCAGCACTGAGCACCTGCGAAACAGCAGCTTCGATCCGCTCTGCGGCACCTGGCTGATTGAGTGAGAAGCGCAACATCATGGCAGCTGACAAAATTGTAGCCAGCGGGTTTGCAACACCCTGACCAGCGATATCCGGCGCGCTGCCATGGCTGGGTTCATACAGACCCTGGTTACGCGCATTCAGCGACGCTGACGGCAGCATGCCGATCGAACCGGTAAGCATTGAGGCCTCATCAGACAAGATGTCGCCAAACATGTTGCCGGTGACAACCACGTCGAACTTCTTGGGTGCGCGCACCAATTGCATAGCGGCGTTGTCCACATACATGTGCTCCAAGGCCACGTCAGGATACTGGGCGTGTACCTCGGTGACGATGTCCTTCCAGAACTGAAAGGTTTCCAGCACGTTGGCCTTATCAACACTCGTGACCTTCTTGTTGCGCTTGCGCGCAGCCTGGAAGGCTACGTGGGCGATGCGTTCAATTTCCGGACGCGTATAGCGCATGGTGTCGAACGCCTCCTCGGCGCCGGCAAACGGACCGTCAGGCGCACCTCGGCGACCACGCGGCTGACCGAAGTAGATGTCACCGGTCAGCTCACGAATGATCAGGATGTCCAGGCCAGCCACCAGTTCGGGTTTGAGGCTGGAAGCATGGGTCAGCTGCTCGTAGCAGATCGCCGGGCGGAAGTTGGCGAACAGACCCAGGCTCCTACGCAGACCAAGGATGGCCTGCTCTGGACGTAGCGCACGCTCGAGCTTGTCGTACTTCCAGTCGCCGACAGCCCCGAAGAGGATGGCGTCGGACTCTCGTGCGAGGTTCAATGTCGCGTCAGGCAACGGATGACCGCTGGCTTCGTAGGCGGCACCACCCACCGGGGCGTAACTCAGGCTCAGGTCCAGCTCGAGCACCTCAAGCACCTTCACGGCCTCCGCAATGATTTCGGGGCCAATGCCGTCACCCGGCAGTACTGCAATCTTGTGCGTCATGTTCTAGGGTCTGGCACCCGCAGGTACCAAGAGGTCGTCGTGTTCAAATCGTAAGCGGACTGAGGCCTTAGCCGGCAAGTCGGTGATCCAGCCAGGGCTTCTTGGCGATTCGCTCTGCTTCAAAGGCGCGGATCTTTTCGGCATGGCGCAAGGTGAGCGCGACGTCGTCAAAACCGTTGACCAGGCAGTATTTGCGGAAGGGCTGCACGTCAAACGGTAACTCGGCTCCGTCAGGCTTGATCACGACCTGGCGCGGCAAGTCGACGGTGAGCTGATAGCCCACAAATGCGTACATCTCGTCAAACAGCCGCGACACGGCAGACTCGGACAGCACGATGGGCAGCACGCCATTCTTGAAGCAGTTGTTGAAGAAGATGTCTGCGAAGCTCGGCGCGATCAGGGCTCGAAAGCCGTATTGTTCCAGCGCCCACGGCGCATGCTCCCGACTTGAGCCACAACCAAAATTGCTGCGCGCCACTAGCACCGATGCACCCTGATAGCGCGCCTGATTGAGAACAAAATCAGGGTTGGGTTGACGGCTGGCCGGGTCTTGTCCGGGCTCACCTGCATCCAGATAGCGCCACGCGTCAAACAGGTTGGGGCCAAAGCCGCTGCGCTTGATCGACTTCAGAAACTGCTTCGGGATGATCGCGTCGGTATCTACGTTGTCACGATCCATAGGCGCCGCAAGGCCCTTGTGTACGGTGAAAGCTTGCATGAGTTGACCTTCAGGCGATACGACGCACGTCGACGAAATGACCCTGCATGGCCGCCGCGGCCGCCATTGCGGGACTCACCAAGTGGGTGCGCCCACCTGCTCCTTGGCGCCCTTCAAAATTTCGATTGCTGGTCGACGCACAACGCTCGCCCGGCTCCAGTCTGTCCGCGTTCATGGCCAGACACATCGAGCATCCCGGCTCACGCCACTCGAATCCTGCAGCCTTAAACACCAGATCCAGACCTTCACGCTCGGCCTGTTCCTTCACCAGCCCTGAACCAGGAACGACCATGGCCAGACGAACATTGGCGGCCAAGCGCCCGCCGATGCGTCGAACGACGGCAGCAGCTTCACGCATGTCCTCGATGCGGCTGTTGGTACACGATCCGATGAACACCTTGTCGACTCGGATATCGCTCAGCGCCTTGTTGGGCTCGATGTCCATGTACTTGAGCGCGCGCTCCATCGCATCGCGACGCACAGGATCACGCTCCTTGTCTGGATCAGGCACTCGGTCGTCGATGGAAAGCACCATCTCGGGCGAAGTGCCCCACGTCACCTGGGGAGCGAGCGTACTGACGTCCAGTGTCACCACGGTGTCGAAGCGCGCATCCGCATCGCTGTGCAGCGAACGCCAGTAGGTAATCGCTTGCTCCAACTCCACACCGGTAGGTGTGAACGCGCGACCCTTGACGTATTCAATCGTCGTGTCGTCCACAGCCACCAGACCGGCACGCGCACCAGCCTCGATGGCCATGTTGCACACCGTCATACGCCCTTCCATGCTCAGCGAACGTATGGCCGTACCGCCAAACTCAATGGTGTAGCCGGTGCCGCCCGCTGTGCCAATCTTCCCAATGATGGCCAGCACGATGTCCTTGGCGCCACAGCCTCGAGGCAATTGCCCGTCGACCTTGACGAGCATGTTCTTGGCTTTTTTTGCCAGCAGCGTCTGGGTGGCGAGCACATGTTCGACTTCACTCGTGCCGATGCCATGGGCCAGCGCGCCAAAGGCGCCGTGCGTGGAGGTATGACTGTCACCGCAGACCACGGTCATACCGGGCAGCGTGGCGCCTTGCTCCGGGCCGATGACATGCACAATGCCCTGGCGACGGTCATTCATCTTGAACTGCGTGATGCCATAACGATCGCAATTGGCATCAAGGGTGTCGACCTGCAAGCGAGATACGGGGTCGGCTATGCCCTCACTGCGATCGGTCGTGGGCACGTTGTGATCACTTACAGCCAGGTTGGCACTGAGGCGCCAGACCTTCCGCCCGGCCAAGTCGAGTCCTTCGAAGGCCTGCGGGCTGGTGACTTCGTGCACCAGATGGCGATCGATGTAGAGCACGGCCGTGCCGTCATCCTCGGTGTGGACGACATGCTCGTCCCAGAGCTTGTCGTAGAGCGTGCGCGCAGTCATGAACACCTCGAGCGTTGCCGCGGCGCCAGTGCTGCGCCGTGCAGATCAGCGTTGTGGATCACAGCTTGGATGTGATCCCACCAAAATAACAAAGCCCTTGAGCCTGGCAGCACCAAGGCGTCAAGGGCTAGCGGGTCAAGCGGTCAGCCAGTGGAACTGGAGGAGACGGAGGGATTCGAACCCTCGATGCACGTTTTAGCGCGCATACTCCCTTAGCAGGGGAGCACCTTCGGCCACTCGGTCACGTCTCCAGCAGAGCAAGTATTCTAGCCAAGAAAACGCCGAGTTTGAACTCAGCATACGTACGTTGATACAACACTCATCCGTAGAACGGCTGCTGCAGCGGCGAAACACGTACGGCCACAGCCATCTTCGCGATGTTTCGCCAAACGGCTTGTTGCCATGGGCTACATGGCCGTAGGTCAGGCTTGCGCTTGATGATCCAAATCAAAGGCGCGATGCAGAGCTCGAACAGCCAACTCCATGTACTTTTCGTCGATCACCACCGATGTCTTGATTTCGCTGGTCGTGATCATCTGGATGTTGATGCCCTCTTCGCTCAGGCTGCGGAACATCTTGCTGGCAACGCCCACATGTGACCTCATTCCTATGCCAACGATGGACACTTTGCAAATGCGGGTATCGCCAACGACGTCATCCGCACCAAGTGCAGGTACAACCTTGCTCTTGAGCAGATCCACCGTACGGGCGTAATCATTGCGATTGACAGTAAACGAAAAGTCTGTTTTCCCCGCGTGCGAGACATTTTGAAGGATGACGTCCACATCGATGTTGGCGTCTGCCACAGGACCCAGGATCTGATAGGCGATGCCGGGTTTATCAGGCACACCAACCACTGTGATCTTGGCTTCGTCGCGGTTGAAGGCGATGCCAGAAACGATCGCTTGTTCCATCTTTTCATCTTCCTCGAAAGTGATCAGGGTGCCCGACTTGGCCTCGTCCTCGATCGGAATGTCCCAGTTGGTGAAGCTCGACAGCACGCGCAACGGAACACGGTACTTGCCCGCGAATTCCACCGAGCGAATCTGCAGCACCTTCGAACCCAGGCTGGCCATTTCAAGCATCTCCTCGAAGCTGATGGTCGCCAAGCGCTTGGCCTCGGGCACGATGCGAGGGTCAGTGGTGTAGACCCCGTCTACGTCGGTATAGATGAGGCATTCGTCTGCCTTCATTGCCGCCGCAACAGCCACCGCAGAGGTATCCGATCCGCCACGCCCCAGGGTGGTGATATTGTCTTCATCATCCACGCCCTGGAAGCCTGTGATCACCACGACCTTGCCTTCAGCCAGATCGGCGCGCACTCTGGCATCGTCAATGCTTTCGATGCGCGCCTTGGTGTAGGAACTATCGGTCTTGATCGGCACTTGCCAGCCTGAGTAGCTCACGGCTTGCATGCCCTCGGCTTGAAGGGCCAGCGCCAGCAGGCCCACCGATACCTGTTCGCCCGTACAGGCGATGGCGTCAAGTTCGCGCAGCGTTGCCGCATCATGCTTGGGCGGCGCAAGCTCCTTTGCCAGCCCGAGGAGGCGATTAGTCTCGCCGCTCATGGCAGAAGGCACCACCACCATCTTGTGCCCAGCGCGAGCCCATTTGGCGACGCGTTTGGCCACGTTGCGAATGCGCTCGGTCGAGCCCATCGACGTGCCGCCGTATTTGTGAACGATCAATGCCATGGTCATCGGCGCAGCGGACTGCGCAGCGGGTTGAGGCGCCATTGCGCCAAAAAGACCAATAAGTTTAACCGGGTCGGCACCCCGACCAGGACGGACACCATCGCAGATGACAAGATTGCGACGCCCCAGCATCGCTCCAGTAGGCATCGACGCCCAAGCCCGGCACAAAAAGCAAACGTCCTTCCAGCCACAACAAGGGACCGGTGCGCTGCCATGCCGGAACGCCAGCCGCCTGATATTGCTTCTTCAATGATCGAGGGGGGCGGCCAAGCGCCAACTGGAACAGTTCGCCACCCCTTCGCGCTCGGAGATGGACCAGCGCAAGGTGAGCCAGATCTATGCCAGCGCCCGTCCCCTGCCCTTCCGACGCGGGCAATACAAGAAGAGACCCGCCCCACCCCGGCAATGGGTAGGTTCCATGAGCCTTGATACGCAATGTTGAATCGCGTACAGCCTCGGGTTGAGTAACGCAGCCCAGTTCCACCGTTGCCGCAGGCTCGATCGACAATTTCCCTCGATACAGACGCAATGTCTGCCCTGACGCCAAGGGCCAGGACTGAGCTCTACCCAGGCTCGCCTGTGCAAGCAGACGCTGCATCACGCTATACGGCGCGGGACTACCGAGTCGCTGCGCCAGCCAATGACGCAGGGCATTGGCACGGCGAGGTTCGGGCAGGTCCTTCAATTCGGACAGCAGCAGGACATCGTTTGAACGAGCCTTCCGCAGGTCGATGTCCGCCAGATCAGACAAACATCGCGTTGCCTCTTGCGCATGTCGGGCCACAGTCCCCAAGGCCTTGGAGGCGTCGCCAAAACTGTGTGCCAGCGCTGGCCAGACATTCAGGCGCAGCCGATTGCGGGCATATCGTCGGTCCGAATTGCTGTCGTCCTCGATGTGACGAAGAAGCCGCTCGTTCGCATACGCCTCTACCTGCACACGCGGGCACTGCAGCCAGGGGCGCGCAAAGTTGACGCCCTCGCGCTGGATCAGGCGCGGCATCGCCGACAGCCCGGCAACTCCAGCTCCGCGCAATGCCTGCAACAACACCGTCTCGGCCTGATCCTCGCGATGGTGTGCCAGGAGCACCAGTTCGCACCCAACTTCGGCTGCCATGGCGCGCAAGGCCGCGTAACGCGCGTTGCGCGCGGCGGCCTCGATGCCGAGCCCTTGTTGCTCCACAACGACCCGACGAAACATGAACCGCACAGGCAAACCCTGACCAGCCCAGTGCTCGCAGCTGTCGCGACAGTGATGCAGCCACGCATCCGCGTGTTCGCTCAGTCCATGATGCACGTGCAGTGCATAAACCTGCAAACCCAAACGAAGTGCAACTTGCAGCGTTGCATATACAAGTGCAGTGGAATCACGCCCACCGCTGTAGGCTACGGCGACGGATAGACCAGAGGGGATGACAGCTTCAAGACCCTCGATTTCGTCAGTCGGGCGATTCACCGCCTCGGGCGAAGGCACATTCCGAGTCAACCGCGCGTGTCGTTGACGCGACCGTAGTCACGCAGCCTGTCATAGCGCTTGTTGAGCAGATCCTTGGGTTTGAGGTCAGCCACGTGCCGCAGCGCGTCATTGAGCGTGCGCTTGAGGTAGGCAGACATCTGCTTGTAGTCGCGGTGCGCACCGCCCACCGGCTCGTTGACGATCTTGTCCACCAAACCGAGCGCCTTGAGACGATGCGCAGTGATGCCCAAGGCCTCGGCCGCATCGCTGGCACGCTCGGCGGTCTTCCACAGGATGGACGCACAACCCTCCGGCGAGATCACCGAATAGACCGAGTATTGCAACATCAGCACCTGGTCAGCCACGCTGATGGCCAATGCGCCGCCCGAACCACCTTCGCCGATGATGGTGGCGATGATGGGCACCTCAAGCTGGGCCATTTCGAAAATGTTGCGCCCAATGGCCTCCGACTGCCCGCGCTCTTCGGCGCCAATGCCGGGATAGGCACCCGGTGTATCGACAAAGGTGAAGACCGGCAGCCCGAATTTCTCGGCCAGCTTCATCAGGCGCAAAGCCTTGCGATAACCCTCGGGACGGGCCATGCCAAAGTTGCGCGCAGCACGTTCCTTGGTATCGCGACCCTTCTGGTGTCCGATCACCATGCATGCTTGGCCGTTGAATCGAGCCAAGCCGCCGACGATGGAGAGATCGTCCGCGAACGCGCGGTCGCCATGCAGTTCCTGGAAGTCGGTGAAGATGTCCCCGACATAGTCTAAGGTGTACGGACGCTGCGGGTGGCGGGCGATCTGCGTCACCTGCCAGGGCGTCAGGTGCGAATAGATGTCCTTGGCGAGTTGCAGGCTCTTCTTCGAAAGGCGGTCGATCTCTTCCGAGATATCGACAGAGGATTCATTCTGGACATAGCGCAGTTCCTCGATTTTGGTTTCGAGTTCGGCCAATGGCTGCTCGAATTCGAGAAAGTGTCGTTTGCTCATGGGCTGGATCCTGCTGTGTCGGTATTCGTGGCGGGCGCGATCTGACGGACGGAACGATGGACGGTCAGGAGATCGGAGTGGCTGAAAGTCTAATACTCGACCGGCAAGGGGTCGAGGCTGCGCCAGAGGTACCAGGTTGCCACTGATCGGTACGGCGCCCAGGCTTCGCCGACCTCGCGCGCTTCGGCACGAGATACGGGTTCACCGCTGAAGTAGTTGTGGCTGATGCCCTTGATCAGACCCGCGTCGTCAAGCGGCATGACGTTCGGGCGCATCAAATGAAAAATGAGAAACATCTCGGCCGTCCAGCGACCGATACCTCGGATGGCCACGAGTTCATCGATGATGGACTCGTCGTCCATGTCGACCCAGGATGTTTCGTGCACCGCTTCGTCGACGAAATGTCCAGCCAGATCACGCAGGTACTCGACCTTGCGGGCGGACAGACCTGCTTCGCGCATGGCTTCGACGGTGAGTTGCAACACTGCCTCGGGCCGCACGAGGTGGGTGTCGGCGCCAAACAAGGCGACCACGCGTTCCCATACCGACTGCGCAGCCTTGACCGAAATCTGCTGGCCGACAATGGATCGCGCAAGCGTCGTAAAGGCATCGCCGCGACTTTGCAGGCGTGCTTCGCCGAACTGCGGGATCAGCTTGTTGAGCACCCGGTCGCGCTTGACGAGATGCTTGCAGGCCTCATCCCAATAATCCGGCGTGACGAGTACCGGGCTGGCCACCGGCGGCACCGTCGCGGCCAGCCGCGCAAGCGGCGGCGGCTTCATGCCCGCACCCATGTCGTACCCTGGGCGCTGTCCTTGAGCTCAATGCCCTGAGCGGCCAGGTCAAGGCGAATTCGGTCGGCGGTGCCAAAGTCGCGTGCCTGCTTGGCCTGCGCACGAGCAGCAATCAGCGCGTCGATCGCG
Source organism: Pseudomonadota bacterium (assembly GCA_041169165.1). Classification (GTDB taxonomy): domain Bacteria; phylum Pseudomonadota; class Gammaproteobacteria; order Burkholderiales; family Burkholderiaceae_C; genus Sphaerotilus. Next base: position 24,879 of record JBEEJN010000007.1, read on the forward strand.
GCTGCATCCAAGCCCACGTCAGCGTCAGCGCCGCACTGACCTTGAAGGTAGGCGCGTGCATCCTGTTGCAGCAACCCCAGCACACCACCGAGACCGACCAACAGGCTAGCAAGTTCGGCAGTCGGCCCTCGGTTCAGGTCGGCCGCCAGTTCGAACAACTGCGCAACCGCCATCGGCGTATTGAAGTCGTCATCCATGGCCGCTGCGAAACGCGCGGCCACCGGATGAGACCAGTTGATCAATGCAGCATCAAGCCCCACCGGGGACGACGGCGCCGATGCACTGTCCAGTGCCGTGTACAGGCGACGCAGGCCATTGCGAGCGTCGTCCAGGCCGGTGTCGCTGAAGTTGAACGGGCTGCGATAGTGCACCCGCAGCATGAAAAAACGCACCGTCTCGCCGTCGTAGCGCTTGAGTACGTCACGGATGGTGAAGAAGTTGCCCAGCGACTTGGACATCTTCTCGTTGTCGACATTGAGAAATCCGTTATGCAACCAGTGCCGCACAAAGGGCTGCCCACTGGCCCCTTCACTTTGCGCAATCTCGTTCTCGTGATGCGGGAACTGCAGGTCCAGGCCGCCGCCATGGATGTCGAACGTCTCACCCAGCAGCGCGCAGCTCATGGCAGAACACTCGATATGCCAGCCTGGACGGCCGGGGCCGTAGTTGCTGGCATATTTGGCGTCGTCAGGCTCCTCGGATTTGGCGGCTTTCCACAAGACGAAGTCGAGTGGGTCATCCTTGCCTTCGGCCACCGCCACCCGTTCTCCTGCACGCAGTTGGTCCAACGATTTGCCCGACAGCTTGCCGTAGCCTTCGAAACGCCGTACCGCAAAGTTGACGTCGCCATTGGCCGCACGGTACGCAAGGCCACGCTGCTCAAGCCGGTCAATCAAGGACAGCATCTGCGGCACATAGTCGGTCGCACGCGGCTCGTGCGTTGGCGTCGCGATGCCCAGTGCGCCTATGTCCTGACGCATGGCAGCAATCATCTCGTCGGTGAGTTGCCGGATGCTGATGCCACGTTCAATCGCGCGGCGGATGATCTTGTCATCTATGTCCGTGATGTTGCGTACGTAGGTCACGGCGTAGCCGCTGGCCACCAGCCAGCGATACACCACATCAAAAGCCATCATCATGCGGGCGTGGCCGACATGACACAGGTCATAGATGGTCATCCCGCACACATACATGCGGGCCTTGCCGTTTTCGAGAGGCACGAAGGCCTCGAGCCGACGAGTCAGGCTGTTGTGGATGCGCAGGGTCATCGAACGCGAAGGGGGGGACGAGCCGCAACGTTCGCCCTGGAAGGGACGCGCGGCGTCGCGATGGGATCTGAGAGGCAAGCCGAGGGCGGGAACCCCGGGCTCTCCGGCATCTTGCCTCGACTACAATGAAACGAGTATAGCGGTCGACCCTTGGCGCCGGCCCGCAACTTCGGCACTGTCAGGCATTTCGGGTCCGGCGCTCAGCGGCTCGATGCAATCACTCCTGATGCTGCGCAATCCCCACGAGATGATCCTGCCCTCGCGCTTCACCGACAACATGCCTTCGACGCGTGCTGCCGGTGTGGCCGCTGCAGGATGGGACGATCCATCGTTGCCTCCGTGGATGATGTGCGACCTGCCACCCCTGCCTCCGCAAGGCCGTGCAGCGTTTGTTTCGGCGCCAACGTCAGCGGCGTGGCTCGGCCACCTGCTGGCCATCGTGGCATTGGCGCTGACTGTGCTGTCGCTGACTTGGCTGCTGGTGCCGGGCCTGCATGCGCCGATGGCAGGCATCACGCCCAGGCAGGTGCTGGCTGCCGCCGTCGACGCTCAGCGTGCCAACACGCACACGTCAAGCAGGGCGATTGCGGCATCGGCAGCCGTCAACTCCGCGCTGGTACATGCCGCCACGCCAACTGGTTCGCCAGTAGGGGCTGGGACGTCCACACCAGCCATCAGTAGCCAGGCGCCGACGACGTCGCCAAGTCTGCAAGGGCCTGTAGATCATGCGCCAGACAGCCGTTACCGCGCAGCCCAGGCGCTTGCCGATCGGGGTGAAGACGCTCGCGCCCTCGAGGCCTACGCCCGCCTTGCGGCCGAGTGGCCGGCTTCGGCCGAAGTTCTCAACAACATCGGCGTGTTGCAGGTCCGTACCGGCCGCTTGACCGATGCTCGCCAGACCTTCGAACAAGCGCTACGCACCAGTGCCCCCCATGCCCAGGCATTCGACAACCTGCGCCAGATCTACGCCGAACTGGCCGCACGTGCCTACGCCCAGGCCTTGCAGGAGCCCTGGAAGGCTGCCGACGCGCGCAATCGCTATCGCATGATCAGCGAACCGCCTGCAGCACTGGCAGCACCTCCAACGCCGGTGCAAGCCGCACAACCTGCTCTGGCCCAGGATGACTCCCCCCGCCGCAGAGACATTGCGCCCACGCTCGCCGATCGCACCGAAACCCTCATCGCCCAGCCTGCCAACCTCATGGGGGCAACCATGCACCCGCCTTCGTCCTCACGCGCCGAGCCATCCGTCAACGCGTCGCCGTCTGCACAAACGCAAAGTCGCCGACTATTGCCGGCAATCCACGCTGGCTGGTTAGGCAGCAACCTGTTCGGCCGTGACGACAGTGCTGCAGCGCCGGTGCCGGGTGCCGCCAGCGGCGCCGCGACTGGCATGGGTTGGCAGTTCTCGCTCAGTCGACTGGCCAGTGTCACGCTGCTGCTGGCCATGCTGGTCGTGCTCGCCATGGCGGCGGTGCAAAGTCGAGCCGCCAAGCCAGGCGGCAAGGCGTCCGTGTCCGTCGACAGCAGCCAGATGGACAGCACCCAGCTGGGCACGCTGCCCTTGTCAGCGGAAGCACGCCTGATCGAGATCTACGGTCTCATCGGCGCGGCCGACGCCCGCGGCGCTCTAGCTCACGCCGAGTCGCTGATCAACGACAGCCCCAACTTCCAGCTCGCCCAGCTGGTGTACGGTGACCTGCTGCTGGCCCAGGGCATGCCGCTGGACAGCGTCGGGCAGGGCGCCGGCAAACTGGTCAACGGTGCCCAGTTGCCGCAATTGAAGCAGGAAGCCATCAAGCGCCTGCATGCGCTGCGAGCCGCGCCGCCCATCGGCACCGTGCCCAGTGCCTTCGTCCAGGTCGCTGCCAATACGCGCCATGCGGTGGCGGTGGACGCCACCCATTCGCGTCTTTATGTTTTCGAGAATCGCGCCAGTGGTCTGGTGCTGGCCAGCAGCCACTACATCGCCACCGGACGTCAAGGTCTGGGCAAACGCCGCGAAGGTGACCAACGTACACCACTGGGCGTGTATTTCATCAGTGGCCGGCTGGACGCGCGCGACCTGGACGACTTCTACGGCGTAGGGGCGCTGCCGCTCAACTATCCGAACGAACACGATCGCCGCCATGGCCGCACCGGCGCTGACATCTGGCTGCATGGCACGCCTGCGGCCCAGCACAGCCCGCTGCCAGACTCGACCGGCGGCTGTATCGTGCTGGCCAACGACGACCTTCGGCAGTTGTGGCGCGAACTCACGCCGCTCAACACACCGGTGGTCATCGCGCGTCATCTTGACTGGGTCACGCCGGCCTCATTGGCCACCCAAAAGCGCGAGTTGCTGGGGGTACTCGACAGCTGGCGCCTGGCGCGTTCAGCCGGTGACCTGCAACGCGCCATGTCGTTCTATTCGGTCGACTTCAAACTCGGCGATGCCTCGCCGGCCGAATCGCGCCGGCATGTCGAACGCGAACTTGCGCACGCAGCCGCCCGCGAGCGCGAATTGCACGAGGTTACCGTGCTGAGCTGGCAGGACGAAGGCGACCGCGCCGTCGTCAGCTTTACCGAAAACATCCGTGGATCCCGCAAGGCCGTCATGCACCGGCAGTACTGGAACCACGAACAAGGCCACTGGAAGCTTTATTCAGAAGGAGTGCTCGAATGAAATGGATACGTGCCACCGCCCTGGTGGCCCTCAGCGTGTGCGCTGCCGGCGCCGCCCTGGCGCAACAGAAGGTCAAGCTGGCCACCACGATGGGCGACATCGTGATCGAACTGGACGCCGCCAAGGCGCCCAAGTCGGTGGCCAACTTTGTCCAGTACGTCAAGGACGGCCACTATGACGGCACGATCTTCCACCGCGTCATCAACAACTTCATGATCCAGGGCGGCGGCTTCGGCCCGGCCATGCACGAAAAGCCCACCCGCGGCCCCATCGTGCTTGAAAGCGGCAACGGCCTGGCCAACACACGCGGCACGGTCGCCATGGCGCGCACCATGGTGCCCAACTCGGCCACCGCGCAGTTCTTCATCAACGTGAAGGACAACGCCTTCCTGGACAAGGCCAACTCGCAGGACGGCAACGGCTACGCCGTGTTCGGCAAGGTGGTCGCGGGCATGGATGTGGTCGACAAGATCAAGGCCGTGCCCACCACCACCCGGGCACCGCATGGCAACGTGCCCATCGACCCCGTCGTCATCAACAAGGCCACCCTGGAGAACTGACATGGCTGCACCTCAAGTCGACCTCATCACCTCAGCCGGCGTCATCCGCATCGAACTCGACGACGACAAGGCCCCCAAGTCGGCCGAGAACTTCCTCGCCTATGTAAAGGCGGGCCACTATGACGGCACCATCTTCCACCGCGTCATCAAGGGTTTCATGATCCAGGGCGGCGGCTTCGATGAAGGCATGAAGCAAAAGCCCACCCAGGCCGCCATCCAGAACGAGGCCGGCAACGGCCTGAAGAACAACAAGTACACCCTGGCCATGGCGCGGACCAACGCGCCGCACTCGGCCACGGCGCAGTTCTTCATCAACGTGACGAACAATGACTTCCTCAACTTCCGCAGCGAGTCGCCGCAGGGTTGGGGCTATGCCGTGTTCGGCCGCGTCGTTTCGGGCACCGAGATCGTCGACCAGATCGAGCGGGTACGCACCGGCTCGCGCGGCATGCACGACGACGTGCCGGTCGAAGCCGTGGTCATCAAGAGCGCCGTTGTCGTCGCCTGATCGTCCTGCCGTCGTCCTGGCCGTGCCGCCGCTGCAGGCGGCGCGCCTGGACGCCCCGGCCGAATGGCGCAGCATCGAGTTCATCTCCGACCTGCACCTGTGCGCCGAACTGCCTCGCACCGCCGCAGCCGTGCTCTCGCATCTGCGCCACAGCACGGCCGACGCCATTTTTTTGCTTGGCGACATCTTCGAGGCCTGGGTCGGCGATGACATGGCCGAGGCCCACCACAGGACTGACGCCACTGCGTCGGCTGACGGCAACACCGCCAGCTTCGAGCACGATTTCAGCCTGAGCCTGGCCGAACTGGCGCGAACACGCTGGATCGGCTTCATGGTGGGCAATCGCGATTTCCTGGTCGGCCCGCGCTGGCTGGCGAATTGCGGCCTGCACGCCGTGGCTGACCCCACGCTGCTTTTACTTGGCGAAGCGCTGGCCCGGCAAGCTGTGCTGCTCAGCCACGGCGACCGCCTGTGCCTGGCTGATGCCGACTACCAACGCTTTCGTGTCCAGGTCCGCAGCGCCGAATGGCAACAGGCCTTCCTGGCCCGACCGTTGCCAGAACGCCTGGCCCTGGCGCGCCAGATGCGTCAGGCCAGCCAGCTGCGCCAGGCCGCGGTCAGACAGCAGGCCAGGTCCGACCGCACCGCCGACCCTTTACCACCTGCGGCCAGCCCAGCTGCCGGCACAGGTGTCAGCGCCGACCCGCTCGCCGGCCTGTACGCCGATGTTGACCACGCGGCCGCCCTGGCGTGGCTGCGCGAGGCCGACGCCACCACGCTGCTGCACGGGCACACGCACCGCCCTGGCCGCCATGTGCTGGCTGGCGGTTCACCCGAGTTGCAGCGCCTGGTGCTGTCCGACTGGGATCTGGACCATGCCGAGCCGTCGCGGGCCGAGGTCTTGCGCCTGGATGACCAGGGCTGGCAGCGGCTGGCGCCGTGCCACGCGGATTGAACGCCGCACGATCGGCACGCTCCAGGGTCGCCCCACCGTCATCCATCCGCCCTGCCATGCTGAACTGGTGGCGCCGCCGGCGCGACGCACGGGTGCTGCAGCAACGCGCCATTCCCGACGAGTTGTGGCTCGCCACCCTGGCTGCCTACCCCTTCCTCAAGCACCGCAGCCTGTGCGACCTGCTGCGTCTGCGCGAACTGGCCACCCTTTTCCTGGCACGCAAGCAGTTCCATGCCGCTGGCGGCCTGGTGCTGGACGACGCGATGGCGCTGGCGATCGCCGCCCAGGCCTGCCTGCCGGTGCTGGAGCTGGGGCTGGACTGGTACGACGGCTTCGTCGGCATCGTCATCCAGCCCGGCCAGGTGGTGGCCGAACGCAGCTGGGTCGACGAACACGGCATCAGCCACGAAGGTGAAGAGGTGCTGGTCGGCGAGGTCACGCCCGGCGGACCGGTGATGCTGTCATGGCCCGACGTGGCCGAAGCCGGCGACAGCGCCGCCGACGGCTACAACGTGGTGGTGCATGAATTCGTCCATGTGCTCGACATGGCCCATGACGGCGTGGCGCGTGGTGTGCCGCGGCTGCCCGACCGCGCCGCGCGAGCACGCTGGATCAGCGTGATGCAGGCCGCCCACCAGGCCTTGTGCGAGCAGCTCGACGCCGGTGTCGAGACCTGGCTCGACCCCTATGCCGCCAACGGCCTGGAGGAATTCTTTCCGGTCAGCGCCGAGGCCTTTTTTGTCGCGCCGCTGGACCTGCGTGCCCATCATCCTGAGGTCTACGCCGTGCTGGCAGATTATTTCCGCCAGGATCCAGCGCGCCACGCCCGTCCTGCGGCACGTCGCTGAAGGCAGCGGCCAGCGTCAGCGCGACGACGCCACGGCAGTCGCCGGCCAGGCTGTGCTGGGTCAGTGCCTGGCCAGCGTGTGCCCTGCCAGCTTGAACACCGACACCGCCTCGGCCAGCACACTGGCCTGCTGCCTGAGGCTGTCGGCGGCGGCGGCGCTCTGTTCCACCAGAGCAGCGTTCTGCTGCGTCATGCGATCCAGGTCGTTGACCGCCGCATTCACCTGGCCGATGCCCTGGCTCTGCTCGCGCGACGCCGCCGTGATCTCGCCGATCACGTCGCTCACCCGGCGCACCGAGGCGACGATCTCGTCCATCGTTGTGCCGGCATCCTGCACCAGCCGCGCGCCCGCCTCGACCCTGTCGACGCTGCTGCCGATGAGGCTCTTGATTTCCTTGGCGGCATCGGCCGAGCGGCGCGCCAAAGAACGCACTTCGCCCGCCACGACCGCAAAGCCCCGGCCCTGTTCACCCGCTCGCGCCGCCTCGACCGCCGCATTGAGCGCCAGGATGTTGGTCTGGAAGGCGATGCCGTCGATCACGCCGATGATGTCGGCGATCTTGCGCGAGCTGGTGTTGATGTCGTCCATGGTGGCGACCACCTGGGCCACCACCGCGCCGCCCTTTTGCGCCACCTCGGCGGCCGATTCGGCCAGCTGGTTGGCAGTGGCCGCCGACTCGGCGCTGTGCTTGACCGTGCCGGTGAGCTGTTCCATGGAACTGGCGGTCTGTTGCAGATTGCTGGCGGCTTGTTCAGTGCGCTGACTCAGGTCCTGATTGCCGCTGGCGATTTCGCTGGAGGCCACACCGATGGTCTCGCTCACCTGCTGCACGCTGGCCACTGTGGTGCGCAACTGCCCGACCATGGCGCCCAGGGCGCGGATGAGGTCGCCCACCTCGTCAGGCGAATTGCTGCTGGGCATGAGGTCGAGTCGGCCCGACGCCACATGGACCGCTGCCTCGGCGCCGACATGGACATCCGCCAGGATGCGCCGCTGCACCGACCAGGCAAAACCGGTCGTGATCAGCGCCGCCAGCAGACCCAGCAGGCCCAGCATCAGGGTGTTGCGCTCGGCCACATTGCCCAGCCCGGCGGCCTCGTCGGCCGCCAGCTTCTGCGCACGGGTATAGAGATGACCGAGCACCGCGTCGAGCTGCTTGAACTCGTCGTCCGCCGTCTGCATGGCGGCCACGCCGGTGTTGGGGTCGACGGTCGCCAGGTCGATCGCCGTATCGGCCGCCTTGAGGCAGTGTTCGACGAGTTGCGCCAGCTTCCGGTAATCGGCGGCCATGCCCTCAGCGTCGCCAGACCCGCTGCTGGCTGCGGCAGCCGGCGTCGGCGCAGCGGTTGAACCTTGCTGGAGCGCGGCGGCACGCACATGGGTCACCACCTCGTTCATGGAGCGCGCCAGCTCGCTGCGGTAGGCCTTGACCTTGGCCTCGTCCATCGAGCCGATGATGGTCATGGTTCGATACAGGCCCGACTGCACATCGCCCAGCACGTTCTGCTCGCGCGCGATCAGCGCGTAGGCCGATACGGCACGGTCGTGGCTGCGTTCGCTGTGCTCACGGTAGGCGGCCAGCACCCACAACGACGCGCCCAGGGTCAGCAGCATCATGAGGCCGGCCAGAGCCGGGGCCATCATGAGTTTGACGCTCAACTTCATGCTTGCTCCACGCGGCCAGCGGCCGGACCAGGGGTGTCACCAGGCAGGACCGAGGTCACTTGTAGATGCCGCCGCACAACACCACGTCGTCCACCTTCTCGCAGTAGGTGGTCTTGGGCTCGATCTTGTGACTCACCGGGTTGGTGAACTTGTAGTCCTGCCAGAAGCTGCCCTTGCTCTGCGCCAGCTCGACCCGTTCCTTGACGAAGGCCTTGCCGTCCACATCCTTGAGTTCCAGCAGGTTCTTGCCCACCATCTTCTCGTTGGCACCGTGCGCGTGGACCACACCGTCGAGTCCGTAGACGACCAGATACAAATCGCGATCGACGAACTGGCCGTCCTTCTTCGTGATTTCGGCATAGGTCTTGTCCTTGCCGTTTTTCTTCAGGAAGGCCACCCCCTTCTTGACCATGGCGGTGGCCTCGGCGGCATTGGCATTGGCTGCCGCACGGGCCGGCAGACTGGCCGACCACAGACCGGCGGCCAATGCGGCCGCGGCGAAGAAAGGAAACACGGTGCGGGACTTCATGGGACGGGCTCCTGCCAGGTGACGTCGCGGCGCTAGGCCGTGGCAAAACGTTTCGGTTCGCGGGCAACACCCGGCGGTCGGCGCAGGTGTGCGCGAGGACTTGTGTCCGCCAGCGTCTGACACAGGCGGCCTGAGGGAATCTTCGACCGTCTGCGCGTGAACTGAAGGCCGGAACAAGCAGGTCGGGCGGGCCCAGATCAAACGTGTGCGAAGAATCTCCCGAAGCCGGGCGATCCGGCCGCCGACCGTGTCAGAGAGGGCGCACTTCGCGCAGCAGGCCATCCGCCAGCGCCTGCGCCAGCCAGCGCCCGAAGTCCAGCGGCGGCTCGACGGCCAGCCCGACATCGAGTGCGGTGGCCAGGTCGCCACCGGCCAGGATCGCGTTGACGAAGGCGGCGCTGGCGGGGTCGATCTCACGCACCTGCACGCGCCAGCGCGGCCGCCAGATCAGCGCCAGGCAGGGTCGGCGCTCCTGGGCCCAGATCGCCGCCACCTGGGCCAGCCGCGCGGAACGGTCAGACAGGGCCGCCGCCATCACGTCGACCGGTGCCGGCAGCGCAGCGCCGCCGTCCAAGGCACCGGGCAGCAAGCCGCAGCGCGCCGCTGCAGCCTGCGCCCCGTCGTCGACGGCAGCCGCCTGGTGGGCCTGCCAGATCGCCACGACCGGATACGGCGAGGACCACACCTGAGTGGCGGCAGCCAGGCCCAGTTGCAGTGTGGCCGGCTCGGTGTCGGCCAGCCGCTCAAGCACGGTCACCCCGACCAGGGAGACCGCAGCCATGGTGCCTTTGCGCGCCACATCCGGCGCAGCGCCGTCGGGCCCCGCATCGCGGCCGACCAGCGGCGGCGGGTGGGCGCCGTCGGCAGCCAGTTCCGCGCAGTGCAGCGCCCATTCCAGCCGGGCCATGTCCGGCAGATAAGGCGCATCGCTCAACAGGTCGGCCGCTGCAGCCAGCCAGTCGGCCAGCCCGCTCCCCCAGTCGGCCAGGTCGCCATGGCGCGGCGGGTCGGCGCGGCGGTAGACGCCGGCCATGGCGTCGAAGCCCTCGGCGCCTATCAGTTCGCGCAGCACCGGATAGGCCGCGCTCAGGCAACGCCGCGCCAGGCCTTCGGCGTTGTTCAGGTAGATCGCCAAGCCGGCTGGCGCTTCTGCCGCCGGTGCGCTGGGGCCTCCGTCCATCAGCCAGCCGAGCAAGCGGCTCTGATCGTGCGCAAGCGCCTGGCATTGCGCCTCGCTGGCGGGTACTGCCGCTTGAGTGTGCACGCCGGTCGCTGCAGCGGTCGCAGCAACGGTCACCGACGGGCTGGCGCCAGACGCCGACCTGACTGGCACCTGCACCTTGTCGAGCGGATCCGGTCGCGCGCCCGGCGAGGAGGGCCAGCCATCGAGTTCGTCGCGCACGGCATCAGCCTGACGCGCCTGCTGCAGCAACACCTCGAACGGCGGCAGGTGGTTGTCCCACTCGACCAGCGTCGGCACCTGGCCGAAGCGGCGCAGGGCTGCGGCATGGACCGCCCAGACGCGGTCCGGCACGGCGCAGCCATGGTCGTCGATGATGAGCGGGCCTCGGGGATCATGGCCAGCCAGGTGGATCTCGGCCACGCTGCGCGGGTCGATCACATCCAGCCAGCGCTCGCAGTGCGTTTGCACCTCCAGCGCCAGGCCTCGCCGCTGCGCGTTGAGCGCGTTCACCACCAGATTGTTCACATCCACCAGCAGCCGGCAGCCGCTGCGCTCGGCCAGTTCGCGCAGGAAGGTGGCCTCGACCTCGGGCTCAGTCAATTCCTCGCCGCCCGGTGGCACCAGATAGGCCGAGATGTTTTCGACCGCGATGCGCCGCCCGAGCAGCGTCTGCACCTGGTCGACATGCTCGACCAGCGCGTGCAACGCCGCACGGCTGAAGGGCAGCGGCAGCAGGTCGTTGGCGTGCATCAGCATGCTGGATCGGCCCGCCGCCGGTTTGCCCGTCGCCAGCGGCTGGCCGCGGGCATAGGCCGCGTGTTCACTCACCAGCCAGGGCTGCATGCGGCCGACCAGGCGCTGCAGCCGCTGCAGGTGCCACTCATCCAGCGGCCAGGCCGAGCCCAGCGACAGACCCACGCCGTGCAGGCTCAATTCGTAATGTTCGCGCGCCTGAGCCAGCAGAGCCAGGGCGGCACCGCCGTCGGCAAAGAAGTTCTCGCTGTGAACCTCGATGAAGCCAAGTTCAGGTCGCTGCTCCAGCAGCGCGCGGTAGTGCGGGTGGCGCCAGCCGATGCCGGCACGGGCGGCCTGGCGCGGCAGTTCCAGGCCCGGGGGCATGACGGGATGGGAGGCGGTTGATGTCACGGGCGCGCTAGGCAGTTGGCGGACTGGTGCAGGCCGCCTTCATGCAGCCCGCATCCAGGCCCGCAGTATGGCGAGCCCGTCCGGCCGTGCGCCTTGCGCCGGCTCAGCGCCAGGCCAGCGGCGCAGCCCAGCCGACATAGGTCTTGGGCAGCGGCGGGGCGTAGTCGCCCAGCTTGCTGGTGCCCAGGCCCAGGGCGGCCAGGCTTTCGGCGAACTTCACCGCTGCAGCCACGCCGTCCACCACCGGCACGCCCAGGCGCTGCTGCAGCGTCGCGCACAGCCCGGCCATGCCGGCGCAACCCAGCACGATGGCGCCGCTGCGGTCGCGCGCCAGGGCCTCGCGGGCGGCGGCCTCGATCTCGTCCACGCAGTCGGCGCCGCCGTCCTCCAGCGCCAGCACCGGGATGTCGGTGCCGTGGATGCCACGGCAGCGCCGCTCGAAGCCGTAGCGATGCACCAGATGCTCGGCAATGATGCAGGTGCGCTTCATGGTGGTGACGACCGAGAAACCGGTGGCCAGCATCGAGGCGGCGTGGAAGGCCGCCTCGGCGATGCCCAGCACCGGCGCCGTGGTGGCCTCGCGCGCTGCGTCCAGGCCGGGGTCACCGAAGCAGGCGATGACCACGGCGTCGACCGCGGCGTTGAGCCTCACCTGCTCGGCCACGCCGGCGGCGGCCAGGGCTTCCTCGAACTGGCCCTCGATCGAGAGCGGCCCGAAGCTGGGTTGCGTGGCGATCACCTCGGTGCCGGCGGCTGCCACGGCACGGGCGGCAGCGGCGATGCCGGCCGTCATGGCCGTGCTGGTGTTGGGATTGACGACGAGCAGATTCATGGTCGTAGGGGGATGGTGGTGACAGACAAGAACCACGGCGCGGGTGGCGCGGACGGCCCGATTGGAACCCGTCCGGGCACGGAGCGGCGCACGCACCAACCTAGTGTTTCCAATAGTGCATACACACCAGATTGGTGCCAGCATGCGCTTCGATGAGGTCGGGGTGAGCAGCGCCCGGTCTTCCGGATCGGCCTGGCACCGACCCGCATCGCCCGCACCGTGCAAGTCACGCGCCCACCACCCGCGCGCAGCTGTCGGAGCCGTTCCGTGATGGATGGCACATCGCTTGCGTAGCAGCCCCACATCATGGCCAGCGGCAACCTCGAACTCATACAGCTCAGCAAGCATTACGGCGACTCGGTCGCGGTGGCGGGCATCAACCTGAAGATCGCTGGCGGCGCCTACTGCTGCCTGCTCGGCCCCTCGGGCTGCGGCAAGACTTCCACCCTGCGCATGATCGCCGGCCACGAGGAGCCGACCGACGGCAACGTGCTGCTCGGCGCGCGCGAGATCACCCATCTGTCGCCGGCCGAACGCGGCACGGCCATGATGTTCCAGAGTTATGCGCTGTTTCCCCACCTCACGGTGCTGGACAACGTGGCCTTCAGCGCGCGCATGAAGGGCCAGGCCAAGGCCGAGCGCCATGCGCGGGCGATGGAACTGCTCAAGCTCGTCGCCATGGAGCCCTATGCCCAGCGCCTGCCCGCAGCCCTGTCGGGCGGCCAGCAGCAGCGCGTGGCGCTGGCGCGCGCGCTCATGATGCAGCCCAGCGTGCTGCTGCTCGACGAGCCGCTTTCGGCCCTGGACCCCTTCCTGCGCGTGAAGATGCGTGCCGAGTTGCAGCGCTGGCACCGCGACCTGGGCATGACCTTTGTGCACGTCACCCACTCGCAGGAGGAGGCCATGGCCCTGGCCGACCTGGTGGTGGTGATGAACCACGGCCGCATCGAGCAGCAGGGCACAGCGCGCGAGGTCTTCGAGCAGCCGCGCACCGAGTTCGTGGCCCGCTTCATCGGTTCGCACAACGTCATCGACACACCCGCCGGCAAGGTAGCGGTGCGCAGCGACCGCATCACCCTGGCCGCCCAGCCCGACCCGGGCGAGCCGGTGATGAGCGTGGCGGCGATCGAATACCAGGGCTCCAGCGTGCAGGTGCACCTGGTGGCCGACAGCTCCGCCGCGGCCGGCGATCCGGATGCCGACGCGCCCGGTCGTTATGTCGCCGTGCTGCCCGACAACAGCTTCTACGCCGCGCCCTACCAGCCCGGCCAGCGCGTAGCCATGCGCTGGTGGGCCCAGGACGCCCATGCCCTCGCGGCCTGAGCGATACACGGCCTGCACCGAGTCCTGCGGACCGGCAGCGACCCTACCTCATCTCCCCCCGCCCCTGACTTTTCCTGACACGGAGCCAGCCGATGAGCAACGACAAGCAGATTTCCCTGACCGCCGACACCACGACCAGCACCAGCCCTGCGGTCGAGCCCCAGTCGCAGGACAGCTCGGCCGCCGGCCGGCGCGGCTTCCTCAAAACCGCCGGTGCCGCCGGCGTGGCCGCCACCGGCATCATGGGTTTCCCCTTCGTGCATGCACAGGAGAAGATCACCCTGCGCTACCTGGGCACCGCAGTGAACCAGGACAAGGCGATTGCCGAGAAGTTCGAGGCCGACACCGGCATCAAGATCCAGTACGTGGCGGTCACCACCGACGACGTCACCAAGCGCGCGGTCACCGCGCCCAACAGCTTCGACCTGATCGACACCGAGTACTTCTCGCTCAAGAAGATCATCCCGACCGGCAACCTGCTGGGCATCGACACCAAGCGCATCAAGAACGCCGACAAGATCACCACCCTGTTCACCAAGGGCGAGGTGGGCGGCAAGAAGGTGGGCGACCAGGGCACCGCGCCCAAGAAGGTGATGTACCTCGACAAGCCCGACGCCAAGACCTTCGCCAAGGAGCCGACGCGCTACATGACCCTCATTCCGACGGTCTACAACGCCGACACCCTGGGCATACGCCCCGACCTGATCAAGCGCCCGATCGAGAGCTGGAAGGAACTGCTCAACCCCGAGTTCAAGGGCAAGGCAGCCATTCTCAACATCCCCTCGATCGGCATCATGGACGCGGCCATGGTGGTGGAGGCCATTGGCCTGTACAAGTACCCCGACAAGGGCAACATGACCAAGAAGGAGATCGACCTCACCATCAAGACGCTGATCGAGGCCAAGAAGGCCGGCCAGTTCCGCGCCCTGTGGAAAGACTTCAACGAGTCGGTCAACCTGATGGCCTCGGGCGAGGTGGTGATCCAGTCGATGTGGAGCCCGGCCGTCACCGCCGTGCGCACCAAGGGCATCGCCTGCACCTTCCAACCGCTCAAGGAGGGCTACCGCGCCTGGGCCGCCGGCTTTGGTGTGCCCAAGGGCCTGGCGGGCAAGAAGGCGGACGCGGCCTACGAGTTCATCAACTGGTTCCTGGACGGCTGGGCCGGCGCCTACCTCAACCGCCAGGGCTACTACAGCGCCGTGCTGGAGACCGCCAAGGCCAAGATGGAAGCCTACGAATGGGCCTACTGGATGGAAGGCAAGGCGGCCACCCAGGACATCAAGAGCCCCAACGGCGACCTGCTGGCCAAGGCCGGTGCGGTGCGTGACGGCGGCAGCTACGAGTCGCGCATGGGCGGCATCGCCTGCTGGAATGCCATCATGGACGAGAACGTCTACATGGTGCAGAAGTGGAATGAATTCGTGGCTGCGTGAGCGGACACGAAGTCCGTTGCTGACATGATGACGACATGAGCTCGAAGACCGCCGCCCGCCGCAACCTCATCTCCTGGCTGCAGGCCGCGCCCCTGGCGGCGGTCTTCCTCGTTTTCTTCATCGTGCCGCTGGCGCTCATCGTCATGGTGAGCTTCTGGCAGGCGACCGACTACGAACTCATCCCGGCCTTCACCCTGCAGAGCTACGCGGACATCATCGGCAACTGTGGTCAGCCCGACGATGCCTGCGTGATGCTCAAGACCTATGCCTCGACGCTGCAACTGAGCGTCATCACCTGGCTCATCACCCTGGTGCTGGGCTTCACGGTGGCTTATTTCCTGGCTTTCCACGTCAAGAGCACGCTCATGCAGACGGTGCTCTTCATCGTCTGCACCGTGCCCTTCTGGACCAGCAATGTCATACGCATGATCTCTTGGATCCCGCTGCTCGGGCGCAACGGCCTGGTCAACGACGCGCTGCTCGCCACCGGGCTGGCCAGCCAGCCGCAGGAATGGCTGCTGTTCTCGCGTTTCTCGGTGGTGCTGGCCTTCGTGCACCTGTACACCATGTTCATGATCGTGCCCATCTTCAACTCGATGATGCGCATCGACCGCTCGCTCATCGAGGCCGCGCGCGACGCTGGCGCCCGGCCCTGGCAGACCGTGCTGCACGTGGTGCTGCCGCTGTGCAAGACCGGCATTGTGATTGGCTCCATCTTCGTCGTTGCCCTGGTGATGGGCGACTTCGTGACCGTGGGCGTGATGGGCGGCCAGCAGATCGCCTCGGTGGGCAAGGTCATCCAGACGCAGGCCGGGGTGCTGCAATTCCCGGCCGCGGCCGCCAATGCCGTGGTGCTGCTCGCCGTGGTGCTGCTGATGATCGTGGCGCTGATGCGCCTGGTCGACCTCAGGAAAGAGCTGTGAGCCCCTTCAGCACCACGCACCACTGCGTGTGCAGGCCCCCCGAGGGGGCTGGCGCACCCGCCACCATCTGCTGCAGCTCATGAGCCCATCCCGCCGTACCAGGCGCCCGGCCAGCTTCTGGCTGCTGGCCCTGTTCTTCGCCGCCTTCGTGCTGTTTCTCTACGGCCCGATGTTCGCCATCTTCGTGCTGAGCTTCCAGGGGCCAGAGGGTGGCCTGACCTTTCCGCTGCGCGGCGTGTCGCTGCACTGGTTTGCCAAGCTGTGGGAGGGCATAGGCACGGTGGACATCGCCGGCGCCTTCCGCCGCTCGCTCGCCCTGGGCAGCGTGGTGATGCTGTTCACCGTGGTCTGCTCGCTGCTGGCCGGCCTGGCCTACCGCAAGAAGCTGCCGGGCGGATCGCTGCTGTTCTACATCGTGGTGGCCAGCCTCATCATGCCCAGCATCATTGTGTCGCTGGGCATAGGCCTGATGTTCCGGCTCATGGACACCGGCCTCAAGGCCTGGCTGGAGGCCCACATGCCGGCCGTGGCCGAGGGCTACACCACGCTGCTGGGCACCTACAGCTCGGGCCTGGGCGCGCAGCTGACCTGGACGCTGCCCTTCGGCCTCTTGATCATGTTCGCCGTCTTCAACCGCTTCAACTGTGCCTATGAAGAGGCGGCGCGCGACCTGGGCGCCACGCCCTGGCAGACCCTGCAGCATGTGGTGCTGCCGCTCATCGGCCCTAGCCTGGTTGGCATCGCCATGTTCGGCTTCACCCTGAGCTGGGACGAGATCGCCCGCAGCTCGCAGGCCATGGGCGACTACAACACCCTGCCGCTGGAGCTGCAGGGCCTGACCACCACGGTCACCACCCCGGTCATCTATGCCCTGGGCACGGTGACCACGGTGGTGTCCTTCCTCGTCATGGGCGCGACGCTCACGACCGTGGCACTGTGGCAGCGTCGGCGTCGCCAGGTGAAGGCGTCGCACTGAGGAACGTGCCGGGCGTCGGTCCGAAGGTCGGCTCGTTGCCGCTCACCGCCACAGATGCGTCGGCGCCGCCGCGCGGCGCCCGAGCGACGAGGCGGCGCCACAGCCGCGCCGTCAGCTGCACCAGATCGTCCACATAGGTGTAGACCACCGGGATGACCAGCAGGCTCAGAAAGGTCGAGGTGATCAGCCCGCCGATCACCGACACCGCCATGGGCTGGCGAAAGCTCGGGTCGGCCCCCCAGCCCAGGGCGATGGGCAGCATGCCTGCGCCCATGGCGATGGTGGTCATGACGATGGGGCGGGCGCGCTTGAGGCAGGCGTCCAGCACCGCCTCGCGGCGGCTCCTGCCCTCGCGGCGGGCCAGGATGGCGTAATCCACCAGCAGGATGGAGTTCTTGGTCGCGATGCCCATCAGCATGATGAGGCCGATGAGCGAGGGCATGGAAAACGCGCTCTTCGTGACCAGCAGCGCCACGAAGGCGCCGCCCAGCGACAGCGGCAGGGCCGCCAGGATGGTGGCCGGCTGCATGAAGCCCTTGAACAGCAGCACCAGCACGAGGTAAATGCACAACACGCCGGTGAGCATGGCCAGGCCAAAGCTGGCGAACAGCTCGGCCATCACCTCGGCATCACCCAGCGTGGCCTGGCTCACGCCGGCCGGCAGATTGCGCAGACTGGGCAGCTTTTCCACCGCGGCCACCACGTCGCCCAGGGGCTGGCCGTTCAGCTCGATCTGGAAGTTGATGTTGCGCTGGCGGTCGTAGCGGTCGATCTGCGCCGGGCCGCTTTCTAGCCCGATGGTGGCCACGTTCGACAGCATGACCGGCCCGCGCCGCCCCGGCACCGGCAGCTGGCCGAGCAGTTGCACGTCCTGGCGCGCAGCGTCGGGCAGGCGCACGACCACCGGCACCTGGCGCTGCGCCAGGTTGAGCTTGGGCAGGCTGGCGTCGAAGTCGCCCGCGGTGGCGATGCGCAGGGTGTCGGCCATGGCAGCGGTGGTGACGCCGGCATCGGCGGCGCGGGCGAAGTCCGGCCGCACCACCAGCTCCGGGCGCACCAGGCTGGCGGTCGAGGCGATGTTGCCCAGGCCGGGGATGCCGCGCAGCTCGCGCTCCACTGCCCGCGCGGCCTCGGCCAGCGCCAGCGGTTCGTCGCCCGACAGCACCAGCATGTAGGTCTCGCCCGAGCCACCCAGGCCCACCTTGACGCGCGCCCCCGGCAGGGCCTGCATGGCCTCGCGCAGCTCGCGCTCGATAACTTGTTTGCGCACGCCTTTGCGTTCGGCGCGCGGCGTGAGGGTGAGGGTGAGCGTGGCCTTGCGCACCTCGGCTGCACCGCCCCCGGCAAAGGGGTCGCTGCCGGAGGCGCCGCCGCCGATGGCGGTGTAGACCTGCCGCACCTGCGGGTTGGCCTTGACGATGGCGCGTGCCTGCTCGGCCGCGGCAAAGGTGTCCTTGAAGGTCGAGCCCGGCGGCAGCTCGATGCTGACCTGGCTCTGGCCGAAGTCGTCCGCCGGGATGAAGCCGGTGGGCAGCAGCGGCACCAGCGAGATCGAGCCGACGAAGAAGGCCGCCGCAGCCAGCAGGGTGGTCTTGCGGTGGCTGGCGCACCAGGCCACGCTGCGCATGTACAGGCGCATGACACGGCTGTCGTCCGGGTTGGCGCCGTGCACGATGGGCCGCAGCAGATAGGCCGCCATCATGGGCGTGAGCATGCGCGCCACCACCAGCGAGGCGAACACCGCCAGAGCCGCGGTCCAGCCGAACTGCTTGAAGAACTTGCCGGGAATGCCGCTCATGAAGGCGGTGGGCAGGAAGACCGCGATGAGCGTGAAGGTGGTGGCGATGACCGCCAGGCCGATCTCGTCGGCCGCCTCCATGGCCGCCTGGTAGGGGCTTTTTCCCATGCGCAGATGGCGCACGATGTTCTCGATCTCGACGATGGCGTCGTCCACCAGGATGCCCACCACCAGCGACAGGCTCAGCAGCGTGACCACGTTGATGGAAAAGCCCAGTGCCCACATGCCGATGAAGGCTGGGATGACCGACAGTGGCAGCGCCGTGGCCGCCACCAGGGTGGCGCGCCATTCGCGCAGGAAGGCGAACACCACCAGCACCGCCAGCGCCGCGCCTTCGTAGAGCAGGGCCAGCGAGCCCTCGTAGTTCTCCAGCACCGGGTCGACCAGGTTGAAGGCCTGGGTGAAGCTCACGTCCGGGTGGCGCTGGCGCAGCTCGCCCAGCACCCGGGTCACGCCGCGGTCCACGTCCACCTCGCCGGCGCCGCGGCTGCGCGTGATCTCGAAGCCCACCACCGGCTTGCCGTCCAGCAGGGCGGCGCTGCGCCGCTCGGCCACCGTGTCGCTCACCGTGGCGATCTGGGCCAGGCGCACTCGCCGGCCGTCGGAGAGCGGAATGTCGAGCTGCGCCAGCTCGTCGGCCGACTTCACCGTGGCGATGGTGCGCACGGTCTGCTCGGCGCCGCCCAGGTCGGCGCGGCCGGCGGCCGACTCCTGCTGCACCGCGCGCAGCTGGCGCGACACGTCGCTGGCCGTCACGCCCAAGGCCAGCAGGCGCGCCGGGTCCAGCGCCACGCGCACCTCGCGGCTCACGCCGCCCACCCGCGCCACCGAGCCCACGCCGTTGATGGCGAGCAAGGCCTTGCTCACCTCGTTGTCGACGAACCAGCTCAGGGCCTCGTCGTCCAGCCGCGGCGCGGTGACGGTGTAGGTCAGGATGGGTGCGCCCGAGAGGTTGAGCTTGCTCACTTGCGGGTCGCGCAGGTCGGCCGGCAGGTCGGCGCGCACGCGGTTGACCGCGTCGCGCACATCGTCCACCGCCTCCTGCGTCGGCTTTTCGAGCCGGAACTCGGCGGTGATGGTGGCCGTGCCGTCCTGCACCAGGGTGTAAAGGTGCTTGAGGCCCTGCAGCGTGGCCATGGAGTTCTCGATCTTGCGCGCCACCTCGGTCTCCAGCTGGGCCGGCGAGGCGCCGGGCAGGCTGGCGGTGACGCTGACCGTGGGCAGTTCCAGATCGGGAAACTGCTGGATCTTCATGGCCGAGAAGGTGGCCAGGCCGCCCAGGCTGAGCAGCACGAACAGCATGATGGCCGGCAGCGGGTGCCGGATGGACCAGGACGAGACGTTCATGGCGCCACCACCCGCACCATGTCGCCGTCGACCAGAAAGGCCGCCCCTCGCGCCACCACGCGGGCGTCTGCCGGCAGACCATCGATCGCCACCCGGTCGCCGTCGCGCGACAGCACCTTCACCTTGACCTGGCTGACGCGTGTGTCGGCGCCCACCTGCATCACTACCTGGAAGCCGTCGCGCAACAGCACGGCCGAGGCCGGCAGGGTGAGCGCGTTCTTCGCCTCGAAGGCGAACTCGCCGCGGCAGAACATGCCGGCGCGCACCTCGGCGCTGTCCGCCCCGGCGCGCAGGTCGACGTAGACGATGCCGTTGCGGGTGGCGGCGTCCACCGTGGGCGCGATCTGGCGCACCGTGCCGGAAACGCTGCGCCCGCCCGGCGTGGTGAGGCTGACGCGCTGGCCGAGCTGGATGCGCGCCAACTCGCTCGCCGGCACCTCGGCGCGCCATTCCAGTCGGGCGCGGCGGATGAGCCGCAGCAACTCCTGCCCTGCCGCCGTGACCGCGCCGACCGTGGCGGTGCGCGAACTGATCAGGCCGTCATCCGGCGCCAGCACCTGGGTCTGCGCCAGGCGCAGACGCTGCAGATCGATCGCCGCGCGTTGCGCCGCCACCCGTGCGCGGGCCGTCTGCTCGGCGGTCAACGCCTGCTGCACCTGCTGCCCGGCCATGGCGCCGCTGTCGCTCAGGGCGCGGGCGCGCTCGGCGTTGTCATTTGCCTCGGCGGCCAGCGCCTCGGCTTCGGCAAGTCCGGCCTGCATCTGCGCCAGTTCGGCCTTGAGCGTGTCGCTCGCGAACACCGCCAGCACCTGGCCGCGACGTACCCGCTGGCCGACCTCGACCCTGACCTCATCCAGGCGCAACCCGTTGACTTGGCTGCCGATCACCGCCTCCTGCCAGGCTGCCACATTGCCACTGGCCTGCAGCAGCGTGGGCACGCTGGCCGGCTGCGGGCTGACCACACTGACCGTCAACGCGGCCCGGCTTGGCGCCGACGCGGCGGCCGCTGGCGGCGCAGCCCACGCGCCAGGCAGCAAGGCCGGCATCGACAGGCCCGTCAGGCCGACGCCTATCCACCAGACGGCGGCACCCAGCGGGCCTAGCCCTGGGATGTTTCTTTTCGGGCCGCGTCGGTCAGGCGCTGGGCGATACAAGGAGTCAGGTGTGAAGGGCATGGTCATGATGATCATGGTGCAAGCCAGGGCGGCAGGACGTGAAGAGTCGGGGCGAGAAGACCGCAGCCTCGACAGGGAATGTCAGCTTGGAGTAACGAATTTGGCCGAATTACGGCAGCACCTCTCAGTTTGGGCAGGCAATGGTCGATAGCACACTGCATCCAGGCGTCACGCCTGAACAGCGCGCCCATCACCCATGCATCCCAGGCCCCCCATTTCACCCGTTCCGGCCGCCGTCGATCCGGCCGGCCACTTGCGTTCACGCGCACAGGTCTTCGCCGGCCTGGTCTTCCTGGCCTGGGCGGTCGCCAGCGCGCTGGGCCCGATCTGGCTGGGGGCGGCGTTCGGTACGGTCCTCGGCGCTTGCGCCCTGGGCCTGCACCACCGGCTGCCGCTGTTGCAGCAGCGCACCGCCGCAACACCGGTGCAGACCGCCGACAACCCTACGCTCGGCCTGATCGACGACGCCACCCGGCTGTGGCGCCAGCACATCGAGACCGCCCAGGGCCAGTTGCGCGACGCCACCGGCCAGTTGCTCGACAGCTTCACCACCTTGCTGAACCAGCTCGACCAGATCACCGCACCGGCGGGTGGCCAGTCAGGCCGGGCCGAAGCGGGTCTGGACCAGCGCGCCGCCATGCTGGCGCAGTGTGAGCAGGACCTGCGCATGCTGGTGCAGCACTTCGGCGGTTTCGTCGCCTCGCGCAACCAGATGCTCGACACCGTGCGCTCGCTCGACAAGGTGTCCTCAGGCCTGGGCGAGATGGCCGAAGACGTCGCCGGCCTGGCGCGCCAGACCAATCTGCTGTCGCTCAACGCCACCATCGAGGCTGCACGTGCCGGCCATGCCGGACGCGGATTTGCCGTCGTTGCGGCCGAGGTGAGGCGACTGTCGGCGGCCTCGGGTGATACCGGCAAGCGCATCGGCGACCAGGTCAAGGTCTTCAGCGATCAGGTGCATCTGACGCTGACGCGTGCCGCAGCCACGGCGCGCGAGGACCAGAACCTGCTCGGCGCCTCCGAGCAGACCATCAGCACCGTCATCCAGCGCGTCAACACCACGGTGGACGATCTCAATCAGCGCGCCGCCGACCTGTCTGAACGCAGTGCGGCGGTGCGCGCGCAGATCGAGCAGCTCATGGTGTCCTTCCAGTTCCAGGACCGCGTGCAGCAGATCCTCGAACAGATCGCCGAGTCCATGCGCGCCGGCAGCGAACGCCTGCGCCAGGCCGGCAGCAGCGGCGCCACGCCGGACGCCGACGAATGGCTGGCCTTGCTGGGCACCGGCTACACCACCGCCGAACAACGCGGGGCGCACACCAGCGGCGGCACCAGCAGCGTGCCGACCAGCGGCGCAGCCACCTTCTTCTGAGCCTGCGGCCCGCCCGCAACCCCTTGCCGAGCCGATGGAGAACACCATGAACAAAACCATCCTGATCGTGGACGACTCGTCCTCCCTGCGCCAGGTCGTCAACATCGGCCTCACCCGCGCCGGCTACGACGTGCTGGAGGCGGCCGACGGTGTCGAAGCCCTGGCCCGGCTCGATGGCCGCAAGGTCAACCTCATCATCAGCGACGTCAACATGCCGCGCATGGACGGCATCACCTTCGTGTCCGAGGTGAAGAAAAACGCGCGCTACAAGTTCACCCCGGTGATCATGCTCACCACCGAGGACACCGACGCCAAGAAGCAGGCCGGCAAGCTGGCCGGCGCCAAGGCCTGGATCACCAAACCCTTCAGCCCGCCGGTGCTGCTGGACGCGGTCGCCAAGCTCATCCTGCCTTGAAGCGAAGGGGCCTCGACATGCGCACCACCTACGCCCTGCCCGGCGAACTGACCATCTACAGCGTCGGCGAAGTCCGCCAGGCCCTGCTCGATTGGCTGGACGGCGCGCCAGCTGGCGCAGCGCTGGGTGTGAACGCCGAGCAGGTGCTGGACGTCGATGGTGCCGGCGTGCAACTGCTGTGCAGCCTGGGCGCGCTGCTCGACCGCCAGGGCCGCGGCTGGCGCATTGAAAACGCCAGTGACACCCTGGCCCGGGCCTTTGAGACCCTGGGCCTGCACGACTGGTACGCCGCGCTGGCGGCGCAGACCGACAGCGGCGACGAGCCCCGTGCGGCCGATCTGCCACAGGCGCAAGACCCACTGCAGGCCCCGGCCCGGCAGCCGGTGGAGGAATCGCCGCAGTCCCTCCCGATTGACGACCTTGGCGCCGGCACACAAGGCGCCGCCGACGATCCGATCGGCCTTTGCCTGCCTGCGGCTGAGGCCGCGCCGCTCACTGCGGCCTGAAGCCACGACGCCCGCCCGGAGGCCCGATGAAGCACAAGCACCACGACCGCGACCTCGGCTTTGTCGCCGAGGCCCTGCCCGCCTTCATCAGCGAGGCACACGAGCAGACCCAGGCACTCGAGCAGTTGCTGCTGCAGCTGGAGGAACACCCGCACGACCGCGAGCTGCTGGACGCACTGTTTCGCTGCGCCCACACCATCAAGGGCTCGGCCGGCATCTTCGGCCTGAGCCCGGTGGTCGAGTTCACCCACCATGTCGAGACGCTGCTGGACCGCCTGCGTGAAGGCCGGCTCTCGCTCGATCTGGATCTGAGCACCCTGCTGCTGCAGTGCAACGACCAGATCGGCCTGCTCATCGACCAGTCCGGCCAGTCGGCCGCCGATGGGGCTGATCCTGCCGAGCTCTCGGGCCAGATCGAGCGCCGCGCCGACTTGGTGATGCAGATCCACGCCCTGCTGGGGCAGGACGACGACATGGGCGCCCAGACCAGCGGAGCACCGGCCACCGCCGCATCCGCCGCGAGCGACCGACCTGGCCGCTGGCATCTGTCGACCCGCTACGGCCCGGACACCTTCCGCAACGGCATGGATCCCATGGCCTTGCTGACCTACCTCGAATCGCTGGGTGAGGTGGTGGCAATCAGTTGCGACCGCGCGGCCATCCCGCCGCTGGACACGCTGGACCCGGAGACCTGCTACCTGGCCTTCGAGTTGGGACTGGAGACCAGCAGCGACCGCGAGACCATCGAGTCGGCCTTCAGCTTCGTGCGCGACGACTGCACGCTGCGCCTGGTGGCGCCAGGCGCCGACCCGGGCGAGTTCGTGCGCCTGATCGAGGCCATGCCCGACCACCTGCGCCTGGGCGACATGCTGGTCAGCGTGGGCGCCGTCACCCAGGCCCAGATCGACGCCTGCCTGCGCACCCAGGACCAGGTGCGCGCAGCGACCCATGCCGACCCGACGCACGACGATGTGCCGCGCATCGGCGAACTGCTGCAGGCGCGCGAAGGCCTGGCGCCGCAGGTGGTGAGCGCGGCGCTGAAGAAGCAGCAGCGCCAGCGCGAAGCGAGCGCGGCAGACGACGGACGCTACATCCGCGTCAAGGCCGACCGGCTGGACGCCGTCATCAACCTGCTGGGAGAACTGGTGATCGCCGGCGCCGGGGCGTCCATGCTGGCGCGCCAGACGCGCCAGGGTGAACTGATCGAGGCCAACCAGCACGTCACCCGGCTGGTCGAGGAAATCCGTAACGGCACGCTGCAGCTGCGCATGGTGCCCATCGCCGAGACCTTCAACCGCTTCCGCCGCGTGGTGCGTGATACCGCCACGGCACTGGGCAAGGCGGTCGATTTCGAGATCGAGGGCGGCGAGACCGAACTGGACAAGTCCATGGTCGAGCGCATCGCCGATCCGCTCATGCACCTGGTGAGAAACGGCCTGGACCATGGCCTGGAAACGCCGGCCGAACGCCAGGCCGCCGGCAAGCCCGCCACCGGCCGGCTGGTGCTGAGTGCGCGTCACGAATCGGGCAGCATCGTCATCCGCATCGACGACGACGGCCGCGGCATCGACCGCCAGCGCGTGCTGCAGCGCGCCTGGGAGCGCGGCCTGGTCGAACCCGGCGTGGTGCCGGCCGACGGCGACATCCTCAAGCTCATCTTCGAGCCGGGCTTTTCCACCGCCGCCCAGGTCACCGAACTGTCCGGCCGCGGCGTGGGCATGGACGTGGTGCGCAGCAATATCGAGGCGCTGCGCGGCAGTGTGGGCGTGCACAGCGTGCCGGGCCAGGGCACACAGATCGACATCCGCCTGCCACTCACGCTGGCCATCATCGACGGCTTCCTGGTCGGCGTGGCGGCGTCCAAGTTCATCCTGCCGCTGGACACCGTGGTCGAGGTCATCTCGTCCGACCAGGCCAGCAGCGTGCCCGACAGCCATGGGCGTTTTTGCGTCGAGCTGCGCGGCGAGGTGTTGCCGGTGGTCGACCTGCGCACCCTGTATGAACTGCAGGGCGACAACCCCGAGCTCACCAGCATCGTGGTGGTACGCGGCGACGCAGCGCCCTACGGCCTGGTGGTGGACACGCTGCTGGGCCAGCACCAGACCGTGATCAAGCCACTCGGACCGCTGTTTCGCCGCCTGCGCGGCATCTCCGGCTCATCCATCCTGGGCAATGGCGAAGTGGCGCTCAACGTCGACGTCAACTCCCTGTGCCAGCTCGCCGAGCAGCCACCGCCCACCGCTCCCCCGTCAGCGGCCGCCAGCGCGGCGTCCGTTGCCACCGCCACCCTGAGTTCCCTGACCCTGCGCAACAGCGCGCGCCTTCAACCGTCGACCCAAGGACAACCATCATGACCACGCAGAACTCTTCCTGGCTGGCCCGCCTGGTCGCCGGCACCGCACTTGACGACGCCGCGCGTCAGATGAAATTCGACGCCGAGCGCCTGAAGGCCGAACAGGCCGCCCTGGCTGCCGAACAAGCCGCCCGGGCCGACCTCGAGGCCACGCTGGCCCAGGTCAAGGCGCGCCTGGATACGGTCGAGGCCGAACTGAAGGTGCGCACCGACATCATGAACATCACGTCCATCGTGTCCGAGGCGGACAAGAAGGGCGACATCCTGAGCATCAACGAGAAGTTCATCGAGGTCTCCAAGTACAGCCGCAAGGAGCTGATCGGCGCGCCGCACAACACCACCCGCCACCCCGACATGGCCAAGGAGGTGTTCAAGCAGATGTGGCAGACCATCGGCCGTGGCGACATCTTCCGCGGCGTGGTGAAGAACCGCGCCAAGGACGGCACGCCCTACTACGTCGACGCCGTCATCGCGCCCATCCTGGGCGAGAACGGCAAGCCGATGAAATACCTCGGCGTGCGCTACGACATCACCGAGCAGGAGATCGAGCGCCAGAACGCGCGCGGCATCCTGGCCGCCATCGACCAGAGCTATGCCTACATCGAGTTCGACCTGGGCGGCCACGTGCTCAGCGCCAACGCCAACTTCCTCGGCCTCATGGGTTATGGCGCCGACGAGATCAAGGGCAAGCACCATCGCGTCTTCGTCGCGCCGGTCGACGCGGCGGCCGCGGCCTACGAGCAGTTCTGGCGCGACCTCAACGCCGGCAAGCCGCAGAACGACGTGTTCCGCCGCATCACCAAGGGTGGCGCCGAAGTCTGGATCCAGGCCGTGTACGCACCGGTCAAGGACGAGATGGGCCGGGTGGTGAAGATCGTCAAGATCGCCACCGACGTGACCGACAAGGTGGTCGCCGATCGCATGCTGAACCACGCGGTGGAACAGGCGCGCCAGGTGACCACGGCGGCCAAGGCCGGCGACCTGACCCAGCGCATACCGCTGGACGGCAAGAGCGGGCCGATCGGCGAACTGTGCGGCGGCGTCAACACGCTCATGGAAACCACCGCAGTGATCTTCGACGACGTGGTGCGCGTGTTCGGCGCATTGGCCGCCGGTGACCTGACACAAAGCATCACGCGCGACTACCAGGGCACCTTCGGCCAGGTGAAGGAAGACGCCAACGCAACCCGCGAGAAGCTTGCCGCCATCATCGAGGACGTCGGCCGGGTCTTCTCGGCGCTGGCCAGCGGCGATCTGACACAGCGCATCACCCGCGACGCCCAGGGCACGTTCGAGCAGGTGAAGAACGACGCCAACACCAGTTGCGACCGTCTGGCCGGCATCATCGAGGAGGTCCGCGCCGCCGCCGACGCCCTCACCGGCGCCGCCAACCAGGTCAGCGCTACGGCACAGAGCCTGTCGCAGGCAGCCAGCGAGCAGGCCGCGTCGGTGGAGGAAACCACCACCTCGATCGAGCAGATGTCGGCCTCGATCTCGCAGAACAGCGACAACGCCAAGGTGACCGACAGCATGGCCACCAAGGCCAGCAAGGAGGCCGGCGAAGGCGGCGAGGCGGTGACGCAGACGGTCAAGGCCATGAAGCAGATCGCGGCCAAGATCAGCATCGTCAACGACATCGCCTACCAGACCAATCTGCTGGCGCTGAACGCAGCCATCGAGGCGGCGCGTGCCGGTGAACACGGCAAGGGCTTCGCGGTGGTGGCGGCCGAGGTGAGGAAGCTCGCCGAGCGCAGCCAGGAAGCGGCCAAGGAGATCGGCGACCTGGCGGGCAACAGCGTGTCCACCGCCGAACGTGCCGGCAAGCTGCTCGACGAAATCGTGCCGTCGATCCGCAAGACTTCCGACCTGGTGCAGGAAATCTCGGCGGCGTCCGAGGAGCAAAGCTCGGCGGTGACGCAGATCGGCGGGGCCATGGGCCAGTTGAGCAAGGCCACGCAGCAGAACGCCTCGGCCTCCGAGGAACTCGCCGCCACCAGTGAGGAGCTCACCGGTCAGGCCGGCCAACTGCAGGACGCGATCGGCTTTTTCAGCACCACCGACAACCGGCCGGCCGCCGGTGCGCGCCGCGGCCTGCCCGAGGTCGAGCAGCCGGTGCGGCGTGGCCGCGCTGGCACGGCCGCCAACGGCGCCATGAACGGATCCGCCGGGCAGGCGCCGGCACGCGCCGTTGCGGCGGGCGGTGGCGGCGGCCTGGGCCGCTACAGCGAAGCCAACTTCCGCCCTTACTGAAAACCACGCCGTGGCCGGCCGGCCACCGGCCCGCAACCACCTGCAGGAGCGCATTGATGAACGCCGTGTCATCCGCCGAATCCCTGGCCCTGGCGGGCGAGGACAGCGGCTCCCCCGCCGCCAGCGGCCAGTACCTCACCTTCACGCTGGCGGACGGCGTGTTCGCAGTCGGCATCGAGTCGGTGCGCGAGATCATCCAGTACGGTCAGATGACGCTGGTGCCGCTCATGCCCCCCTTCGTGCGTGGCGTCATCAACCTGCGCGGGGCGGTTGTGCCGGTGATCGACCTGCAGGCCCGCCTGGGCCATGCGCCGGCGGTGGTCGGCCCGCGCACCAGCATCGTCATCTTCGAGTCACAACGCGACGGCGAACGCCTGGAGATGGGACTGATGGTCGACGCGGTGAGCGAGGTGATCGAGATCGCCGAAGCCTGCATCGAAGGGCCGCCGCCCTTCGGCAGCGCGGTGCCGCGCGACTTCATGCGCGGCATGGCCAAGGTGGGCGGGCGTTTTCTCGTCGTGCTGGCGCCCGAGGCCACGCTGGACATCGAGGACATGGCCGCCGCCTGTGACCGCGCACAACGCCGGGCCGCCTGACCATGAGCACCTGGACCCCCGAAGCCGATCGCGAGCTGAGCGACCGTACCTTCGCACGCATTTGCCAGATCATGTATGACAGCGTGGGCATGTCGCTCAACGCGTCCAAGAAATCGCTCGTCTCGTCGCGCCTGAGCCCGCGCATCGGCAAGCTTGGGCTGGAACGTTACGAGGACTATCTGGCCTTGCTCGAAGACGAGAACGAGGCCGCCGAGTTCCAGATGGCGGTGGACCTGCTCACCACCAACGAGACCTATTTCTTCCGCGAACCACGCCATTACGACGTGCTGGAGGCCGAACTGGCCGCACGGCGCGGCCGCAGCGCACTGGCTATCTGGAGCGCCGCGGCCTCCTTTGGCGACGAGGCCTACAGCACCGCCATGCTGCTGTCCGACATGCAGCATGCCGGGCGGGTCGGCCCGGGCTGGAACATCCTGGCCACCGACATCAGCCACCGTGTGCTGCTGGCCGCCAAGCAGGGCGTCTACCCCGCCGACCGGCTGCGCAACGTCTCGCCCGAACGGCTGCGTCGTTATTGCCTCAGGGGTGAAGGCCCGGCCGAGGGCCAGGTGATGCTGCGCCCGGCCCTGCGTGAACACGTGCGTTTCGGTCAGCTCAACCTGTGCCGGCCCTTCGACGGCATCGGCCCCTTCGACGTGATCTTCCTGCGCAATGTGCTGATCTACTTTGATGCAGAAACCAAGCGCCGGGTGGTGCAACGGGTGGTCGAGCAGTTGCTGCCCGGCGGCCTGTTCTTCATCGGCACCGCCGAGGGCCGGGTGCAGGAAGACCTCAAGCTGGAAGCCATCGTGCCCGGCGCCTATCGCAAGCCGCTCAAGGCCTGAAGCCTGCGCTTGCGCGCCGCCCCGATCCACGATGACCGTCCACCACCATGTGCTGCAACCCGGCGACTTCGCCATAGGGACGCGCGGCGACCGCATGGACACGCTGCTGGGTTCCTGCGTGGCCGTGGTGCTCACCGATCCGCGCTGCACCGTGGGCGCCATGTGCCACATCGTGCATGCGAGTGAACCAGGCGCCCTGGCTCGTCATGACACCAGCTACGCCAGCGTCGCGCTGCAGGCGCTGAGCGACGGACTGCGCCGACTCGGCATCACGCCACAGCTGTGCGTGGCCCATGTCTACGGCGGCGGCAACATGTTCCCCGACGTCTACCGGCAGTTGCACGTCGGCCAGAACAATGTCGACAGCGCCCGGCGCTGGCTGGCGCAGGCCGGCATCCCGGTGCTGAGCGAAGACGTCGGCGGAAGTTGTTATCGCAAGGTGAGCTGGGTCGTCGGTCAGCCGCTGCCGCAGTGCCAGCCGGTCGAACTGCCGCCGCCCATACGCTAAAAACGACCGCGCACCGGCCGCCCAGTCCGTCGTCCACCCCATTTCTGGAGCAGCATGTCTTCCATCAAGGTCTACGTGATCGACGACTCGGCCGTAGTGCGCCAGACGGTGGCACATCTGCTCGCCGGTGTCGCCGACATCGAACTCGTCGGCGCGGCACCCAACCCGCTCATCGCCATCGAGGCGCTGCGCAAACACCGGCCGGACGTGCTGCTGCTCGACATCGAGATGCCCGGCATGGACGGCCTGACCTTCTTGCGCCAGGTGATGGGCAGCGACCCCATCCCCACCGTGATCTGCTCGACCCTGACGACCGAAGGCAGCCGGGTGGCGCTGGATGCGCTCGCCGCCGGCGCCGTGTCGGTGCTGGCCAAGCCCAGGTTGGGGCTGAAGCAATATCTGGAGGAGTCGCGCCAGGAAATGATCCAGACGCTCAAGGCTGCGGCGCGTGCAAAACCACGCGCGCGGTCGCCGGCCACGGGGAGCCGCGAACCAGCGCTCGCGGCTCAGGGCGTCGGCCACCGATCCGTCGCCGGTCAACGCCACCAGCCTGGCGGTGCCGGGGTGCACGCCCTGGCAGTCAACAAGCCCGTGGTCATTGGCAGTTCGACCGGCGGCACCCAGGCGCTGGAACTCGTGCTCACCAGCCTGCCGGCGGATGCACCGGGCATCGCCATCACCCAGCACATGCCTGAGCGCTTCACCGCCATGTACGCCAGCCGACTCGACACCCTGTGTGCCATGAATGTGCGCGAAGCGCGCGACGGCGATCGGCTGGAACGTGGTGTGGCGCTTATCGCCCCCGGAGGGCGCCACATGCAATTGCGCAAGGCGGCCGGCCAGTACTACGTGAACATCGTCGACGGTCCGCCGGTGAACCGCCACAAGCCATCGGTCGACGTCCTGTTCCGCTCTGCCGCCGACTGCGCCGGAGCGGACAGTCTGGGCATCATCATGACCGGCATGGGTGACGACGGTGCGCGCGGCATGAAGCAGATGCACGACGGCGGCGCGCGCACCATCGCCCAGGACGAGGAGAGCTGCGTCGTGTTCGGCATGCCCAAGGAAGCGATCCGGCTGCAGGCGGTAGATGCCATCCTGCCGCTGGACGCCATCGCACACGCCATCCTGCAGTTCGATGCCCGCGCCTGAAACTGAAGCGGTCTCGGGGGCGCCAACCGCCTTGCGGTTCTTAAGTTCTTTAATAAATACAGGAACTCCGTACAGTTCTTACAAGCCCGAAGAAAAGCTACCGCAGGCCGCGTCACGTGACATCTTCCCGCTCTGCCTAAAATTTCCAGATCGGGAAGCATGGGGCTGGCCCGGTCGATCCAGGGTATTCACGATGTCTCGGCTGCTCGCACTGCTACAGGGTCTGGTACTTCCGCTGTTCCATAGGTCTTGGCGCGATGCAGGGGCGTCCACAGTGACCGCAGCAAAGGGGCAGGACGGAGCTGCGGCGTTGCAGGGTTTCAGCGCGTCGACTCTTGAATTGCAACGCATCGAGAGCCAAGCCGAACGCACTATCGTGCAGGAGATTCGACTGTTCGAGCGCCACGTGCACCAGATGCTGCCGGCTCTGCGCGGCGACGATCTGGCCTATGCACAGTGCTTGCTGCTCAAGCTCGACAGACTCGCCGCTGAGCAGTTGGTCGTCAGAGCGCCGCCAACCCAACATCGGATGTCTTGCACATCTGACTTGCAGCATCAGCTCGCAGCGTGAGTCATTCCCTTCGACACCCCGTGTCGACCCAAGATCGCGTCAGCCGGCTTTTGCACCCATGGGCGGCCACATGCAGCGCTGATCCACGGCAGCAGTGGCTGACCCCCGTGGTGGAAGGCATGCGGACCAGCGGCCACTTTGCGCTGCTCGGGGACGCGCCGTCGTCAAGCTCCGCAAGGTCGAGATCAGGCCGCAGTGCCGGCTCGCCGCCGGGCCAATGAAAAAGGGCCAACCTCTCGATGAGGGCGGCCCATTTTCAGAATGATGGTGCCGGTGAAAGGAATCGAACCCTCGACCTTCTCATTACGAATGAGCTGCTCTACCAACTGAGCTACACCGGCAACGGAGCGAGATTCTAGCGCACGCCAGGCCATGCTTCGAGAGGCTGGAGCATCCAAGTGAAGTTGCGCCAAGTCCCAAGATGCGCATGCTGATGAATATGACCGGCCAGGCCACGCGCAGCGGCAGCTACCCAAGCCCACGAACGCGCCAACCTTCCCCTGTTGCCAAGCCACTTCGGGGTTTGCGCTAGGCCACGACACATGCACGTCGCAAGCACTCGGGGGCTGGATATCATGCAACGCCCGTCTGGCCCGGGGCAGGATTGCGGGCCACCTCACAATGTCACGCATATGGCCACGAAGACAAGCACCAAGACGACAGCGACCGCCAAGCCTGCCGCCCCCGCCAAGACGGCCAAGGCGACGGTCGCCAACAAGACAGCGCTAAAGACCGTCGCGGCCAAGGCACCGGCCAAGAAGGCTGCGGCAAAGAAGGTCAGTGCCAAGAAGCCGGCGGTAAAGGGTGCGGCCAACAAGGCCGAATTCGTCGAATTGATTGCCGCGCAGTTCGAACTGCCCAAGAGCCGATCGGCAGCCATGCTGGACTTCGTGATCGAGACCATCAAGTCGCAGATCCGCAAGACCGGCACCGCCACGGTTGCCGGGCTCGGCACCTTCAAGATCAGCAAGCGTGCTGCGCGCAAGGGCCGCAATCCGAGCACAGGCGAACCGCTGAAGATCAAGGCGTCGAAGTCCGTGCGCTTCAAGCCCACGCCGACCTTCAAGGACGAACTCTGATGGGTCCCGACGCTGGCGCATGCAACTGCGTCGGCGTGTCGTCCGCCCAGACTGGGCAGCCTAGGTCAGCGACCTGATCGCTCGGCATGCCGTTTTGGCCTGCGCGGCGCCCGATGCCAAGGGCGCCGCTGGTTTTCCTGCGAACTGCCCCCCTGACACCAGGCCCCACGTGGCCGGGCCCCTTGAAGCGCCGGCCTTGCTCAGGATCCGAGCCGCCGAGTCGACAGATATTCCTGTCGGTAGATCTCGAAGGGCATCGAGTCGGCAGCCTCGATACGCGCCTGCTCGGCGACCGAATGCGCTGCGAGCTGTTGCATCTGCTGGTGCGACTCAGCGCCAAATGGCAGACCCCGCAGCGCGGACTGGGTATGAGCGGAGCGCTCGCGCACGAACCGCAGGTACGACTGATCGGGCCGGCGACGAATCTGTTCAAGCACTCGCGCTGATGGCAGCAGCGCTGGCGTGTGCAGGCCGGCCAGCGCCGCGTTCAACATCTGCGTGTGCGCCTGGGTGTCCTGTGCGGCGTCGAGCACAGCAGCAATCGGCTTGCAGCCGTCCAGCAACTCCTCGGCCCATTCGGCCAGGGTGATCTGTTGACCCTGGCGTTCCAGGCGCAAGCCCGGTTCGCGGCCGCGCGTAGCCACCCGGTCCTGGTTGCGTGCCAACGCTGCAATTTCATCCGGGCTGTCCGGGGCGCTGTCGCTGAACAGGCAGTGCAGCAAGAAGACATCCAACAGGCGCATGGTGGCGGCGTCGATGCCCAGCGGCAGGAAGGGATCGAGGTCCATGCAGCGCACCTCGACATATTCGACCCCGCGTTCGCGCAGTGCGTGCAGTGGACGTTCGCCCTGGAAGATGACCCGCTTGGGTCGGATGGTGCCGTAGAACTCGTTCTCGATCTGCAGCAGGCTGGTCGCAAGCTGGTGGTAGTCACCACCTGGGCCGCGCAGGCCTAGCGTCTCGTAGGCCGGGTAAGGCCGCGTGAGTGCGTCGTGCAGCGACGCTGCGTAACTCTCCAGGCTGTTGTAGCTCACCGCCAGCTCAGCCTGGGCATCGCTTTGATAGCCAAGTCGGCCCATGCGCAGGGACGTCGCATGCGGCAGGAACAAGGTCTGATCGCCCAGCGACTCCAGCACATGCTCGCGGCCAGCCACGAAGTCCGCACAGACTGCCGGTGAAGCGCCGAAGAGGTAGAGCAGCAGAAAGCTGTGTCGGCGGAAATTGCGGATCAGACCGAAATATTCAGCGCTGCTCACACCCGGCAGCGACCAGTTGTAGTGGATGCCCGAAATGGTCTGCATGCGCCGGCCATAGCGGTGCCCCAGCCCGACGCGGTAGACCGTCTTCGCACGCCCGACATTGGACGAACCGTACAGCCCGATCGGGATGGCCTCGTCGGGCGGCAGGCTGCACGGCATGCTGGCCACCCACAACATTTCGTCGCCGAGGGTGCGGTAGACGAACTGGTGCACCCGGGTGAGTTCAGTCAGGCAGGCCTCGACATCACCATGCACACCGGTGATGAGTTCGAGTTGAGATTCGCTGTAATCGGTGGTGATGTGCGGATGGGTGAGCGCCGAGCCCAATGCCGCGGGATGGGGAGTCAGAGCCAGCCCGCCGTCGGGCTGCACACGCAGGCTTTCCTTTTCCACGCCACGGCGCATGCCCTTCAGGCGAGTAGGGGTCAAGGTTGCGAGGTGGTCCGTCCAATGGCTCATGCCGATGCTTCTTTCGTTCCGGTGCAGCTGCTGCGTGAATGCGGCGCGCAAGGTAACAGAAAGCAGCATCGGCTGCCGATGCGCGCAGCCCCGACGGGACGGCACCGCCGGTCGAGGAAGCCGCAGCGACCCCGCCCGCTTGGTCAAGCGGGTGGGGCGCTGGCGCAGGCCTCAGCCGTCGATCAGTTCCGGGTTCCAGGCGTGCACGGTCTGTTGCTGAACGCCCAGGCCGTCGATGCCCAGACGCATGGTGTCGCCGGGCTTGAGGAAGACCGGCGTCGGCTTCATGCCCATGCCCACGCCAGGCGGCGTGCCAGTGGTGATGAGATCACCGGGCAGCAGTGTCATGAAGCGGCTGATGTAGCTGACCAGATGCGCCACGCCAAAGATCATGGTGCGGGTGCTGCCGTTCTGCACCTTCTTGCCATTGAGCTCCAGCCACATGCCCAGCTGCTGCGGGTCAGGCACCTCGTCGGCGGTCACCAGCCAGGGGCCGATGGGCCCAAAGGTGTCGCAACCCTTGCCCTTGTCCCAGGTACCGCCGCGCTCGATCTGGTATTCGCGTTCGGACACATCGTTGACCACGCAATAACCTGCGACATGGCCCAAGGCATCGGCCTCGGACACATAACGCGCCTTGCTGCCGATGACCACCCCGAGTTCGACTTCCCAGTCGCTTTTCACCGACGCCTGCGGCAGCACCACGGCGTCATTGGCACCGACGATGCAGCTGGTCGTCTTGCTGAACAGCACCGGCTCCTTGGGGATGGCCATGCCGGACTCGGCCGCATGGTCGGCGTAGTTCAAGCCTACTGCGATGAACTTGCCGACACCGGACCAGGGCGCGCCCAGTCGCCCTGGCTCGTTGACCACCGGCAGGCTGTTGACGTCCAAGCCGCGCAGCTTGGCCAGGCCGGCGGGTGTCAGCGTGTTGCCACTGATGTCGGCCAGCATGCGCGACAGGTCGCGAACCTGCCCCTGGTCGTCGAGCAACGCGGGTTTTTCCTGACCCTTGGGGCCGTAACGCAAAAGCTTCATTCAGCGTCCTTCAGTGGTTCGTTGGGGTGAAACAGTGTGATGCAGAAACCGGTCGTAACTCGCCGAGCAGGTGCAAAGCCGCCCTAGGCCCGTGTCAGCAACGAAGGCTGGAGACGGCGAGCCAGGTGTCGTCGGACCGGCATCCAACGTCTGGGCTCAACAGGCGCCGACAGGCAACGCGACAGCGCGCGGCATGCCGCTCAATTGGACCAGCCGCCGTCGATGATCTGGGCGGTGCCGGTCGTGAACGCTGACTCGTCGCTGGCAAGGTAGACCGCCAACGCGGCAATTTCCTCGGTGCGGCCGACGCGGCCCATGGGTTGGCGTGCCACAAAGCCGGCGTGCACCTGTTCGACGCTCTGGCCACTGGCGCTGGCCTGGGCAGCAATGCGGTCGCGCAGCGAAGGCGATTCCACCGTGCCCGGGCAGATGGCGTTGCAACGTATGCCGCGCGTGACGTAGTCCGCTGCAACCGATTTGGTCAGGCCGAGCACCGCGGCCTTCGTTGCACCGTAGACGAAGCGATTGGGCGCCCCCTTGATGCTGCCGGCCACCGAGGCGATGTTCACGATGGATCCGCCACCCGCCGCCAGCATGGCCGGCAGAAAGGCCTTGATCATGCGGAATTGCGATCGCACGTTGAGATCGAAGGCAAAGCTCCAGTCCTCTTCGGTGCAGTCGAGCACCGTGCCGGCATGCACGAACCCGGCGCCGTTGTAGAGCACGTCCACCCGGCCAGCAGCCGCCGCAGCGGCCTGGATGGCCGCAGGGTCGGTGACGTCAAGCCGCTGCGTCTCGCAGCCGCATTCGGCCTTGAGACTGGCCAGCGCTTCGACGCTCACATCGGTGGCGATCACGCGCGCACCTTCGCGAACAAAAGCCAAGGCGGTGGCTCGCCCGATGCCCTGGCCGGCAGCGGTGAGGAATGCGGTCTTGCCCAGCAGTCTTGCAGTCATGGTGGTGTATGGCGTTTGAATCCGTTCGGGGAACGGAACTGTAGGCGATCCAGCGTCGGATTCATCCGGTCATCAGACAACCATCGGTCGGTCGGGCATGTCACTGCCCGGCGCAGGAATTCCTTGGCGCTTTGCCTTGGGGGGTGTGCAAGGGTTGCATGGGCGCCG
The DNA here is from genome assembly GCA_041169165.1 of Pseudomonadota bacterium. GTDB lineage: Bacteria > Pseudomonadota > Gammaproteobacteria > Burkholderiales > Burkholderiaceae_C > Sphaerotilus. The sequence continues at coordinate 61,540 of JBEEJN010000007.1, forward strand.
TGCGCTGACCTGCCCATCCCCAGGCTTCAGCCCTTGGCGACAGCGCTGAGCGCACCGGCCACGCCTGACGTGCGCAGTTGGATCAACGCTTGATGGACCGCGGCGTTGAAGCGTTCATCACGACCCAGAGTGCCGAATACCCGCTCGTAGGTGGTCAAGGTGCGTGTGCCAAGCGCAGCATCGTGAGCCTGAGCGGCCAGAGCATCGGCCCGACGCCAGAGTTCCGCGAGTTCGCCGGCCAGCGGATCGTCGATCGCGTGGCCGCGGCCAGCCTCGTCCATACCGCGCAGCCACAGCAGCCAGGCGGCCACAGCCAGCGCGAGCCGCTTGACGGGCAACTCGGCGGCCAGACGTTCCGCCAGAGTACCGAGCAGGCGCTGGGGCAACTTCTGCGAGCCGTCCATGGCAATCTGGCGCGTCTGATGCGCCAGACCCGGGTTGGAAAAGCGCGCCAGCAGCGCCTCGCGATAACTTTCCAGGTCCAGCCCGGGCAGCAACGGCAGCATGGGCGTGATCTCGTCGCGCAGCAGGCCCTCGACATAGCTGCGCAGTGCAGGCTGGGCCATGGCCTCGTCGACCGTCGACCAGCCGGCCAGCACGCTCAGGTAGGCCAGCGCCGAATGGGCGCCATTGACCATACGCAGCTTGAGGCGTTCCCACGCTTCAGCCTGAGTCACCAGGCGCACATGGGCCGGCGTCCAGGGAGGGCGTCCCGGCGCACCCAGCACGAAGTCGTCCTCGACCACCCAATCAAAAAAGGGCTCCGCCAACACCGGCCAGGCATCGCGGCACCCCAGGTCGGCGGCGACACGATCGCGGTCGGCGTCGGCGCTGCGCGGCACGATGCGGTCGACCATGCTGCAGGGGAAGCGACAGTGAGCGTCGATCCAGTCCGCCAGGCCACCGGCGCCGAGGTCGGGGTCAGGGTCGGCACCAGCGCCCACACCAGCCTGGGCACCAGTCGGTCCGCGGGCCGGCAGCGCGCGCGCAAACGCCAGCACCAGCGAGCGCAGGGTGTGACCGTTGGCCGGCAGGTTGTCCAGTGACATGAGCGTAAGGCCGCCTTGCCCCTGCGCCCGGCGGCGCGCCAGGCCGTGCACGATGACGCCGAGGGCGCTGCGCGGCGTCGCCGGGTGGGTCAGGTCGTGCACGATGTCCGGGTGATCGACCAGCAGGACACCGCTGACCGGTTCGCGCAGGTAGGCCTTCTCGGTGACGGTGAGGCTCAGCAGGCGCGTCGCCGGCCGGGCGATGGCGTCCAGCACCGCGCCGGGATCCTCGGGCGCAACCAGCAGTTCACACACACAGCCGATCACCTGCAGGCGCTGGCGCGGCCGGCCCTGTGCGTCGGCGTCGCGCACCGCCACGGTGTACAGGCCGGCCTGCGGCACCAGGGCATCGCGGGTAGCCGCTGAGCGCAGCGATATGCCGCAGATGCCCCAGTTGGTGTCGCCGCTGGCGGTGATGGCCGCCTCGGTCGCCACCGCCAAGTGGGCTCGCATGAACGCGCCGATGCCCAGGTGGACGATGCCGGGGCGCAGCGCCGCCCGGTCGTAGGCCGGGCGCTGCACCTGGGCGGGCAGGCTGCCGAGCAGGTCGGGATGCAGGCGTCGCATGGCGCGGTATGGGGCGCAGGCCGACAAGTTGGGAGGCACGCAGCGCGAAGTCTGGGAACCGCCGATCAGCCGCGGCCGACGTAGGGCATCTTGGTCGCCATCACCGTCACGGTGAGGATGTTGGCAGACAGCGGCAGGCCGGCCATGGTCATGAAGGTGGCGGCCACGTCGGCCAGCTCCATGCGCGGCTCGGGGCGGATGCTGCCGTCGGCCTGCGGAACGCCGGCCACCATGCGCTGGGTCATGTCGCTGGCAACGTTGCCGATGTCGATCTGGCCCACGGCGATGTCGTAGGGCCGGCCATCCAGGGCCGCGGTCTTGGTCAGGCCGGTGATGGCGTGTTTGGTGGCGGTGTAGGCCATGGAGCCCGGGCGCGGCGCGTGGGCCGAGATGCTGCCGTTGTTGATGATGCGTCCACCCTTCGGCGACTGCTCGCGCATGAGCTTGAAGGCCTCGCTCAGGCAGTAGAAGGCGCCGTTGAGGTTGGTGTCGACCACGCGGCGCCATTCGGCCGCCGGGATCTGGTCGGGTGTCTGCACCGACAGGCCCATGCCGGCGTTGTTGAACAGCAGGTCCAGGCGGCCGTAGCGCTCGCGCACGGTGTTGAAGGCCGCCGCCACCGAGCGGTCGTCGCCCACGTCGCAGGACAGCGCCAGGGCGCGCTCGGCGATGTCGCCGTAGGGATCGCCGGCCAGGGTGATGGATTCATTCAGCGCCTCGGCGCGGCGGCCGACGAAGACCACCTTCCAGCCGTCGTGCAGCAGCGCGGTGGCGCAGGCGCGGCCGATGCCGCTGCCGGCACCGGTGACGAGGGCGATCTTGTTGTGGGGCGCGGCAGTGGTGGTCAAGTTGGGTCTCCTAGGGGGCAGGGGCGTATGGGGCGAGCCCCGTTCGGTGGCGGGCCCTGCCGGTGTAGGCAAGGCACAAGGGGTAGGAATCGACGCGCTCAGGGCGTACGAGGGGCGCAAAGATAGCAGCTTGTCAGGTTGTCATATGAATCACCTGCCTAGAAGCTGCTGGCTCCACTTGACCTCGACCTCGTGCGGCAGCGCAGCGGGCTGGCCATGTTGTCGCGGTCCAGCCCGCAGCGCTGGTCTTGTTTTCGGCCATGGCTGGAGGGAGCGCTCTTGTGCGCCATATCCTGCCATGCACGCGTCAAGGAGCTCAGCTTTTCCGCCGGCACCGTCCTAAGCTCTGCAGCGTTTCCCCTCCGCCTGCGCACGCCCTGCGCCACCGCGCCATGAGCACCCTGCACGACACCGCCGCCACCCCCACGGCCGAGCCACCGCCCGAACCGCCCCTGGCCCGCCAAGGCTACGCCCTGGCCGACGCCCTGTGGGCCGACCACGGCGCCGTCATGCTCAGCGGCACCCAGGCCCTGCTGCGCCTGGCGCTGATGCAGAAGTCGCTCGACGCCGCACGCGGCTGGGCCACCGAAGGCTTCATCAGCGGCTACCGCGGCTCGCCGCTGGGCATGGTCGACCAGGCAGTGTGGAAGGCCGGCGAGCGGTACAGGAGCGCCGGCATCCGCTTCGTGCCCGCGGTGAACGAGGAACTGGCCGCCACCCAGGTGCTGGGCACCCAGCGCGTGGAAAGCGACCCCGAGCGCACGGTCGACGGCGTGTTTGCCCTGTGGTACGGCAAGGGCCCGGGCGTGGACCGCGCGGGCGACGCGCTCAAGCACGGCAATGCCTACGGCAGCTCGCCGCACGGCGGCGTGCTGGTGGTGGCGGGCGACGACCACGGCTGTGTCTCGTCGTCCATGCCGCACCAGAGCGACCACGCCTTCATGGGCTGGAGTGTTCCGGTGCTGCAGCCGGCCAGCGTGGCCGAGATGGTCGAGTTCGGCCTGTACGGCTGGGCGCTGTCGCGCTACAGCGGCGCCTGGGTCGGCCTGGCCGCGCTGAGCGAGGTGGTGGAAAGCACGGCCACGGTGGACGTGGACCTGATCACGAGCCGCGTCGCCGCCTGGGCCGAGGCCGACGACGTCGCCGCCGCCACCGGCCACCAGCCGCCCGCCGACGGCCTGCATTACCGCTGGCCCGACCTGCCCTCGCTGCGCATCGAGTCGCGCCTGGCCGACAAGCTCGCCGCCGTGGCCGCGTTCGCGCGCGTCAACAGCATCGACCGCGAGGTGATCGAGTGCGCCCAGGCGCGTGTCGGCATCGTCACCTGCGGCAAGGCCCACCTGGACCTGATGGAAGTGCTGCGCCGGCTGGAGATCTCGCCGTCCATGCTGGCTGCCGCCGGCCTGCGCCTGTACAAGGTCGGCCTCAGTTTTCCGATCGAGACCACGCGCATGGCGGCCTTTGCCCGGGGCCTGAGCGAGATCCTGGTCATCGAGGAAAAGGGCGCGGTCGTCGAGACTCAGCTGCGCGAGCTGTTCTACAACGCGCCGGTGGGCGAGCGCCCGGCCATCGTCGGCAAGCGCGATGTGGACGGCACACCGCTCGTCTCGGCCCTGGGCGAGCTGCGGCCTTCGCGCCTCATCGAACTGGTGGCGCACTGGCTGGCGCGCCACTTTCCCGGCGACCAGGCGCTGGGTGACCACTTCCAGCACGTGCGCGACTTCACCCCGCCGCCGCTGCTGGCCAACGACGCCGACAGCGTCAAGCGGCTGCCGTACTTCTGCGCCGGCTGCCCGCACAACACCTCGACCCAGGTGCCGCAGGGCTCGACCGCACGCGCCGGCATCGGCTGCCACTTCATGGCCAACTGGATGGAGCGCGACACCGCCGGCCTCATCCAGATGGGCGGCGAAGGCGTGGACTGGGTGTCACACGCGCTGTTCACCCGGGTGCCGCATGTGTTCCAGAACCTGGGCGACGGCACCTACTACCACTCGGGTTATCTCGCCATCCGCCAGGCCGTGGCCGCCAAGGCCAACATCACCTACAAGATCCTGTTCAACGACGCCGTGGCCATGACCGGCGGCCAGCCGGTCGACGGCCCGACCAGCGTGGACGCCATCGCCCGCCAGGTGGAAAGTGAAGGCGTGAAGCAGGTGGTGGTGCTGAGCGACGACATCGGCAAATACGCCGACCAGCAGGGGCGTTTCCCCGCCGGCACCGAGTTCCACGACCGCGCCGAGCTCGACGCCGTGCAGCGCCGCTTGCGCGAGGTGCCCGGCGTGACCGTGCTGATCTACGAACAGACCTGCGCGGCCGAGAAGCGCCGCCGGCGCAAGAAGGGCGAGCTGGCCGACCCGCCGCGCCGCCTGGCCATCAACGAGGCGGTGTGCGAAGGTTGCGGCGACTGCAGCGTGCAGAGCAACTACGTGGCCGTGCTGCCGCACGAGACGGCGCTCGGCCGCAAGCGCCGCATCGACCAGACCGCCTGCAACAAGGACTACCGCTGCGCCGACGGCTTCTGCCCCAGCTTCGTCAGCCTGACCGGCGCCCGGCCGCGCCGCAAGGCCGGCGCGCTGGCGGATCCCCGAAGCCCCGTGCGCGCCGCCTTCGAGGCGCGCGTGGCCGCCCTGCCCCATCCCCGCGAGATCCGTCCGCACCTGGACACCACCACGCCCGAAGCGCCCTACGACCTGCTGGTCACCGGCGTGGGCGGCACCGGCATCGTCACCGTGGGCGCGGTGATTGCCATGGCCGCACACCTGGAAGGCCGTCACGCCAGCGTGCTCGACTTCATGGGCTTTGCCCAGAAGGGCGGCGCGGTGCTGAGCTTCGTGCGCCTGGGAGCGAACGCCGAGGCGCCCGGGTCGACGACGGGCCGCACCCGGGTCGATTCAGCCCCTCGGGGCGCGGTCGACGCAGGGCGTCGGCCTGGGGGCACGTTGAACCAGGTGCGCATCGACACGCAACAGGCCGACGCCGTGCTGGCCTGCGACCTGGTGGTGGGCGCCGCACCCGAGGCGCTGCAGACCGTGCGCCACGGCCGCACCCGAGTGCTGGCCAACATCCACGAGGTGCCGGTGGCCGAGAGCCTGCGCAACCCCGACGCCGACCTGAAGCGCGAGCTGCTGCTGGCCAAGCTGCGCTACGTGGCAGGCGAGCAGAACGTCGCCACCTTCGACGCCCAGCAGCTGGCCGAGGATTTCCTGGGCGACACCGTCACCGCCAACGTGCTGGCCCTGGGCTACGCCTGGCAGCGCGGCCTGGTGCCGGTCAGCCTGGCGGCGCTGCAGCGCGCCATCACGCTCAACGGCGTGGCGGTGGCGGCCAACCTGCAGGCCCTGGCCATCGGCCGCCTGGCCGCCGCCGACCCGCAGGGCTGCGAGGCCCTGCTGGGCCGCACCGACCACCAGGGCGAGCAGGCGCCGACGTTGGAGGCCTTCATCCCCACCGCGCTGGCCCACCTGACGGCGTATCAGGACGCCGCCTACGCGCAGCGCTGGCTGGCCACGGTGCACAAGGTGCAGCAGCGCGAGGCACAGATCGCCGGCGCCAGCCCGGACGCCGGGCCGGCCCGGCCGCTCACCCTGGCCGTGGCGCGCTCGCTGTTGAAACTCATGGCCATCAAGGACGAATACGAGGTGGCACGGCTGTACACCGACGGCAGCTTCCAGCGCCAGCTCACCGAGCAGTTCGAGGGCGACGTCACGATGCAGCTGCACCTGGCCCCACCCCTGCTGGCGCGGCCGAAGAACGGCCAGCCGCCGAGGAAGCTGACCTTCAGCGGCCGCTGGATGCTGCCGGCGATGCGCCTGCTGGCACGCGCCAAGGTGCTGCGCGGCGGCGTGTTCGACCTCTTCGGCCGCACGGCCGAACGCCGCCTGGAACGCGAGTTGCTGCGCCAGTACGAGGCGCGCATCGACGAACTGCTGGCGGGGCTGGGCGACCGGGCGGCGACCCAGGCTGGCGCTGCGCCACCGCCGAACCACCTGCACGCCCTTCACGACCTGCACGCCCCGCAGGCCACACCCACCGCACCCACCCAGCCGACCCCACGCCTGCCCGACCGCCTGGCCCTGGCCGTGGCCATCGCCCAGGTGCCCATGGCCATGCGCGGCTACGGCCACGTCAAGCTCGCCCAGGTCGCGCTGGCACGGGCGCGCGAGGCCGAACTGCTGCAGCGCTGGGATCCGGCGCGCTACCCGCGCCCGGCGCGCCCCGGCGCGCGGGACGACGGCTCAGGCGGCGCAGCAGCAGGCAGCCCGCCAGCGGCCGGCCAGTTGCGTGGAATCCCGGTCGTGAGCGCACCGGCCGGCGTGGCAGCATCGGGCCGATGAATGGTGAACTCGCCCTGCTCGCCTTGGGTGCCGCGGTCGCCGGCCTGGTGCAGGGCATCTCGGGCTTTGCCTTCTCGATGGTCGCGATGTCGATCTGGGTCTGGGGCGTGGAGCCGCGCGTGGCCACGGTGCTGGCCGTGTTCGGCGGCCTGTCGGGCCAACTGCTGAGCGCCTTCACGGTGCGCCGGGCATTCGACCTGCGCGTGCTGGCGCCCTTCCTGGCCGGCGGGCTGGTCGGCATTCCGCTGGGTGTGTGGGCGGTGTCGCATGTGGACGCGCAGCTGTTCAAGGTCGGCCTGGGCGCCAGCCTGGTGGTGTTCTGCCCCGCCATGCTGATGGCCGAGCGGCTGCCGCGCCTGCACCTGGGCAGCGCCCGGGCCGACCGCCTGGGCGACGGCCTGGCCGGTGCCATCGGCGGCGTGATGGGCGGGCTGGGTGGCTTCACCGGCGTGGTGCCCACGCTGTGGTGCACCCTCAAGGCCATGGACAAGGACGCCCAGCGCGCCGTGATCCAGAACTTCAACCTCGCCGCGCTGGCGGTGACGATGGCGGCCTATGTCGCCTCGGGCGCCTTCGGCGCCGGGCTGCTGTGGCCGCACTGCGCCGTGGTGCTGCCGGCCATCATCCTGCCCAACCTGATCGGCGCGCGCATCTACCGCGGCCTGAGCCCGCTGGCCTTCCGCCGCGTGGTGCTGGCCCTGCTCAGCGCCGCCGGGCTTGTGATGCTGATGGCCGGTGTGCCGGCACTGCTGGCGCGGGGCTGAGTCGGGTGCGGCAGCTGTGTACCGGCGCACCAGCTCCACAACGCAGTGACGCTCACTGGCGGCCCAGGCGCCTGGCTGCCGACGGGTTGCCCCGGTCGGCCGCCAATTCGTAGAAGACTCGCGCCCGCTGTGGGTCACGCGTGCCGCCGAAACAATTGCCGGAATCGAACAGCAGGCCCAGGGCCTCCAGTCCCTGGCCATCACCCGTGCGGGCCACCTGCCGCACCAGTTCGACCAGTTCGCCATTACCCAGGCGTTCGCCTGCACGGGCGCGCAGCATAGCGGGCTCGAACAACACATGAGCCACGACCGGCAGCACCGCGATGAGCGACTGGCACTCCAGCCGGGTGGCGGCGTCCTCGGGAACATTCGGCAAGCTCCAGTCGGGTTCGGCGGCCTGTGCCAGCGGCGCAACAAGCGTGGTACCCAGGGCAGCGAGCAGCCAGGCGAACGACGAGAGTGATGCGAATGTGCGCATGTCCGGACTCCAGGACACGTCTGGCAGGCTGCCCTTGGACGCGTCGAACGATTGTGGATCGCAGTCCTGCGCTGACGCATCACACGACAAGGGAAGAAGCGCAGCCTGCGGTGCCACGGCCGCCGGGTCGAAGCATCTACAGTGCAGGCCGCTTCAGCCCTCGGGCCGCGCCAGGTAGTCGCGCAGGTCGTCGGCCGCGGGCACGCTGGCCAGCATCACCAGGATGACGGCCAGGGGAATGGTCGTGCCATAACCCAGGCGCTGGAAGCCCGCCGCACCGGCGATGCCGCCGAGCACGAAGGCGCCGACGATGAGGGTGAGCACCAGCAGCCGCTCACGGTCGGCCAGCACGCGCTGCGTGGGGTCGGTCTGCAGCCGGTTCCAGTACAGCAGCTTGCCCAGCTCGATGCCGATGTCGGTCACCACGCCGGTCACGTGGGTGGTGCGGATCTCGGCACGCGAGACCTTGGTGATGACCGCGTTCTGCAGCCCCATCATGAAACACAGCAGCATCACCGTGGCCGGCACGAACAGGCCGTGCACCGCCGACAAGGTGGCGCCGATCAGGCCGAAGAGCAGCAGCAGGCCGGCCTCGACCAGCAGCGGCAGGGCGAACTGGCTCTTCCACTGCCGGCGCCGGGCGTAGTTGATGAGCATGGCCGAGGTGGCCGCGCCGGTCAGGAAGGACAGCAGCGCGCCCAGCGCGGCCCCGGCCAGCTCGAACTGGCCCAGCACCAGGGCATCGGCCAGCGAGGAGACGATGCCCGTCATGTGCGAGGTGTACTGCCGCACCGCCAGAAAGGCGCCGGCATTGGTGGCGCCGGCGATGAAGGCCAGCGTCCAGCCGAGCTGACGGTTGGCGCGCCGGCTGCGCTCGGGCCCGGTGAGCTGGCGGGCAAAGGTGATGGGCATGCAGTCGGCGCCGTCACCTGCCGGGACGGTCAGGATTCGTCTTGCGCACGCGCACAGGCGCGGCGCGATTGACGGCGACTGCCGCCTGGACGAGCGCCTGCAGGGCCGCGGCCTGCACGAACCGGCCCTGCACCAGGTCATCTGGCCCGACATCGATGGCGCGCCGAACGTTGCCGTCCAGGCTGGAATTGAAAAGGCCCGCCGGGTCAGGCAACGCGGCGCCTTTCGGGAAGGTGAGCTTGACCACCTTCTTGTAGGTCTCTCCGGTACAGAGAATGCCGTCGCACGACCAGACCGGGACGTTCCACTTCCATTCCTCCACGATGGCAGAGTCGACGCTGCGGATCAGTTGCCGGACCTGCGCCAGCAACTCACCACGCCAGTCTTGCAGTTCGGCGATACGTGCGTCGATGAGTATCCCGGCCGGCATGCCCTTGTCGGCCTCTGGAGTTGATTTGGGCTGCCGTGGCGAGGTCTGCTTGTTCGTGTGGGTGTTGGTCATGGCGGTGTCCTGCCGCAGTTTGGTATCCCCCTGTGCCGCAGGCCTGGATTCGGGCCAATGGCCCGCGCACGTCGAGCGCACGGCATGTGCGAGTTTTCGGCGCGCCAGTGCTCGCTCGCCCGTCCGCCCGTTCCGCTCACAGCAGCTTGGCCAGCGCCGCTTCGAGGTGCCCCACGCTGCGCGCCGGGTCGTGCAGCTTGTCCAGGCCGAACAGGCCGATGCGGAAGGTGCGGAAGTCGGCCGGCTCGTCGCACTGCAGCGGCACGCCGGAGGCGGTCTGCAGGCCCTGGGCCAGGAACTTGGACGCGTTGTGCAGGCCCACATCCTCGGTGTAGCTCACCACCACGCCGGGGGCCTTGTAGCCGTCGGCCGCCACGCTCCTGAAACCCTTGGCTTCGAGCAGGGTGCGCACCTGGCGGCCGAGCTCGATCTGCTCCTCGCGCAGCCTGGCGAAGCCGTAGTCGCGCGTTTCCATCATCACCGCACGGGTGCGCACCAGGGCGTCGGTCGGCATGGTGGTGTGGTAGGCGTGGCCGCCGCCTTCGTAGGTCTCCATGATCTGCAGCCACTTCTTCAGGTCGGCGGCGAAGCTGGAGCTGCTGGTGGCGTCGATGGCCGCGCGGGCGCGCTCGCCCAGCATGACGAAGGCGCAGCAGGGCGAACCGCTCCAGCCCTTCTGCGGCGCGCTGACGATGACGTCCACGCCGGTGGCCTGCATGTCCACCCACATGGCGCCCGAGGCGATGCAGTCCAGCACGAACAGGCCGCCGTGCTCGTGCACGGCGTCGGCCACGCGGCGCAGGTAGTCATCGGGCAGGATCATGCCGGCCGAGGTTTCCACATGCGGGGCGAAGACCACCGCCGGGCGCTCGCGCGTAATGGTGGCCACCACCTCGTCGATGGGCGCCGGCACCCAGGCGGCCTGATGCACGTCGGCCACACGACGCGCCTTCATCACCGTGCTGCTCTTAGGAATGCGGCCGGCGTCGAAGATCTGCGTCCAGCGGTAGCTGAACCAGCCGTTGCGGATGACCAGCACATGTTGGTCGGTGGCGAACTGGCGCGCCACGGCTTCCATGCCGAAGGTGCCGCTGCCGGGCACGAGCACGGCCGAGCGGGCGTGGTAAACATCCTTGAGGATGCCGGAGATGTCGGTCATCACGCCCTGGAAGCGCTTGGACATGTGGTTCAGGGCGCGGTCGGTGTAGACAACCGAGAACTCGAGCAGGCCGTCGGGATCGACGTCGTTGAGCAGGGCGGGCATGGAAGGGTCTCCTGGTCTTGGAATGAACGCAAACGGTGGGACGGCCGCAGCGCAGGCCGATGCTGCCAGCTTAGCATCGCGGCCCGGCCAAGTCGGCCCAGCCACTTCCATCGCCATGAGCACCCACGACACCAGCCACTTCACCCAGGTCATCCTCTACACCGACAACGAGGGCGTGGCACGTTTCCGCGAGGAGCGCATCGCCCTGGACCAGGGCACACCCATGGCCCGGCTGTCGGCTATCCGCCCCTCGGGTGGCCTGCAGCTGCGCTGCAGCCCGGTCGGCTTCCGCAGCGAGTTCCACTGCACGACGCACCCGCAGTGGCTGTTCGTGCTGTCCGGCCAGATGCAGATCACCCTGCGCGACGGCAGCTCGCGCCTGTTCGGCCCGGGCGACCATTTCTATTCGGCCGACACCGTGCCGGCAGGCGAGAGCTTCGACGCCGCCCGCCACGGCCATGCCAGCCGCCAGGTGGGCGACGTGCCGCTGGTGACGGCTTTTGTGCGCGACTGACGCGCACCCGCAACGCGAGCGAAACGCAGCTGAACCGCGTTGGAACGCGACTGCTTCAGCGCAGCCCGGCGGCGCGCGGCTCGTGGCGCGCCAGGCGAGCCAGCAGGTGGTCCACCTCGGCGCGGCTGGCGGCACTCATGGGCGGGCCGGGCTTGCGCTGGGCGGCGCTCGACAGCAGGCCGCGGCGCATGAGGATGTACTTGCGCACCGACAGGCCCACGCCCGGCTGCTGCTCGTAGCGCAGCAATGGCAGGTGGACGTCGAACAGGTCGTGGGCGGCCTCGCGCTCGCCGGCAGCCGACAGGCGCACCACATCGCACAACATGTCCGGGAAAGCGTAGCCGGTGTTGGCACCGTCGGCGCCGCGCTCCATCTCGTAATCGAGGAACAGGCCGTTGTTGCCGGTGAGGATGGCCACGTGGCGCAGCTCGCCGGCCTGCTCCCAGCCGCGCAGGGCGCTGATCTTGTCCAGGCCCGGCCAGTCCTCGTGCTTGAGCATCACGCACGAGGGCAGCTCGGTGATGATGCGGCGGATCACGCCCGGGCTCATCTGCACGCTGAAGGTGAGCGGGTAGTCCTGGATGACAAAGGGCACGTCCGCGCCGATGGCCTGCACCGCCTGGTGGTAGTAGCCCACGATCTGGTCGTCGGTGCGCAGGGTGTTGGGCGGCGCGATCATGACGCCGGCCGCGCCGCGGTCCATCACCTCGCGGGTGAGCGCACGCATGGCCGCAAAACCCGGCGCCGACACACCCACGATGACCGGCAGCGTATTCGCGCGGCGGATCATCCGCGTGGCGACATTGAGGCTTTCCTCGTACTCCAGCTTGGGCGCCTCGCCGAGCTGGCCCAGCACCGTGAGGCCGGTGGCGCCGATCTGCAGGTAGAAGTCGGTCAGCCGGTCGATGGAGGCGGTGTCGATGGCGCCGTCATCGAAGAAGGGAGTCGGGGCGATGGGGTAGACGCCGCGGGCGTCCGTCGTCAGCAACATGTGCAGGTCCTTGTTCTCGGTCTAGCATAGCCTGCGTCCGCCCGCCTGGGCGGGTCGTCATTCCACCCTCACCTTTGCTGCCTGCCAAGACATGTCCATCCCCAAGAAGATTGCCCTGGGTCTGCTCGGCCTGCTCGGCCTGGTGCTTGTCATTGCTGCGCTGCGGCCGGCAAGCTTTCGCGTCGAGCGATCGCTGCTGGTAAACGCACCTCCGGACCGTGTCTACCCGCTGCTGGCCGACTTCCACCGCTGGACCGCCTGGTCGCCCTGGGAGGCCATGGATCCGGCCATGCAGCGCAACTACAGCGGCGCACCCCAGGGCCTGGGGGCGGCCTACGCCTGGCAGGGCAACGACAAGGTCGGCGCCGGGCGGATGGAGATCATCGAGACCGCGCCGCCACCCGCGGGCGGCTCGGCCAGGGGCGGGCTGAAGATCAAGCTGGACTTCCTGAAACCCATTGCCGCCAGCAACACCGCCGAGTTCAAGCTCGACGGCGGCAGCGACGGCACCACCATCACCTGGGCGATGACCGGGCCTAGCCCCTACGTTGCCCGCCTGATGGGCCTGTTCTTCAGCATGGACAAGCTCGTCGGCAAGGACTTCGAGGCCGGGCTGGCCAAGCTCAAGGCCGAGGTCGACAAGTAGCGCGACGCAGCGCCGCTGCGCGCCCGGTGCCTGAACCAGCCGGCACAGGCATGGTGCGGCGCGGGTCGGTGCTCAGTGGTTGTCGCGCGGCACGAACGCTCCGCGCTTGCCAACCAGGAAGTCCAGGTCACAGCCCTGGTCGGCCTGCAGCACGTGGTCGACGTAGAGCTTCCAGTAGCCGCTGGCCAACGGCGGCTCGGGCGCCTGCCAGGCGGCCAGGCGCGTGGCGAGTTCCTCGTCGCTCACATGCAGGTGCAGCTTGCGCGCCGCGACATCCAGCGTGATGGTGTCGCCGTTCCTCACCACCGCCAGCGGGCCGCCGGCCGCGGCCTCGGGTGCCGAGTGCAGCACCACCGTGCCGTAGGCGGTGCCGCTCATGCGCGCGTCGCTGATGCGCACCATGTCGGTGATGCCCTTGCGCAGGACCTTGGGCGGCAGCGGCATGTTGCCGACCTCGGCCATGCCGGGGTAGCCCTTAGGGCCGCAGTTCTTGAGCACGAGGATGCAGCTTTCGTCGACGTCGAGGTTTTCGTCGTCGATACGGGTGTGGAAGTCCTCGATGTTCTCGAACACCACCGCACGGCCGGTGTGCTGCAGCAGCGCCGGTGTGGCGGCGCTGGGCTTGATGACGGCGCCGCGCGGCGCCAGGTTGCCGCGCAGGATGGCGATGCCGGCCTTGTCCTTGAAGGGTTCGGCCATGGACTTAATGACCCGTGCGTCGTAGTTGGCCGCGTCGGCGACGTTCTCGGCCACGGTCTTGCCGGTCACCGTGACGTGATCCTTGTGCAGGACGGGAAGGATTTCCTTCATCACCGCTGGCAGGCCGCCGGCGTAGCAGAAGTCCTCCATCAGGTGCTCACCACTGGGCTGCAGATTGACGATGCAGGGCAGCTCGCTGGCCAGTCGTTCGAAGTCGTCGATGCCGAGCTTCACGCCCAGCCGGCCGGCAATGGCGATGAGGTGGATGACGGCGTTGGTGCTGCCACCGATGGCGGCCAGCGTCTTGATGGCGTTCTCGAAAGCCTCGCGGGTGAGCACCTTGGAAATCGTCTGGTCGGCGTGGACCATCTCGACGATGCGCCGGCCGGCATTGCGCGCGAGCACATTGCGACGGCCGTCGACCGCCGGATAAGCAGCGTTGCCGGGCAGGCCCAGGCCAAGCGACTCGACCATGCTGGCCATCGTCGATGCCGTGCCCATGGTCATGCAATGGCCGTGGCTGCGGTGCATGCAACTTTCGGCGTCAAAGAAGTCCTGCAGCTTGAGCGTGCCGGCGCGCACCTGCTCGCTCATGCTCCAAACGCCCGTGCCAGAACCGAGTTGCTGGTCGCGCCAGCGGCCATTGAGCATGGGGCCGCCCGAGACGCCTATGGTCGGCAGGTCGACGCTGGCCGCACCCATCACCAGCGAGGGCGTGGTCTTGTCGCACCCCATGAGCAGCACCACGCCGTCGACCGGGTTGCCGCGGATCGATTCCTCGACATCCATGCTCGCCAGGTTGCGGTAAAGCATGGCCGTGGGGCGCAGCAGGGTCTCACCCAGCGACATGACGGGGAACTCGAGCGGGAATCCGCCGGACTCGTAGACCCCGATCTTGACCTGCTCGGCCAGCGTCCTGAAATGGCTGTTGCAAGGCGTGAGTTCGCTGAAGGTGTTGCAGATGCCGATGACTGGCCGCCCGTCGAACTGGTCGTGCGGCACACCCTTGCCCTTGACCCAACTGCGGTAGGCAAAGCCGTCGCGGTCCTGGCGACCGAACCACTGCTGGCTGCGCAATTCCTCGGGCTTCTTCTTCGGGGTGGAGCTCATGCGATGCTGGCTTTCCTGGGGTGACGATAGGTTGCAGGCATAGTATGGTATGACGATTGAGGCCGGCAGAGGTAGTCACCCTGAGTCCGGTTGTCATACAGGTGGCCACCCACCCGGCGCACCGCTCGCGCCGTCCACAACGCCTTCCCGTTCGCATAAGGAGTCGCCCTTGTCCCAGCCCGTCGTCCTCACGGCCTCGCGCCTTGCCCCGCTCTACCTCGCACCGCTGCAAGCCACCTACCACGTACTCGACCGCCTGCATGAACTGGACCCGGCCGCATTCGAGACCATGGCGCCGCAGGTGGTCGCCATCGCGGCCAGTGGCGAGTCCAAGGTCAGCGCCGAATTGATGGCGCGCCTGCCAGCACTGCGCATCGTTTCGGTGATGGGTGTGGGTTATGACGGCATCGCGGTGGCCGCGGCGCGCGAGCGGGGCATCATGGTGACCCATACACCCGACGTTCTCAACGACGAGGTGGCCGATACGGCGATCGGCTTGATGTTATGTGCGGCGCGGCAATTGCCCGCAGCCGACCGTTACGTGCGCGCCGGCCTGTGGCCGCAAGGCCCGATGCCGCTGACCCGCAAGATGTCGGGCGCCCGCCTTGGCCTGGTCGGCATGGGACGCATCGCCAAGGCCATCGCCCAGCGAGCGCAAGCGTTCGGCATGTCGATTGCCTATACCGCGCGTTCTGCCAAGTCAGAACTGCCCTACGCCTACCATCCCAGCGCAGCAGCGCTGGCCGAGGTGAGCGACTTCCTCGTCGTCATCACGCCCGGCGGCGAAGGTACACGCAAGCTGGTGAATGCCGAAGTGCTCCACGCGCTGGGCCCCAAGGGCATTCTGGTCAACGTGGCTCGCGGCCCGGTGGTCGACGAAGGCGCGCTGATTGAAGCATTGCAAAAGGGTGTCCTGGGTGGTGCGGCACTCGACGTGTTCGAGAACGAACCGCATGTGCCTCAGGCCCTGCTGGACATGCCGCACGTGGTGGTCAGCCCACACATCGGCAGCGCCACACGAGAGACGCGCCAGGCCATGGTCGATCTCGCCATGGGCAATCTGGCGGCGCACTTCGCCGGCCGCCCCTTGCTCACACCGGTGCCGGAATGCCGAAGCTGACCAGCAACAGTCGCCGTCGCCGCTCGATCGACTCGGCCTAGGGTATGTCCGAAAGAAGCGGAAATATCAATCGTCATACGATATGACGTCCAGCGCAGCAGCGCTTGTGCACAGCAAGGAGACACCTTCGATGATTCGCAAGAACCGCATCAGCATCATGACAGCAGGCGCTCTGGTCGCCATGGGCCTGTTGGGCGCCGGCCCCGCGTCCGCGCAGGAAAAGCTCACCGTCTGGTGGGTCAAGGGCTTCTACAAGGCCGAAGACGACGCACTCTTCGCCGCCATCAAGAAGTTCGAGGAAAAGAACAAGGGCATCAAGATCGAGCTGTCCCAGTATCCGATCCAGGACATGATCCCCAAGACCGTCGCGGCCCTCGACTCGGGCTCGCCGCCCGACGTGGCCTATGCCGACGTGTACGACTTCCAGGTCACGGCCAAGTGGGCATACGACGGCAAGCTCGAAGACATCACCAGCGTGATCGACCCGCTTCGCCCCAAGTTCGAGCCGGCCGCGTTGTCGACGACCTTTCTGCTCAACAACGCAGAGAGCAAGCGCGCCTACTACGCCTTCCCCATCAAGCAGCAGACCATGCACATCCAGTACTGGAAGGACATGCTGGCTGATGCAGGCTTCAAGGACAGCGACATCCCAACCGACTGGAAGGGCTACTGGAGCTTCTGGTGCGAGAAGGTGCAGCCGGCCTACCGCCAGAAGACCGGCAACCGCGGCTACGCCACGGGCTTCCCGATGGGTGTGGATTCGAGCGACTCGTTCTACTCCTTCCTGACCTTTGCCGACGCCTACAACGTCAAGATGGTGAGCGATTCGGGCAAGGTGCTGGTGGATGATCCAGCCGTGCGCCAGGGCCTGATCGCGGCCATGACCGACTACACCAGCGTCTACGCCAAGGGCTGCACGCCGCCGTCGTCGACGAGCTGGAAGGATCCGGACAACAACGTCGCCTTCCACAACAAGACGACGGTGATGACGCACAACGCCACCATCTCGATCGCCGCCAAGCATCTGGACGACATGAACAATGCCGCCCTGACCGACGAGCAGCGTGCCACCGCCAAGAAGAACTACACCGAGCTGATCGCCACCGCCGGCTTTCCCAACAAGCCCGACGGCAGCAAGATGGTCTACCGCGCCGCGGTCAAGACTGGCGTGATCTTCAAGAACGCCAAGAACAAGGCCGCGGCCAAGAAGTTCGTCGCCTTCTTCCTGGATGAAGCCAATCTGCAGCCGTACGTGGAAGGCTCGCTGGGCCGCTGGTTCCCGGTCATGAAGAAGTCTCAGCAGTCGCCCTTCTGGAAGGCCGACCCGCACCGCACCGCCGTGTACAACCAGTTCATGAACGGCACATCGCCCTTCGAGTTCACCAAGAACTACAAGTTCACCGTGCTGAACAACGAGAACGTGTGGGCCAAGGCCATGAACCGCGTGCTCAACGAGAAGGTGCCGGTGGACAAGGCCGTGGACGAGATGATCGCCCGCATCAAGGCGGTGGCCGCGGACTGATCGGCCGCGCCAATCACACCCACCGCACGTCCCGCCGTCATGCTGCCCGCGCTTCAACGCAGCGCGGCTTGACGGCGCCCGTGCCTGCAGCACCGATACCGCAACCGCTTCCGTCGTGAACACCTCCACCCTGGCCGCATCGCCGGCACCTGCACCGCGCCGCGCGTTGTCCAGCTTCGAGCTGTGGGGGCGTGTGCTGGTGCTGCCGTACCTGCTCGTCTTCGTCGTCTTCGTGCTCTACCCGGTGGGCTACGGCCTGTGGCTGGCGCGCCATCCGGAAAGCTACGTCAAGCTCCTCGACGACCCCATCTTCTTCCGCACCGCGATCAACACGGTCGTGTTCCTGGTGGTGGCCATCAACATCAAGATGATCATCGCCCTGGTGCTGTCGGGCTTCTTCACCCAGTCGCGCTGGTGGATCAAGATCCTGTCAGCACTGTTCATCCTGCCGTGGGCGGTGCCGTCCATCCCGACCATCCTGTCGGTGCGTTTCATGCTCAACCCCGAGTGGGGCGTGGTCAACAGCCTGATCTTCCGCCTCACGGGTCTTGACGGCCCCAATTGGCTCAATGACCCCACCTTGGCGCTGTCGTTCTCGATGCTCATGCATGTGTGGAAGTCGCTCCCCTTCTGGACCCTCATCCTGATAGCCGGACGCCTGGCCATCCCGACCGAACAATATGAAGCAGCGTCTGTCGACGGTGCGACCGGCCTGCAGAAGTTCCGCTTCATCACCTGGCCGGCGATGCGCACGCTGTACCTCACGTCGACCATCCTGTCGATGATCTGGACGCTGGGCGACTTCAACTCGGTCTACCTGCTCACCGGCGGCGGCCCGGCCGACCTCACCCACGTGCTGGCCACGCTGGGCATCCGCTACCTGCGCCTGGACCAGGTCGACCTGGCCATGGCCTCCATCGTCGTCGCACTGCCTCTGGTGCTGCCCCTCGTGTACTTCATGATGAAGAGGCTGTCGAAATGAGAGCCAAGGCCATCGCCACCGAAGCCAAGCTGCTGCTCATCGGCATCCCGGTCCTGCTGTGGACCCTGGTGCCGGTCTACCACCTCTTCCTGTTCGCGATATCGCCGCGCGACTCGGCCACCTCCGGGCGGCTGTGGCCCACCAAGCCCACGCTGCAGAACTTCGCCTTCGTCTTCGAGCAGAAGCACTTCTACCTCAACCACTTCTGGCTGCAGATGGGCAACTCGGTGCTCATCGCGGTCACGGTGGCTGCGCTCACGCTTTTTGTCGCTACCACAGCTGCCTTCGCCATCAGCAGGCTGCGCGTGCGCGGCGGGCGCACGGTGATGAACATGGCGCTGTTCACCTACTTCATCCCAGCCGCCTTCCTGGCCGTGCCCATGTACAAGACCATGGGCAACTACGGGCTGCTGAACAACCAGTGGGCGCTTATCCTGGCCATGGTGACCATCGCCTCGCCCTACTGCATCTGGGTGCTCAAGCAGGCCTCGGACAAGTTGCCCTGGGAGCTGGATGAAGCCGCCCGCATGGACGGTGCCACGCCCATGCAGCTGTTCCGCCTGGTCTACCTGCCGCTCATGGTGCCGTCGCTGGTGGCGGTGGGCACCTATTCGCTGCTGCTGGCATGGAACGAATATCTCTACGCCTTCCTGCTGCTGTCCAACGACCGCAGCGTCACGCTGGCGGTGGCGCTGGGCAACTTCCTGTCGGCCGATGACTCGCCCTGGGAACTGCTCATGGCCACCGGCTTCATCTACGCGCTGCCCCCGGCGGCGATCTACTACGCCTTCAAGCGCTACATGGTCGGCGGGCTCACGGCCGGTGCCGTCAAGAGCTGAGGACACCCTACACCATGGCATCGGTCTCATTCCGCAACATCCAGAAGGCCTACGGCAAGGTCAAGGTCATCCACGGCATCGAGTTCACCATCGCGGACGGCGAGTTCGTCGTGCTGGTGGGCCCCTCGGGCTGCGGCAAGAGCACGCTGTTGCGCATGCTCGCCGGGCTGGAGGAGATCAGCGGCGGCGAGATCCTCATCGACGGCAAGGTGGTCAACCACCTCGAATCGAAGGATCGCGACATCGCCATGGTCTTCCAGAGCTATGCCCTGTATCCGCACATGACCGTGCGCGAGAACATGGCCTTCTCGTTGCGCCTGCGCAAGGCCGACGCGAAGTCGACTGCCGAGCGGGTTGACAACGCGGCACGCATCCTCAACCTGGACGCCCTGCTCGATCGTCATCCACGCGAACTCTCGGGCGGCCAGCGCCAGCGCGTGGCCATGGGCCGCGCCATCGTGCGCGACCCCAAGGTCTTCCTGTTCGACGAGCCGCTGTCCAACCTGGACGCCAAGCTGCGTGTGGCCATGCGCGCCGAAATCAAGGCGCTGCACCAGCGCCTGAAAACCACCACCGTCTACGTGACTCACGACCAGATCGAGGCCATGACCATGGCCGATCGCATCGTGGTCATGCACGACGGCATCATCGAGCAGATCGGCACGCCGCTGGAGTTGTTCGACCGTCCGGGCAATCTCTTTGTTGCTCAATTCATCGGCTCGCCCGCCATGAACGTGTTTGAGGGTCAGGTGCAGGACGGCGCCGTTCAGGCCCTGGGCGCACGTTGGCCCATCCCGGCAGATGTGACGACTGCGCAAGGCCAAGCGGTGCAATACGGCATCCGACCGTCTGATCTGCAACTCGCCGACCAAGGCATAGCTGCCAAGGTCATCGTCATCGAGCCGACTGGTGCGGAGACCGAATTGCTGGTCGAGGTCGGCGGGCAGCAACTCATCCTGGTCATACACGGCCGTCCGCAAGCCAATCCGGACGATGTGGTGTATCTGCAGGTAGGCACCAACAAGGCGCACATGTTCGATGCCGCGAGCGGCAATCGGCTGTGAGCCGCATGGTGGGTCAACTCGCGTCTGCGGTGATCTGCTCCCATGGCCATCAAGAATATCCACGGACACACGCTGGCCCACCTGGGTGAGGCGATCGTCAGTGGGCGCTATCCTCCTGGCACATCGCTGCCCAACGAAGCGACGCTCTGCGACGAACTCGGCGTAAGTCGAACAGTGGTGCGAGAGGCGGTGAAGTCGCTGGTCGCCAAGAGCATGCTGGTCACCGGCCCCAAGGTGGGGACACGGGTGATGCCGGCCGAGCAATGGAACTGGTTCGATCCGGACGTGGTCGCCTGGCAGACGCGTGTTGGCCTGAGCCGTGAGTTCCTGCGCGACCTGCAGGAACTGCGCCGCATTGTTGAACCTGCCGGCGTCCGGCTGGCAGCAACCCGGGCGACACCTGCGGACATCGAAGGCATCGAGGCGGCCTATGCCGGCATGCAGGACGCCATCGACAACGGTGGCGATTACGTTCTGCATGACCTGCGTTTTCATCAAGGTTTGCTGCGCGCCTGCCACAACCGCATGGTGGTGCAGATGAGCAAGGCACTCGGCGCATTGCTGCGCACCAGTTTCGAGATCAGCACCACCCGTCAGAATGGCCCGGCCCAGTCCCTGCCACTGCATCGCGCGGTATTGGATGCTGTGATTCGACGCGATCCGGACGCCGCAGAACGGGCCGCTCTGGTGCTGATCGACGGCGCACATGAGGACATCGAACTGGTGCTTGCGTCGCGCCGAAAATTGCCATCGATGGCGGAACCGGCCCAGCCCCTCGCACCCCGCCGGCGCAGCACAAGCTCGCTCATGAGTTAAAGCAGCCGCAACAGCAGCGCGCAACGCCTGTCTGTGCCGGCGCCCACGTGCGGTTGTCGCGGCAACACGTTCATGACGTGCGGCGGCCTCGGTTCGGCGAGCCGCTTGCCCGGCAAGCCGCGAGGCGGCCGTCGGGTTCGACACCCTACGCCACGACCCGCCCCGGGGACTCGACTCAACGCGTCGACACGATCTCGCGGGCTAGATGCTTGCGTCAAATGGGCGACTCGACAGCGACGCCCTTGGCCGTGGACGCGGGCATGGCCCAAGCTGCGGTCGCAGCAAACACGTCGGCGAATCGCAAAGTTGTATGATAACCTGATCAATATGCCTTCCATCCGCCGTCCTGAACGACAGCTTGCCGCAGTGCAGGCCAGCCGTGCCACGGCTCGCCCCGCCCAACTCGTCACTGAACGACTGTCCGACCGTCTTGCGGCCCTGCTCGACGCACAGGTGCAGGCGGGCACGCTGCTACCCGGCGACCGCCTGCCCAGCGAGGCCCGACTGGCCGAGAGCCACGGCGTGTCGCGCACGGTGGTACGCGAGGCGGTGCACCAGCTCAAGTCACGCGGCCTGCTGCTGTCGCGCCAAGGCTCGGGCGTGTTCGTCGCCCCGCCGCCGCTCAACCAGTCGCTGGCCTTCGACCCCAGCGTGCTGACCTCCATCGATGCCGTGGTGCACGTGGTCGAGGTGCGCCGTGTGCTGGAGACCGAGATCGCCGCCCTCGCCGCCGAGCGCGCCACGGCCAGCCAGATCAAGGCGATGCGCCAGGCCCTGCTGGCCATCGATGCGGCGGCTGCTGCCGGTCAGGACGGCGTGGCCGAGGACTTGGCCTTCCACCGCACCATCGGCCAGGCCAGCGGCAACCCGCAGTTCCTGCTGCTGATGGAGTTCTTCGAGCAGTACCTGCGCGAGGCCATGCGCATCACTCGCGGCAACGAGGCGCGCCGGCAGGACTTCATGGACGCCGTGCGGCTGGAGCACCGCGCCATCGTCGACGCCATCGCCGCACGCGACCCGCAGGCCGCGCGCCGCTGCGCCAGCGCCCACCTGCTGCAGGGCGAGCAGCGCCTGGTCGAAGGTGGCGTGATCCGCGATCGGCGCCCGCGCAAGGCACGCGCCGCCGCCGCGGCGCCTGGATCCGCATCCACATCGGCAGCCAAATCCGCGTCCGCACCTGGCTCCGCACCCGCAGCGGCGTCCGCCCCCCGGCCGCGCAAGCCGGCCCGGCGCAGCTGATTGCCCCCAGACAGAGCCCAGCCCGAGGCTGGCCGATCGTCCCGCCTGCCGGCCGCCGCCGACCTGCTTCCTCCGACCAGCACCCGCCCCATGAGCACGCCCACCGCCGCCCCCCCGACGCCGACCGCCCCGGTGCTTGGCGTGATCGCCGACGACTTCACCGGCGCCACCGACGTGGCCAGCATGCTGGTGCGCGCCGGCCTGCGCGTGCTGCAGGTCATCGGCGTGCCCGGCAGCGGCCCGGCGCCCGAGGTGGATGCGGTCGTGGTGGCGCTCAAGAGCCGCACCGTGCCGGCGCCCGAAGCCGTGGCCGAGTCGCTCGCCGCCCTGCGCTGGCTGCAGGCCGGCGGCGTGCAGCGCTTCTATTTCAAATACTGCTCGACCTTCGACTCCACCCCGGCCGGCAACATCGGCCCGGTGGCCGAGGCCCTGCTCGCCGCCCTGGGCAGCGACTTCAGCATCGCCTGCCCGGCCTTTCCGGAAAACGGCCGCAGCATCTACCGCGGCCATCTCTTCGTCGGCGACGCCCTGCTCAGCGACACCGGCATGCGCGAGCACCCGCTCACCCCCATGACCGACGCCAACCTGGTGCGCGTGCTGCAGGCGCAGACCAAAGGCCGCGTGGGCCTGGTGCGCCACGACGTGGTGGCGCAGGGCCCCGCGGCCATCCGCGCGCGTTTCGCCGCCCTGCGCGCCGAGGGTGTGCGCTTCGCCGTCACCGACGCGCTGGACAACACCGACCTCGTCCGCCTGGCCGGCGCCTGCGCCGACCTGCCCCTGGTCACCGCCGGATCCGGGCTGGCGCTGGGCCTGCCGGCGGCCTACGCAGAGCGCGGCTGGCTGGACGCCGCCGCCCTGGCCGAGGCCCAGGCCAGCGGCCGCGCCGCGCGCCTGGACGCCGTGGGCGGGCGCGGCGTGGTGCTGGCCGGCTCGTGCTCCACCGCCACCCTGGGCCAGGTGGAGCGCTGGAAGGCCGCCGGCCGCCCGGCCCTGCGCATCGACGCACTGGCCCTGGCCGGCGACGGCACGCCGGCCGGCCGTGAGCAGGCACTCACTGTCACCGCAGGCCAGGCCCTGAGCTGGGCGGCCGACCACCTGAGCCGCGGCGCAGACGTACTCATCCATGCCAGCGCCCCGGCCGCCGAGGTGCGCGCGGTGCAGGCAGAGCTGGGCGTGCACGCTGCCGGCGCGCTGGTGGAGCAGGCCCTCGCCCACATCGCCCTGGCGCTGCAGGAGGGTGGCATGCGCCGCTTCGTCGTCGCCGGCGGCGAGACCTCGGGCGCGGTGGTGCAGGCCCTGGGCGTACAGCGCCTGGTGGTAGGCGCCAGCATCTGCCCCGGCGTGCCGTGGACGCAGGCCGAAGGCCGGCCGCTGCTGCTGGCCCTGAAGTCAGGCAACTTCGGCGGGCCGGATTTCTTCGCCGAGGCGCTGGCCCTGACCGACACCGACGCCGCCGCCGAGGTGGTGCATGGCTGAACCGCAGGCCAAGGGAGCGCCCGCCGCGGGCGACGCCCCGGCAGGTGCCGCAGCCGAACTGGAAGTCCAGCGCGCCCGCGCCGAGATCTGCCGGGTCGGCCGCTCGCTGTTCGAGCGCGGCTATGTACACGCCACCGCCGGCAACATCAGCGTGCGCTGCACCGGCGGTATCCTCATCACGACGACCGACGCCTGCCTGGGCTTTCTGGCGCCCGAGCAGCTCGCCCTGGTGGACGAGGCTGGGGTGCAGCTCGGCGATCCGGTCGCGCCACGTGCCAGCAAGACCCTGGCACTGCACCGGCGCATCTACGCCGCCAGCCCCACGGCGCGCTGCGTCATCCACACCCACAGCACCCACCTGGTCGCCCTCACCCTGGCGGGCGTGTGGAGCGCCGCCGACGTGCTGCCCCCCGTCACGCCCTACTACGTGATGAAGGTGGGCCATGTGCCGCTCATCCCCTACTTCCGCCCCGGCGATCCACAGGCGGCCGAGGCAGTGGTGCAGGCCATCGAGTCCGCCGCCGCGCAGGGCCGCACGCTGCGCGCCGCCCTGCTCGACCGGCTTGGCCCCAACGTCTGGCACGAGACACCCGCCGCCGCCATGGCCACGCTGGAGGAACTGGAGGAGACCGCCCGCCTGTGGCTCATGAGCAGCCCCAGGCCCGCGCCGCTGGACGAAGCTCGTCTGGACGAGCTGCGCCGCGTCTTCGGCGCGCAGTGGTGAGTGCCGACCTCAAGTACAGACACGCGCTGTCTTGTACAGGCGCGCTGCCACCATTCGTCGCCACCGCCCGCCGCCACCGTCTGTCGCAATCGCCAGCTCGACGCCATCTCGCCCGCGACGCCACTTCGATTCCCCCACCGGCCCGTCGGTGCCCGCGCGCCCGGCCTGAACCTCTGCACCCCTGAAGGACTTACCCCATGAAGCTGCTCATCACCGGCGGTGCCGGTTTCGTCGGCGCCCGTCTGGCGCGTACCCTGCTGGCCCGCGGCGAACTCTCGGGCCAAAAGATCAGCCAGATCGTGCTGGCCGACCAGTTCGCGCCGCCGGCCGACCTGCAGGCCGACGCGCGGGTGAGCGCCCGCACCGGTGCCCTGCTGGCGCAATGCGCCGAGCTGGCGGGCGAGAAGTTCGACGGTGTGTTCCACCTCGCCTCGGCGGTGTCGGGTGAATGTGAGGCCGACTTCGAGCTGGGCCTGCGCTCCAACCTCGACACCACGCGCGCCCTGCTCGACGCGCTGCGCGCCGCCGGCAACGTGCCGCGCCTGGTGTTCAGCAGCTCGGTCGCCGTGTTCGGGCCGGACCCGGCGCACCCCCTGCCCAGCGTGGTGGCCGATAACACCCTGCCCGCGCCGCAGACCAGCTACGGCACGCACAAGCTGATCTGCGAGCACCTGGTGGCCGACTACACCCGCAAGGGTTACATCGACGGGCGCAGCGCCCGACTCATGACGGTCACGGTGCGCCCAGGCAGGCCCAACGGCGCGGCGTCGAGCTTCTTCAGCGGCATCATCCGCGAGCCGCTGGCCGGGGTGGAATCGGTCTGCCCGGTGGCGGCCGAGGTGGCGCACCCGGTGTCCTCGCCCGCGCTCACGGTGCAGGGCCTGATCACCGTGTTCGAGTGCAGCCGCGAGGCCTTTGTCGGCCGCAGCGCCCTGAACCTGCCGGCGCTCAACGTCACCGTGGCCGAAATGCTGGCCGCGCTGGAGGAAGTGGCCGGCCCCGAGGTGCGCGCCCGCGTGCGCTTCGAGCGCGACGAGCGCATCGCCGGCATCGTCGCCAACTGGCCCAGCGGCGCCACCGCCGCGCGTGCCCGCGCCCTGGGCCTGAACGGCGACCAGAGCTTTGCCGACATCGTGCGCCAGTACATCGCCGACTGCCGCGCGGCCGGCATGGCCGACACCGCCCTGTCCGGCCTGCCGGCCGGTCGCGGCTGAAGCCGAACCGCCCGGCCCCACCCGCATCCAGCCCCGACATCACCATGAACCAGATCGATCTGAAGGACCGCGCCGCCATCATCACCGGCGCCGCCCAGGGCATAGGCCTGGCCACCGCCCGGCGCATGCTCGACTCCGGCGCCAGCGTGGCGCTTTGGGACATCGACGCCGCGCGGCTGGAGGCTGCCCGCAGCGCCCTGGCCGCCCAGGCCGCGCCCGGCCGGGTCAGCGCCGCGGTGGTGGAACTCAGCGACGAGACCGCGGTGGCCGCCGCCACCGCCGCCACCCTGGCCGCACACGGACGCATCGACATCCTGGTCAACAACGCCGGCATCACCGGCGGCAACGGCCCGACCTGGGAGCTGACGCCCGAGGTGTGGCGCCGCGTCATCGAGGTCAACCTGATCGCGCCCTATCTGGTGTGCCGCGCGGTGGTGCCGCACATGATCGCGGCCGGCTACGGCCGCATCGTCAACATCGCCTCCATCGCCGGCAAGGAAGGCAACCCCAACGCCTCGCACTACAGCGCCTCCAAGGCCGGCGTGATCGCCCTGACCAAGTCGCTCGCCAAGGAACTGGCGACCCAGGGCGTGCTCGTCAACGCGGTCACCCCGGCGGCGGCGCGCACCGCCATCTTCGACTCCATGACCCAGCAGCACATCGACTACATGCTGAGCAAGATCCCCATGGCGCGCTTCCTGGAGGTGGACGAGGCGGCCGCCGCCATCAGCTGGCTGGCCAGCACCGACTGCTCCTTCAGCACCGGCTCGGTGCTGGATCTGTCGGGCGGTCGCGCCACCTATTGAACGCAGGCAAACGCGGACCCGAGCGAGCGGTCCATGTGTCGACGACAGGGCTGGTGGCCGGGCGCATCGGCGGGTCCTGCCGCGACTGAACACGAGACATGGCGCAATGGCAGGGGCTGGGGCTGGGGCTGGAGTGGACCGATGTGCCAACACCTTGCTGAACATTTTTCAATGTACGGCTGAGGCAAGCTCGATCACGCCACGCGGGACCGGCTATCTCCATGCCGACCCGGCGGACCAGCGGCGCTGGGGCCTGCTGCGTCGACTCTGGAGCCGCTATGCCTGAATCAAAGCACCCGTCGCGGCGCCCTCTTGCCGCGCTGGTCGGCGACAGCGTCGCCCACCGCAGGCCCTTATGGCGTGGGCAAGACCACCGCGCTGCGTGCGGTATCCGGCATCCCGGCGCTCGACCCCTGCGGCAATGCCCTGCTCGACGATCACCCGCTCGCCGCTGTACTGTCGGCCGACCCGCGCCAGGCGGGCAACGTGCGCCAGGTCATCGCCGTGTCGCTCGCCAGTCCGGCTGCGGCCTTCGACGCCGACGGCGGCTGAGGGCCAGGCCGTGGCCGCGCGGCGCCGTGTTGTGCACCGCCGACGGTTTCAACGTCTGCTCCATCGGCGTGAACGAAACACAACTTGGCAAGCTCGCCGCCCTGTCGGGATCGCTGTTCACCATGGGCGCGGCCACCCTCGGATCGCATCACCGGCTTGAACTGGCTGGCTGCAACGCCCAGGCGGCCGCCGTGGCGCTGTTCACTCAGTTCACCTCAGGCCTGGGCAGCGCGCTGGGCAACTCGGGCTTTCCTCGCTGTCGCGCTACTCCCTGCTTGATCTGGAGGGACATGCCACGGTGATGGTCATCTGCCACGAGGACGACCTGCTGCAGAGCATGCTGCTCAACAACCAGCGTGCCAATCTGGGGCTGCTGATCGCGTTCGCGTTGCCGCGCATGCTCGACCGCGCCAACAAGGCGCGCCAGATCGGCTGACCGCCACCCCGCCCGACTGACGCCGGCTCAGGCCGGCTAGACCAGTTCTGCCGGTCAGGCCTGAACGTCCCGTCCTGGCAGTCCGGCTTGCGCACGGCCGCCTGCCGGGCTCACCTGCACCTGTCCGCGCGTGGCCAGGAAGATGCTGGGCAGAATCAACGCCGCACCGGCGGCGTGGTACCACGCCGGCGCTTCGCCCAGCACCAGCCAGGCACTCAGCGCCGCGTACAGCGGCGACAGGTAGAGCACCAGCGCCGTGCGCGATGCACCCAGCTCCCGCTGCATGAAGGAATAGGCCTGATACGACAACACGCCGGGCAGCAAGGCGGCCAAGGCCATCAGGCCCACGGCCCGCAGGCCTGGTGCAGGACCGGGGTCGATCACGGCCTCGATCAAGGTGCAGGGCAGGAGCACCAGCACGCCGCCACCGGTGATCGCCACCAGACGTTCGGCCGTGCCCAGGCAGGACGTCCACCAGCGCAACAGCACCGAATACACCGCCCAGCCCAGCGCAGCGACGACGATCCAGCCATCACCGCGCGTGAACCGCACTGCCAGCAAATTCTCGAAGTCACCCTTGACGACGACGACGAGCACACCTGTCAAGGCCAGCACCAGACCACGGCGCTGCCCCGCTGAAAATCGCTCGTGCAGCAGGCGTGCACTGGCCAGGGCGATCAGCACCGGCGTGGCGGCGTAGAACAGGCCGATGTTGATCGAGGCCGTGCTCTGCCCGCCGAGGTAGACGAAGGCGCCGCACACCCACATGCCCAGGGCGCCCAGCACCAGCAGCTGGCGCCACTCGCGCCGCCAAGGTGCACCGTCCCGAGCCAGGCTGCGCCACGCGAAGGGAAGCATGATGGCCAGCGCCAGACTCCAGCGCCCGAGCGCCAGCAGATGCGGCGCCACCACACCGGCGGCCAGGCGCGCGACCAGGTAGTTGGTCGACCACATCATGGGCGTCACCCAGATCAGCAGGCGCGCCAGGCGCTGGCGCCTGACGGCGTGACGCTCGCTGGCCGTGAGCGCCCGCTCGGGCCGGTGCGTCATGCCAGAAACGGCAGCACCTCGGTCAGCAAGGCCTGCGGTGCTTCCTCGGGGATGTAGTGGCCGCACGGCAGGGCCCGACCCTGCACCTGAGCGGCTACCCGTCGCCATTCGTCAAGCGGCTTGAAGCAGCGCTGGATCACCCCACGTTCGCCCCACAGCACCATCAGGGCTTGGGTGAGCTGACGCCCTGCGGCCCGGTCCGCGCGGTCGTGCTCCAGATCGATGGACGCGGCGGCGCGGTAGTCCTCGCACATGGCGTGAGCGGCGCCGGGCAGGCTCAGGCAACGCACGTATTCATCCATGGCGCGCGGATCGAAGGCCGACAGGCCGGCAAATCGTGCGCCCATGAGATCGCGCGCATAGGCGCCGGGATCGGCCTCGACCAGCCGCTCGGGCAAGGGTGAAGGCTGAATCAGGAAGAACCAATGCCAATAGGCACGCGCAAAGGCTTCGTCGGTTTGCTCGTACATGGCCAGGGTGGGCGCAATGTCCAGCAACACCAGGCGTTGCACCGCACTGGCGTGATCCATGGCCATGCGGTGCGCCACACGGGCACCACGGTCATGCGCCAGCACATCGAAATGCACATGGCCCAATGCGGCCATGAGCGCCACCTGGTCGGCCGCCATCACACGCTTGGCGTAGTTGCCGTGGTCCGGCGCACCTGCCGGCTTGCTGCTGTCGCCGTAGCCGCGCAGGTCGGACGCCACCACGGTGTGTCGTCGCGCCAGTTCAGGCGCCACCCGGTGCCAGATGGCGTGGGTCTGCGGGTGGCCGTGCAGCAACAGCAGTGGCGAGCCGGAGCCGCCGACGACACAACAGATCTCGACCCCGTTGACCTGCAGACGGCGACGCTCGAAACCGGGAAAAAGTGGGTCTGCCTCGGCGCTCGACATGACAGTCTCCAGATGAGAGGGGGCCGCCATGCTAGCCGCGTGTCGCGATGCACTGCCACGCCGGCCATCGACATCACGCCGCCGGATGTGGCGGCCCGACGGTCTGTGCAGACGGCTGTCAGCGGCCATGAAAACTTCAAGCGCGTCGCGAACGGCACCCCATCCGCATCGATGGACTCTTGAAATGGCCTGTGCTGATCGCATGTTCGTCCCATGGGCAGCCGCAAGCAGGCCCAGTACAGCAGGCCCTCAGTCTTCACTGCAACGGAGTCATCCATCATGTTTGCCATCTCCAGCCGCCCCGTCCTGAAGTCCTCCCTGGTCCGCAACGGCCAGGCGCCGATCGGCCTGATCGACGCCATGTTGTCGGACTGGATGAGCCCGGCCACGACCAGCGAGGTCGGCAGCCAGCGCGTGCTGCGGGCGCGCGTCGACCTGATCGAGACCGAGACGGGTTACGAGCTGCGCGCCGAGTTGCCCGGTGTACGCAAGCAGGACATCGAGATCGATGTCGACGGCTGCCAGGTCTCGGTGAGCGCTCGGCTGGTCACTGACGGCGAACGCAAGGACGGCAGCCGCGTGCTGTACAGCGAACGGGGTCAGCAAGCCTTTCAACGCAGCATCGAGCTGCCGCACCCGGTCGACGCGGCGCGCTGTGTCGCGCGCTTCGAAGACGGCGTGCTCACGCTTGATCTGCCACGCCTGGCCCCTGCGCAGGGCAGGCGCGTGACGATCAGCTGAGCGCCACCCGCACCAGCCGCCGAGCACCGCGGTACTCGGTAGCGGCTCGACAGGGCACGCGATGTCGAGCAATTTCAACCCATCACCGGCCCGCCACTGCACCTTGGGTGCACTGGCGGGCCTTGTCCATGAGGGCAAGCGGGTATGGCGACAGGCGTGACAGCCTGTTAGATTGTCTAAGTGAATCCCCGCCCGACATCCCGCACCGCAGCCAGTCGCAATGCGCATGTTTTGCCTGCGCGGCCTGCGTCGTCGCCCGGCGACGGGTCGGCGGCGCAGGCGTGCGCCCAACGGCTGATTGCCGTGGTGCCGCTGCTGATGCGCGAGTTCCGCGCGGAAATGCGCCGGGCTGCGCCGGCCGACCTGTCGGTGCCGCTGTTTCGTGCCCTCTTGCTGGCGGCACGGCAGCCCGGTGCGTCGGTCAGCGATGTCGCCAACCACCTGGGCGTGACGCTGCCAACCGCGTCGGTCGCGGTGAGCAAGCTCACAGCACGCCAGTTGCTGCAGCCCAGCGCGGCTGGCCAGCGCCGGGCCCTTCATCTCACCCAAGAAGGTGCCGTGCTGGTGGAGCAGGCACGCGCCACGACCACCCACGCCTTTGCACAACGGCTCACCGGCCTGGAGGCCCCAGACCTGCAGCAGATTGAACAGGCGCTGGCCTTGCTTGAGTCGGCATTGGGCGGCTCAACACGCGCCGCTCGCCTGGCGACCGGCAATGCCATTGCGGCCCACGCGCCACCGGCGACGGGCAGCATGCACACGAGTGCCGATCCTTCGCCGACCACGACAGCCGCACCACCGGTATCAGCCGGGAGCCAGCAGGCTGCGTCCCTTTCGTCCCAATCCCCGTCACTCACCGAGGCTGCACCCGCCGCCTCGGTGAACGATACCCACGTCTGAAGCATCCGCTGCCATGAAGCGTTCTGTCCCCTTTGTTATCGTCCTCGTTCTCGGTGCCGCTGGCGCCGGCTGGTGGTGGACCCAGCGTAGCGCCCAGCCCGCCGCATCGCCTGCGGCCGGGGCCAATGCAGCCAATCGCAGCGGCGCGCCTCAGACCGTGACCGTGGCGAGCGTGCAGCAGCGCGACGTGCCAGTCACCCTGGAAGCTGCGGGCACCGTGGTGGCGCTTGAAAGCGTTGACGTACGCGCACAGGTCTCTGCCACGGTGCGCAGCGTCGCCTTCCAGGAAGGGCAATTCGTGCGGCGCGGCGAACCCTTGTTCCACTTCGACGACCGCGGCGACCGTGCGGTGGCGGAACGCAGCCGCGCCCAGCTGCTACGCGACCGCGCCCTGCTCACCGACCTGCAGCGCCAGCTCGAACGGGCGAAAGATCTGCGGGGGCAGGGCTTCGTGTCGCAAAGCAACGTTGATTCGGTGCAGGCGCAGGTCGACGCACAAACGGCCGCCATCCGCGCCGACGAGGCGACGGTGCAAGCCAGTGAGGTGACGCTGAGCTACGCCAGCATTGCCGCGCCCCTGTCCGGTCGCGCCGGCGTGATCAATGTGACGCCGGGCTCCCTGGTCACGCCGGGCGGCTCAGCCCTGGTGACGATCAGCCAGATCGATCCGATCGGCGTGAGCTTCAACGTGCCTGAGGCGCAACTGGCCAATCTGCTGCGCAGCCAGCAGTCAGCCGCTGGCGGCAAGGGGGCAGCAGGTGGTGGCAAGCCAGGCGCCAAGAGCGATGGCAACAAGCCAGGCAGCAGCGCCAGCGCTGCCAGCAAGGCGGCGAGCGCCAGCGGCAATGCAGCAGGCAGCACCGCCGCCAAGCCGGGCCCTGCTGCGTTGGCCGCCGGCGCCATCGCAGTCAGCCTGCCTGCCCCCGAGCGGGGACGCAACGCCCCGCCTGCCGAGGCCTGGCCGGGCCGCATCAGCTTCATCGACAACGCGGTGGACACCTCGACCGGCACCATCCGCGTCAAGGGCACACTGGCCAACCGGCAGCAGCAACTCTGGCCCGGCCAATTCGTGACGGTGCGCATGACGCTGCGCACCATCAAGGATGCACTGGTGGTGCCGGTGGCTGCCCTCATCCAGCGTGGCAACGAGCGCTCGGTCTACCTCGTGACCAGCGACGGCAAGGCCGAGCAGAAGGTGGTGCAGCAGCGCTACGTTTTTGGCGACAGTGTGGTGGTGGAGGGCCTGGCCCTGGGTGACCGGGTCGTGGTTGAAGGCAAACAGAACCTGCGCACCGGCAGCCCGGTACGCGAGGCTGCGCCGGACGGCGCACGTGCCGGCAGCGGCGTAGGTGGTCGGGCGGCGGCCAGCGCTGCAGGCGCGGCGAGTGGCACCGGCGCGGCAGGTGCGAATGCCGCGTCGCGCGGCGATGCCGCTGCGACAGCCGCATCGAGCGGAGCCCGCCCATGAACTTCACCGAGGCCTTCATCCGTCGTCCGGTGATGACGGTGCTGCTCAATATTGCCATCGTGATGGGCGGCGTGGTGGCGTTGGGCAAGATCCCGATCGCCGCGCTGCCCAGCTACAACACGCCGGTGATCCAGGTCACTGCCGTGTTGCCCGGTGCCAGCCCCGAGACCATGGCCAGTTCGGTCGCACTGCCGCTGGAAAAGCAGTTCTCCACCATCGCCGGCCTGGCGACCATCAGTTCGACCAACAACCTCGGGCAGAGCAGCCTGGTGCTGGAGTTCGAGACTTCGCGCGACATCGATGCCGCGGCGGTTGACGTGCAAGCGGCGCTCTTTCGCGCCCAACGTCAACTGCCCGCAGAGATGACGACGCCGCCGTCGTATCGCAAGGTCAACCCAGCCGACGCGCCGGTACTCATCCTGGCCATGACCTCACCGTCGATGGACCGGTCGGAGCTCAACGAGTTCGCCGAAAACCTCATCGCGCCCAGCTTGTCGACCATCAACGGCGTCGCTCAGGTGTCCATCTTTGGCCAGAAGCGCTACGCAGTGCGCGTGCGAGTGCGCCCCGAAGCATTGGCGCAGCGCAATCTGACACTGGACGAGTTGCGCGCCACGATCAGCCAGGCCAACGCCAACACGCCCGTCGGTGTTCTCGAGGGGCCGCGCCAGACACTCACGGTGCAGGCCAACCGCCAACTCATGACGGCGCGGGAATTCGGCAATCTCGTCGTGGCCAGCCGCAACGGTGCAATGGTGCGCCTGCGAGACGTCGCCGACGTACAGGACAGCGTCGAGACGATCAAGTCCAGTTCCACCTTCAATGGCGAGACGTCGATCAACCTGGCGGTGCAGCGTCAACCCAATGCCAACACGGTGCAGGTGGTGGATCGTGTCAATGCGCTGTTGCCCCGATTCCAGGCCCAGTTGCCGGCGTCGATCAACATCGTGCCGTTCAATGATCGATCGGTTTCGATCCGTGCGGCGCTGCATGACGTCAATCTCACCTTGGCGCTCACCGTGGCCTTGGTCGTGTTGGTGATCTTTCTCTTCCTGCGCCGACTGGCCGCGACGGTCATACCGGCGCTGTCGCTGCCGGTGTCACTCGTTGGCGCCTTGTCGCTGCTGTACGCCGGCGGCTACAGCCTGGACAACGTCTCGCTACTAGGTATCACGTTAGCCGTCGGGCTGGTGGTGGATGACGCCATCGTGATGCTGGAAAACATCGTGCGCCACGTCGAGGACGGCATGCCGCCGTTCGAAGCCGCAATCCGCGGCGCGCGCGAGATGGCCTTCACCATCGTCTCGATCTCGATTTCGCTGGTGGCGGTGCTCATCCCCATTTTCTTCATGCCAGGCGTGATCGGCCTGCTGTTCCACGAGTTTGCGGTGGTGGTGGGTTTGTCCATCCTGGTATCCGCCATGGTGTCGCTCACGCTGGTGCCGATGTTGTCCAGCCGATTTCTGCGCCACCATGACCCCGAAGAAGAGACCATGCTCGGGCGCGTCTTCGAGCGCGGATTCACCGCCCTGCAAAACACCTATGCAAAGACGCTGGATCTTGCGCTGCGGCATCGCCATTGGGTGATGGCACTCGCGTTAGGCAGCTTTGCACTCACGGCGTGGCTGTTCATCATCATGCCGAAGGGCTTTTTCCCGGAAGAAGACATCGGGCAGATCCAGGTCACCACCGAAGCATCGGAGGACATTTCCTATACCGCCATGTCCACTCTGCAGGCGCGAGTGGCCGGTGTGTTCGAGAAGCATCCGGCCGTGCTGGCGGTTGGCTCGTTTACCGGTTCGGGCGGCTTCAATGCCGCAACTCAGAACACCGGACGACTGTTCGTCACGCTCAAGCCTCGCGTCGAACGCGACGCGATGCCTCAGGTACTGGAGGACCTGCGCAAGAAGCTGCGCGGCATTGCGGGCATTGCGGTGTACATGCGGCCCGTGCAGAACCTGCAACTCGGCGGACGTCAAAGCAAGAGCCGCTACCAATACATCCTGCAAAGCGTGAGTGCCGATGCACTCAACGAGTGGGCCGTGAAACTGCAGTCCAAGTTGCGCGAGGATCCGCTGTTTCGCGATGTCACGAGCGACTCGCAACTTCGCGGCCTGCAGGCCACATTGGTGATCGACCGCGACAAGGCCGGGCTGCTCGGTGTGCCCATGGCTGACCTGCGCAGCGCGTTGTACAGCGCTTTCGGAGAGCGTCAGGTGTCGACCATCTACGGACCGAGCAACAGCTATCAGGTCATCATGGAGGCCAGCGAATCGGACCGACAGTTCGAGGATGCCTTCGGCAAGATCTACGTGCGCGGCAAGGGGGGTGCCTTGGTTCCGCTGAGCTCCTTCTCGACGGTACAGCGTACTGTTGGGCCAACGTCGGTCAACCACCAGGGCCAGTTGCAGGCCATCACCCTGTCGTTCAATCTTGCGCCCGACGTTTCACTCGGCACGGCCACCGCTCGTCTGGAAGGTTATGTGCAGGAGATCAAGATGCCGCTCACCATCATCGGCACTTACGGGGGCGACGCAGCAGTATTCCAGGACTCGCAGTCAGGCCAACTCATCCTGCTGGGCATCGCCGTGTTGGTGATCTATCTTTTGCTGGGGGTGCTGTATGAGAGCTACATCCATCCCATCACCATTCTGGCCGGGCTGCCCTCAGCCGCGGTCGGTGCGCTGGGCACCTTGTACCTCTTCGGCATGGACCTGACCTTGATTGCAACCATCGGCATCCTCATGCTGATCGGCATCGTCAAGAAGAACGCCATCATGATGATTGATTTTGCGTTGGACGCACAGCGTCATCAGGGCATGACGCCCGACATGGCTATCAGACAAG
Organism: Pseudomonadota bacterium; assembly: GCA_041169165.1. Taxonomy (GTDB): domain Bacteria; phylum Pseudomonadota; class Gammaproteobacteria; order Burkholderiales; family Burkholderiaceae_C; genus Sphaerotilus. Next base: position 96,913 of record JBEEJN010000007.1, read on the forward strand.
CCTGCCTGTTGCGACTGCGGCCCATCATGATGACAACGCTGGCAGCACTGATGGGCGCATTGCCGATTGCACTTGGCCTTGGCGCAGGTGCAGAACTGCGTCAGCCACTCGGTTTGGCTGTTGTGGGCGGTTTGCTGGTGTCGCAAGCCGTGACGCTATACATCACGCCGGTGATCTACCTGGCGCTTGACCGTTGGAGCGGCACCGGGCCGATCACTGACAAGCTGCCGGAACACGACAGCGTCGAAGCTCACACACCAAGTGTCGAAGACGTGCTGACGCGGGCGTAAATCATGTCCAACTCGTTCTGAGGCATGACAAGCAGCCGTTTTGGCGGCTGCTTTCATGGCGCCGGCCAACGACTGTTCTCAATGGATTGTTGCGCCTGCGCTGCGGACTAAAGCGTCGCCGCCGTGACGGTGCCGTTCAGGTTGGCCACGCTGGACGCACGTATTCAATTGCCGTTGCCGCTATCTCGTCGACATGCTCACACACGACCAGCATAACAACGCCTTGCACTTGAGAGTCGAACGAGCTCTCAAAACGCACTTTAGTATTTGGAAATCCACTCCGTGAACAGGAATGGAGCGGGAGACGAGTCTCGAACTCGCGACCTCAACCTTGGCAAGGTTGCGCTCTACCAACTGAGCTACTCCCGCGTATGTTCAACTGGCTCGGCATTGTGCCGTGCCACCCAACCAACCTGCATACGCGCAAGTGGGCTGGTGCCCAGGACCGGTTTCGAACCGGTACGCCCTGTTAAGGGCCGCGGATTTTAAGTCCGCTGCGTCTACCTGTTTCGCCACCCGGGCCGGGTGTCGATTCACAACGCCTGCATCACAAACATCAGTACTGCCTGCGATATTTCATCGATGCTGGAGGCGCGGGGCGGAGTCGAACCGCCCTGGACGGATTTGCAATCCGCTGCATAACCGCTTTGCTACCGCGCCGCAGATCACATCGCCCCAACCCTGACAAAAACGGGAAGCGTGCATTGCATGGACATCCACACAATGGCTTCCCGATACGCACTTGGAGCGGGAGACGAGTCTCGAACTCGCGACCTCAACCTTGGCAAGGTTGCGCTCTACCAACTGAGCTACTCCCGCTTAGGAGCCTTGCAAAACAACATTTCTGCCGTCTTGCGAGACTGAAAGTATAGCCGATCTTAGCTGCGGTTTGCAAGGCCTTCAGTGCACTTTTGATGTTTCAGCCACCGCGCAAACACCGCAATCAATGCTTGATGGCATCGACCCCTTGATCACCTGTGACCTCAGCCTTGGGGACTTCGGGCTTGGTCTCATCCTCAGGCAGGGCTTGTGGTGCCGAGACCAGGGCCACTTCCAGCACCTTGTCGATCCAGCGCAGGGGCAGGATCTCCAGCTGGCTCTTCACGTTCTCGGGGATGTCGGCCAGGTCCTTGGCGTTCTCCTCGGGAATGATGACGGTCTTGATGCCACCGCGGTGCGCGGCCAGCAGCTTTTCCTTCAGGCCGCCGATCTCGGTGACTTCACCACGCAGGGTGATCTCGCCGGTCATGGCGACATCGGCCCGCACCGGTATGCCGGTGAGCGCGGAAACAAAGGCCGTGGTCATCGCCGCGCCAGCACTCGGGCCGTCCTTGGGCGTGGCGCCGTCGGGCACGTGGATGTGGATGTCGCGCTTCTCGAACAGCTCGTCCTTGATGCCCAGGCGCGCCGCGCGGCTGCGCACCACCGAACGTGCAGCCTCGACCGACTCCTTCATCACGTCACCCAGCGAGCCGGTGCGGATGATGTTGCCCTTGCCCGGCATGATGGCCGACTCGATGGTGAGCAGGTCGCCGCCCACCTCGGTCCAGGCCAGGCCGTTGACCTGACCGACCTGGTTCTGCTGCTCGGCCTGACCGAAGTTGTACTTGCGCACGCCCAGGAAGTCGGCGAGGTTCTCGGCATTCACCAACACCTTGCCCTCGTACTTCTTGAGCGACAGGCCCTTGACCACCTTGCGGCAGATCTTGGAGATCTCGCGCTCGAGTGACCGGACACCGGCTTCACGCGTGTAGTAGCGGATGATGGAGCGCACCGCATCCTCGGCCACCTCCATCTCCTCGTCGGCCACGCCATTGTTCTTGCGTTGCTTGGGCAGCAAGTAGCGCTGGGCGATCGAGACCTTCTCGTCCTCGGTGTAACCCGACAGGCGGATCACTTCCATGCGGTCCAGCAGGGCCGGCGGAATGTTGAGCGAGTTCGAGGTGGCGACAAACATCACGTCCGACAGGTCGAAGTCGACCTCGACGTAGTGGTCGGCGAAGGTGTGGTTCTGCTCGGGGTCGAGCACTTCCAGCAGCGCCGACGACGGGTCGCCGCGGAAATCCATGCCCAGCTTGTCGATCTCGTCGAGCAGGAAGAGCGGATTGCGCACGCCCACCTTGGACAGGCTTTGCAGCACCTTGCCCGGCATGGAGCCGATGTAGGTGCGGCGATGTCCACGGATCTCGGCCTCGTCACGCACACCGCCCAGGGCCATGCGCACGAACTTGCGCCCCGTCGCACGAGCAACGGACTGGCCCAGCGAGGTCTTGCCCACGCCCGGAGGGCCGACCAGGCACAGGATGGGCGCCTTCACCTTCTCGACCCGCTGCTGCACCGCGAGGTATTCGAGGATGCGTTCCTTCACCTTGTCCAGGCCGTAGTGATCCTCATTGAGCACCTCCTCGGCATTGGGCAGGTCGTGCTTGACCTTGCTCTTCTTGGCCCAGGGCAGGTTGACCAGGGTGTCGATGTAGTTGCGCACCACCGTGGCTTCGGCCGACATGGGCGACATGAGCTTCAACTTCTTCAGCTCGTTGTCGGCCTTCTTGCGCGCTTCCTTGGACATGCGCGCGCCGATGATCTTCTTTTCCAGTTCCTCGAGGTCGGCGCCCTCCTCGCCCTCGCCGAGCTCCTTCTGGATGGCCTTGACCTGCTCGTTGAGGTAGTACTCGCGTTGGCTCTTTTCCATCTGGCGCTTGACGCGGCCACGGATGCGCTTTTCCACCTGCAGGATGTCGACCTCGTGCTCCAGCAGCTCCAGCAGCTTTTCCAGCCGCTGGCTTACCGCCTGAAGGTCGAGGATGGCCTGCTTGTTCTCGAGCTTGAGCGGCAGGTGCGCGGCGATGGTGTCGGCCAGTCGGCCGGCGTCGTCGATGCCGGCGATCGAGGTGAGGATCTCGGGCGGGATCTTCTTGTTGAGCTTGACGTACTGGTCGAACTGCTGCGTCACCGCGCGGCGCAGGGCCTCGACCTCGGACGAACCCTGCTCAGGCGGCGTCATCGGCGTGACGCTGGCGGTGAAGTACTCGCCGCTGTCGTCGATGCTCTTGGTGGTGGCGCGCTGCAGGCCCTCGACTAGCACCTTCACCGTGCCGTCGGGCAGCTTGAGCATCTGAAGGATGCTGGACACGCAGCCGATCTCGAACATGTCCTCGGGCTTGGGCTCGTCCTTGCCAGCAGCCTTCTGGGCCACCAGCATGATCTGCCGACCGGCTTCCATCGCGGCTTCAAGTGCCTTGATGGACTTGGGGCGACCCACGAACAGCGGGATCACCATGTGGGGGAAGACCACCACGTCACGCAGGGGCAACAGAGGCAGCGTGATGGGCGTGGGGGGCAGTACGGGATGACCGGACATGGGGGAACCTCTCTTTCTGCACCTGCACATGGGTGCGCAGGTGGTGAATGCAATAGTCCAAAGCAAAGGCCCGGCACGCAGGCCGGGCCAGCAGGTCGAACAGGCGGCGCCGGTGGGCGCCGAATGTCCGATCAGGCGCTGGCCTTGGCCTGCTCTCGGTACACCCTCAGCGGCGTGGCGTTCTCTTCGATCGTGTGTTCATCGACCACCACCTTGGCCACGCCGGACATGGTGGGCAGTTCGAACATGGTGTCCATCAGCACCTGCTCGACGATGGAGCGCAGGCCGCGCGCGCCGGTCTTGCGCTTCAGGGCCTTGCGCGAGATGGCCAGCAGCGCCGAGTTGCGGATCTCGAGATCGACACCGTCCATGGCGAACAGCTTCTGGTACTGCTTGACCAGGGCGTTCTTGGGCTCGGTGAGGATCTGCACCAGGGCCTCCTCGGTCAGCTCACCCAAGGTGGCATGCACCGGCAGGCGGCCGACCAGTTCGGGGATCAGGCCGAACTTGATGAGGTCCTCGGGCTCCACGTCCTTGAACAGTTCGCTCACCGTGCGCTCGGACTTGGTCTTGACCGTGGCGCCAAAGCCGATGCCCGATTTCTCGGAGCGGTTCTGGATCACCTTGTCCAGGCCGTCGAAGGCGCCGCCGCAGATGAACAGGATGTTGGTCGTGTCGATCTGCAGGAAGTCCTGGTTCGGGTGCTTGCGTCCGCCCTGCGGCGGCACGCTGGCCATGGTGCCCTCCACCAGCTTGAGCAGGGCCTGCTGCACACCTTCGCCCGACACGTCGCGCGTGATGCTGGGGTTGTCGGCCTTGCGGCTGATCTTGTCGATCTCGTCGATGTAGACGATGCCGCGCTGGGCGCGCTCGACCTCGTAGTTGCAGTTCTGCAGCAGCTTCTGGATGATGTTCTCGACGTCCTCGCCCACATAGCCGGCCTCGGTCAGCGTGGTGGCGTCGGCGATCACGAAGGGCACGTTGAGCACACGCGCCAGGGTCTGGGCCAGCAGCGTCTTGCCCGAGCCGGTCGGCCCGATGAGCAGAATGTTGCTCTTGGCCAGTTCGACCTCGTCGCTCTTGCCCTTGTGGTCGGTGATGTGGCGCAGGCGCTTGTAGTGGTTGTAGACCGCCACCGCCAGGGTGCGCTTGGCGGCGTCCTGACCGATGACGTATTGATCCAGCGTGGCCTTGATCTCGGCCGGCACGGGCAGGTCGCTGCGCGCGGCCTTGCCCTGCGCTTCGACGGCAGGCACCTCGTCGCGGATGATGTCGTTGCACAGCTCGATGCATTCATCGCAGATGAAGACCGACGGGCCGGCGATGAGCTTCTTCACCTCGTGCTGGCTCTTGCCGCAGAAGGAACAGTACAGCGTCTTCTCGCCGGTGGAGCCTTTTTTCTCGGGCATGGGGCGACCTTGTGGTGACCGGAAACGATGAAGTGACGACTCAACCGCGCTGGGCGATGACCTTGTCGATCAGGCCATATCCCGCGGCTTCGTCGGCCGACATGAAATAGTCTCGCTCGGTGTCGGCCTGGATCTTGGTCAGCGGCTGGCCGGTGCGCTCGGCCAGGATGTTGTTGAGCTGCTCGCGCGTCTTGAGGATCTCGCGGGCGTGGATCTCGATGTCGGTGGCCTGGCCCTGGGCGCCGCCGAGCGGCTGGTGGATCATGATCTTCGAGTTGGGCAGCGCGAACCGCTTGCCCTTGGCGCCCGCCGCCAGCAGGAAGGCGCCCATGCTGGCCGCCATGCCCATGCACAGCGTCGACACGTCGGGCTTGATGAACTGCATCGTGTCGAAGATCGAAAGGCCGGCGCTCACACTGCCACCGGGTGAATTGATGTACAGCGAGATGTCCTTGTCGGGATTCTCGCTTTCAAGAAACAGCAGCTGCGCCACGACCAGATTGGCGCTCTGGTCGTTCACCGGACCGACCAGGAAGATCACCCGCTCGCGCAGCAGCCGGCTGTAGATGTCGTAGGCGCGTTCGCCGCGGCCCGACTGTTCGATCACGATGGGCACCATGCCCAGGTTCTGCGTTTCGATAGCGCTCATCTGTTCTTGCCTCAAGGCCGTGTGAAAGGGCCATGACATCTTCGGGACGCTGATTATGGGGGCTGGCGCATGCACCGGTGGCGTGCTGCGTCATGCGCAGACGTGACAAGGGGCGCCGGATGCGCCCCTTGCCCTGCCTTGTGCCGGTCCGCGCCGCCGCCCTTGCCGGGCCGGCGACGCCGGACAGCGACCGCGCTCAGCCCGCGGCGCCCATCAGTTCGTCGAAAGGCAACTGCTTGTCGACCACCTGGGCACGGCCGAGCACGAAGTCGGTCACGTTGGCCTCGATGACCACGGCCTCGACCTCGGCCAGGCGCTGACGGTCGCTCAGGTACCAGCGCACCACCTCGGCGGGCTTCTCGTAGCTCTGGGCCATGTCCTCGATGTGGGCGCGCACCTGATCGGGCGTGGCCGACAGGTTGTTCTGGCGCACCAGTTCGGCCAGCACCAGGCCGATGCGCACGCGCTTCTCGGCCTGCTGGGTGAACATCTCGGCGGGGATCGGCGCCTTGTCGGCATCCTTGACGCCGCGTTGCTTCAGGTCCTCGCGGGCACCGGCGACGAGGCGCTGCACCTCGGTGTCCACCAGGGCCTTGGGCACGTCAAAGGCGGCTGCCTTCTCGACCGCGGCCATCACCGCGTTCTTGTTGCGCGCTGCAACACGGAACTTGACCTCGCGCTCGAGGTTCTTCTTGATGTCGGCGCGCAGGCCGTCCACGGTCGGGTCGGCGATGCCCAGAGCCTGGGCGAAGCTGGCATCCACCTCGGGAAGGTTCTGAGCCTCGAGCTTGGTCAGGGTGACCAGGAAGTCGGCTTCCTTGCCCGCCACGTCCTTGCCGGCATAGTCGTCCGGGAACTTGAGCGGGAAGGTCTTGGACTCGCCGGTCTTCATGCCCATCACGGCATTCTCGAACTCGGCCAGCATGCGGCCTTCGCCCAGGATGAACTGGAAGCCCACCGCCTTACCGCCGTCGAAGGGCTCGCCGTCGATCTTGCCTTCGAAGTCGATGGTCACTCGGTCGTCAGTGACGGCCGCCTCACCGGCGGCACGCACGTCGAAACTGCGGCGCTGCTTGCGCAGGATGTCCAGGGTGCGGTCGATAGCGACATCGGTCACCTCGGTCGAGACGCGCTCGATCTCGAAGGTCGACAGGTCGGCCACCTGCACCTCGGGATAGACCTCGAAGGTGGCGTCGAAGGCCATTTCGCCGTCACCGGCGCCGGTCTTCTCGCTGATGCGCGGCGTGCCGGCCACGCGCAGTTGGGCCTCGTTGGCGGCGCTGGCGAAGGCCTCGCCCACCTTGTCATTCATCACTTCGTATTGCACCGAGTAGCCGTAGCGCTGCGCGACCACGCCCATGGGCACCTTGCCGGGACGGAAACCGTCGGCCTTGACCGTGCGCGCCAGCTTCTTCAGGCGGGTTTCGACTTCCTTGTTGATCACGTCGGCCGACAGGGTCAGGGTGATGCGTCGCTCGAGCTTGTCGAGGGTCTCCACAGTTACAGACATGATGGTTCTTTCGAGAAATGTGAGAGCAATGCCACTGGTGCGCGGGGCCGGACTCGAACCGGCACGCCCGTGAAGGCGTCAGGACCTAAACCTGGTGCGTCTACCAATTTCGCCACCCGCGCGGCATTCGGTGTGGCGGGACTTGCCCGCCGCAGAAAAAGACAAGGGGAGTCGCGCAGACTCCCCTCGGGCGATCCTTGGGGCCGCGATTCTACCCGTGTCTGTCAGGCGGCCTGAAGGGAGAATTCGTCGCGTTTTACCCTGAACCAGGCGGCGTACATCGCCGGCAGCGCCAGCAGCGTGAGTGCGGTGGCCACGATCAGCCCGCCCATGATGGCCACGGCCATTGGCCCCCAGAACACGCTGCGCGAGAGCGGGATCATGGCCAGCACCGCCGCGGCGGCCGTCAGCACGATGGGACGCAGGCGCCGCACGGCCGATTCCACCACTGCGTCCCAGGTCGGCACGCCGCGGGCGCGGTCCTGCTCGATCTGGTCGATCAGGATGACCGAGTTGCGCATGATCATGCCCAAGAGGGCGATGAAACCCAGCAGCGCCACGAAGCCGAAGGGCCGATTGAGCAGCAGCAGCGCGCCGGCCACGCCGGCGATGCCCAGCGGACCAGTCAGGAACACCAGCATGGCGCGCGAAAAGCTCTGCAGCTGCAGCATCAACAAGGTGAAGATGATGAACAGCATCACTGGCACACCGGCGGCGATCGAACCCTGGCCCTTGGAGCTTTCCTCCACCGCACCGGCGATCTGGATCTTGTAGCCGGCGGGCATCTTGGCCTGTAGCGCCTGCATCTGCGGCCACAGCTCGGCTGTCACGGTGGCACCCTGCAGGCCTTCGACCACGTCGCCCTGCACCGTGACGGCGTAGTTGCGGCCCTCGCGCCACAGCACGCCGGGCTCCCAGCCCTGGCGGATCTTCGCGACCTGGCTCAGCGGCACGGCGCGGCCGGTGCTGGTGGCCACATAGGTCGAGCCCAGCTGCTCGATGGCGCCGCGCTCGCCCGCCGGCTGGCGCAGCACGATGTCGACCAGCTTGTCACCCTCGCGGTACTGGCCCACCGTGGTGCCGGTCAGCAGCAGCCGGGTGGCTTGGGCGATGGACTGGCTGGTCACGCCCAGGGCGCGCGCCTTGTCCTGGTCGATCTCCAGCGCCAGGCTCTTGACCGACTCGTTCCAGTTGTCGTTCACGCCGCGCATGTTGGCGCTGCCGCGCAGCACCTCCTTGGCCTGGTCGGCCCAGACACGCACCTGGGCAGCGTCGGCCCCGACGACGCGGAACTGCACCGGATACGGCACCGGCGGCCCGTTGGGCAACAGCTTCACGCGTGTGCGCACCTCGGGGAACTCGGCCGCCAGCAGCTCGGGCAGGGCCTTGCGCAGGCGCTCGCGCGCCGCCAGGTCCCTGGTCAGCACGATGGTCTGGCTGACGTTGGTCTGCGGGAAGATCTGGTCCAGCGGCAGATAGAAGCGCGGCACGCCGCTGCCCACCCAGGTGGTGACGCTGGCCACGCCATCTTCCTTCGCCACGCGTTGCTCGAAGCGCCGGGCCAGTTCGTCGCTGCGCTGGATGGTGGCGCCCTCGGGCAGCCACAGGTCGACCAGGATCTCGGGCCGGCTCGAATCCGGGAAGAACTGCTGCTGCACCTTGCCCATGCCGACGATGCCGAGCACGAACACGCCGACGGTCACGCCGATGGTGATCCAGCGGTACTGCACGCACCAGTTCACCAGGGCGCGAAAGCGCGTGTAAAAGGGCGTGTCGAACAGCTCGTGCACCTCGTGCGGCTCCTGCGGGTCGGCGGCCGGGCGGTGGCTCCTGAGCAGCTTCGCGCCGAGCGCCGGCACGAAATACACCGACACCAGCCACGAGATGATGAGCGCCGCAGCGGTGACCGCGAAGATGGCGAAGGTGTATTCACCCGTCACCGACTTGGCCATGCCGATGGGCAAAAAGCCCGCGGCGGTGATCAGCGTGCCGGTCAGCATGGGCATGGCCGTCACCTCGTAGGCGTAGGTGGCGGCGCGCATCTTGTCGTAGCCCTCTTCCAGCTTGCGCACCATCATCTCGACCGCAATGATGGCGTCGTCCACCAGCAGGCCCAGGGCGATGATGAGCGAGCCCAGCGAGATCTTGTGCAGGCCCACGCCCCAGTAATACATCACCACGAAGGTGATGGCCAGCACCAGCGGAATGGTGATGCCCACCACCAGGCCAGGGCGCACATCCAGCGTCGGCATCCAGCTGCCGGGCTTGAAGTGCAGGCCCAGGGCGACGAAGCTCACCGCCAGCACGATGACCACCGCCTCGACCAGCACCCGGACAAATTCACCCACCGAGCGGCTCACCGCCTGCGGCTGGTCCTGCACCCGCTCCATGCTGATGCCCAGCGGCAGCTCGGCCTGGATGGCGGCGGCCTCGGCGGCCAGCTTCTCACCCAGGGCGATGATGTCGCCGCCCTTGGCCATGGCCACACCCAGGGCGATGACGGTCTTGCCCTGGTGGTGCACGCTCACGCCCGGCGGATCGGCATAGCCGCGGCGCACCTTTGCGATGTCGCCCAGCTTGATCTGGCTGGCCACGCCGGTGGCGGCGTTCACCGCGCGGATGGGCAGGCGCACCAGCTCCTGCACCGAGCTGAACTGCCCGCCCACGCGCACCTGCAGGTTCTGGCTGCCGGCGTCGAACACACCGGCCGACTCGACCGCGTTCTGCGAGCCGATCTGAGCCAGCACCGTATTCAGGTCGATGCCCAGCTGGGCCAGGCGCTTGGCCGACAGCTCGATGAAGAGTTTCTCGGCCTGGGCGCCGAACAGCTCGACCTTGGCCACGTCCGGCACCTTGAGCAGGCGCGAACGAGTGGCTTCGGCGAATACGCGCAGTTCCTCGGGCGAGAAGCCGTCGGCCGAGAGGGCGAAAATGGAGCCGTAGACGTCGCCGAAGTCGTCGTTGAAGAAGGGCCCGATCACGCCCTGGGGCAGGGTGGCGCGCATGTCGCCGATGCGTTTTCTCACCTGGTACCAGACCTGCGGCACCTCCTTGGGCGGCGAGCTGTCCTTGATCTGGAAGATGGTCACCGATTCACCCGGCTTGGTGTAGCTGCGGATGATGTCGGCATAAGGCGCCTCCTGCAGGCTGCGCTCGATCTTGTCGGTCACCTGTTCGGCCATCTGCTGCGCCGTGGCACCCGGCCACACCGCCTGCACCACCATGGCGCGGAAGGTGAATGGCGGGTCCTCGTCCTGCCCGAGCTGGAAATAGGCCACCGCGCCCAGCGCCATCAGCACGATGAGCAGGTAGCGGGTGAGCGCCGGGTGCTCGAGCGCCCAGCGGGAGATATTGAAGCTCGACGCCGAGCTCACGCCGGATCCGAAACTGGCCATGGTGATCGCGTCTCCGGGCTCAGCGTGAGGCAGCGGCCAGCACGGCGGCGGCAGCGGCCGGCCGGGACGTGGCCGCCGTTCGGGCGCCGCCCGGCGCCGCACGCTCAGCCGCAGCCGCAGGTGTTGTGCGGACCGGACCTGCGCCCAGGGCGAGCGGCGTGTCCATCGAGCCCAGCACCGCGCCGGTGACCGAGGCCTCGACGTAGCGCTTCACCTTCTGACCCGGCGTGAGCGCGTGCACACCCGCCACCACCACCTCCTGGCCCGGCTGCAGGCCGGCAGCCACCACGGCGCGTCGGCCTTCGTGCGCCGCCAGGCTCACCACCTGGGGCTTGACCGTGAGGCTGGCGCTGTCCAGCAGCCAGACCACCGACTTGCCGCCCTGCTCGGCCACCGCCTCCAGCGGCAGCTTGATGGCCGGCGCCGCGGCGCCAGCCGGTGCGGCCGCGCCCACCCGCACCGTGGCGGTCTGGCCCAGGCGTACATCGGCGCGGCCGACGTCGGCCTTGGCCAGAAAGGTTCGCGTGGCCGGGTCGGCCGCCGCGGCGAGTTCGCGCAGCGTCGCCGGCAGGCCTTCGTCGGCGCCCCAGATCGTCACCGCCAGCGCATTTTTCTGACCCAGCAGGGCGCGCAGCGCCTTCACGCGGTCCTCGGGCACCTGGAAGACCACGTCGCGAGCGCCGTCCTGCGCGATGCGCAGCACCGGGCTGCCGGCGCCAAGCACCGCGCCGGGTTCGGCGTCCACGCCGGTTACCACGCCGGACACATCGGCCAGCAGCTGGGTGTAGCCGGTCTGGTTGCCCTGCACCGTCACCTGGGCGCGTGCCTGGCTCAGGCTGGCGGTGGCGGCCTTCAGGGCGTTGTCGCGCCGCTCCAGCTCGGCCGCGCTGACAAAGCCCTGGTCGAACAGTTCCCTGGTGCGACGCTGGTCGGCCTGGGCCTGGTCGTGGCTGGTCTGGGCGGCGAGCAGGCCGGCCTGGGCCGCCTCCTGCGCCAGCTTCAGGTCCTGCGGGTCGAGCTGCGCCAGCAGCTGGCCGGCACGCACCGTGTCGCCCAGTTCCACGCTGCGCCGCACCAACTTGCCGCCGACGCGAAAACCCAGCCGCGACTCGGTGCGCGCGCGCACCTCGGCGGCGTAGTCGGTCGTGCCGGTCAGGGCCTCGGTGCCCACGGTCACGGTGCGCACCGCGCGCACCGGCTCAGGCGCGGGCGCCGGCTTGCTGCAGGCCGCCAGCAACACGGCCGCGGACACGGTGGCCGCCAGCCTCAGGGCCGGTCGACGGTGAGGGGCGGAAAGGGGCGGGTGGGCGCGCTGCATGGTGATCGGTCTCGCGGGGCGGACGTTGGGAGGGGCCGAGCCGGGGCCGGCCGTCATCATTATGTTGCCGGCACACCACAAATCGGGTCGACGCAGAGCAACTGACTGACTGGTCAGTAATGTAAACCGGACTTCAGGCCAACGTCAAACAGCATCCGGCTGCGCTGCCTCAGCCGCCCCCTCACCCCGGGCTGACCATAATCCGCCCCGGCGCGGCGCCACCCGGGCGCGCGTTCCTGCAGAAATGTCCAGCGGCTCGACCGCATCTGACCCCGGCCACGATGCCTGTCGACCATTACGAGAACTTCCCCGTCGCCTCCTGGCTGTGCCCGGCCGATCTGCGCCCGGCCGTGCAGGCTATCTATTGGTACGCCCGCACTGCCGACGACCTGGCTGACGAAGGCGACGCCACGCCCGCCGAACGCCACGCCGACCTGGCCGCCTACCGCGCCGAACTGCATCGCGCCGCCCGCGGTGAGCCCGCAGGAACCCGCTGGGCAGGTGTGTTCACGCCCCTGGGCCAGGTGATGCGCCGCCACAAGCTGCCGCTCGATCTGCTTGAAGACCTGCTGTCGGCCTTCACGCAGGACATCGACGTGCACCAGTACGCCGACCGCGCCACCTTGCTCGACTATTGCCGCCGCTCGGCCAACCCCGTCGGGCGGCTGCTGCTGCATCTGTACCGGGTGCCCGACGCCATGTCGCTGCAACGTTCGGATGCCATCTGCACCGCCTTGCAGCTCATCAATTTCTGGCAGGACCTGTCGATCGACCTGGCGCGCGGACGGCTCTACATCCCACTCGCTGATTGCCACGGCGCCGGCGTCGATCCGGCCGACCTGCTGGCCGGGCGTGACAGCCCGGCGGTGCGCCAGCTGGTCGCGCGTGAACTGCACTGGGCGCGCGAACTGATGCAGCGCGGCGCGCCGCTGGCCACCACTTTGCCGCGTCAGGTGGCCAGACGGCTGGGCTGGGAACTGCGCCTGGTGGTGCAAGGTGGTCTGGCCATCACGCGCCAGATCGAGGCCATGGACCACGCCAGCGTGCTGAAGCGTCCGCGTCTGCGCAAACGCCATCTGCCCGCCCTGCTGCTGCGCGCCTGGCGCATGGGCTGACCGGCTCGTCGTTGGCGCTCGCTCAAGCCACCCCGCCGCCCAGGCGAGCGGCCGACGTGCCCACGCAACAGCGGTGGCCCGATATCGCACAATCGGCGCCCCTCCCTGGATCCGCGCGATGACGCCCGAGCAATACGTGCAAGACAAGGCCGCCGCCAGCGGCTCGAGCTTCTATTACGCCTTTCTCTTCCTGCCGCCGCCGCGCCGCGCGGCGATCACGGCCTTCTACGCCTTCTGCCGCGAGGTCGACGACGTGGTCGACGAGGTCAGCGACCCCGGTGTGGCCGCGACCAAGCTGGCCTGGTGGAGCAAGGAGGTGGCCGAGACCTACGCCGGCAGCGCCAAGCCGCGCCACCCGGTGATGCAGGCGCTGCAGCCCCACATCGCCCCCTACGGCATCCGCGCCGAGCAGCTGCAGGCGGTCATCGAAGGCTGCCGCATGGACCTGACGCAGACGCGCTACCTCGACTTCGCCGGCCTGGCCCAGTACTGCCACCTCGTGGCCGGCGTGGTGGGCGAGGTGGCGGCCAGCATCTTCGGCCGCAGCGAGGACGCCACGCTGGACTACGCCAGAAAACTCGGCCTGGCGCTGCAGCTCACCAACATCATCCGCGACGTGGGCGACGACGCCCGGCGCGGGCGCGTCTACCTGCCCATCAATGACCTGCAGCAGCATGACGTGAAGGTGGCCGACATCCTGGCGCGGCGCTACAGCCCCGAGTTCAGCGCCCTCATGACGGCGCAGGCCGCACGCGCCCAGGCCTGCTACGACGAGGCCCTGGCGCTGCTGCCCGAGGCCGACCGGCGTGCCCAGAAGCCTGGCCTGATGATGGCCAACATCTACCGCACCCTGCTGACCGAGATCGAGGCCGGTGGCTTCCAGGTGCTGCACCAGCGCATCTCGCTCACACCGGTGCGCAAGCTGTGGATCGCCATGAAGACCAACTGGCGCGGCCGGTGAAGCCGGAACGCCAGCGTGTCGCAGTCGTCGGTGGTGGCTGGGCTGGGCTGGCGGCCGCCGTCCACGCGACCGAATCCGGCCACGCGGTCGAGCTGTTCGAGATGGCCCTGCAGTCGGGTGGGCGCGCGCGCAGCCTGGCTGCACTCGACGAAGCGCCCGGCCTGCGGCTGGACAACGGCCAGCACATCCTCATCGGCGCCTACACCGCGACGCTGGACCTGATGCGCCGCGTTGGTGTCGACCCCGAGGCAGTGCTGTTGCGTCGCCCGCTGGAACTGCTGGACGCGCGGGGCCAGGGCCTGCGTCTGCCGCGCGGACCAGCGCTGTTCGCCTTCAGCCTGGGCGTGTGGCGCATGCGACAGTGGTCGCCAGGGGAGCGCGGGGCGCTCGTGCAGGCGGCGCTGGGCTGGCTGCTGCAACGCTTCAGGTGCGCGCCGGATCTGACCGTGGCCAAGCTGGTTGCCCACCTGCCCGCGCGCGTGCGCCAGCAGTTCATCGACCCGCTGTGCGTCGCCGCGCTCAACACACCGGCCGAGGTGGCCAGCGCCGAGGTCTTTCTACGCGTGCTGCACGACGCGCTCTTTGCCGGGCCGGGGTCAAGCGACCTGCTCATCCCTCGCCGACCGCTGGCCGAACTGTTGCCAGAACCCGCCCTGCACTGGCTGAGCACGCGCAACGTGCCGGTGCACCTGGGCCGACGTGTGCAAGGGCTGGAACGCCGGGGCTCGACCGGCTGGCGGGTCGATGGTCAGGAGTTTGACCAAGTCGTGCTGGCGTGCAGCGCGGCCGAGGCCGCCCGCTTGACCCTGATCCATGCGCCTGCCTGGTCGACCCAGGCCGCAGCCTTTGGCTACGAACCCATCATCACCGTGTATTTGCAGGCCGACGGTGCTCGGCTGGCCGCGCCGATGGTGGCACTGAGCGACGGGCCCGACGCCCCGGCGCAGTTCGCCTTCGATCACGGCGCCCTGGGCGCCACAGCCGGCGTGTTCGCCCTGGTGGTGAGCGGTGCCAGCCCCTGGGTTGCCCGAGGCCTGGCTGCCACCGAAAGTGCCGTGCTGGCGCAGGCGCATCACACACTGCTCGAACTCGCGCCCGGCGCCATGCGTGTGCTCAGGGTGGTGGCTGAAAAGCGCGCAACCTTCCGCTGTGTTCCTGGCCTGGGCCGCCCCACCAGCCGCATCGCGCCCGGCCTGCTGGCCGCCGGTGACCACGTGCACGGCCCCTACCCTGCCACGCTCGAGGGCGCGGTGCGCAGCGGCCGGCAGGCGGCGGCACAACTCCAGCCCTGAGCCCCGAACCTCCAGCCGCCTCGCCGTCACCCAGCCAAAAAAGCAAAGAAAAAGCCGACCTCGCGGTCGGCTTTTTCATCAGCGACCTGCCCGCCGGCCTGCCAGCGCGAGGCAGGTGCAGGCCAGGATCGGTCAGGCGAAGTTGGCCTCGGCGAAAGACCAGTTCACCAGCGAGTTCAGGAAGGTCTCGACAAACTTGGGGCGCATGTTGCGGTAGTCGATGTAGTAGGCGTGTTCCCACACGTCGATGGTCAGCAGCGCCTTGTCGGCGGTGGTCAGCGGCGTGCCGGCGGCGCCGGTGTTGACGATGTCGACCGAGCCGTCGGCCTTCTTCACCAGCCAGGTCCAGCCCGAGCCGAAGTTGCCCACGGCACTCTTGGTGAAGGCTTCCTTGAAGGCGGCATAGCTTCCGAACTTGGCGTTGATGGCGGCGGCCAGGGCGCCCGTGGGTTCACCACCACCGGCGGGCTTCATGCAGTTCCAGAAAAAGGTGTGATTCCACACCTGTGCCGCGTTGTTGTAGACCGGGCCGCTGGCGGACTTGACGATGGCTTCCAGATCCTGCGACTCGTGCGCCGTGCCCTTGATCAGGTTGTTCAGGTTGGTGACGTAGGCCTGGTGATGCTTGGCGTGGTGGTATTCGAAGGTCTCCTTCGACATGTGGGGCGCCAGGGCATCGGTGGCGTAGGGCAGTGCGGGCAGTTGGTGTTCCATGGAGCGTGTCCCTCGTTGTGGCCCGGACGGGCCGTTCAGTCGGCTGAGTCAGCGACATCGCCGCTGGATTGCGGCAATGCAGCATCAAATTTCAGGCAGGCGCGGATTGTAGGCAGGCAGTGCAGCCTTGGCAGGCCAGGGCTTGTTGCACGCGGCGGGATCAGAGCAGGCGGCTCTGGGTCGGCGCAGACGTGGATGGCGCTGCGCCAGCAGGTGCGTCCACCGCGTCGACCGTGGCGGTGAGCCCGCCGTCGGCCAGGCGGGCGCGGATGGCCTGGCCGGGACGCAGCTGGGCGGCCCGGGTGATGGCCTGGCCCTGGGCATCGGCCAGCCAGGCGTAGCCGCGCGCCAGCACCTGCTGCGGGCCCAGGGCGTCGAGCCGGGCCTGCAGCAGGTCCAGACGCTGGCGGCGGGCATCGAGCGCATGCCGGGCAGCGCCGTCGAGCAGCTCGAGCAGGCGCTGCAGGCGCGCCGGCTCAGCGGCCACTCGACGGCCCAGCGCGGCCTGCCAGCGCTGGCCCAGCAGGGCGAGCTGCTCGTGGCGGCGCTGCAGGGCCGCGCCCGGGCGGGCCAGGCGCAGGGCGGCCAGGTCCAGGGTCTGGGCCGAACGATCGAGCCGGGCCCGGCAGCGCTGGCGCAGCGCCTGCTCCAGTACTGCGAGCTGCTCCAGGCTGCTGCTGCGCGGCGCGGCAGCGAGTTCGGCGGCGGCCGTGGGCGTGGGCGCGCGCAGGTCAGCGGCGAAGTCGGTGAGGGTGAAGTCGGTCTCGTGGCCCACGCCGCTGACGACCGGAATGGGCGAGGCCGCCACGGCGCGCACCACCGCCTCGTCGTTGAAGGCCCAGAGGTCTTCCAGCGACCCACCGCCACGGCAGATCAGCAAGGTTTCGACTTCGGCGCGCTCGGTCGCCCAGGCCAGTGCGCGCACGATCTGCGCCGGCGCCTCACTGCCCTGCACCAGGCTAGGATAGACGATCAGTTCGACGTGGGGTGCGCGGCGCGCCAGTACGCTGGCAACGTCGCGCAGCACAGCCGCCTGCAACGACGTGACGATGCCGACGCGGCGCGGATGGGCATTGATCGCGCGCTTGCGGTCAACCTCGAACAGGCCTTCGGCCTCAAGCTTGGCCTTCAGGCGCAGGAAACGCGCCATCAGGTCGCCGTCGCCGCCCAGGCTCATGGCCTCGACCACCATCTGCAAATCGCCGCGTGGCTCATACAGCGTCAGGCGGCCGCGCAGTTCGACCTGCATGCCGTCACGTGGCACAAAGTCGAGCAGTCCTGCCGCACGTCGGAACATGGCGCAGCGCAGCGCCGCACTGCCGTCCGGCGAACGCAAGTTGAAGTAGGCGTGGCCGCTGGCGGCTCGGCTGTAGCCGCTCAGTTCGCCGCGCACGGCGACCACGCCGTAACGACTGGCCAGGGTGTCCGACAAGGCCTTGAGCAGGTTGCCGACCTCCCACACGAGTACGCGCGCGCCGGACATTGGCGAACCGGAGTCATCAGCGCGCAACATCGCTCGGCCCGCACCTGCATCTGGCGGCTGATTCAGCATGAATCACCTCGGCCCGACGCAGGTGCAGCATGGAATTCCACAGCGTCGCCACCTGCCTCGGCCCTTGAAACAGCTTTGTCACATGCCTTGACCATGCGTCCAAGTCGTTGATTTGATTGAAGAATTGCCTGCCCGGTTTTGCAGCAAAGAAACCCAAGTCCAGTCCTGACGCGCATTTGCGAACGCTATGCGAGGTTTGCCCACAAAGTTATCCACAGAAACGGTGCGTATCCCAGACTGTGGATATCCACGCAGATCGGGCCGACCAGCCCAGCCACGCAGCCGTGTTGAGCGTGCAATGCAACCGCGTCCGTAGCGCCTGGACGCGCGGGGCGCATGCCGGAGCGGCATGTGGCGCAGGCCATAATCGCGCCCGCCTGTTCCAGCGCTTGTAGCGGCTCGACTCCGAGCCGAGCGCCTGCCCAGGCGACGCCACCATCTACGGGGGACAACCACCTTGTTTTCGATCATACAAGCCGCCGGCTGGCCGATCTGGCCCCTTCTGCTGTGTTCCGTCGCGGCGCTGGCCGTCGTCATTGAACGTTTTGCCAGCCTCAGGCCGTCCAGGATCGCTCCGCCCAAGCTGCTGGAGGAGGTGCTGTCACTGACCCGCCACAACGTGCCGCCGGCCGACGTGATCGCCAAACTCTCGGCCAGTTCGGTCATGGGTGAGCTGCTGGCCAGCGGCCTGCGCGCCATGGCGGTCGACCCGCGTCTGGGCGAAGTTGGCCTGCGCAACATCTTCGAATCCGCCGGCCGGGTGGCTGTGCACCGTCTGGAGCGATATCTCAACGCGCTGGCCACCATCGCCTCGGCCGCGCCGCTGCTGGGCCTGTTCGGCACCGTGGTCGGCATGATCGAGATCTTCGGCGCCCAGGCGCCGACCGGCATGAACAACCCCGAGCAGCTGGCGCACGGCATCTCCACCGCGCTGTACAACACCGCCTTCGGCCTGCTGATCGCCATTCCGTCGCTGATGTTCCACCGCTATTTCCGCGGCCAGGTCGACGCCTACGTGCTGCAGCTCGAACAGGCGGCCGAGCGCCTGGTGCCGCAGCTCATGCGCCTGACGCTGCGCGGCTGAGCCAGGCGCGCACCGAAGGAGCCGCCCATGGCCATGAACTTCCGCCACAGGCGCAGCGAGCCGCCGGAGATCAACCTCATCCCCTTCATCGACGTGCTGCTGGTGGTGCTCATCTTCCTGATGCTGTCGACCACCTACGCCAAGTACAACGCGCTCAACATCACCCTGCCCACGGCCGACGCTGCTCCGCGGCTGGCCGAGCAGTCGCGCGAGATCCGCATCGCCGTGGCGCCGGACGGGCGCTACAGCGTCAACCGCGTGATCGTCGACGGCATCACCGTCGAGGCGCTGGTGGCGGCGCTCAAGAACGCCAGCCAGGGCCAGCAGGACCGCCAGGTCATCGTCTCGGCCGACGCCATGTCGGCCCACCAGAGCGTGATCAACGTGCTTGACGCGGCGCGCCGCGTGGGCCTGACGCGCGTCACCTTCGCCGCCCAGGGCAGCGCCCAGGATGCCGTGCGCCGCTGAGGCGCCAAGGCGGACATGAGCCGGCGCCCGCTGGCCCAGACCCTGCAGGACGGCTGGGCCACCGGTCATCGCCCGGCCCTGGGCCTGCGCCTGCTGGCGCATCTGTTCGGCGCCCTGGTCGCCGCCCGGCGTGCGCTCTACCGGCGCGGCTGGATGACCGCACAGCGCCTGCCGGTGCCGGTCATCGTGGTGGGCAACCGCATCGTCGGCGGCGCCGGCAAGACCCCCACCACGCTGGCGCTGCTGCAGGCCCTGATGGCGGCCGGCCACCATCCCGGCGTGGTGTCGCGCGGTCACGGCCGGCGCAGCGATGACGCCGACACACCGCGCCAGGTCACCCCCCAGAGCGCAGCGCAGGACGCTGGCGACGAGCCTTTGCTGCTGGCGCGCCGCAACGGCGGTGTGCCGGTATGGGTGGGCCGCCAGCGCGCACGCGCCGGCCTGGCCCTGCTGGCCGCCCACCCCGAGGTCGATGTGCTGGTGTGCGACGACGGCCTGCAGCACCTGGCGCTGGCGCGCGACATCGAGGTCATCGTGTTCGACGAGCGCGGCGGCGGCAACGGCTGGCTGCTGCCGGCCGGGCCGCTGCGCGAGCCGGTCGACCAGCCCTCCAGCACGCCGGCCGTGCTGCTCTACAACGCCGCCCAGCCCAGCACCGCCCAGCCCGGCCATTTGCTGACGCGCCGGCTTGCCGGTGCCGTCAGCCTGGCGGACTGGTGGGCCGGCCGGCCGGCCGACCCGGCTGCGCTGCAAGCCCTGGGCGGGCGCGAGCTGCTGATCTGCGCCGGCGTCGGCCAGCCCGGGCGCTTTGCCGCCATGCTGAAGGCGCAAGGGCTGGCGCACACCCACCTCCTGCCGCTGGACGATCACCACGACTACGCCGAGCTGCCCTGGCCGGTCGACGCCGCGATCACCGACGTGCTCGTCACTGAGAAGGATGCCGTCAAGCTCGACCCGCAGCGCGTTGCGGCCGAACGCCCGGCCAGCCGCGTGTGGGTGGTGCCGCTGGAACTGGCCTGGCCGCAGGCCGCGCTCGACGAGGTGATGACTCACCTGGCGCGCCTGGAGCGTCCGGCGCGAACGCCTGCGCAAAAGCGCCTGACCTGACGTTCGCGCGTCGCCGCCATGCCAGCCGGCGGGGACGCCCGCTCGGCTAGCATGTCGGCATGGACACCCGATTGATGGAACTGCTCGTCTGCCCGGTTTGCAAGGGCCCCCTGCAACTCGACGCTGCCACCCGCCAGCTCGTCTGCAACGCCGACCGGCTGGGTTTCGTGGTGCGCGACGGCATCGCCATCATGATGGAGAACGAGGCTGTGCATCTGGACCCGGACGCCGCGCCGGCACCCGGGCTGGCGCCCGCACCCTGAGGCCGGCCGCACCATGAGCTACACCGTGCTGATCCCGGCCCGGCTGGCCTCCAGCCGGCTGCCCAACAAGCCGCTGGCCGACATCGCCGGCCTGCCCATGGTGGTGCGTGTGGCGCAGCGCTGCGCCGACGCCGGCGCACGCCAGGTGGTGGTGGCCGCCGACGCCCAGGAGACGCTCGACGCCTGCGCCCGCCACGGCGTGCGCGCCCTGCTCACCCGCGTCGACCACCCGACCGGCAGCGACCGCCTGGCCGAGGCCTGCGACCTGCTCGGCCTGGCCGACGACGAGATCGTCGTCAACGTGCAGGGCGACGAGCCGCTCATCGACACCGCGCTGGTGCAGGCCTGCGCCCGCCTGCTGACCGAGCAGCGTGACTGCGTCATGAGCACCGCCGCCCACGCCATCGACGACCTGGCCGAATACGCCAACCCCAATGTGGTGAAGGTGGTGTGCGACGCCGCCGGCCGGGCGCTGTACTTCTCGCGCGCGCCCATCGCCTGGTGGCGCGACGGCAATGCCGCGGGCACGCTGCAGCTGCCGGATCCCGCACCGCTGCGCCACATCGGCATCTACGGCTACAGCGTGGGCTTTCTGCGCGCCTACCCTGGCCTGCCGGTCAGCCCGCTGGAGCGCATCGAGTCGCTGGAGCAGTTGCGCGTGCTGTGGCACGGCCAGCGCATTGCGGTGCATGTGTCGCCGCTGCGGCCCGGGCCGGGTGTGGACACGCCCGAGGACCTGGAGCGCGTGCGCCGCCTGTTTGCCTGAAGCATGGCACGCACCTGGCGTGGCGTCGCCGGGGTGGGGACGGCACCACACCGGCCGGCCTGGGACTTTCCCGAGGGTGACACGGCACAGGCCGTGTCACCGCCCTGGCGGCCACTGTTGCAGCCGGGTTTCAGAGCCGTTTGCGTGGCCTGACACGGCGGCGAAGCGTCAGTTTCGTCACAGGACGTGCATGCTATTCTGACCATGAACCCGCCGTCGGCGCCCGCTGCACGGTGCAGCGAGACCACGAGGAGAGACATGAGACTGATCCTGTTGGGCGCCCCCGGCGCCGGCAAAGGCACCCAAGCCGCCTTCATCTGCCAGAAGTACGGCATTCCGCAGATCTCTACCGGCGACATGCTGCGCGCCGCTGTCAAGGCCGGCACGCCGCTGGGCGTGAAGGCCAAGCAGGTGATGGAATCCGGCGGCCTGGTAAGCGACGACATCATCATCGGCCTGGTCAAGGAACGCATCACCCAGCCGGACTGCGCCAAGGGCTTCCTGTTCGACGGCTTCCCGCGCACCATCCCCCAGGCCGACGCCATGAAGGCCGCCGGCGTGAAGCTCGACGTCGTGCTCGAGATCGACGTGCCCGACTCGGCCATCATCGAGCGCATGAGCGGCCGGCGCGTGCACGTGGCCTCGGGCCGCACCTACCACGTGGTGTTCAACCCGCCCAAGGTGGCCGGCAAGGACGACCCGACCGGCGAGGACCTCATCCAGCGCAAGGACGACGAGGAAGCTACCGTGCGCACCCGTCTGGAGGTCTATCACAGCCAGACCCGTCCGCTGGTGGACTACTACTCCAGCTGGGCCGCCACCGGCGACACCGCCGCACCGCGCTATCGCCGCATCAGCGGCCTGGGCTCGGTCGACCAGATCACCGCTGCAGCCATGGACGCCCTGGGCGGCTGAAGCCGCCAGCGCAGGCGCATGCCATCTGCGCAAGCTGTCGAGCCGCCCACGGGCGGCTTTTTCGCGTCTTATGATTGACGTTTACGTCAACGTCAATCAAGCCGGCGGCAACGCCCTCCTCCCTCACCCGAACATTCCGAGCAAGGAACACACATGGACATCGCAGGCAAGGTCTTCATCGTCACCGGCGCAGCCTCGGGGCTGGGCGAAGGCACAGCGCGCCGCCTGGCCGCCCACGGCGCCACCGTGGTTCTGGCCGATCTGCAGGATGAGCGCGGCCAGGCCGTCGCGGCCGAGATCGGCGGTGCCTTCGTGCGCTGCGACGTCACCAGCGAGGCCGACGGCCAGGCCGTGGTCGCCAAGGCGGTGAGCCTGGGCAAGCTCATGGGCCTGGTGAATTGCGCCGGCATCGCCCCGGCGGCCAAGACCGTGGGCAAGGACGGCGCCCACCCGCTGGCCACCTTCAGCAAGACCATCACCATCAACCTGATCGGCAGCTTCAACATGATCCGCCTGGCCGCCGAGGCCATGTGCAGGAACGCACCCGAGGCCACCGGCGAGCGCGGCGTGCTGATCAACACCGCCAGCGTGGCGGCCTACGACGGCCAGATCGGCCAGGCCGCCTACGCCGCCAGCAAGGGCGGCGTGGTGGGCATGACGCTGCCCATCGCGCGCGACCTGGCGCGCAACGGCATCCGCTGCTGCACCATCGCCCCGGGCATCTTCGGCACGCCGATGTTGTTCGGCATGCCCCAGGAGGTGCAGGACGCCCTGGCCGCCGGCGTGCCCTTCCCCAGCCGCCTGGGCACGCCCGAGGACTATGCCAAGCTGGTGCAGCACATCGTCGAGAACGACATGCTCAACGGCGAGACCATCCGCCTGGACGGTGCCATCCGCCTGGCGCCGCGCTGAACAGGCGGACGAGGCCGAGTCGGGCCGCACCGAGCCCGGCTGGCGCACCCTGCGGCCCGGCGCACACCTGAGGGGCCGATGCCACGCGGGCACGAGGCGCCGGCCGCCAGCCCCTAGACTCGCCGCGTGATCCCACCGAGCTTCATCCACGACCTGCTGGCGCGCGCCGACGTGGCCGAGATCGTCGGCCGCACGGTGCAGCTCAAGAAGGCGGGCGCCAACTACAAGGGGCTGTGCCCCTTCCACGGCGAGAAGTCGCCCAGCTTCGTCGTCAGCCCGACGCGCCAGACCTACCACTGCTTCGGCTGCGGCGTGCACGGCAACGCCATCGGCTTCCTGATGGAATACAGCGGGCTGGGCTTCGTCGACGCGGTGAAGGAACTCGCCTCGACCCTGGGCGTGGCGGTGCCGGACGACGATGTCAGTCCGGCCGAACGTGCCCAGGCCGAGAAGGCGCGCGAACAGCGCGCCACCCTCACCGATGTGCTGAAGAAGGCCGCCCAGCACTACCGCGGCCAGTTGCGCGAGAACGCGGTGCCGATCGCCTACCTGAAGAAACGCGGCCTGAGCGGCGAAATCGCCAAGCGTTTCGGCCTGGGCTACGCGCCGCCGGGCTGGAACGGCCTGGCCAGCGTCTTCGCCCAGTACGATGACCCGCTGCTGGTGCAGGCCGGCCTCGTCATCGAGAAGGAGGACGAGGGCGAACACGCCGGCAACAACGGCGGCAGCAGTGGCAGTGGCAGCAACAGCGGCTTGCGGCGGCGCTGGGATCGTTTCCGCGACCGCGTGATGTTCCCCATCCGCGACGTCAAAGGCGAAGTGATCGGCTTCGGCGCACGCGTGATGGACGGCGGCGGCGAGCCCAAATACCTCAACTCGCCCGAGACGCCGGTGTTCGTCAAGGGCCGCGAGCTCTACGGCCTGTTCGAGGCGCGCCAGGTCATCCGCGAGCGCGGCCATGTGCTGGTAACCGAAGGTTATATGGACGTGGTGGCGCTGGCCCAGCTGGGCTTCGGCAACGCCGTCGCCACCCTGGGCACGGCGTGCACGGCGGATCACGTGGCCAAGCTGCTGCGCTTTTCCGAGCACATCGTCTTCAGCTTCGACGGCGACGGCGCCGGCCGGCGCGCCGCCGCACGCGCCATGGAGGCGGTGCTCACCCACGCCACCGACACGCGCAGCTTCCGCTTCCTCTTCCTGCCGCCGGAGCACGACCCGGACTCCTACGTGCGCGAGCACGGGCCCGAGGCCTTCGAGGCCCTCATCAGCCAGGCCGTGCCGCTGTCGCAGCAACTCGTCGCCCAGGCCGGCGAGGCCTGCGACCTGGGCACCGCCGAAGGCCGCAGCCGCATGCTCGCCACCGCCCGCCCCTGGCTGGACCAGCTGCCGCCCGGCCTGCTGCGCGAACAGATATTGTCCGAATTGGCTGACCAGGGCGGGGTGAGCGCGGACACCCTTCGGGCTCACTGGTCGACCGGCAGCCCATCGCTTGCACAGCGCCAACGCGTCGGCGGCGCCGGGCCAGCCTCTCGGCCGGGCGAGCTGTCGGAAACGTCCGCACTGGCGGCCGACTGGCGCACACACGATGACGGCAGCCCGCCCGGATATCACGACCGAGAGGGCGCCGAGCGTTTGAACCCGGGGTGGAAGCAACGCGGCAGCGGGTCGCCGTCAAATGCCGGACGCTTCAAGTCTCGACGTTTTGGCGACGGCCCGTACGCGCCGTTTGCTGCAGCGCGTCGCACGCCCCTACGAACGGCCACCTTGCTGGACCGCGCTGCCTGGCTGCTGTTGCACAAGGCTGAGTCATGGCTGCAGTTTCCGGCCGAAGTGCATGAGAATCTCTGTGCATCCCCGACCCCCTATGGCGAATTCTTCGCCGGCCTGGAGCGGGTACTGCACGACCAGGGCTCGCTGCCGGCGCACGGCCTGGCTGAAGAACTGCGTCGCGACGCTGCCGCGCATGACCCGTCCGTCATTGCGCTGATCCAGCGCCTGAGCGACCTGCATGAGGTGAGTGACACAACGCAGGCCGACTCAGAGTTGGCCGCCATCCTGCAGCGACTCAAGTTGCAGGCCATCGAAGACGAAATTGCTCTGCTGCTGGAGTCCGGCGAACTCTCCGACGCTGCGGCGCAGCGCGGAAAACAACTCATGGCGCAGCGCGCCCAGTTGAAAAGCCGGCCCTGACCTGCGGTAGGCGACGGCTCTGGCCGCCTGCGACTATCGGGCAGGTCGCAGAAGTGGTGCGGCAGGGTTGTGACTGCAGCTGAGCAAGTCCGGTTGGCGCAAGCAGGCGCCGGTATAATCCATGGTTCGCCTGAATGCTGTCCGATTCGAGCGCCAACACTCGTCTGACACTTCGGCATCGGGGTATCGAGCTGTCGGGTAACTGCCTGTCTTGCCCCGCTCAATGGTCAGCCATTGTGAGCCGCGCGACGGTGCAACGTTGCACAGCGTGGTTTGCTCGGAGCGCCGGCGTTGCCGACGGGTGGATGCCTCATACGCTGCCGCCCAGGTGTCGAGGCAGCGTCATCAGCGTAGCTCACGCTGAATAAATTCGTGCTCTGCACGCAACCCGGAACAACCACTGATGATCTAACGACAAGTGCCTGACAGCCACTTGCCCTTGCCGCCACGATCACCTGACTCTCCAATTTCCTTCAGACCCGAGCCTACCGCCGAGGAAACGCATGACCGCGAAGAAAAGCGCCCCTGCCAAGACTGCTACTGCCGACCTGGACGACGATATCGTGTCGACGACCAAGCCGGCGGCGGCTGACAAGGCCGCCAAACCGGCCAAGGCGCCCAAGGCCAAGGCCGCTAAGGGTGATGACGCCGGCAAAACTGAGGACGACACGGCGGCTGGTCCGGCTGCCAAGCGCGGACGCAAGACAAAGGCGGCACCCGCCCCGGCCAAGAAGGAGGCCGAGGTCGAGGAAGATTTTTCCGACATCGAGGCTGAACTTGAAGGCGAACCTGAAGCCGAGGCCGAGGGTGAAGCGCCCGTTGAAGCGGCGGGCGACGATTCTGCTGAAGCCCAGGCCAAGGCCAAGCCGCTGCGCATGAAGGTGTCACGGGCCAAGGAACGCGCGCTGATGCGCGAGTTCGGCCTGGACGAGACCATGCTCACCGAAGAGGAAGTCAACAAGCGCCGCCAGGAGCTCAAGACCCTCATCAAGATGGGCAAGACGCGGGGCTACC
>JBEEJN010000008.1:0-111366 GCA_041169165.1 Pseudomonadota bacterium
GCACGCTGTCGTACTTGAGCATGTAGGCCAGGTAGTCGGGCTCGAGCAGGTCGTTGATGCCGACGACCTCGATGTCGTTGAAGTTCTGCACCGCGGCGCGGAACACCATGCGGCCAATGCGGCCGAATCCGTTGATGCCGATCTTGATGGGAGGCGTGTTCATGGCTGGGGCTGTTCGGGTTGGCGGGTGGAGTAGACGGATGCCGGGATGAGTCCGGCCATCCAGTGGTCTTGCGACGACCGGAGCCGATGTGAGTTCATGGCGGGCACCTAGGCTGCTGCCGCACAGCTGGCGCCTGCGCAGGCCGCTGCCACGCCAGCAGCGTCAGGCAGCGATGGGCAGACGCTCGGCGAGCACATGAAGGGCCACCTCGCTCAGGTTGGCGAAGAGCCGCGTCGGCATGGCCAGGGCCACCGGCTCCCCGCCGTTGTAGCCGTAGGGCACGGCCCAGGCGGCCACACCGGCATTGCGGGCAGCGTCGATGTCGGTGCGCGAGTCGCCCACATGGGCCAGGCGGTCGGTGCCCACGCCCAGGCGTTCGGCGGCAGTGCGCAACACGCTGGCATGAGGCTTCTTGTGGGGCAGCGTGTCACCGGCCAGTACCAGGTCAAGATGCGGCGCCAGGCCGGTGGCCTGCAGCAGGCGCTGGGTGAAGCTGCCGTCCTTGTTGGTGACGCAGCCGGTGCGTATGCCCGCCTCGCGCAGGTCGACCAGGGCCTGCAGTGCGCCCGGGTAGGCCTGCGCGCTGCGGCCGGCCAGGGCGCCGTAGATCACCTCGACGCGGTGCAGCAGCACCTCGACGGAAAGGCGATCGGCCAGTTGCGGCTGCTCCAGCATCAAGCGCGCGAGCAGATTCATCATCAGTGCTCGCAGGCCGTTGCCGATGAGGTTGACGATTTCAGGCGCCGGCCGTGGCGTCACGCCGGCTTCGACCAGGGTCGCGTTGACCGCCTCGACGATTTCACCGGCGGTGTCGACCAGGGTGCCGTCGAGGTCGAAGGTCACCGCCGCATAACGGCGCAGGCGGGTGGGTGCGGGCATGGGGTCGTCGGTCATGGCTGGGATCGCTGCTCGGTCAAGGCCGGGTGGTCGCGGTGTGGACGGCGCGCTTGGGGCGCTGCGGCGTACGCTCAGGTCGTGGCCTGTTCGACCGGACGCTGCGGGTCGAGTTCGCGGCGCACCAGCGCGGCCAGGTGGCTGGCAGTGAGGCCGAAATGTTCGGCCACCGCCGGGCCGGGGCCGGACTCGCCGAAGCTGTCCACCCCCAGCGCGGCCACGCAGCCGTACTGCGACCAGAAGCGCGAGATGCCGGCCTCCACGCCGAAACGCGGCAAGCTGCCCAGCACCTCGTCGCGCCAGGCCCGCGGCTGACGGTCGAAGACGCTGCTGGAGGGCATGGAGACGACGCGCACCGTCACATCCTGGGCCGCCAGCGCCTGCTGCGCCGCCATGGCCAGACCGACTTCGGAGCCACTGGCCAGGATGGTGGCCTGGGCACCCACGGGCGACGAGAGCACGTAGGCGCCGCGTGCCATGGCGGCTACCTGGGCGGCATCACGCACCTGGGCCGGCAGGTTCTGGCGCGACAGCAGCAAGGCGCTCGGTCGGTCACGTTGGCTCAGCGCCAGGGCCCAAGCCACCGCGGTCTCGGCCGCATCGCCGGGGCGCCACACGTCCAAGCCGGGGATGAGGCGCAGGCTGGCCACATGCTCCACCGGCTGGTGGGTGGGGCCGTCCTCGCCCAGGCCGATGGAGTCGTGGGTGAAGACGTGCACCACGCGCTGCTTCATCAGCGCGGCCATGCGCACGGCGTTGCGGCTGTAGTCGCTGAAGGTGAGGAAGGTGCCGCCGTAGGGGATGTAGCCGCCGTGCAGCACGATGCCGTTCATGATGGCGGCCATGCCGAACTCACGCACGCCATAGTGCACATGGCGGCCGGCAAGTTGGCCAGGCACCTCGCCGGCCTTGACCGCGCCGCAGCCAGGAAAGTCGGTGAGGTTGGAGCCGGTCAGGTCGGCCGAACCACCGAGCAGCTCGGGCAGCCGCGGGCCGAGTTCGGCCAGCACCTGCTGCGAGGCCTTGCGGCTGGCGACCGCGGTGGTGCTGGCGGCGAACTTCGCCACGGTGGCCTCGAACAGGTCAGCGGCGCCGGCAGGCAGTTCGCCGGCCATGCGACGCTCAAACTCGGCCGCCTCGGCCGGGAAGGCCGCGCGGTAGGCGGCGAAGCGGGCCGTCCAGTCGCGCTGCCGGGCCGCGCCACGCTCACGCGCGTCCCAGGCGGCACGCACCGGCTCGGGCACCTCGAAGGGAGCGTGCGGCCAGCCGATGGCGGCGCGAGTGGCTGCGATCTCCTCGTTGCCCAGCGGCTCGCCATGTGCCTTGGCGGTGTTCTGGCGCTTGGGCGAGCCCTTGCCGATGAGGGTCTTGCAGATGATCAACGTGGGCTTGCCGGCGCTGCCGCTGCGCGCCGTGGCCAGTGCCGCGTCAACCGAGACCACGTTATGACCGTCGATCGGGCCGATGACCTCCCAGCCGCAGGCACGGAAGCGGCCGGCGGTGTCGTCGCCGAACCAGCCCTGCACCGGGCCGTCGATGCTGATGCCGTTGTCGTCGTAAAGCGCCACCAGCTTGGCCAGGCCCCAGGTGCCGGCCAGCGAGATCGCCTCCTGGCTGATGCCTTCCATCAGGCAGCCGTCGCCGAGGAAGACGTAGGTGTGGTGGTCGACGATGGTGTGGCCGGGGCGGTTGAACTCCTGCGCCAGCAGCTTTTCGGCCAGCGCCATGCCCACCGCGTTGGTGATGCCCTGGCCCAGTGGCCCGGTGGTGGTTTCCACGCCCGGCGTGATGCCCACCTCGGGGTGGCCGGGCGTGCGGCTGTGCAGCTGGCGGAAGGCCTTGAGGTCGTCGATCGAGAGGTCGTGGCCGGTCAGGTGCAGCAGCGCGTACAGCAGCATGGACGCATGGCCATTGCTCAGCACGAAGCGGTCACGGTCGGGCCAGCGCGTGTCGGCCGGGTTGATGCGCAGGTGGCCCAGGCCCCACAGGGCGGTGGCCATTTCGGCCATGCCCATGGGGGCGCCCGGGTGGCCCGAGTTGGCCTGCTGCACGGCGTCCATGGACAGGGCGCGGATGGCGTTGGCCATGTCGGTGGTCATGGCGATCAGAGGTAGAGGAGCGTTCATGTAGAGCCTGGATCGAAGTTGCCGGGTGGATTCGCAGCGGTCAGGCGCGGAGCGGGGGACATGGCGCCGGGCCGCCCCAAGCCATGTCCAGCCCCCTCGGGGGGCGCGCCGTAAGGCAGGGGGTCAAAGGGCGGCAGCCCTCCTTTTTCTTTCCATCATGCGCCAGATGAAGGGCGTGAAGATCAGCTCCATGGCCAGCGCCATCTTGCCGCCCGGCACGACGATGGTGTTGGCGCGGCTCATCCACGCGTTGTCGATCATGCCCAGCAGGTAGGGAAAGTCGATGCCCTTGGGGTTGGCGAAGCGGATCACGCAGATGCTCTCGTCGGCCGAAGGAATGTCGCGCGCAATGAACGGGTTGCTGGTATCCACCGTGGGCACGCGCTGGAAGTTCACGTGCGTGTGGGTGAACTGCGGGCAGATGTAGTTCACGTAGTCAGGCATGCGGCGCAGGATGGTGTCGGTCACCGCCTCGGTGCTGTAGCCGCGCATCTTCTTGTCGCGGTAGAGCTTCTGGATCCACTCCAGGTTGATGACCGGCACCACGCCGATCAGCAGGTCAGGGTGGCGGGCGATATCCACCTCGGGCGTGACGACGGCGCCGTGCAGGCCTTCGTAGAAGAGCATGTCGGTGCCGGCAGGCACGGCCTCCCAGGGCGTGAAGGTGCCGGGATCCTGCTGGTAGGGTGCGGCCTCCTCGCTGTCGTGCAGGTATTTGCGGCGCCGGCCGGTGCCGGTCTCGCTGTAGGCACGAAACAACTGCTCCAGCTCGGCGAAGAGGTTGTTCTCCGGGCCGAAGTGGCTGAAGTTGCGGTTGCCGGCCTGCTCGGCCTCGGCCTGGCGCTTCTTCATCTCCTTCCTGTCGTAGCGGTGGAAGCTGTCGCCCTCGATGATGGCGGCGTTGACCTTCTCGCGCCGGAAGATGTTCTCGAAGGTACGCGTGACCGAGGTGGTGCCGGCCCCCGAGGAGCCGGTGATCGCGATGATCGGGTGACGTTCTGACATGGATGTCTCCGTAGATCTGAATTCAATGTTGGGACGCAGTCCTATCAAGCGGCCGCCGCGCCAATGTGACGACCAGGGCTTTGCCGGGCCGCCAGCGGTGCCCCCTTGAGGGGGAGCGGCGTGAGCCGCTCCGGGGGTGGGACCACTAATCCCTGAACAGGGAGCGCTCGGCGAACAGCGGCGTGACGAAATCGTTCTTGACCGGCTCGTGGTGGTAGCGCTCGATGCGCTCGACCTCGTGGCGCGAGCCGAACACCAGGCCGATGCGCTGGTGCAGCGACGTGGGCTTGACCCCCAGCACCGGCTGACGGCCGGTGGAGGCGCGGCCACCGGCCTGCTCCATCAACATGCCGATGGGGTTGGCCTCGTAGAGCAGGCGCAGGCGGCCGGCCTTGTTCGGGTCCCTGGTGTCGCGCGGGTACATGAACACGCCGCCACGCATGAGGATGCGGTGCGCCTCGGCCACCATGCTGGCGATCCAGCGCATGTTGAAGTCCTTGCCGCGCGGACCGGTGCGGCCGGCCAGGCACTCGTCGACATAACGCTTGACCGGCGGCTCCCAGAAGCGGCTGTTGCTGGCGTTGATGGCGAACTCGTGGGTGTCGGCCGGCACCTGGATGTCCGGGTGGGTGAGGATGAACTCGCCCAGGCTGGGGTGCAGGGTGAAGCCCACCACACCGTTGCCCACCGTGAGCACCAGCATGGTGGTGGGGCCGTAGAGCGCATAACCGGCGGCGACCTGAGTGGCGCCGGGCTGGAAGAAGTCCTCCTGCACAACGTCGCGGCCGCTGGCACTCACTGCCTCGGGCGCACGCAGCACCGAGAAGATGCTGCCCACCGAGACGTTGACGTCGATGTTGGACGAACCGTCCAGCGGGTCGAACACCAGCAGGTACTTGCCGCGCGGGTATTGCGCCGGGACCTGGCCAGGCTCGTCCATCTCCTCCGAGGCCAGGCCGGCCAGGTGGCCGCCCCATTCGGTCATGCGGCAGAACATCTCGTTGGAGACCACGTCCAGCTTTTTCTGCACCTCGCCCTGGACATTGACCTCGCCGCCCTTGACCTCGTTGAGGCGGCTGTCACCCATGACCCCGCCCAATTCGCCAAAGGCCACCGCCTGGGCGATGGACTTGCAGGCCAGGGCCACGTCAAGGATGAGTGAGTTGAGGTCGCCGCTGGCGCCAGGAAAGCGGCGGCGTTGCTCGATCAGGTATTGCGTCAGCGTCGATCGATTCGACAGGGTCATGGTGGTGTCTCCGGCGGCAGCTTGATGGGATGGGGAGGCAGTCGGCCAGGTCAGGCGTGGCGCGCAAGCGGCAGATCAGCGCGCCAGATCAGCGCGCCAGTTCAGCCCGCATGGCGGCGATGACCTGGGCGTAGTCGGGCTGATTGAAGATGGCGCTGCCGGCCACGAAAGTGTCAGCACCGGCATCGGCCACGCGGCGGATGTTGTCCACCTTGATTCCGCCGTCCACCTCCAGCCGGATGTCGCGGCCGGTGGCGTCGATGAGCTTGCGCGCCTGCTCGATCTTGCGCAGCGCGCTGTCGATGAAGCTCTGGCCGCCAAAGCCCGGGTTGACGCTCATGATGAGGATGAGGTCGACCTTGTCGATCACGTACTCCAGCACATCCAGGGACGTGGCCGGGTTGAACGCCAGGCCCGCCTGGCAGCCGGCGCCCTTGATGAGTTGCAGCGTGCGGTCCACGTGGAAGCTGGCGTCGGGATGGAAGCTGATGAGGTCGGCACCCGCCTTGGCAAAGGCCAGTGCGAGTTCGTCGACCGGCTGCACCATCAGGTGCACGTCGATGGGCGCGGGCTGGCCGCTTTTCACGCTGTGTTTCTTCAAGGCCTGGCACACCATCGGCCCGAAGGTCAGGTTGGGCACGTAGTGGTTGTCCATCACGTCGAAGTGGATCCAGTCGGCGCCGGCGGCCAGAACATCGCGCACCTCCTCACCGAGTCGGGCGAAGTCGGCGGACAGGATGCTGGGAGCAATACGGAAGTTCATGGTCCAGAGCTGGCAGGTAGGCAGGTTCGGCGACGTTTGGAGCGATGGGGTTGCACCGCTGGATCACAATTTATGCGTCGGCTGATATAAGGTAAATTCACCAATCTTTGGCTTTTGATTCAGATTCGCTGAATGAAGACCATCACCTTCCGCCAGCTGCGCGTGTTTACCGAAGTCGCTCGACACCTGAGCTTCGTGCGTGCTGCCGAGGTGCTGCACCTCACACCACCGGCGGTGACGATGCAGGTCAAGGAGTTGGAAGGGGCGATCGAGCTGCCGCTGTTCGACCGCGCTGGGCGCAAGGTCTCGCTCACCACGGCGGGCGAATATTTCCTGGTCTACGCCAAGCGCATGCTCGCCACGCTGAAGGAGGCGGGCGACGCGATGGCGCGCTTGCGCAAGCTGCAGACCGGCGTGCTCAGCGTGGGCATGGTCAGCACGGCCAAGTACTTCGTGCCGCGCCTGCTGGGGCGCTTCCGCGAGGAGAACCCCGGCATCGAGCTGCGGCTGAGCGTGAGCGCCAACCGCGAGGAACTGCTCACACTGATGCAGAACGCCGACGTCGATCTGGCCATCATGGGGCGCCCACCCAAGGAGCTGGCCTGCCGCGCCGAACCCTTCGCGGCGCACCCGCATGTCTTCGTCGCGCCGCCCGGCCACGCGCTGCTGGCGCACGGCGAGGTGGCGGTGGGCGCGCTGGAGCGCTACCCGCTGGTCGTGCGCGAACCGGCCTCGGGCACGCGCGCACTGATGGATCGCTTCTTTGCCGAGCAGCGCGTCGAGCCCCGCATCGACATGGTCATGCCCAGCAACGAAACCATCAAGCAGGCGGTGATGGCCGGCATGGGCCTGGGTTTTCTGTCGCTGCACACCGTGGGGCTGGAGCTGACGGCCGGCCTGCTGGAGATCCTGCCCGTGCAGGGCTGCCCGGTCGTGCGCGCCTGGAATGTGGTGCATCTGCAGTCACGCGTGCTCTCCCCCGCGGCCGAGGCCTTCCGCTACTTCCTGTTCGAAGTGGGCGAGCCCTATCTGGCCGAACATGACCGGCCCTGGGTGCAGGCAAAGGCCCCGCTGCCCGGCGCTACGGCGGTGGGTTGATCGACCCGGACTGGCGCGTCCACCTAACGCGTCAGCGTCAGGAACAGCTCCGGCAGCCGTTGTGGCAGCTGGGCGACGCGGTCGATCACCGTCCAGTGCTTGCCGAAGATGCGGCCGACGTAGTCGTCGGCCTTGGCGTCCAGGCTGATGCAGTGGGTGTACAGGCCCAGGCGGTCCAGCTCGCACACGGCCTGGGCGGCGTCGGCGGGCAGGTGGTCGGGGTCGTTGACATCCACGTCGGCGGGCTGGCCGTCGGTCAGCACCAGCAGCAGTTTCTTGTCGGCCTGGCGCCCGCTCAGCAGGTGGCCGGCGTGGCGCAACGCCGCGCCCATGCGGGTGGAGAACGCGCCGGTGGCGCCGGCCAGGCGGGCCTTGGGCAGGTCGTCCCAGACTTCGGCAAAGCCCTTGATGTGCAGGTAGCGCACCTCGTGGCGGGTGTTGGAGTGAAAGCCGGCGATGGCGAGCTGGTCGCCCAGCTGGGCGATGGCCCAGGCCAGCAGGGCGACGGCGGCGCGGCTGAGGCCGAGCACGGTTTCGTCGGTGCCGGCCACCGGGTCGTTCACCGAGGCCGACAAGTCGAGCAGCAGCAGCACGGCGATGTCACGCCCGTCAGTTCGGCTGCTCATGTGGATGCGCGGGTCGGGCTGGGCGCCGGCACGCCAGTCGCTGAGCGAGCGGATGGCCACGTCCAGGTCGAGTTCCGTGCCCTGCTCCTGGTAGCGCAGCCGTGTGCGGTCCTGCGGCTTGAGCAGGTCGAGCAGGCGGCGCAGGTGACGCGCCTCGGCCGCGTGCCGCTGCAGCAGGGCGTCGATGTCGGCCGCCTGGCCGGCCGGCTGCAGCGTGTCGTACACGCTCACCCAGTCAGGTCGTTGGCTACGGGTGGTGGCGTCCCACTCGGGGTAAAGGCGCGGCGGCAGGCCGGCCGGGTCGGTCTGGCGCGGCAGGGGGCGGCGTTCGGCGCTGTCCTCCTCGTCGCCGGCCTCGATGAACGTCCACAGCAGGCGGTTGTCGTCGCGGTAGTCGACTTGCGTGCCCTCGAAGTGCACACGCGCCAGCTGATCGCTCTGGCGCCGGGTGCGTGCGGCCCATTCCAGCGCCAGATCCGCCATGGCGCTGGTGGACGACTCGGCGCCGCCCGCCAGCGCGGCGTGGAAACGCTGGCGCACCTCCCGCAGCACCGGGTCGCGGTAACCGTGCGCCGGGTCGAGCAGCGCGCGCGACAGGCAGGCCAGGCGGTGGCGCAGGCCCGAGGCCTTGGTGGTGTCGCAGGCGTCCTCGCGCGGCGCCGGGTGCAGGGCCAGCAGCACGCGGCGCAGGCCGGGCAGGCGGCGCAGCACCAGGTGATCGACGCGGCTGTCCTCCACGCATTCCACCGCCAAACGCTGCAGCGGGCTCAGGTTGTCGGCCACCTGGGGTTCGCTCCAGCGCCGGTGGCCGGCCAGATGCGCCAGCGCGGCGCGGTAACGGTCCATGGCGCTGACGCTGCGGGCGTCACGCAGCACCTCGGGCAGGCGCAGGCCGCCGTCGTCGGCGTAGGGCTGTGTCACGGCGGTGGCGCTGCGCTCGGCGTCGAGATCGGCGTCCATGCCGGCGTCACGTACCGGATACGGCACCAGCGGTTCGGCCTGGCCCCACAGGCTGCGCAGGGTGAGAGCGAGCTGGTGTTCCACATCGACCAGCAGCGTGCCTTCGCGCTGGCGCTGCAGCAGGGCGCGGCTGTCGGGCGTGGCCAGGTCGAGAAAATCGATCTGGCGTTGCGGGTGACTGCCGTGCAGGCGCAGGCCTTCCAGCAACCAGCGGCGCAGGCCGGCCAGCGGCACCAGGCTGACCAGCTCGGGCGCCCGCGCCAGAAAGGTCGGCAGGCCCGGACTGGGCTCGGTGGCATGGTGGCCGTGGATGGAGATGCTGGTGCGATGCATCAGCTCGACCACGAGATCGAGGTACTGCGCCATCAACTCGGGCGAGCGCAGCCGCCGCGCCACCGCCACCAGGCTGTGCAGCAGGGGCGCAATCGCGCGCCCGTTGGGCGATTTCTGCAAGGCCTGCAGTGCCTGCGCCAGCGCCGGCAGCGTGGCGTCACCGGCCAGCACAGTCACACCGGGCCAAGCCTGCAGAAACGCCAGCAGCGGTTCGGGACCACGGCCCAGCTTGCCCAGCCAGCGCGCCTGCGCGATGTAGGCCGCCATGGCCGCGGGACCGAGCACGCGCAGCGCCTCGTCCAGGCAGTCGTCGAACACGGCGTCGACGGCGTCGAAGCGGCAGTCCAGCTCAGCGCGCCAGGCGGCGTGGCGCAGTGCCGGGCCGACCGGGGGCGGCAGCTGCGAGTCAGCCTGGCGCCCGTAGGCAGGAAAGGCGCCTGCGTCCGCTGAGCGCGCGACCACAGCAGGTGGCAGCGTCATGACACCGCCAAGCCCGGACGCGCAGCCGACGCCACCACGATTCAGGCCACCAGCAGCGCGTCGATAGCGTGATCCAGCGTGGCGCGGATGTCGGCGTCGTCGGTGATAGGCCGCACCATGGCCATGCGGCAGGCGTCGCCCAGGCTCACACCGTGGCCGATCAGCTGGCCGGCGTAGACCAGCAGCCGCGTCGAGATGCCCTCGTCGAGTCCGTGGCCCTTCAGGCGTCGCGCTGCGGCAGCCACCTGCACCAGGCCGTCGGCGAGGGCGGAGGTGATGCCGGTCTCGCGCACCACGATGGCGGCCTCCAGCTCCGCCGTCGGGTAGTCGAAATCGAGCGCTGCAAAACGCTGCCGGGTCGAGGTCTTGAGATCCTTCATCAGGCTCTGGTAGCCCGGGTTGTAGGACACGACGAGCTGGAAGTCGGCGTGCGCCTTCACCAGTTCACCTTTCTTGTCCAGCGGCAAGGTGCGGCGGTAGTCGGTGAGCGGGTGGATGACGACGGTGGTGTCCTGGCGCGCCTCGACCACCTCGTCGAGATAACAGATCGCGCCGTGGCGTGCGGCCAGGGTGAGCGGGCCGTCCTGCCAGCGCGTGCCACCGGGTTCGAGCAGGAAGCGGCCGACCAGGTCGGCAGCCGTCATGTCCTCGTTGCAGGCCACGGTCACGAGCGGGCGGCCCAGCTTCCAGGCCATGTATTCGACGAAGCGCGACTTGCCGCAACCCGTCGGCCCCTTCACCATCACCGGCAGGCGCGCTGCCCAGGCCGCCTCGAACAAGGCCACCTCGCCGCCCTGCGGCGCGTAATACGGCTCGGCGGTGATGCGCCAATCGGCCAGTGCTGCGGTCATGTCTGTCCTCCCGTGCTGCCCGGACGAGGGTATCGGCTCAGCGGTGGATGCCCGACAGCTTGTCGCGCCAGCCCGGGTAGAGCGCGTCGGCATCCTTGGGGAAGCTGTCGAAGGCGCGGGCGAATTCGCGGTGTTCCTTGGCCCATTCGATCGGGTCGGCCTTGGCCTTCCAGCAGTCATACGCCTGGCGCAGCGAACGCGCGCCGTCGGCGGGTGAATCGATATGGCCGTAACTGCCGCCACCGGCGGTGTTGATGACATTGCCGTGGCCCAGGTTCTCGAAGAATCCAGGCAGGCGCAGCGCGTTCATGCCGCCGCTGATGATGGGTGTGGTCGGCTTCATGCCGAACCATTCCTGGTGATAGGCCGGGCCGGTATAGCTGTCGCGCTCGATGATGTAGGCGATGGCACGGTCGTCCTTCTCGCCTTCCATCTTGCCGTAGCCCATGGTGCCCACGTGGATGCCCGAGGCGCCCTGCAGACGGCTCATCTTGGCCAGCACATAGGCGGTGTAACCGCGCTTGGCGCTCGGACTGGTCACGGCACCATGTCCGGCGCGGTGGTAGTGCAGATACTGGTTCGGAAAATTGCGCCGCGCCGTGGTGATCATGCCCGGGCCGCCCACATAGCCATCGACCAGGAAAGCCACCTTGTCGGCGTCCGGCCCGAACTGCTCGAGGATGTATTCGCCGCGGGCGATCATCTCGTAGTGGTCGTCGGCGGTGATGTTGGCCGAGAAGATCTTGGCCTCGCCGGTCTTGTCCATCGCGCGCTTCATGGCGTCGACCACCAGCGGAATGGTCTTCTTCATCGGCGCAAAGACCTGGTTGCCCTGCGGTTCGTCGTTCTTGATGAAGTCGCCACCGAGCCAGAACTGATAGGCCGCGGCGGCAAACGGCTCGGGCCGCAAACCCAGCTTGGGCTTGATGATGGTGCCGGCGATATACCCGCCGTCCTTCACCGGCCGACCCAGTACGCGCCAGAGGTCGGAAATATCCTTGGCCGGTCCGTCGAACAGCTGGATGGCGCGCGGCGGCATCCAGAAGTCGTAGATCTTGGCGTGCTGGATATCCCCCATGCCCTGGTTGTTGCCGATCGCCAGCGTCAGGAACGACACCATCATCATCCGGCCGTCGGTGATGTTGCGGTCGAACAGTTCCAGCGGATAGGCGATGCGCATCTCCTCGCTCGCCTCGTCGATCAGGTAGACCAGCGCGTCCACCCCCTTGGTGAATTCGTCGGTGGTGGAGACCTCGACATTCGTGCCGGTGGACGATTCCGCCGCGAAATGCGCCGCCGCTTCCAGATAGCCGTGCCCCGCCTTGGGCTTCATCTTGTAGGCCACCAGGATGTGGTTGCCGCCGCGAATCAGCTCGTCTTCACGCAGGCTGAGGTCGGCATATCGATTCGATTGGTCCATGAAAGCTCCTGAGGTGGCGGTGTCCGGGGGCGGCCGGGTGGCCGCCTGCTCGGCTCGCTGGCCCTGCCGCGTGCCGATGGCGGCCAATGTAGGAGCCGCGATCACTCAGGTAAATTCATGAAGATTGATCGGTGAATTAAGTAAAAACTTACTCTTGATTCGCGGCGGCAGCGCTGACCGTCCTGGGCTGAAAATCCCCCCATGCCGCCCAGGAATTCCCCTCCCCGACAGAAAGCCGCCGCCTGGCGCCGCTGGGCCGGCGTGGCCCTGCGCAGTGCCCACCTCGCTGCCGTGAGCTGGCTGGCCGTGGCCTTGCATGCGGCGCACGAGCACCAGCATCAGGCCGGCCTGCTGTTGCTGCTGAGCGGCACGGCGCTGCTGGTGCTGGAACTGGCCGACCGCCGCGTGCGGCTGGACGAACTGGCCGGCGCCGTGGTGCTGGCCAAGCTGGCAGCCGTCGCTGCCATGCTGCTGTGGCCGGGCGCGGCGCTGTGGCTGTTCTGGGCCCTGCTGCTGGTGTCGTCGGCGTCGTCGCACATGCCGCGCGACTGGCGGCACTGGCCGACGAAGCTCTGAACCGCCGTCAGCCCAGCCGGGCGAGCAGGCTGCGCCAGCCGGGCCAGTCGCCCCGCTCCAGCGTGAACTTGCGCGCCGCGCCGGCGCGGTCCTGGCCGGCGCGCAGGGCGTCGAGCAGGGCCGGGCCGTCCTCGATCCAGGTGCCGCCGACCACATGTACGCCGCGGCTGAAGAGCACGTCCGGCAGGCCGCTGACCGTCGGGCCGACCAGGGCGACACGCTGGGCGTGACGGGTGTGGGCGAGCACGGCGTCGAGCGTGTCGTTGAGCAGCAGGGTGCCGGTGGAGAGCACCTTGTTGCAGCCGGCCAGGGCCTGCGGGTCGAGCGTGACCTCGTAGCCCGGCTGCGGGCCGGCCAGGTCGTCGCGCAGCTCCAGCACGGTGATGCGCGCGCCGCTGGCGACCAGGCGGTCCATCAGCGGGCCGAACAGGCCGACCAGGCCCAGGTGGTCGCCGGGACCGGGTGCCAGGCCGGCGAGTGAGTCGCCCGCGGGCGGCGGCGCCCAGGCCGCGCGGCGCGCCAGGCTGTGCGCCAGGGCGTGGGCGGCGGCCCAGGCGATGGTGCGGTCCAGGCCGGGGGCGCCGGTGATGGCACGCGCCACCTCCAGCGCCGGACGGCCGGCCAGGCGGGTGTTCCAGCCCTCGGCGTCGGTGCGCAATCGGGCCAGCGTGCCTTCCAGCAGCACATAGGCCAGGCCGATGGCGCCGTCGTCCAGTTCCAGGGCGGCGAATTCGCCGCGGCGCGAGCCGTCCGCTGGCTCGGGCGGCAGGTGCAGGGCACGCACACGCGGCGCGCCCAGGGCCGGGGCCAGGATTTCGAGCTGGGTGAGCAGTTCGTGTGCGGCGGTGGACATGGCGAGGTATCCGGTCAGGACAGGTCAGGTCAGCGCTTCTTCGCGGCGCGCGGCGACAGCGCGTTCGGAAAATACAGCGCCGTCAGGCTCTTGCTGTGCACCGGGTTGGCCAGGCGGGTCTCGATGCGGGTGTCGTCGGCGTCGGCCTGGCGGCGCCAGTCGCGCACCCAGTGGATCTCGTCGCTCACCTCCAGCATGCCCATGGTCTCGCGGTCACCGACCAGGATGCCGTGCACCTGCAGGCCCAGTTCGCTGCGCGCCTGGTCCAGCCGCTCCAGCGTGGCGGGCACACAGCCGAATTCACCGTCGCTGACGATGACCAGGTCGGCGCTGTGCCAGGCCGACTCGTGCACCAGGTCGATGGCGCGCTCGATGGGCGTCTGCACATCGGTGCCGCCGTCAAAGCCCATGCCCATCAGCTCCAGCAGCGCGGTCAGGCCACCGGGGCCGGCGAGGTCGCGCTCCAGCACCTCGCCGCGCCCGCCGAAGGCGATGAACTTGCAGCCGCGCTGGTTGGCGTGGGCGGCGCGCAGGGCGGCGATGACCACAGCCTTGGCGATGTGCTCGGGCGCGCCGCGCATCGAGCCCGAAGTGTCCAGGCACAGCAGCAGCGGGCCGCGGTCGAGCGGGCGGGTCTGCTGCTCGCTGGTGGCGGGGCGGTGCAGGGCGTCGGGGTCGGGCCGCCAGTCGATCAGCACCGCCTCGCTGTCGTGCGCCAGCAGCCGGCCTTCGGCCTGGCGGGCGCGCCACAGCCGCCGGCCGATGGGGTGGCGCAGCAGCGCGGCCTCGCTGGCCAGCATGCGTTCGAGCTGGCCGGAGAAGTGGATGCCGGTCAGCTCACCCGGCGCGCCGGGGATGCGCGTTTCCAGCGCCTTGAGCGGCAGGTGGATGGCGCCGCTCTCGGGCCGCGGCGTGGCGCGCGGCGGCGCCAGCTCCCTCGGCAGGCTGCGGCCCAGGCGGCGCAGCAGCTCGGCCAGCTGGGGCAGATCGGCCAGGCGTTCTGCCGCGCGTTTGGCGGTCTGCCATTCGCGGCTGCGCAGCTGGCCGGGCAGGGAGTCCCAGGCCAGGTGTTCGCCGCCCACCAGTTCGCGCAGCAGGGCCATCTCGTGGTCCAGCCCGGCGGTGTCGATGCGCCAGGCCTCGCGGAACTCGGCGATCACCTGGGTGATGGCGGCCGGGCGGTGCAGGCGCGGCATCAGGTCCGGGATGCGGTCCAGGTGCCACAGCAGGGTGCGCAGCACCTGCTCGGCCAGGGTCTGCACACCCTGGGCGAGCGACGGCAGGCCCAGCTCGTCAACGATGGCGCGCAGCGGCGCGCTCGCGTCGGGGGCGCCGAAGTCGGCGCGCGCGTCAGGCAGGCGGCCGCGCAGCAGGGTCTCGATCCAGACCCGGCCGTGGTCCAGGCGCTGCTCGCGGCTGCCCACGGCCGCCGTGAGTGTCGGCAGCCAGACCGGGCGCGGCAGGGCGGCCAGGCGGTCATAGGGCCGGTCCCAGGGGCCGGCGGCTTCGGCCGCGGCGGCGCGACTGGCCGCCTGGGCGCTCGCCAATCGCGCGGTGGCTGTGGCTGTGGCTGTGGCGGTGGCGGCACCGGTCATGGTGGTCATGCCGCGGCGTGAGCCGGCCGCAGCTCGATGGGCGCCGGGGCCACATCATCCGGCGCCGCCTCGTCCACCGGCAGCGTGGCAAAGCCCAGTCGCGTGGCGGTGAGGCGGGCCGAGAAATCCGCCAGCAGCGCCAGCGTGGCCTCGATGCGCCCGGTGATGCGCGCGCGCACCGCCAGCGGCATCCACACGCGCGGCGCCAGGATGGCCTGCAGGGCGCGGTAGCGCGCCAGCACCTCGGCCAGCGCGGTGTTGACCTCGGCCTCGATCTGCGCCACCTGGGCCACGCGCGCCTCGATGTGGCAGGCGCCAAAGCGCCGGCGCAAGCTGGCTTCGAGCCGCTCGGAGACGATGCGCTGGGCGCCGCTCTGTTCCTCACCACCCCCCGTCATGCCGATGGCCTTGGCCAGCGCCATCTTGCCGGCGGCGTCATCGCCTTCCTGGGCCGGGGCGCGCTCCTCCAGGGTGAGCTGCTGCTCGAAGGCCTCGACCGCGCGCTGCAGCCAGGGCGCGACATCGGGCGGCGATTCGAGCGCCTCGTCGATGAACCAGGCGTCGAGCACCGCCACGTCGTCCGGCCGCGGGCTGGCGATGTAGGGCACGAGCCAGAGGTCGTACAGGTCCAGCGCCGCGCGGCCCTCCACCGCCGCCGCGGTGCGAGCCAGGGCGACAAACTGGCGCCAGCGCCGGTCGCTCAGCGGTGCATTGCGCCGTGCCAGCCAGGCGCGCAGGGCCACACAACCGGCGACGAAGTCCTCGCCCAGCGCCACGCCGGGCGCGGCAGCGGCCAGGGCCTGGCGCTGGGCGGCGGTGATGAGCTCGGCCTCAGCCGCCACGGCCGGCGGCGCGGGTGCGTGCAGCGGCGGGGCGGCGCCGTCGAGCACACGGCCGGCTTCGTCCGCCTGCGGCCGCTCGTCGTCCTGCAGCGCCAGCAGCTCGGTGAAGGACGCGTCCGCCACCGGCGCGACCGGCACGCGCACCAGGAAGCGGTCGTAGAAGGCGTGCAGCGCCTCGTCGCTCGGCACCTCGTTGCTGGCAGCGACAACCGCCACCAGCGGCGTGGCGATGCGCTCGGTGCCGTTGTCGAACTCGCGCTCGTTGAGCAGCGTGAGCAGCGCGTTCAGGATGGCCGAGTTGGCCTTGAACACCTCGTCCAGGAAGGCGATGCCGGCCGTGGGCAGGAAGCCGTCGATGAGGCGCTCGTAGCGGTCGTGCTCCAGCGCCTTGAGCGAGAGCGGGCCGAACAGCTCCTCGGGGGTGGAAAAGCGCGTGAGCAGGCGCTCGAAGTAGCGTGCGCCGTCGAACACGCGGTGCAGCCGGCGCGCCAGCGCGCTCTTGGCCGTCCCTGGCGGGCCGATCAGCAGCACATGTTCACCCGCCAGCGCGGCCAGCAAGGCCAGGCGCACGGCGCTGTCGCGCTCGATCAGGCCGGCGCCCAGGCGCGCGATGGTGGCGGCGATCTGGTCAGGGCCGGGCAAGCGGATGGAGGGGGTGGCGTCGGTCGGCATGGCTAGGCTTGGCGTGGGTGTCGAGGGCGGCAGGCTGGGACAGGACATCATCCCCGAAGACCCGGCGCGCGCCGGGCGCGCCATGTTGACCGCTGGCCCCGGCGCGGTCGAGAGGGCTGACGTGGCGATAAGGCTGGAGCTTGCCCTGCATCAAGGCCGCCCGCCACGTGGTGATGCGCTGGCGCAGCAGCCCGGCGCTTCTCACTCAGCCCCACATCACGCAGCGCATGCTCAGCGTGCCGGCCTGGAAGCCCTCGAACACATGGCGGGGCGTTTCACCCGTCTGTGCCGCGCCCATGGCGTAGAGCAGCGGGTAGTAGTGGTCGGGGAAGGGCACGGCGCGCTCGGCCTCGGCGCTGAGCTGCGCATAGGCGGCCAGGGCCCGGGTGTCGCCGGCATCGACGGCCTGCTTGCAGCGCTGGTCGAACTCGTCGGCCCAGCGCGTCAGGCCGCGCGGGCTGGCCGGCGCACCCGGCTGGGTGTCGCGCAGGTTGTGCACCACGTTGCCGCTGCCCAGGATCAGCACGCCCTCGCCGCGCAGCGCCGCCAGCGCCCGGCCCACGCCCAGGTGGTAGGCGCCCGGGCGGGTGATGTCGATGGAGATCTGGAACACCGGCACATCCGCCGCTGGATAGAGATGGGTGAGCACGCTCCAGGCGCCATGGTCCAGGCCACGATCGGGCGACAGGCCCACACGCTGCGGCACCAGGCCGGCGGCGGCGCGCCGGGCCACCGCCGGCGCCCCCGGCGCGCGGTACTGCACGGCGTGCAGCCGGGGCGGAAAGCCGCCGAAGTCGTGCATCGTCTCGGGCTGCTCGGCCAGCGAGACCTGCACCTCGCGCTGCGTCAGCCAATGCGCCGACACGACCAGGATGGCCCGCGGCCGGCCGATGGCCAGGCCCAGCGCGGTGAGCGCGCGGGTGTAGTCGTTGGTCTCGATGGCGTTCATCGGGCTGCCGTGGCCGACGAAGAGGCTGGGCGCTCGGCCGGCGAGCGGCTTGGCGGCGCCACTGCCCGAGGCGCTCGCGGCCGGCACCTGCGCCGCCACCTCGCGCCAGGCGCCGAACAGGCCGGTGAGGGCGGCCGAGGCCGAGCCGCCGAGCAGGAGGCGGCGGCGCAGCGGATGGCGGATGGGGGCACAGGTGTGGTCGTGGTCGGACATGACAGCTGGCGCGGTTCGTGGCGCGGTTCGGGAGCGGGTTCGGGGAGTGCCCCGATCTTAGGCAGCGCCCGGCGGCGGCCGCGACTATGCTCGCGCCCCATGCAACAGCCTTCCTCCCCGGCCGGTACGACGCCGGCCCCGGCCTCGCCGTCGGTCTCGCCCGACGTGCTCGTCATCCGCCAGCTTTCCAAGACCTATGCCTCGGGCTTCTCGGCCCTGAAGTCGGTCGACCTGACGATACGGCGCGGCGAGATCTTCGCCCTGCTGGGCCCCAACGGCGCGGGCAAGACCACCCTCATCAGCATCGTGTGCGGCATCGTCAACCCGAGCGCCGGCACGGTGCTGGTGGACGGCCACGACATCCTGCGCAACTACCGCGCCGCACGCTCGC
The DNA here is from genome assembly GCA_041169165.1 of Pseudomonadota bacterium. GTDB lineage: Bacteria > Pseudomonadota > Gammaproteobacteria > Burkholderiales > Burkholderiaceae_C > Sphaerotilus. The sequence continues at coordinate 18,057 of JBEEJN010000008.1, forward strand.
TCATCGGCCTGGTGCCGCAGGAGCTGACCACCGACGCCTTCGAGTCGGTCTGGGACACGGTGAGCTTCAGCCGTGGCCTGTTCGGCCTGGCACCGAAACCGGCGCACATCGAGAAGGTGCTGCGCGACCTGTCGCTGTGGGACAAGAAGGACAACAAGATCCGCACCCTGTCGGGCGGCATGAAGCGCCGGGTGCTGATCGCCAAGGCGTTGTCGCACGAGCCGCGCGTGCTCTTTCTCGATGAACCCACGGCCGGCGTCGATGTGGAGCTGCGGCGCGACATGTGGCGGCTGGTGCGCGAGCTGCGCGCCAGTGGCGTGACCATCATCCTCACCACCCACTACATCGACGAGGCCGAGGAAATGGCCGACCGCATCGGCGTCATCCGCCAGGGCGAGATCGTGCTGGTGCAGGAAAAGGCCGAACTGATGCGCCAGCTCGGCCGCAAGCAGCTGAGCCTGCAGCTGCCGCAACCGCTGGCCGCGCTGCCGCCCGGGCTGGAGCGCTGGGGCCTGGTGCTGGCCAAGGGCGGCAACGAGATCCACTACCGCTACGACGCACGCGTGCAGGCCGGCGCCGCCGGCAGCGGTGGCACGGAAGAGACTTCCGGCGGCATCGTCGCCCTGCTGGCGGCGCTGACCGAGGCGGGCGTGGCCTTCAAGGACCTGCACACCTCGCAAAGCTCGCTGGAGGACATCTTCGTGACCCTGGTGCACGACCACAACAAGCCGGCGGCGGCAGCCGAGTCGACCGCCAGCGGCGCAGGAGCCCGCGCATGAGCATGAACATCCACGCCATCCGCGCCATCTACCGCTTCGAGATGGCGCGCACCTGGCGCACGCTGATGCAGAGCATCGTCTCGCCGGTGATCTCGACCTCGCTGTACTTCATCGTCTTCGGCGCAGCCATCGGCAGCCGCATCCCGCAGGTCGAAGGCGTGAGCTACGGCGCCTTCATCGTGCCGGGGCTGATCATGCTGTCGCTGCTGACGCAAAGTCTCTCGAACGCGTCCTTCGGCATCTACTTCCCGAAATTCACCGGCACCATCTACGAGCTGCTGTCTGCGCCGGTGTCGTATGTCGAGATCCTCATCGCCTACGTCGGCGCGGCGGCCAGCAAGTCCATCCTGCTCGGGCTCATCATCCTGGCCACGGCCGGCTTCTTCGTGCCGCTGCAGGTGGCGCACCCGGTCTGGATGCTGGCCTTCCTGCTGCTCACGGCCGTCACCTTCAGCCTGATCGGCTTCATCATCGGCATCTGGGCCGACAACTTCGAGAAGCTGCAGGTGGTGCCGCTGCTCATCATCACGCCGCTCACCTTCCTGGGCGGCAGCTTCTATTCCATCAACATGCTGCCGCCCTTGTGGCAGACGGTGGCGCTGTTCAATCCGGTCGTCTACCTCGTCAGCGGCTTCCGCTGGAGCTTCTACGACCTGGCCGACGTGGGCATAGGCCTGAGCCTGGGCATGACCCTGGCCTTCCTGGCCGCGGCGCTGGCGGTGGTGGCCTGGATCTTCCGCACCGGCTACCGGCTGAAGAACTGAGGCCAGGCCGCGCCCAGGAGGTCGGCCTCAGCCTGTGGATCTCCGCCTCAGCCGGCGCGCCGGAACACCAGCAGCAGGTTGTTGGCCGGCATGGCCACACGCTGCTCCAGCGCCAGGCCGACCGCCGCGGCCTCGGCCGCCACGTCGGCCAGCCGGCGCAGGCCCCAGCGCGGGTCGCGTGCCTTCAGGTCGGCGTCGAAGGCCAGATTGCTCGGCGCTGTCTCGACGCCGTCGACAAGATAGGGTCCGTAGGTCAGCAGCAGCGCGCCCGGCATGAGCAGCCGGGCCGCGCCGGCCATCAGGGCGGCACAGGTGGCCCAGGGCGAGATGTGCAGCATGTTGGCGCAGTAGATGCCGTCCAGCGCGGCCGGCTCGCCCAGTTCGGCCGGCCAGGGCTGCTGCAGCACGTCCAGGCGCAGCGGCGGCAGAACACCGGCGTGGCCGGCACAGCGGGCGGCGATGGCGGGCAGGGCGTCGGCGTCGTAATCGGTCGGCTGCCAGGTCCAGTGCGGATGCGCGGCTGCGAAGTGGGCGGCATGCTGCCCGGTGCCGCTGGCCACCTCCAGCACCCGCGCCTGCGCCGGCAGCACACGCGCCAGTTCGACCAGGATGACGCACTTGTTGCGGTCGGCCGCCGCGCTGAAGGGCAACCGGGACGGATCTTGAATCGGAGGGGCGGAAGGCATGCCCGACTCTAGCGCCGCCGCCACCCGCAGAAAGTTTCAGGCCTGCGTCAAGCTGAGCGCGGACCGTGGCCCAGGTCCGCGGTCGTCGATAGACTGCCCGGCCGGGTTTTCCTTATTCATTCCACGCTGCAACAACGCAGCGCAGCAGAGGTGGCGACATGGCAGCAGGCTTGAAGTGGTGGCAGTCCGCCGTTTTCTATCAGATCTATCCGCGCAGCTTTGCCGACGGCAACGGCGACGGCATCGGCGACTTCGCCGGCATGACGGCGCGGCTCGATCACCTGCGCGACCTGGGCATCGACGCGGTGTGGCTGTCGCCGCACTTTCCCTCGCCCTTCATCGACTGCGGCTACGACGTGTCGGACTTCTGCGGCGTGGGCCCCGAATACGGCACGCTGGACGACTTCCGCAGCTTTCTCGCCGCGGCGCATGCGCGCGGCATCCGCGTGGTGCTCGACCTGGTGCTCAACCACTCCTCGCATCAGCACCCCTGGTTCATCGAGTCGGCCGCCAGCCGCAGCAGCGCCAAGCGCGACTGGTATGTGTGGCGCGACCCCGCCGCCGATGGCGGCCCGCCCAACAACTGGCTGTCCATCTTCGGCGGCCCGGCCTGGACCCTGGACGCCACCACCGGCCAGTATTACTACCACGCCTTTCTCAAGGAGCAGCCCGACCTGAACTGGCGCAACCCCGAGCTGAAGGCCGCCATGTGGCAGGCGGTGCGCTTCTGGCTCGACATGGGCGTGGACGGCTTCCGCCTGGACGCCATCGGCACGGTCTACGAAGACCCGGCGCTGAGCCCGCGCGCCACCGAGGTCACGCCCGACGAGGTGACCAACCCCAGCGTGCACGGCTTCGACCGCTTCGTCGAGATCATGGGCCGGCAGTTCCGCCAGCCCGGCGTGCACGAGCTGATGCAGGAGTTGCGCGCCCTGCTCGACACCTACCCTGGCGACCGCGTGCTGCTGGGCGAGGACGACGACGTGAGCTTTCACGGCGACGGCGACAACGAACTGCACCTGGTGTTCAACTTCCCGCTCATGCGCCCGCCGCGACTCACGCCGGCGCTCATCCGCGCCAACCAGGCCGAACGCCTGGCCGCCCTGCCGCCGGGCGCCTGGCCCTGCAACACCCTGGGCAACCACGACGGCCGCCGGCTTTGGTCGCGCTTCGGCGACGGCGAACACGACGCCGCCCTGGCCCGGGTGCACCTGGCGCTGATGGCCACGCTGCGCGGCACGCCGGTGCTCTACAACGGCGAGGAGATCGGCATGCGCGACCTGGTGCTGACCGAACTCGGCCAGTTCCGCGACACCGCCGCGCTGGCCGCCTACCGGCTGCTCACCGGCGCCCAGGGCAAGACGCCCGAACAGGCGCTGGCCGCCATCACCGTCACCACCCGCGACCGCTGCCGCGGCCCGCTGCAGTGGAGCGGCGAGGCGCCCAACGCCGGCTTCAGTCCCCCCGGTGCAGCGCCCTGGCTGCCGGTGAACGCCGACTTTGCCGAGGGCGTGAACGTGGCGACCCAGGTCGACGACCCGGGCTCGCTGCTGAACTTCTACCGCCGCGTGCTGGCGCTACGGCGTGCCACACCCGCCCTGGTGGCGGGCGACTACCGGGCGCTGGACGAGGCCAACGCCGAGGTGCTGGCCTACGTGCGCCGCGACCCGGCCAGCGGCCAGGCCTGTCTGGTGGCGCTGAACTTCTCGGCCCAGGCGCAGACCTGCCGCACCGGGCTGGCGGCCGGCGCCACGGCGCGGCTGCTGTTCTCGTCCAGCCGTGATGCCGGCGCAACCCTGGCGGCCGGTGCCCTGGCCACACTGGCCCTGGCGCCGCACGAGGTGTTCATCGCCGAACTTGGCTGAAGCACCTACCGGCGCGGGCGGCACCGCCCGCGCACGGCCTTGTCGCCTTACTTGCCCCAGATGGCCTTGTAGTGGTTGCGGTAGCCGTTGTCCGGGTCGAACAGGTTCTTCGGGCCGCCGTCCTTGCCGACGTTGTTGGCCGTCACCAGATGCACCTTGGGCACATAACCTGACCACGGCTGCTTGGCGAAGGCGCGGTTGAGCTCGTCGACGATCTGCCAGCCCTGCATGTTGAGCGGCTCGGGCACCGTGCCGGCCTGGTAGCGCTTGCTGCGGATGCGCTGGTAGGCGGCTTCGCTGCCGTCACCCGCCGACACCGCCTTGGGGCCGCCGTCGCCCTTCTTGCCGGCCGACGACAGGGTCGGGCCCATGAAGTCGAAGTACAGGTCGTTGATGGCCAGCGAGTGGGTCCACTTGTCGCCGAACTTCTGCAGCAGCGACGAGGTGAGCGTGGGCATGCGGGTGGAGCTTTCAGCGATCGGGCTGTCCTCGAAGCTCAGCACTGTGCAGCCGCCGCACTTCTTGATCACCGCCTCCATGGCGCGCGCCTTGTACACGGCGATGGCGTACTGGCTGTCGGTGAAGATCACCACGCCGGCCTTGCCGCCGCTGTCGGCCACGGCCCACAGGGCAGCAGCTTCCGAGACGTCGTCCGCTGTGGTCGTCACGTTGGCGAACAGTCCGGCCGCGTCATTCGGGCCGGGCTTTTCACCCGAGTGCCAGCCCACCAGCGGCACGCCGGACTTGGCCGCGCCCTCGAAGGCCACCTTCTGCTCGGTGGTGTCGAAACCACCCACCACGATGCCGGCCGGCTTGAGCGCCAGTGCCTGATTCAGCGCCGCGGTGCGCCCGCTCACCGAGCCCTGGCCGTCGATGACACGCACGGTCCAGCCGATCGCCTTGCCGGCTTCCTCGACGCCCTTGCTGACGCCGACGATGCCGCCGTTCTTCATGTCGGCGGCGACGAAGACGATGGTCTTGCTGGCGGCGGCCTTGGGGCCGGCGGTGGGGCCGTCCCACTTGTCCTTGACCATGGTGGCGATCTCGACCTTCTTCTTCGCCATGTCCATGAACTCGTCGGCACTGGCCGTGCCGGCAGCGCCGAGCAGCATGAGGGCAGCGGTGGCGCACAGGGCGCGTCGGGGCAGGAAAGTCATCGTCAGGTCTCCGTGGTTTGGGGGGTTGCGGGGTCGGGAAAAGAGCGTCGATCGCGGATCGCGAGCAAAGGTGTGGGCAGGGCCTGCGGACACGTCTCAGTGGCCGCCGCCGGATGAGGTGGCGGCAGCGGTGGCGGCTGCGGTGGCGGCGGCCGGTGCATCGGCCGGCGCCGGCGCGGCGAGCTGACGCTCGGCGATGCGCCGCTTGATCGACACATTGCGGCGCTGCTGGGCCCAGCCGGCAATGCCGATCGACACCAGCAGCGTCACGCCGTTGAACAGCGGCTCGACGAAGAAGGCGCCGCCCAGCTGCTGGATGCCCGAGATGCCGATGGCCAGGATGGCCACACCGACCAGGGTGCCCCACACATTGACGCGCCCGGGTCGGATGGTGGTGGAGCCAAGAAACGCGCCCACCAGTGCCGGCAGCAGGAACTCCAGCCCCACGCTGGCCTGGCCGATCTGCAGCCGCGAGGCCAGCAGCACGCCGGCAAAGCCCGACAGCAGGCCGGAGGCGACGAAGGCGCCCATCACATGTTTGCGCACCGAGATGCCGTTGAGCTGCGCCGCCTTGGGGTTGGCGCCGATGACGTACAGCGCCCGGCCCAGCGGCGTGAACTCGGTGACCAGCCACAGCGTGACACTCACCACCAGCACGTAGAAGGCGACGACCGGCAGGCCGAGGAACTGGCTGCCGGCCAGGGCGACAAAACCGTCCGGCAGCTCGCCCAGCACCTGGCGCCCGCCGCTGTGCCACATGGCCAGGGCATAGATGACGGTACCCGTGCCCAGGGTGGCGATGAAGGAGTCGATCTGCGCCAGCTCGACCAGCAGGCCGTTGAGCAGGCCGCACAGCCCGGCCAGCAGCAGCACCACCGCCACCGCCGCCGGCCAGGGCAGGCCGAGCAGGCCCTGCAGGCTGATGGCCAGGATGTGCCACAACACGATGCCGTAGCCCACCGTGAGGTCGATCTTGCCGGTGATCATGGGGATGGTGGCGGCCAGCGCCAGCAGGGCGATGACCGACTTGTCCGCCAGGATGGCGCGCAGGTTGAACAGGGTCGGAAAGGTCTCGGGCAGCAGGGCCGAGAACAGCAGCGCCAGCGCCAGCGTCAACCCGACCAGGCCGTAGACCGGCAGGGCGCGGCCGAGGCGCTGGGCCAGGCTGGCGGCGTCACCGTCCAGCGAGGGATCGGGCTCCAGGGCGGTGGACTTGATGGAATTGCTCATGGCGGGGGTCAGTGGACGGCGTCGGCAAGCGCCGGCGCGGGGCTCGCGCCGGCCGCCAGGGCCAGCAGCCGGGCGGTGTTGATGGCGTCGCCGCGCAGCTCGGCGGCGATCAGGCCGTTGCGGAAGACCAGCACGCGGGTGCAGACCGTGGCGACTTCCTCGAAGTCGGTCGATACCACCACCAGCGCGCTGCCGGCGTCGGCACGTTCACGCAGCAGGGCGTAGATCTGACGCTTGGCGCCCACGTCCACGCCCGCGGTCGGCTCTTCCAGCACCACCAGAGGCTGGTCGAGGTGGAACCAGCGCGCCAGCACCACCTTCTGCTGATTGCCGCCCGAGAGCTGCGGCACCTCGGCCTGCGGCGCCGGCGGGTTGATGTCGAACTGGCGGATGAGCTGCAGCGCCGCGGCCTGCTCGCGTGCGCGGCGGCCGAAGTCCAGCCCGCGCTCGCCTTGCAGCACCGGATGGGGAAAGAGGTTTTCCAGCACCGTCATGGCGCCCGCCAGGTTGTCCTCGATGCGCTCGGCCGCCACATAGGCCACGCCGGCGGCAATCGCGTCGGCCGGGCCGCCGAGCCGCACCTCGCGGCCCTGCAGACACATGCGCCCGGCCGACAGCGGTTCACGGCCGAACAGCGCCCGGCTCACCGCCTCGTGCCCGGCGCCGCGCAAGCCCACCAGGCCGACCACCTCGCCGCGCCGCACAGCCAGCGACACCGGGCCGGCATTGCCGCTGCTGGCGTGGTCGAGTTCAAGCACCGGCGGTGCGTCGGCATCGCGCAGCGGCGCGGCAGCGCCGTCGCCGGCCGCGCCGCTCGCCTTGGGCACCGCACTGGCCAGGGCCTTGCCGACGATGAGCTGCACCAGTTCGTCCTGGCTGGTGAGCGCGGTCGGCCGCGTCGCCACCAGGCGCCCGTCGCGCATCACCGCTGCGCGGTCGGAAATGGCCAGCACCTCGTCGAGCCGATGCGACACATAGATCATGGCCATGCCCTGGCGGCGCAGTTCGCGCAGCACGTCGAACAAGCGCTCGACGTCGCTCATGGGCAGGCTGGCCGACGGTTCGTCCAGCACCAGCACGCGGGCCTGCACCTGCAGCGCGCGGGCGATGGCCAGCAGGCTTTTCTCGGCCCGGGTGAGCGAAAACACGCGTCGGCGCGGATCGATGTCGCAGCCCACACGCGCCATCACCTGGCGCGCGGTGGCCTCGGCGGCGCGCCAGTCGATCAGGCCCCAGCGCCGGGGATAACCCATGCCCAGTCCGACGTTTTCGGCCACCGTCATCCACTCGACCAGGCCGAGGTCCTGGTGGATGAAGGCCACCGGCTGACGGGCGCGGTCGCTGCTGCGCCAGTCGCGTTGCGGCTGGCCGTCGAACCAGATCTCGCCGCTGTCGGCCGGGTAGATGTCGGCCAGCAGCTTGATGAGGGTGGATTTGCCGGCGCCGTTTTCGCCCAGCAGGGCCAGGATCTCGCCGCCGAACACATCCAGCGTCACCGCGTCCACCGCCTGGGTGCCGCCGAAGCGCTTGCTCACGGCGTCGAAGCGCAGCAGGGGCGTGGCAGGCGTGGTGGTCATGACGGCGGGCACGGCAGGGCGTGCTCAGGCCGTTGCGCCGCGCGTGGCCAGGCGCAGGTGGTACAGCGAGGTGCTGGCGCAGATGAACAGCTCGTCGCCGTCCGCACCGCCAAACACCAGGTTGCCGACCTTTTCCGGCACCGGGATCACGCCGATGCGGCTGCCGTCCGGGTGGTAGACCTGCACGCTGTCGGCGCTGCTGGTGTAGACAAAACCGTTCACGTCGACGCGAAAGCCGTCCGACAGGCCGGGGTTGACCACGGCAAAGACACGCGGGTTGGCCAGGTCCTGCCCGCCGACGACGTCGAAGGCGACGATGTGATGGTGGCCGCCGCCATCCGTGCGCAGCGCCGCCGAGGTGTCCGAGACGTAGAGGATGGTCTCGTCGGGCGAGAAGGCCAGGCCATTGGGCTCGACGACCCAGTCGCTCACGATGCGCAGCGCGCCCGTGGCCGGGTCGAAGCGAAAGACGTAGCAGTCGCCCAGCTCGCTCTCGGCCTGGTGGCCCTCGTGGTCGCTCAGGATGCCGTAGGGCGGATCGGTGAACCAGATCGTGCCGTCGCGCTTGACGATGATGTCGTTGGGCGAGTTCAGGCGCCGGCCTTGGTAACGGTCGACAACGAGCTCGTCGCCCAGCGGCAGCATGTGGGCATCGAAGCGCGTGCGCACGATGGCGCGCAGGCCGTGCGAGCAGTGCAGCAGCGAGCCATCCGCCTCGCGCACATGGCCGTTGGTGAACTCGACCTGCTCGCGCCACACGCTCTGGCCATGCGCCGGATGCCAGCTCAGCATGCGGTTGTTGGGGATGTCGCTCCACAACACGGCACCGGTCTCACGCAGCCAGACCGGGCCTTCACTCCAGACCGCACCGGTGGCCAGGCGCTGCAGCGGCGTGGCGCCGGCAGCGACGGCGGCAAAACGTGGATCGAGCACCTGGATGGCGGGCATGGGATGAAGCAGGCCGAACAGGCCGCAGCACGAAAGAGGTTGAAGACCAGTGTGGCTGCCACATCGGTTACCGGTAACTGGTACTTTCCCGGCTGGCCGGACAGGCTGGCGCAGGCCTCTGCCCACCTATGATGCAGAACCCGCAGCCCGTCCGGCCGGCCCTGGACGCCACGACCGGACAGTGACCGGTATCACCGAACTGCACGCCCCAGCCGCCCCTCATCCGTGACCGCGCCAGCCCCGAGCGCCGCAGGAGCGCCCTGAATGCCCGCCCGCAAGTTGCCCAGCAGCAAGGCGCCCGTCACCTCGACCGTGCCGGCCGGCCGCGCCCCCAGTGCGCCAGCCCGGCCGGTCACGATGGCCGACGTGGCGGCGCGCGTCGGTGTGTCCAAGATGACGGTGTCGCGTGCGCTCAACCGCAGCGAGAGCCGCGACCGCGATGCCTCCGAGGCCCTGCGCCAGACCATCCTGGCCACTGCGCGCGAGATGGGTTACGTCATCGACCACACGGCGCGCAGCTTTTCCAGCCAGCGCTCGGGCTTCGTGGCGGCGGTCATCCCTTCGCTCAACAACTCCAACTTTTCCGAGACGGCGCAGGGCATCACTGCCGCGGTGGGCGGCGCCGGACTGCAGCTGCTGCTGGGCTATTCGGACTACCGCATCGAGACCGAGGAACGCCTGGTGCGCGAACTGCTTGCGCGCCGGCCCGAAGGCGTCATCCTCACCGGCGGTGCCCACACGCCCGAAGCACGCGCCATGTTGCTGGCCTCGGGCATCCCGGTGGTCGAGACCTGGGACCTGCCCGAGCAGCCCATCGGCCACGTGGTGGGCTTTTCCAACGCCGAGGCCAGCGCCGCACTGGTGCGCCATCTGCATGGCTGCGGCTACCGGCGCATCGGCTTCATCGGCGGCACCAGCAACCGCGACACCCGCGGCGCCGATCGTCGACGCGGCTACACCGAGGCCATCCAGGCCATCGGCCAGAGTGAGGCGCGCGTCATCTCCTTTGGTCAGCCGCCCATTTCCATGGCCCAGGGCGGCCAGGCCATCGTGCAACTGGTGCAGCAATGGCCGGATGTGGACGCCGCGGTGTGTGTGTCCGACCTGTCGGCGTTCGGCGCGCTGGCCGAATGCCAACGGCGCGGCTGGAGCGTGCCGGGTCGGGTCGCCATTGCCGGCTTCGGCGACTTCGAGGTCGGCCGCAACTGCCACCCGCGCATCACCACCGTGTCGGTGCCCTGCGAGGCCATCGGCCGCGCCGCCGGCGAACTACTGCTGCGCGCCATCGAGGCCCGCCACCAGGGCACACCGCTGCCACCCGAGACCGTGCTCATGCCCTACCGCATCCAGGCGCGCGAGAGCACTTGACGACGCCGCCCGTGCCGCGGCCGGCTGCGCGACACCTGGGGTGCTTGGTGCACACTGCGCCACCACTCTCGGCGACCCCGATGACGCCACCGCCATTCGACGCGAACCCGGGCCTTCGGCCACGCCTCACCTCCGCGCTGCGCGCGCGCTTCTCGCTCAAGGACGACATGGCTGACCATGTCGAGATCGATCAGCGCCTGCGCGGCGGGGTCGAGATGCAGGGAACGCAGTTGTGGCTGCTGATGTTTGCCATCTTCATCGCCTCGGTGGGGCTGAATGTCAATTCAACCGCCGTCATCATCGGCGCCATGTTGATCTCGCCGCTGATGGGCCCCATCACCGGCATTGGTTACGGCGCCGGCATCTATGACGCAGCGCTGGTGCGCCTGTCGCTCAAGAACCTCGCCATCGCGACCGTGGTCGCCCTGCTGGTATCGACGATTTACTTCCTCGTCAGCCCACTGCGCGTGGTGCAGTCTGAGCTGCTGGCGCGCACCACGCCGTCGCTGTGGGACGTGCTGATCGCCATGTTCGGCGGCCTGGCCGGCATCGTCGGCGCCACCCGGCGGGAAAAGACCAATGTCATTCCGGGCGTGGCCATCGCCACCGCGCTCATGCCGCCGCTGTGCACCGCCGGTTTCGGTCTGTCCGTCGGCAACGCCTCGTATTTCTTCGGTGCCCTGTACCTGTTCCTCATCAACTGCGTCTTCATAGCCGCCACGTCGGCGCTGGTGGTGTGGGCCTTCCATCTGCCACAGAAACGCTTTGTCGACGACACCTCGGCAAGACGGGTGCACCGCGCCATGGGACTGGCCGTGCTGCTGGCGGTGGTGCCCAGTCTGGTGCTGGCCTACCAGCTGGTGACGCAGGAACTTTTCAAGTCTCGGGCCACGGCCTTCGTCCAGCGCCATCTGGAAACCCGCGGCTCGCATGTCGTCTCCACCGACATCAACGCCGCGGCGCGGCGCATCGATGTCACGCTGGTGGGGGATGTGATCGGCCAGCAGGCCAGGCTCGCCATCACCGCCCAGCTCGGCGACGCCGGGCTGGCGGGCGCGGACCTGAGGATCTTCCAGGCCGAGGACCAGCGGGTCGACGTCGCCGCGCTCAAGTCCTCGTTGCTGAGCGATCTGTACCAGCAAAGCCGCGCCGAGCTCGAGAAGAAGGACAAGCTGATCGGCGAACTGCGTGCCGAACTTGCCGTACACGAACAGGCCAAGGTGCGCTACGACACCATTGCTGCCGAACTGCACGCGCTGCAGCCTCTGCTCGACCAGATCTCGCTGGCCGAGCTGCCGGTGTGGACGGCTTCGGGCGGCTGGCAGGCCTCCGGCCTGTTGACGGTGCAGGGCCACAGCTCGCGGCCCCTGGCGCGCCAGGACATTCAGCGCCTGGAGCAATGGCTGCAGGTCAGACTCAAGATCGAGCAGGTGCGCGTGGACGTTTCATCCCGGCCGCGCTGAGCGCCCGACGAGCCGGGCACACACGCCATGTTCGACCTCATCGCCACCTGCCTGGTCATCACCGCCTTGCTGGCCTATGTCAACGTGCGCTTCGTGAAGCTGCCCACCACCATCGGCGTGATGGGCATCGCGATGGCGCTGTCGCTGGGTGCTGGTCGGTCTGGACCGTGTCGGCCTGAGCACACTGCATCGTTACGAGCTGACCCTGGTTTCAGCGATCGACTTTTCCGACGTGCTGATGCAGGGCATGTTGTCGCTGCTGCTGTTTGCCAGCGCCTTGCACCTCGACCTGTCCGCGCTGCGCGAGGTGCGCTGGCAGGTCGGCCTGCTGGCCAGCAGCGGCGCCCCCCACGCTGGCCCACGCCATGTCCGATCGCACCCGCATGCACCTGGATCTGTTTTGGGAGCTGATCGACACCATGCTCAACGCCGTGCTGTTCGTGTTGCTGGCCATGGAGGTGGTCGTCATCCCGGTCTCGGGCAATGTGTACGGCGCCAGTGTGCTGGCCGTCGGGCTCACGCTGGTAGCCCGGCTGGCAACCATCGCCGGGCCCGTGGTCGTGCTGCGCAACGCCTTCTCCCTGCCCCCCCGGCTCGTGGCAGGTACTGACCTGGGGCGGGCTGCGCGGCGGCATCTCGGTCGCGCTAGCGTTGTCGCTGCCCGCAGGCGAGGCACGCGACATCGTGCTGGCACTGACCTACGCGGTGGTGGTGTTCTCCATCCTGGTCCAGGGCTTGACGGTGGGCGCACTGGCGCGGCGCGTGGTCGGCCGCTGAAGGTGCCGCCGGTACCGATTCAAGGCGTACCGGCCGACACACGCCGGTGCGGCGGCGGGTGCGGATGTTTCGCCGAACGCTCCACCGGCGTCGGCTGGGCGCTGCGCATTGGCGGCGGCGGTGGGTTCTGCCACAGGTAGCGCAGGTAGATCACACCGCTGATGTTGAGCACGACCAGCGCAATGATGACGAAGGACAGCAGGGGTCGTCGTTTCATCCATCGGCCTGAGATGGGGGCGCCCGCACGGGCAAAAAAACGGGGCCCCGGCTGGGGCCCCGCAACGCGCTGATGTGCCGCCCTCTCCGCCGGGAGCACAGCGAAGGATGGGCAGTGCAATTATATTTGTTTGAATGTATATCTGTCCTGACTGAAAGCCCAGGGTTTTCCATCATGTGACCGTTTTACGCCGGCCCCGGGGAGGTCCTGCCGGGCCGCTAGCATGGCGCTCTGGTCTACATCCGTCCTGCGCCATGCCGAACCGACAGCCGTCGTCCCAGCCGGTCGACACCGCCCATGCCGACGATCCGGTCCAGGCATCCACCCGCGTGCTGCGCCGCTTCCGGCTGGTCTTCAACGCCGTGAAGACCCACTTCCAGCAGGTCGAGAAACAGGCCGGTGTCGGCGGCGCGCAACTGTGGGCCCTCAGCGTGGTGGCGAATCAGCCGGGCATCGGCGTCAACGCACTGGCGCGCGCCATGGACGTGCACCAGACCACGGCCAGCAACCTGGTCAAGCAGATGGTGTCGGCCGAACTGGTCTGCGCCGAGAAAAGCGCCGCCGACCGGCGCGTCGTGCAGTTGTCCGTGTTGCCGGCCGGCGCCGAGGTGCTGAGCAGGGCGCCCGGCCCCTTCACCGGCGTGCTGCCCGAAGCCCTGGCCAGCCTGGACGCCGCCACCCTGGAACGGCTCGACCATGACCTGGCCCTGCTTATCTCGGCCCTGAATGCCGACGAGCGCGCCGCCGGCATTCCACTGGCGCAGATGTAGCAGCCGCCCTCGGCACACCCCAGGGCACCGGCGCAGAACTAGCGGGCCGCCGAGCCTGGCGATGGATCGAGCGGTTCGAGCGGCTCGAGCTGACGATCAGGATCGGGCGGAGCCGGCAACCGGCCCAGCTGCAACGTAGCCAGGGTGGCATACAGCGGCCGGCTCACCATGCGCGATACGCCGCTGGCCAGCAGCGCACTGGCCATGAGGCTGAGCACCATGGCGTGGCCATCGACCATTTCCATCACGATGATGAAAGCCGTCAACGGCGCCTGGGTGACGGCGGCAAGAAAGCCGGCCATGCCCAAGGCGATCAGCGAGGTGGCGTGTGGATGCTGGGTCAAAGTGGCGATGTCGTGGCCCAAGCCGGCACCGATGGCCAGCGAGGGCGCAAAGATGCCGCCCGGCACGCCCGACCAGGCCGTGAGCCAGGTGGCGACAAACTTCAGCAGCAGGTAGAGCTCGGACACGTTCTGGGTCTCGTCCAGCATGGCGCGGGTCGAGGCATAGCCGCTGCCGAAGGTGGCGCCCTGGCTGACCACGCCGATGAGGGCGACCAGCAGGCCGCAGGCGCCGGCGAACAGCACTGGCCGGGCCTGCCTGAAACGGCTGAAGCGGTCGCGCGGCACGGCGTCCAGCGACTCGATCAGCAGGCGGGCGAACAGCCCGCCGCTCAGCCCCGCGCCGACGGCAACCAGCAGCCCGGGCAGCAGCGTGTGCCAGTCCAGCTGCTGCACCTTGATGACGCCGAAATAGGTCCCGTTGCCGTAGACCGACACGCCGATCAGGCCGGCCAGCACGATGCCAGCCACCAGCAGGCCGCTGCTGCGGTGCTCGGGCGAACGCGCCAGTTCCTCGATGGCGAACATCACCCCGGCCAGCGGCGCGTTGAAGGCGGCGGCGATGCCGGCCGCCCCGCCGGCCACCAACATGCTGTTGACATTGATGCCGCTGCGCCGCGGCAGCCAGCGCGACGCCGCGGCCATCACGCCGGCCGCGATCTGCACCGACGGCCCTTCGCGCCCCAGCGACAGGCCAGCCAGCAGGCCCGAGGCGGTGAGCACCATCTTCGCCGCCGTCAGGCGCAAGGACACGAACAGACCCCGGTGCGCCTCGCCGACCTGCTCGTCCAGCGCCGCCATCACCTGCGGGATGCCCGACCCCGCTGCACCCGGCCAGTACCGCCGCGTCAGCCACACCACGCCGGCAGTGGCGGCAGGCGTCCACAGCAGCGGCGCCCACCAGGCCATGGCCTGCAACTGGAAGAAGTGGTGCAGCGCCTGTTCGGTCATCCAGGTGAAACACACCACCGTCAGACCGGCGGCGGCGGCGGCCACGATGACGAGCGCCCGCGTCGACCACAGTCGCCAGTCCGACAACTCACGCTGCAAATGATTGGAGAGCCTGGGCTGCGGTTTCATGCGGCGCCGGCCATTTCGGCATCCCGTGCCTCACCCACCCGGCTTGCGACGTGTCGACTGTCCATCGCCATCCTCCCTCCCGCACAACGGCAGGCGACTGTCGACGCCATCCGTCGACCCGATGCGGGCGACCCGCGCCCTGCGCCAAGTGTATTTGTTTGAATGCATTCGTTCACGACTGGACGCGCGCCGTGCGTGTCGCCGCCCTGCAGGCAGCCGGCCTCAGAGCAGCCTGAAGGCGGCGATGGCGACCAGAGTGGGCCCGAAAGCAGCGGCGAACAGGCCCATGGGGTGGATGGCCTCGTCCTCGAACTGGCCGCGCAGGATGGCGAAGCCGGCCGGGTTGGGCGCGTTGGCGATCACCGTCAGGCCGCCGCCGGTGACCGAACCGGCCACCAGCGCGTACTTGAACTCGTCGCTCAAACCTTCGACCAGCGAGCCCAGATAGGTCAGCGCGGCGTTGTCGGTGACCGCGGTGAGTGCGGTGGCACCGAAATAGACCGCGTTGGCATCCATGCCGTGCAGCAGCGGCTCCAGCCACCACTGCTGCTGGCCGCCCAGCACCACTAGGCCGGCCAGGAAGAAGGCCACTAGCAGGCCCTCGCGCAGGATGAGGCGGTCCTGGAACTGCGGATAGGCGGTGGCAAAGCCCATGAAGAACAGGAACAGGCCCATGAACGCCGCCGGGTGGTGCGCAAACGTGACCACGCCGGCCATGAAGACCAGGTGCAAAGCGACCACCCAGCCCGGCAGACGGGCCCCTGCGGTGGCTGCGCTGCGCGGCAGGGTGGCGAGTTCGCGGCGGAACAGCAGGCTGACCAGCACCGCGTTCACGCCCACGGCGAGCGCCGAGCGCCAGCCGAAATGGGTCAGCATGTGCCACAGATCCCAGTTCCACTTGGCGGCCACCATCAGCACCGGCGGCGCCGCATAGGGCGTGAGCGTGCCGCCGATCGACACGTTGACGAAGAGCACGCCCAGGGTGGCGTACTTGAGCTTTTGCGATACCCCGCCGACGCTGAAGATGCGGTCGCGCAGCATGAGCGCAGCCAGCGTCATGGCCCCCGGCTCGGTGATGAACGACCCCAGCAGGGGCACCAGCGACAGTGCCACGACATAGAAGGCCAGCCCGCCCTGCAGCGGCAGCAATCGCGCCACGGCGCTCACGCTGACCCGTGCCGCATACAGCACGGCGCGGCTGCCGGCGATCACCATGATGGCGAACACGAACATGGGTTCGGTGAAATTGCGTGAGTCGAGGTAGCTGATCGCCGCCTCACGCCCCTGCAGCAGCGCCATCACCACGATCAGCACCATGGCCCAGAAGCCGAACACCACCTCGACCTCGCCCAGCAGGTGCCAGATGCCGGCGTGGTCCGGCCGGCGGTGCGCCAGCCGTTCGAAGAACTTGGTCGAGAAGGTGTGCGTCAGCGCCAGCGCGAAGATGATGGCGCCGGCCAGTTGGACCGCCGTCATGCCGTGCTCCACCTGTGCAGCGGCGCACCCCGCCGTGCGGCCTGGGACTCGGTTGCGATCATGGGCAGTCTCCTCGTTCTTTGCTGGGGCTCAAGGCGGACATGCTAGCGCCGGCCCTGCGCCGCGGCCGTTCGGTCCTACCCGGCCCCGAAGCTTCAGGCGGCGAAGTCCAGCAGCACCTTCATGGCCTGGCGGCGGTCGCTGGCCATCTCGAAGGCCTCGCGCGCCTGCGTCACCGGATAGGTGTGGGTGACCATGGGGCGCAGGTCGACCCGACCTTCGTTGATGAGGCGCACCGCCAGCGCGAACTCGGCGTGGAAGCGGAAGCTGCCGCAGATGCTCAGCTCCTTGGCCACCACCATGTTCTGCGCCAGATTGACCTCACCGCCCAGGCCGAGCTGCACCACCACGCCGCGCGGCCGCATCACCTCCAGGCCGGCGCGCAGGGCAGCACCGTTGCCCGAACACTCCAGCATCACGTCGAAGCTGCCCTTGTCGGCGCTGTAGCGGCCAACCCAGTCCTTGTCCTGCGCCACGTTGATGGACAAGTGGGCGCCCATGGCGCGGGCCACGGCCAAGGTCTCGTCGGTCACATCGACCGCCACCACCTCGGCCGCGCCGTGCACCCGCGCCGCGGCGATGGCCAGGCAACCGATCGGACCACATCCTGAAATCAGCACCCGCTTGCCGAGCAGCGGCCCGGCGCGCGACACCCCATGCAGGCCCACCGAGAAAGGCTCGGCCAGCGCCGCAAGCTGCAGCGGCACGCCGTCGGCCACGCGTTCACACTGGATCGCGTCACACACGATCTGGGTGCGGAAGGCGCCCTCGATGTGCGGGTCGGGCATGGCGCTGCCGTAAAAACGCATGTTCAGGCACTGGTTGGGCAGGCCTTCCAGGCAGAACTTGCACGCCGCGCAGGGCCGGCTGGGGTTGATGGCCACACGCTCGCCGACCGTCACCCGCGTCACGCCCGTGCCGACCGCCACCACCGTGCCGGCCACCTCGTGGCCCAGCGTCATGGGCCGCTTGATGCGCACCGTGCCGAAGCCGCCGGCGTGGAAATAGTGCAGATCCGAGCCACAGATGCCGCCGTAGCCGACGCTGACCAGCACCTCGCCCGCACCGGGCTCGCCGCGCGGCTGCTCGACCCAGCGCAGGTCGTCCGGCGCGTGGATGCGCAGGCACATGCAGCTCAGGCGCAGCGGGCGGCCGGCGTCGTCGTTGTCGTCAGCTGAGGCGTCGGGGGCGGAGGAAGCGGTTGAGTCGGTCATGATGGGCAGGTCGGCGGCCAAATTGGTACCGGTAACTATAAGATATGCCCTCCCTCGCATTCATTCGCGTTCATACGCGTTCCCACGCCCCTCACCCACTGCAGGCCCGCATGAACCACCCCCTGTTTGACCTCAGCGGTCGCACCGCCCTCATCACCGGATCGAGCAAGGGCATCGGCTACGCCATTGCCGGCGCGCTGGCCAGCGCCGGCGCGCGGGTGGTGCTCAACGCCCGCGACACCGCCAAGCTGGCCGCGGCGCGCGACGCCCTGGCCGCCGGCGGCTTTGAGGTGCACACCGCCGCCTTCGACGTGACCGACGCCGCCGCGGTGCAGGCCGGCGTGCAGCAGATCGAGGACAGCGTCGGCCCGATCGACATCCTGGTCAACAACGCCGGCATGCAGCACCGCACGCCGTTTGCCGAGTTCCCGCTCGAAGCCTGGCACAGGATCACCACCACCAACATCGACAGCGTCTTCCTGGTCGGCCAGGCGGTGGCGCAGCGCATGATCCCGCGCAGCGCGGGCAAGATCATCAACGTGTGCTCGGTGCAGAGCGAGCTGGGCCGCCCCGGCATCGCGCCCTACACCGCCACCAAGGGCGCGGTGAAGATGCTTACCAAGGGCATGGCCATCGACCTGGGCAAACACGGCATCCAGGTCAACGGCCTGGGGCCGGGCTATTTCAAGACCGAGCTGACCCAGGCCCTGGTGGCCGACGCGGCCTTCACCGCCTGGCTCTCGAACCGTACACCGGCCGGGCGCTGGGGCGAGGTGAGCGAACTGGCCGGCGCCGCCATCTTCCTGGCCAGCCCGGGGGCCAGCTTCGTGAACGGCCACATCCTGTACGTGGACGGCGGCATCACCGCCGGGCTGTGAAAGTGACAGTCGCTAGGTCCGGGCCTTGCCGCGGCTAGGATGAGGCCATGCGTCTGACCGTGATCGTGATGGGTGTGTGTGGCACCGGCAAGTCCACCGTGGCCGAGGGCGTGGCCCGCGCCCTCGGCCTGTCCTGCATCGAGGGCGACGACCTGCATTCGGCCGCCAACGTCGAGAAGATGCGCCAGGGCACACCCCTCACCGACGCCGACCGCTGGCCCTGGCTGGACCGCGTGGGTGCCGCCCTGGCCGACACCACCGCCGCACCGGCCGGCGCCGTGGCCTCGTGTTCCGCCCTGCGGCGGGCCTACCGCGATCGCCTGCGCGCCGCCTGCCCGGGCCTGCGCTTCGTCTTCCTGGACGGCGACGAGGCCCTGATCGCCGCCCGCATGGGCCAGCGCAGCGGCCACTACATGCCCACCACCCTGCTGGCCAGCCAGCTGCGTACGCTGGAACGCCCCGGCGCCGATGAACTTGCTGCTGATGTGACCCGGCTGGACATCGCCCAGCCGGTCGATGTGCTCCTGCTGGCCGTCACTCAAGCGCTGCGCTGAACCGCCCTTCTAGCCGCCCAGGCCACAGGCGCCGGATTGAGCTGCGCCTAGGCAGTGCGCAAGCCCTCACCGAGGGTCTCCACCCAATGGGGGATAACTAGGGTTTCTAACAGGGAACTCGTAATTTTCGGGACGAGATACTGACACGCGGGAAAAGGCAAAAACGCACTGATGCCTGCAAAACACCAGCGAAGAATTAACTCAAGTTAATTTAATAATGTGCCGGGTATTCAATTCAAACAGATTTGCCCGATTCAACAGCGTCTATTGCGCAGGCCTGATCCCATACCCGCGCCGGTTGCACTTTCAGGTGCTGGCCATTCAGCAACTCGATCACAGAGCCTTCAGGAGTAGACCCATGCGTCAAGCCCATACGTTCGCACTTTCGCTCACTGCCCTGCTTATCGCCTCATGCGGCGGGGGCGGGGGTGGATCAAGTTCGGGCAACTCGTCTACTTCTCTCACGGTGCAGGGAACCGCTGCGACGGGTGCGGCCATCAACGGCGGTACCGTCGACGTGAAGTGCGCGTCCGGCACCGGTACCGCGACGACCTCGGCGACCGGCGCCTACACCGTCTCGGTCTTGAACGGCAGCCTGCCCTGCATGGTCAAGGTCACCCCGGCGACAGGCCCGGCACTCTATTCCGTGGCATTGGGCACCGGTTCGACAGCCACGGTGAACGTCACGCCGATCACCCAGCTCGTGCTGGCCTCGCTGGGGCAGGATCCGGCGACGCTTTATGGCAGCTTCACGTCGTCGTCCATCACATCGTCAAGCCTGGATGCCGCCAAGACCAAGGCCATTGCCGTCTTGACCAGCAACGGCGTCGACACCAGCGCCTTGCCCGACCCCTTGACCGGCACCCTGGTCGCCGCAAACGGCAGCACCACCGGCAGCCCCTACGACCTGGCCCTCGATGCGCTGGCGGCCAAGCTGGTCAACGGTGTCACCCTGACAACTTTGGCGACCACGCTGGTGCAACAAAACAGCGCCACACCCGGCAACACGGTCGCACCTCCAGCAGAACTGGCCTTGCAGCCAGCTGCGGCCAGTTGTGCATCGGCACGCAGCGGCACGTACCGCAGCATCACGCCCAAGGTCGGTGACGCTGGCGCGATCGGCGACAACGCGACCGAGCTGGATGTCGTGGACATGACGGCGCTGACCGTGGTCGCCAAAGGGGGCGCCAATGGCATCACCCTGGTCCCGGTGGCGAACGACCCTTGTCGCTTCACGATTGCCCAGGCAGGTGTGACCACGGGCGGCGAGGTGGTCTTCAGCCCGGCGGGTGTTGTCGTGTCCCGCGGCCCAACGGCCGGCGGCAGCCTGCTCGGCATCGGCTTCCCTGAACAGACGATTGCTCTGGCCGACCTCGCCGGCACATGGAATACCCTTGGGTTCAGCCATGTCGACACACCCAGCACGAACTACCAAGCCCAAGCGGCGCGGGCAACGATAGATAGCAACGGCAACATCACTGCCGCCAACTTCTGCGCCGGCGCTGTCACGACGGCATGTGTGGACGTGCCGCTCACCACCCGGACGATGAAACTCACCGTCAACCCCGCAGGTGGTTTTACGCGCACGAGCACTGATCCGGCGAATGCCGCCAACAACTGGTCCGACCGGTTTTTCGCCTACCGCTCGGGCAGCGGCGACATGATGCTGGTCAACGTCGATGGCGGCGGCAACATCAACGTCTCCACGCGCGATCGCACCCTGGGCCAGCCTGCGGTCGGCACGTTCAGCCGGGGCTGGACGCTTCTCTCCACACCTGCAACGACGGGCAATTCGACCCCGGCCATGACTCAGCCCAAAGCTGGCGCCTTATCCCCCTACGAAAACACGATCACGGCGCCACCAACAGGCGCCGCGGCGAACCAGTTCACTCGTGCCAACGTAACTGGCTTCGGCACGCCCCAGGTGACAAAGCCCGAAACCCTTTTCCAGAATGTCATGGGCGGTGGCACGCGCAATGGCTACACCTGGCGCCAACCGGCAACAGGGGTCCTCGACAGCGCAAATTCAAGGGTCAATGTTTCCGAATTCACCTCGATGGGGCTTCGCGGCATGGGCTTCAGTGCCATCTTCTTGCCGGCGCCCACTGCCACGGCACACCAGTACGGCTTCTCGGTCAACAAGCCCTGATCGCTTGCATGTCGCCAGAGCCTGCCGATCACCGGCTCAGGCGGGCCCAGCCCAGGTTCAGGTCACCGGCGCCGGATTGAACAGCACCAGGGCGTTGTGCAGCTTCCAGTGCTCGGCCCAGGTCTTCCTGCGGCCGCTGGCCACCTCCAGCATGAGGCGGAACAGCTCCCAACCGGTCTGCTCGATGGTGCTCTGGCCGTCGGCGATCTTGCCGGCGTTCACGTCCATCAGGTCGTGCCAGCGCCGCGCCAGGTCGCTGCGTGTCGCCACCTTGATGACCGGGCATTCGGCTAGGCCGTAGGGCGTGCCGCGCCCGGTGGTGAAGACATGCAGGTTCATGCCGGCGGCGAGTTGCAGCGTGCCGCAGATGAAGTCGCTCGCCGGTGTGGCGGCGTAGACCAGGCCGCGCTGGTCGGGCCGCAGCTTCTCGCCCGGGGCGATGACATGCGAGATGGCCGATGAGCCGCTCTTGATGATGGAGCCCATGGCTTTTTCAGCGATGTTCGAGAGGCCGCCGGCCTTGTTGCCCGGCGTGGTGTTGGCCGCGCGGTCGACCTTGCCGCGGTCCAGATAGCGGTCGTACCAGCCCAACTCGCGGATGATGGCCTCGGCCACCGCGGGTGTGGCGGCGCGGCTGGTGAGCTGCTCGACGGCGTCGCGCACCTCGGTGTTCTCGCTGAACATGACGGTGGCGCCGGCGCGCACCAGCAGGTCGGCGCAGTAGCCCACCGCAGGGTTGGCGGTGACGCCGCTGAAGGCGTCGCTGCCGCCGCATTGCACGCCCACCACCAGTTCGCTGGCCGGCACGGTCTCGCGCCGGCGCGCGTCCAGCCGCGCCAGGTGCGGGCGGGCGCTGGCCAGGATGTCGTCCAGCATGGACATGAAGCCGACGTGGTGATCCGCCTGCAGGCACACGGTCTCGGGGCCCAGCGCGGCGTCGCGCTCGTCGGTGATCGGGAAGCTGCCCGGCGGCAGCAGGCGATCGGGCTGCAGCTTCTCGCAGCCCAGGCTCACCACCATCACCTCGCCGCCGAAGTTGGGATTGAGGCTGATGTGCTTGAGCGTGCGGATGGGGATGACGGCATCGGGCGCATCGATGGCCACGCCGCAGCCGTAGCTGTGCTCCAGGCCGATGACGTCGTCGACGTTGGGGTAGAGCGGCAGCAGTTCGGCCTTGATGCGCACCACCGCCTGCGCCACCACGCCGGCCACACACTGCACCGTGGTGGTGATGGCCAGGATGTTGCGCGTGCCCACCGCGCCGTCCTGGTTACGGTAACCCTCGAAGGTGTAGCCGGTCAGCGGCTCGTGCACCGGCGGCGCCACGGTGGCGATCGGCAGGCCTTCGAGCGCCCGCGCCGAGGGCATCTGCAGCAGCCGCTCGTGCACCCAGCTGCCGGCCGGGATGTCCTTCAGGGCGTAGCCGATGGGCACGTTGTAGCGCCGCACCACGCCGCCGGCCGGGATGTCCTCCAGCGCCACCTTGTGACCCTGCGGCACCTTGTCGCGCAGCGCCAGGCCGGCGCCCGGCACACCGGCGGGCAGCACGGTGCCCGGCGGCAGGCCGCCGTTGTTGGCGACGATGGCCACGTTGTCGGCCGGATGCATGCTCAGGGTCAGCGCGGCGGCCGACGGGGTGGCGACGGCAGGGTCGCGCTCGGTGGGGGTGGCGGTCATGGCTGGACGGGCTGTCTGGGCTGGGCTGGGCTGGACGGGGCGGATGGCGACCGTCGCACGGATGCGGGGCCGACCAAATGTTGTCGTACAACAAGTCGGCAACTGTAGGTCGGCAATTGCGCCAAAAACCGAGGGATAACCCTAGATCACCCACCGCAAAGCCCCGCAGTTGCTGCGAGGCTCCAGACCGCCCGCTTTGTCAGCGGCACATGTTGTACGACAACAAATCCTCCCCAGACCCACCGTCAGGTCCGCCGCAGCAACTGGATCAGGCCGCCTCGCCCATGGTCGGCACCACGTCCGGCACGATCAGCGTCGTGCCGGTGGCGGCCTGCACCTGGGCCACGGTCACGCCGGGTGCCACTTCCTGCAGCACCATGCCCTCAGGCGTGGGCCTGAGCACCGCCAGCTCGGTGACGACCAGGTCGACGCAGCGGGTCGAGGTGGCCGGCAGGTCGAGCGCGTCGACGATCTTGTGCTCGCCCTTGGCGGTGTGGGTCATGGCGACGATGACACGGCGCGCGCCGGTCACCAGGTCCATGGCGCCGCCCATGCCGGGCACCATCTTGCCGGGCACCATCCAGTTGGCCAGATGGCCCTGGCGGTCGACCTGCAGGCCGCCCAGCACGGTCACGTCCAGATGGCCGCCGCGGATGAGGCCGAAGGACATGGCACTGTCGAAGGTGGCCGCGCCCGGCAGCGCGCTGATGGGGCGCCCGCCCGCGTCGGTGAGGTCATCGTCCTCCAGCCCGTGCTCGGGGATGGACTGCATGCCGATGATGCCGTTCTCGCTCTGGAAAAAGATCTGGGCGTCGCGCGGCACCAGGCCGGCCACCAGGGTGGGCAGGCCAATGCCCAGATTCACGAGGGTGCCGGGGCGAAGTTCCCGGGCCACGCGCGAGGCGATGAGCAGCTTGTCATCCATGATGGGCACTCTCCTTGGCGATGAGGTGGGTGACGACGACCGAGGGCGTCATCACGGCATCGGGCGGGATCACGCCCACGGGCACGATCTCCTGGGCCTCGGCCAGCACCACGTCGGCGGCCATGGCGATGAGCGGGTTGAAGTTGCGCGCCGTCAGCGCATAACTCAGGTTGCCGATGTGGTCGGCCTGGCGCGCGTTCACCAGCGCGAAGTCGGCGTGCAGGGGCAGCTCCAGCAGGTAGGCGCGGCCATCGACCTCGATGACGCGCTTGCCCTCGGCCACCACCGTGCCCACGCCGGTGGGCGTGAGAAAGCCGCCCAGGCCGAAGCCGCCGGCGCGCACCCGCTCGGCCAGCGTGCCCTGCGGCACCAGCTCCACCTCGATCTGGCCGGCAATCATCTGCGCCTGCGTCTCGGGGTTGGTGCCGATGTGGCTGACGATGACGCGCCTGACCAGCCGCGCGCTGATCAGCTTGCCGATGCCCACGCCCGGCTTGGCCGTGTCGTTGGCGATGAGGGTGAGATCGCGCTTGCCCTGGCGCACCAGTTCGTCGACCAGGCGGTGGGCCGTGCCCACCCCCATGAAGCCGCCGATCATCAGCACCGCACCGTCGGGGATGCGCGCGACGGCATCCGCCGCCTTGATGGTCTTGCTCAAGATGAAGGTCCTTCTTCTCGTCGTCAGTCCGCCCGGGGGCGGGGATGCCGCCAGGGCTACCGTGCACACCAGCCTAGCGACGTCGGCCGGCGCAGAACTGTCGCAGGTCAAGCCGACCGGGCCCGGCCGGGCGTCACACGCAGCCGCCTTGCGCTGGCGCACAGGTCCGGTGCGCCGGGCAAGTCGGCCGGCCCTACCTCGTCGCGGCCGCAGGGCGGGCAGCAGGATGTATGCCCGTTCAGCCACCCGCCCCCCAGCCCGACGTCCGGGCGGGCGGGAGACGGCTCCGTTATCGTGTCACCCCGCGGCGGCCGGGCTTTGGCCACCCGCCGACTCCTGCCTGACCGCCCCTCCCCACCCTGCCCTCCGCCCCTGCCCGTCACGACTCATGGCCATCCTGCTGGCGCCCATGGAAGGGCTGCTCGACTTCGCGCTGCGCGACGTGCTCACCCGCCTGGGTGGCGTCGACCTGTGCGTGTCGGAATTCATTCGTGTGACCGACTCGCTGCTGCCCGAGCGGGTCTTCCTGCGCGTCGTGCCCGAGCTGGCGCGCGGCGGGCGCACACCTGCCGGCGTGCCGGTGCGCGCCCAGCTGCTGGGCTCGGACGCGGCGGTGCTGGCCGACAACGCCGCGCGCCTGGCCGGCCTGGGCCCGGCCGGCATCGACCTGAACTTCGGCTGCCCGGCCAAGGTGGTGAACCGCCACGGCGGCGGCGCGGCCCTGCTCAAGGAGCCCGAGACGCTGCACCGCATCGTGTCCGCGGTGCGCGCCACCGTGCCGGCCGCCATGCCGGTGTCGGCCAAGATGCGCCTGGGCTTCGACGACGACGCCCGCGCCGAGGACTGCGCCCGCGCCATCGCCGCCGGCGGCGCCGACTCGCTGGTGGTGCATGCCCGCACCAAGGCGCAGGGCTACCGCCCGCCGGCCTACTGGTCGCGCATCGCCGACGTGTGCGCCGCGGTCGACATCCCGGTCATCGCCAACGGCGAGATCTGGAGCGTGGCCGACGCCCGGCGCTGCGTGGCCGAAAGCGGCTGCCACGACCTCATGCTCGGGCGCGGCATCGTCGCCGACCCCGGCCTGGCCCTGGCCATCCTGGCGGACCGCGCCGCTGCCGCCGGCAGCTCGGCCGAGACCGCGACCAGCCCCCCGACCTGGGTCGACCTGGTGCCGCTGCTGCATCACTTCTGGCAGATCAACACCGGCCACATCGACTCGCGCGCCCGCGCCGGGCGCATCAAGCAGTGGCTCAACCTGTTGCGCCGAGTGCACCCGCAGGCCGAACTGACCTACCAGGCGCTGCGCACGCTCAACGACTCACGCGTGGTCGAGGCCTGGCTGCGCGAACACCTGGCGGCACCGCCCCAGTCGATGGCCAGGCCGGCGGCCGACGCGACCGTGGGCATGGGCGCAGGCCTGGACATGGGTGTGACTGAAGCCGCCTGCGCCTGAAAGCAGGTCCGGGCTCGGCCTGCTCAGCGCCGGGCTTCGTGACCTAACGGTCGGCCAAGGCCTTGCGCGCGGCCTCAAGCTCGGCCTGCAGCTCCATCACCTGCACGCGCAGGGCAACGTTTTCGCTTGACAACTCCGCGACGCGTTGGCGCAGCGGCTCCAGGCCATCCGGCGCGGGGCCGTCGCTGCTCAAGCCGCTGCCCGCGCGACCGGCCTCGCCCTCGCGCGGCTTGCGCTTGGCGTCGCGCACGCGGCGGGCGGCCTGCCGCAATTCGTCAGCACCGGCAGCGGCGGCCGCCGCCTGCTCGTCGGCCGGCAGGCTGGCGACGGCGGCGGCGGCGTTGATCGACAACTCACCGGCGCGCACGGCGGCCAGCACCTCGGGCGCCGCCTGTTTCTGGATCTTCTCGATCAAGCCGACCTGGCTGCCACTCAGGCGGGCTGCCTTGGCGATGGCCTCGCGGCTGCCGGCACTGCTGCGCTGCGCGCCGGGGCGGCCCAGGGGGATGTTGGCGCCGCCGCCGCCCGAGCTGACGATGGTCGAGCCGCCGGACACGGCAAGCTGCGAGACGCCGTCCCAGGGCGCCAGGCCAGCGCCGGCGCCCTCGCCCAGCGCTGCCGTGTCGTGGCTGCCGGCGCCGGCCGCCACCAGTTCGCTGCGGCGCAGCGCCAGCAGGCCACGCTGGAAGTTCGTCAGGCTGCGCCGGCCCAGCTGCTGGTCGATCATCCAGAGCTGGGCGGCCTCCAGGCTGTCCACATGGGCGAGCTGAACGGTCGGGAAGGGCAGGCCTAGGCGGCGGCAGATCTCGTAGCGGTTGTGGCCGTCCACCAGCACCTCGCCCCACAGCACCAGGGCGTCGCGGCAGCCCTCGGCCAGCAGGCTGCGCTCCAGCGTCTCGCGCTCGGCCTCGGTCAGCGGGTCGATATAGGCCTGCAACTCGGGAAGGATGACGATGTTCATGGCGGCGCGCCGGCGTTGCGTGCGCCCGGGCGGGTGGAGGAAAAAGGGGCGCGATTCTAGGAGCGCGCCCCTACACTGCGCCGCCCCGACCAACCCACCTGGACAAGCAAGGACACCCCCATGGGCGCGCAATGGAAAGCCAAACACAAGGACATCGCCGCCAACGCCAAGGGGCGGCTGTTCGGCAAGCTGGCCAAGGACATCATGATCGCGGCGCGCCACGGCGCCGACCCGGCCGACAACGCCCGGCTGCGCATGGCCATCGCCCAGGCACGCAAGGTCTCGATGCCCAAGGACACGCTGGACCGCGCCATCAAGAAGGGCGCCGGCCTGACCGGCGAGGCGGTGCACTTCGAGCACGCCATCTATGAGGGGTATGCGCCGCACCGCGTACCGGTGATGGTCGAGTGCCTGACCGACAACGTGAACCGCGCCGCCTCGGACATGCGGGTGCTGTTCCGCAAGGGCCAGCTCGGCACCTCAGGCACGGTGTCCTGGGACTTCGAGCACCTGGGCATGATCGAGGCCGAAGTGGCGGTGGCCGGCTCAGATGCTGACGCTGAAGTGGCCGCCATCGAGGCCGGTGCGCAGGATTTCGAGCCGGTGGACGCCGACGGCGTCGCCCTGTTCCTGACCGCGCCGACCGACCTCGACCTGGTCAGCCGCGCCCTGCCGGCGCACGGCTACACCGTGCTGTCGGCCAGCCTGGGCTACCGACCCAAGAACCCGATCGCGCCGGACAGCCTGAGCGCCGAGCAGCTCGACGAGGTGGAAGCCTTTCTGGCCGCGCTGGACGCCAACGAGGACGTGCAGAAGGTCTACGCCGGCCTGCAGGGCTGAGCTCAGGGCCAGGGCCCTTCCTCGCGGCACTGGTCGACCAGGATGACACCGTTCCGGGCGTCATTGGCCATGTAGACCTGCACGTCGGCGGTCTTGGGATAGACCGTTTCGTCCGGGCACTTCACGCTCTGGGTGGTGCCCAGCACCAGCTCGGTGCCGGGCTTGACCTGGCAGGCCAGCAGGCGGTCCAGCCCGCTCCATTCCCTGCAGATGGCGTTGCGCGCGCGGTAGTCGTCGCGGCTGCCCCGCAGGCGAGCGAGGGCCCACCAGCCGCCGTAGAGCGAACGCGGGTTGGCGCTGTCATACACGCGGTAGACCGCCACCGGCACCTGCGCCACGAACACCCGTGCCGCACATACGCCGCCCTGACCTGACGCCAGCTGGGCCTTGGCCTGCAGCGCCGGGTTGCTGGCCGGCGCCAGCCCCTCCTGCGCGGCCGGTGGGGCGCCCACACACATCTCGCCGTCGATGCCGGCTTCAGGCGCTGCCGAGCTGGACGGCAGAAGCACCATCGCGCAGCCGGTCAGCCAGCTGCCAGCCAGCAGGGCAACGGCCTTGACGGTGAAGGAAAAGGCGCGTCTGTCCATCAAGTTTTTGCGTGCGCTTGTGTGGTCGGGTGGTCGGCTCAACCCTTGGCGGCGGCCATGCCCAGCCGCTCGATCGTCAGCTTCTCTGCTGCAAAACTCTCGCGCGCGAACTTGGTGTATGCCTCGGTGCCCATGTAGATCACGGTCTGGTCGAACTTGTCGAAGGTGGCCAGCACGGCGGGGTCTTCGAGCGTCTTCCTGAACGCGTCGTGAATGGTGCGGGTGAGCGCCGGGTCCATGCCCTTGGGGCCGCACACGCCGAAGGGTGAATCGCTCACCGTCTGGTAGCCCAGCTCGTCGAGCGTGGGCACCTCGGGCCAGCGCTTGGTGCGCTTGCTGCCGTAGGTGGCGATGAGGCGCAGCTTGCCCGAGGCCACGTGCGGCGCCCAGCCGGTGGCGTCGCTCGCCGCCATGGTGTGGCCGCCCAGGATGGCCTGCATGTTGTCGGCGTTGCCCTTGAAGGGGATGTGGTTGAGCACGATGCCGGCACGCTGGGCGAACTCCTCCACAGCCAGGTGCGGGCTGGTGCCGATGCCGGTGGAGCCATAGGTCAACTTGCCCGGGTTGGCCTTGGCGTAGGCGACGAAGTCGGCCACGCTCTTGATCGGCCCGTCGGCCGGCACCACCAGGCCGAAGGTGTAGCCGGTGAGGCAGGCGATCCAGGTGAAGTCCTTCAGCGTGTCGAACTGGGTCTTCTGCATGTGCGGGATGCGGAACACGCCGTGCGGCAGCTGGCTGAGGGTGTAGCCATCCGGCCTGGCATTCACCAGCTCGTTGGCGCCAAGCATGCCGCCGGCACCGGGCTTGTTGTCCACGATGATCTGCTGGCCAAGCTGCTTGGCCGCGCTTTCGGCGATGGCGCGGATGACCGCATCGGTCGACCCGCCCGCCGGCCAGGGGCAGATGTAGCGGATGGGCTTGGCCGGGAAGGTCTGCTGGGCGCTGGCCAGGCCGGGCAGGGCCAGGCCGCCGGCGAGTGCGCCGGCGGTGTGCTGCAGGAAGTGGCGACGTGAGGTGCTCATGGGAATGTCCTGATTGAGGTTGCGAGGTGGTCACTCGGCCTTGGCCCCGCTGTCCTTCACCACCTTGGCCCACTTGACGATTTCGGCGGCCTGAAACTTGGCCAGTTCCTCCGGCGTGGAGATCCAGGGCTCCAGGCCCAGGGTCTTGAGTTTGTCGGCCACGTCGGGCAGCTTGAACACGCGCACCAGCTCGGCATTGACCTTGGCGACGATGTCCTTGGGCGTGCCGGCCGGCGCGAACATGGCGAACCAGGTGGTGGCCTCGAAGCCGGGCACGGTCTCGGCCACGGTGGGCACGTCGGGCGCGGCGGGGGAGCGCGTGGCCGTCGTCTGCGCCAGGGCGCGGATCTTGCCCTCCTTGGCCATGGGCAGGGCCGAGGGCATGTTGTCGAACATGAGCTGGATCTGCCCGCCCACCAGGTCGGGGATGGCGAACTGCCGGCCCTTGTAGGGCACGTGTTGCATGCTGGTGCCGGTGAGCGACTTGAACAGTTCGCCCGACACGTGCACCGATGAGCCGATGCCCGGCGAGCCGAAGCTCAGCTTGTCCGGGTTGGCCTTGAGGTAGGCGATCAGCTCGGCCACGTTCTTCACCGGCAGGCTGTTGGTGACGACCAGCAGGTTGGGCGCCGAGGCCACATGGCCCACCGGTGCGAAGTCCTTGACCATGTCGTAGGGCATGCGGGCGTACAGGGCGCCGTTGATGGAGTGGGTGCCCACCGTGCCCATCACCAGGGTGTAGCCGTCGGCCGGGGCCTTGGCCACCTTCTCGGCGCCGATGTTGCCGCCCGCGCCCGGCACGTTGTCGATCACCACCGCCTGGCCGAGCTGGGCCTTGTCGGCGAAGAGGCGCGCCAGGATGTCCGGCGCACCGCCGGGCGGGAAGGTGACGACCAGGCGGATGGGTTTGCTCGGCCAGGCGGACGACTGCTGGGCGAGGGCCGGCGTGACAACAAGCGCCAGCGCGGAGACCATCAGCAGGCCACCCGCTGCGGCCAGCGTCAGCGCGCGGCGGCGCAGGGACGGACGGCGGTTCATGCGGGACGGCGACGGCACGGCAGGATCAGGCATGGCGAACGGCTCCAGAGGTTCTTCGTCAGGGCCGGGCCAGCATAGGGGCCGGGGTTCGCCTTGTCGCCAGGGTTCGCCCGGGGGACCCCGCTGCGGGCGACACCCTGGCGACACCTGGGCCTGCCTGTGAGGGCAGCCTATGCCTCAGGCAGGTCGAGCCCGCCCTCCAGGCGCTGTTGCAGTGATTCCTCGGGGCGCGGCAGCGGCGTGGCGCGGGCCAGCACCATCCAGTGCGCGAAGCCGAGCTTCATGGCGCGGCGTGGCGCGGCGCGCGCCAGTTCCAGGCGGTCCTCGTGCGCGAAGAGCACGCCGAACTCGGGCGGTATCTCGTCCACCTCGGCGATGCCGGCCTTGCACACGTACCAGCATTGGCCGGCCAGCGCCAGGTAGGCGCGGCCCTTGGCCGGCTTGCGCAGATCGCTCAGCAGGTCCGCGCGGCTGACCTTGATCTCGTGGATGGCCGGCTCGACATAGTCCTCCACGCTGGTCTGGCGGATGGAAAACACGTCGGGCATGGCCATGGCCCAGCGCACGCGCGGCCGCGTCGCAGCGGTCACCGCGGGCGCTGCCGCAGCGTCGGCCCAGGCGTCGGCCAGCAGGTCGGGCGCTGCGTCGGGTGTTGAGTCAGGTGCCGCGTCGGCAGCCGCGTCGATTGTTGCGTCAGGGGCTGCGTCTGACGATGGATCGGGCGCAGGGTCAGGCGATGGACCGTCCTGCGCTGGCGCCGCAACCAATTCAAGCTGCAGCGCCAGCGGCGCACGCAGGCTCAGGCCGCACCACACCAGGCGGCCGGCACGCTGCATCTGTTCGGCCACGCGGGCGACCAGGGCCTCATGGGCGTCGAAGGCCCGGCGGTTGCGCTGCAGGGTCTGGGTCAGGGCCTGGATGCCCGCATCGGTCAGGCGCAGGTTCAGCCGGCCCTGGGCGTCCCAGGCCTGGCTGATCAGGCCGGCGGCGAGCAGTTCCACCTCCACCGTGTCATGGCAGGGCCAGCCGGCGGAGCGCCAGAGCTCGCGCAGGCGGCGGCGCTGGCCCAGGGTCAGCGTTGGCGGCGGCGATGAAAAAGAAGAAAGGGGGACGGCGGAATCGTCAGACATGGCGCTGGAGCAGGCAGGGTCGCGACGCCACCGCTGGCGTATGACGGCGCGGCGAGGGCTTGCAGTCGCGATCATGACCTGCGTCAGGCTCCTGGGGTGAGCCTGCCAGGGCGCCCGCCAGCTCACTCACCCGGGGGGTGGCCTCTGCATCGCCGCCTGACAGCCCGGCGCGGCACTCGGCCATGTCTGCTCATGCTGCAGCGCATCAGGGAATACCCGAAAATTCCTGCTCACCCGCATCCGACCGACGCATCCGCCCACCGGGAGCCCCACCGCCGTGCAGCCCACCTCGACCTTTCCCGCCACGCCGGCCGCCGGCATGGCCCTGGTGGTGGCCGCCACCGCCTGTTTCGCCGCGCTGGACACCACCACCAAGTTCGTCGGCGCCACGGTGTCGGTGGTGATGGTGATGTGGTTCCGCTACACCTTCCAGGCTGTGGTGACCGGCAGCACGATGTGGCCGGCGCGCGGCCGGGCGCTGCTGCGCACCCGTCACCCGGGCCTGCAGGCGGCGCGCGCGGTGTTGCTGCTGCTGTCCAGCGTGCTGGCCTTCTTCAGCCTGCAGACCATGCCGCTGGGCGAGTTCACCGCCATCGTCATGCTCACGCCGCTGCTCATCACCTTGCTGGCCGGGCGCGCCCTGGGCGAAAAGGCGAGCTGGTTGAACTGGGCCACGGTGAGCGGCGCCTTCGTCGGCGCGCTGATGGTCATCCGGCCCGAGGGCGAAGGTGTCGAGGTGGTCGCGATGGCGCTGCCGCTGGCACTGGTGGGCTGCAACGCAGCCTTCCAGCTCATCACCGGCAAGCTGGCGCGACTGGAGGACGCACGCACCTCGCACTTCTACACCGGCCTGATCGGCGCGCTCATCGCCACCCTGGCGCTGCCGCTGGCCTGGCAGCCGCCGCGCAGCTGGCAGGGCTGGGCGCTGCTGGTGCTGATGGGCGTGTTCGGCACGGTCGGGCATTTCCTGCTCATGCTGGGTTACCGGCGCGCCGCCGCCGCAACGCTCACGCCCTGGCTGTATTTCCAGATCGGCTTCGCCACCCTGGCGGGCTGGATCGTCTTTGCCCACGCCCCCGACGCCTGGGCCCTCACCGGCATCGCCGTCATCGCTCTGTGTGGTCTGGGCGGCCAGTGGCTCGACCAGCGTCGCCGCCAGGTCCGCCTCGCCCATCTGGCTGGTCAGCAGGCGGACTGAACCAGCGGCCTGGCGTCAGGCGACCGCAGGCGATCAGGCCATCAGCATCGAATCCGCCCGGCCGTACCGGGCCTCGATGCGCTGGCGCGCACGAGGGCAGATGTTCACCCGGCGCAGGTCGCCCTGCACATGCGGCAGCGCCAGCAGGCGCGGGTCCATCACCTTGAACCACAGCGGCGGCAGCCAGGCGAGCGGAAACATGCCGAAATAGCCGCTGGGCAGCTGCGGCAGATTCTCGAAATGGCGCAGCGACTGGTAGCGCCGCGAGGGGTAGGCATGGTGGTCGGAATGGCGCTGCAGATGGAACAGCGCCAGGTTGGTCACCAGGTGGTTGGCGTTCCAGGAGTGGTGCGGCGCGGGCGTCTCGTAGCGGCCGTCGCCGAGCGAACGGCGCAGCAGGCCGTAATGCTCGACGTAGTTGGCGCTGGTGAGCTGCCACCACGCCACCATGTTGTGCACCAGCAAGAAAGGCAGCATCAGCCAGCCGAAGGCCACGAACAGGCCCAGCTGCAGCACGGCGGTGACCGCATAGGACTGCAGGATGTGGTTGCGCCGCCCCCAGGGCGAATAGCCGTTGCGCAGCAGCCGTTCACTTTCCAGCCGCCAGGCGCGGCGGATGCCGCCGGGCAACTCGCGCAGGGCGAAGCGGTAGATCGACTCCCCCATGCGGGCGCTGGCATGGTCCTCGGGCGTGGCCACCCAGCGGTGATGGCCGCGGCCGTGCTCAACGGTGAAGTGGCCATAGGCCGGCACCGCCAGCACCAGCCGCGCCAGCCACTGCTCAATCGGGTTGAGCTTGTGGCCCAGCTCGTGGCCGGTGTTGATGCCCAGGCCGGAGTCGGTGCCGGCGATATAGGCCATGAGCCCCACCGCCCACCAGGACAGGTCGCGCGTGCCCACCCACCAGGCGCAGCCGATGAGGGCGATGAAGTGCAGCGGCACGGTGGCCCAGGTGAGCCAGCGGTAGTAGCGGTCCTGTTCGAGTTGTTCCACCACCGCCTCGGGCGGGTTGTTCTCGTCCTCGCCGATCAGCGCGTCGAGCAGCGGCATGAGGCCGTAGCTGATGACCAGCGGCAGCGCCAGCGCGATCTGCCAGCCCGAGCGGTCATGCGCCGCCATGCCCAGGAAGGGCAGCAGGGGATAGACCACCGACAAGGCCCAGGCCCAGCGCTTGTGGTCGTTGTATTCCACCGGGCCGGCCGGGTCGTAGGCGTGGAAGCGGGAGTTGGGCATGGGGCGTCAGATCGTCAGCGTCGCCAGGAGAGCCGGGCACATGCAGCGTGACCCGGCGGGGGGCATGTTGTCGGTCCGCCACAGTGGACGCAAGCCGGATCGGCCCCAGCCAAGGCGGCAGCAAGGTCGGATTTCGTGAACTTCATCACACTCCAAAGCGCAAAACTGATACCCACCACCTCGTGTACGCCGGTGTCGAGGCCCGCAGGCCAAGAAAAAAGCCGCCCGGCACACACCGGGCGGCTGAACAGCTCGCAAGGGGAAAAAGAACACTCGGGTCGACAGACCCGCCGCACGGACCCACGCCCGTGCGGCCAGGAGGGATAAAAAGCGTCAACGTTTCATCGTGCCGGCGCCCTCACTGCGTGGTCACGTTGACCGTGCCACTGAAATTGCCCAGGCCACCGGTGCCGGCGCCGCCCACCACCCGCATGCGGTATCGGTAGGTGGTGGCGCGAGCCACGCTCTTGTCGACGAAGCTCAAGGTGTCACGACCGTCGACCGTGCCGGTGGTGTTGACCGCCGTGCCGTTGACCTTGACGAAGTTGGTGCAGGTCGAGCCGGTGCAGCGCTGGATCTCGTAGCCGCCGATGGCCGCCTGGGCGGTGGCGTTGCCCGGCTTGGTCCAGCCTACCGTGACCTGGGCGGTCTGGTTGGGCGAGGTGCCGGTCAGGGCCCGTGTCAGCGTCGGCGAGTTGGCCGTGGTCAGGGTGCCGATGACGGTGTAGGCCGTCGCCGCAGTGCCGCTGAAGCTGCTGAAGATGGGCGTGACGCTGTAGGCCAGGGTCGCATTGTTGCTGGTGCCGCTGGTGTCGGTGTAGGTGGTCGCCGAGGCCGCCACCGTGCTGCTCAAGGTGGTCGGCGTCGCGCCGCCGGCAGTGATCGTGCCGTCGGCGTTGACCGTCATCGCGGTGCGGCTCACGCGGTAGTTGCTGGCCTGGTTGCCGGTGGTGTTGACCCAGTTCAGCACCGGCTTGGACGCGTTGCTCGCACTCAGCCCGGTGGGCGGCAGCAGCGCGATCGAGGGCTGCGCCTGCACCGTCGTCGAGTTCAGGCCGGTGGTGCCCACCGTGTAGCTCGTCCAGCCCACCGCGTTGACGTGGTACTGGTAGGACGAGCCGAGCACGACCGCGCTGTCGCTGTAGCTAGTGGTGGTCAGGGGCAGCGGGGTGGCACCGCTCACGGGCGCGAAGGCGCCGACGACACCGTTGACCACCGGGGCGCGGTAGACAACGTAGCCGCTGGCGGAGCTGCCGGCGCGCGCCGTCCAGCTCACGCCGATCGACGAACCGGGCGTGACAGCGGGTGCAGCGATCTGCGACGGTGCAGCCGGCGTCGTCAGGACGGCGCTCGTGGCCGACGCCGCGCTGGTGTCGCTGCCGCGCACGGCGGTGACTTGGTAGAAGTAGCTGGTCGTGGGCAGCGGCGGGCCGCTGGTGTCGGTGAAGGTGATCAGGCCGGTGCCGGCATGGGCAGCGGCGCTGCCCACGGCCGTGAACGGGCCGGTGGCCGCCGTCGCGCGCAGGATCTGGAAGCTGGTCTCGTCGCCCGAGTTGTCGGTGAAGCTGACGTCGATGCCGCGCGACACACTGGTCGAGGGCGTCACCGCACCGATGGTGGGTGCCACCGGCAGCGCCAGCGTGGTGGCCCGAGCCAGCGGCGAGGCAGCCGCGCCGGCGCCGTTGTAGGCATCGACCTGGAACACATAGGCGGTCGTGGGCTGCAGGCCGCTCACCACCGCGCTGGTGGAATTGGCTGCCACCGTGCCGAGCAGCGAGCGGCTTAGCACCACGCCGTTTGCGTCGAGCGCAACGCTGTAGACCTTGAAGCCGCTTTCGTTGGACGAACTGTCGGTCCAGTCCAGCGTCACGCTGCGTGCGGCCACGGCGCCCAGGCTCAGCGTGGCGGGTGCGTTCGGCACCGCCGCGCTGACCACGCGCACCTGGGCGCTGGCGCTGCCGCCAGCGGCCGAGTCCACATGCACCACGGCCGGCGGGGCGGCGGTGCTGACCTGCAGCGTCGAGTTGCCGGCGGCAAAGGTGCCGAAGTCGCGCAGCGTCAGCGTAGGCGCCAGGCGCTGGTCGCCCGAACGCGCAGTGACCTTGAGCTGCTGGGTGGCGGGGTCATAGTCGGCGACCGAGATGTCGACCAGGTCGACCAGGTGCAGGTTGAAGGTGGTCGGGTCGGTGGCCGGCGTGGCGCCCGGCTCGGCCGCGGTCAGGGCAACGATGGGCGGCAGGGCCGAGGCGTCGCTGACCACCACGCTGGTGGAGTCGATGCCGCCCGACACCTGACCCTGGGCGTCGACGGTGTTGGCGTGGTCGAGGGTGACCGGCTTGGCGATGCGGCTGCTGGCCAACGGGATGGTCGGCCCGTCGACCACGGTGACGGTCGCGGTGGCGGTGGACGCTGCAAAGCCGTCGATCTGCCCGCCGCCGGTCAGGCCGCGGCTGTAGGTCAGGCGGGTCGGCGATACCGGGGTCTGCACGCGGCCGTCGTAGATCTGGCCCTGGATGCTGAACAGGTCGGACAGCAGCACGGTCTCGCCGCCGCCGAACACCACCGGCTTGCCGGCGGTGTCCACGCCGCTCACCTGCACATAGTTCCAGTTGCAGGGGCTGCCCAGCGCCGGCACCGGCGCTGCGGCCAGGCCACCGTCACCCAGGAAGCCGGCCGGCACGATGGACTTGCTCGGGTCGGCGTAGAGGAAGCCGCCGACCGCACCGACCACATCGGTATTGGGCGTCAGGCCCTTGTCGATGGTGAAGAAGACGTCGCGCTTGCCGGTGGCGCCGGTCACCTTGAAGGTATCGGTGCCGTAGGGATGGACGACGGTGTAGGTGCCATCGGTCGGCACCCCCATGGTGAAGCGCAGGCGCAGGAAGGCGAACTGCGCGCCGTCGATGGGTTCGCCGTTGGGGCCGAACTGCAGGAAGGCAGTCTCTGCCGCCGCCACATAGGTCAGCACGCGATTGCCGGCGGCGTCGTTCACCACGTTGGTGGCGCCCCAGTAGAAGGCCTCGATGCCCGAGCCGATCTGGATCGAGAAGGGGTCGGTCGCGATGACCGGCGAGGCGAAGCAGTAGACCGGGTCCAGGCAGCGCTGCACGGCCAGGGTGCGGCCGTTGCTGAAGGCACTGACGTATTCCGGAAAGCCGTTGGTCGGGTTGAGCGGGCCGACGTGCACGGTCGACGCGCCGTTGGCGCGGCTGGCGGTGCCGGCGATCGAACATTGCGCCGGAGCGGACTGGGCGCCGGCACTGGCGGCATGCAGTTCCAGGGCGGAGGCGACCAGGGTGACGATGAGTTGTTTTTTCATGGTGTCGGGCTCCCGATCACTGATTGATGACGATCACGGGACGCGAGGCCACACCGCCCTGCGAGGACAGCACGGTGACCGCGCCAGGCACGGCCGGCGAGACGGTGGACACCGCACCGGCCACGAGCGGGGCGCGGTTGTGTTCGAGTGTCAGCAGCGGCGCGCCGTTGGGGCCGGAGCCGTCGTCGCTGGAACTGGCCTGCACGGTGAGCAGGCAGGACTTGTTGGCACCGCTGCCGGAGCAGCGTGCTTCGGCCAGGCCGATGGTCACCAGGTCCTTGATGGCGGCGGTCTGGGTATTGGGTGTGGACGGCCGCCCGGAGTCGGTGGCCGTCACACTCAGGCTGGCCGGCAGCGCGCCGGCCACCGGCACATGGGCATAGAAGCGGTTGGCGTCGCGCTTCAGCGCAACCGTGCTGCCATTGATGTCCGTCGTCATGGCGGCCTGGAGCGCCGAGACACCGCTTCCTTCGGCCATCACCGTGACAGTATCGGCACCGCCGCTGCGGGTGTAGTAGGCCGCGCCGATGTGCAAAGGCACGGCAGCCACCGGAGCGAGTTTGCCGCTGACGGTGAACTGGTCGTTGATGACGACGTTGGAGCCGTTGTTGATGTCGATCGGCGTCACGCCGTCCAGGCCGGTGGCGGTGATCTTGACGTAATTGGCGCCGCAGGGGCTGCCGGTCACCTTGGTCGGCGTCAGGCCGTCGCCGATATAACCCTGGGCCGGGCCATAACCGGCAATGGGCGGGTTGGCGACGAGAAATGGCGCCACCAGGCCGGGCACGCTGGCATCGGCACCGAAGGACACGTCGATGGGCACGCTGATCTCGGCGCGGTTCTGGCCGTTGCCGGGCGGCAGCAGGGTATCAACGCGGTGCACGCTCTTGCTCCACGGTGTTTCCACCGTGTAGATGCCCACCTGGTTGACATTGATGCGGGTGCGCCAGCGCTGGAACTGGGTCTGGAAACCGACGGTGGGTTCCGGCGCCAGAAAGGCCGACTCGATGCCCATCACGATCACCACATCGATGGGGTAAGCCCCGGTGGTGGTGAACACGCTGTTTGCCAGGTAATAGAAGGCTTCGACCCCGCGGTTGAGCTGGGCCGACAGGGTGTTGCCCGGCACCACCGGCGTCACCACGCAGGGCGGCGCCACGCCGGTGAGCGGGTTGATGGAATCGGTGCAGACCTGCAGGCCGACGCCGTTGGCATCGACGATCCACTCGGAGAACAGGCCGAGCTGACTGCCTGCCGGGTCTAAAGGACCGGAGTTGAAGGGCTTGGCGGCGTCGACCGGGCAGGCGGCCACGAACAGCGGCGTGGCCAGGAAACCTGCTGCCAGCAAGGCCGCGTGGGCCAGTTGTCTGAAACTCTTCTTCATCGCGTTTCCCTCTCAGGGGTTGTGGGTGTTGTACGCGAGGAGTAGGGCAAAGGCCGTGCCTGATTAATCTTAGGCAAGCTTAGCTAAGTTATGAAAATCCCATCGGTAGGTTTTCTCAGCCGCGCTTTGGTTCGTCGTTGAAATTGGAGTTATCTGAAATCAGGCTTAAGGCGGATATTTTTAGATTATGTCGACGTCAGATTGACCGGCGGGGCATCTGCCCCACTCGGGGCATATCCCCCAGCCAAATCGGGGGAATATCCCCAGTTTTATTAGGATTACTTGGCTTTAAGTTTGAAGATATTCATCAATATAGCCACAAGCCTGATACGGAGGTAGTTTTGGCGTGAATTGTTGGCAGCCGCCGAAGTTCATGACATGCCAGCGAAACAATCGCTCATGAAAAAGAAAAAGCCGCCAGACTTGCGTCTGGCGGCCGTTTCAGGCGTTATCCGGCGATATTGACGCCGGGTTAATTCCTCCCTGGCGTTATGTGTTTTGGGGTCTTCAGTTGGTCGACACGGCGCGAGAGGCGCTGAAAGTGCCACCCACCAGGCCGGTGCCGGCGCCACCCACGGTGCGCATGCGGTAGACGTAGTTGGTGGTGCGGGCCACCGTGGTGTCGCCGAAGGTGTTGGTCGCACGACCGTCGACCGTACCGGTGGTGTTGACCGCCGTGCCCGTCACCTTGGTGAAGGGCGACGTATTGCGACAGGTGGTCGAGCCGGCGCCGGTGGAGACGCAGCGCTGGATCTCGTAGCCGCCGATGGCTGCGGTGGTCAGCGCCGTCCAGCTCACATTGACACGTGCCACGCCGTTCACGCGGGCGGCCGTCGGCTGGTTGGCTGTGGGCAGGCCACCGATGGCGGTGTAGGCCTGGGCGGCCGGGCCTGCCGTGGCGCCGTTGAGGGCCTGCACGTCGTAGCGCACCGTGTTGCCGGTCGTCTGGTTGACCGTGTCGGTGAAGGTTGTCGCGTTGGCGGCAATGGTCGAGCTGATGATCGTCGTGGCGCCGGCCGTCACCGACCCATTGGCGTTCACCGTGATCGGCGTGCGG
Organism: Pseudomonadota bacterium; assembly: GCA_041169165.1. Classification (GTDB taxonomy): domain Bacteria; phylum Pseudomonadota; class Gammaproteobacteria; order Burkholderiales; family Burkholderiaceae_C; genus Sphaerotilus. Next base: position 57,892 of record JBEEJN010000008.1, read on the forward strand.
CTGGCGCGATAGTTGGTCTCGCCGGTCGAGGCATCGCCCCAGGTCAGCACCGGGCGCGTGACAGCGGTCGCCGCCAGATTGGTCGGCGCCGCCAGGCTCACGGTGGTCGGCGTGGTAACACTGGCCGACACCGTGCCATTGACACCGGTGGTGTAGTTGGCCCAGCCGACCGCGTTGATGCGGTACTGGTAGGTGGTGTTGGGCGCCGCCGTGTTGTCGGTGTAGGTGCTCACCAGGCCCAGCGGCGTGGCGCCGCTGACGACGGAGAAGGCACCCGCCACGCCGCCGGTCACGGTGGCGCGGTAGACCAGGTAGCCGGTCTCGGTGGTGTTGCGGCGGGTCCAGTTCACCACCACCGAGTTGCCGGTGGTCGCACCGAAGGTCGGCGCAGCGTTGCCGGTCGGCGCGGCCGGCGTCGTCAGCGTGAGGCTGTTGGCCGAGGGCGCACTGCTGTCCACACCGCGCACGGTGATGACGCGGTAGGCGTAGCTCGTGCCCGTGGCCGGCGGACCACTGGTGTCGGTGAAGGTGATGGCACCGCCGGTGGTGGCCGGCGCGGTCACGTTCACGGTGCCGACGGTGGCGAAGGTGCCCACGACGCCGGCGGTGACGGTGGCGCGCTGGACCTGGAAGGCCGTCTCGTCGGTCGAGTTGTCGGCGAAGCTGACGTCGATGCCGCGCGTGACCGTCGTCGACAGGGCGCTGGTCGGTGTGCCGGCAGCGACCGGCAGCGCCAGGGTGGAGGCCGTGACCGTGTTCGACACCGCCGCGCCGCTGCCGTTGAAGGCCTCGACCTGGAAGGTATAGGTCGTGCCGGCGGTCAGGCCAGTGACGGTGGCTGCGGTGACATTGGCACCAACCGCCGCGACCTGGGTGCGCGCGCCGCCCGCAGCCACGGTGTAGATGCGGAAGCCCGATTCGTTGGTGGCGCCATCGATCCAGCGCAGCGAGACCGTGGTCGTGGTGCTGCCGGTCGACACCAGACCCGAGGGCGCGCCCGGCGGAACGGCGGCGACGACCCGCACATTGGCCACGGCGCTGCCGCCGCCGGCCGAGTCCACATGCACCAGGCCCGGGGGCGCGGTGGTGGTGGTGGTGAAGATCGGGTTGCCGCGGGTGAAGGTGCCGAAGTCACGCAGGGTGAGCGTGGGCAGGCCACGGGCGTCGCCCGACGCGGCCGTGACGCTCAGCCGCCCGGTGGCCGGATCCCACTCGGCCTGGCTGATGTCGACGAAGTCGATCAGCGGCAGGTTGAGTGTGGTCGGGTCGGTGGGCGTGAGCGCGGTCGCGTCGGTCGCGGTGACCGACAGCAGCGCCGGCACGGTGGTGGCGATGGCCAGCACGGTGCTGAGCGAGTCGACGCCGGTGGTCGGCGCGGGCGTGAAGGCAGCGCGGTCCAGCGTCTGCGCGGTGGCGATGCGGCTGTTGGCGGCCGGCGTGTTGGGGCCGTCCTTGACCGTCACGCTGGCGGTGGCGGTCGAGGTGGCGAAGCTGTCGATCTGGCCGGCGCCCGCCGCCGTGCGGCTGTACGTCAGGCGGCTGGGCGTCACGGGGGTCTGCACGCGGCCGTCGTAGAGCTGGCCCTGGATGGTGAAGAAGTCACCGTGCAGGATGGTCTCGCCGGTGCCACCGCCAAAATCAACCGCCTTGCCGTTGGTATCGATGCCGGAGATCTCGATGTAGTTGTTGCCGGTGGCCGGGTCGATGTTGCAGGGACCGCCGAAGGCCAGATCGGGCGCCGCCAGAGGGCCGCCGTCACCCAGGAAACCCAGCGGTGCCGAGACCGACTTCATCCACGGACCCACCGCGCCTTGCAGGCCCACGGTGCCGGGCGTCAAGCCGCGGTCGACGGTGAAGAAGATGTCCCGCGCGCCGGTGGCGCCGGTGACCGGAAACACATCCTTGCCGTAGGGATGGGTGATGGTGTACGTGCCATCGACCGGCACACCCATCACGAAGCGCAGGCGCAGGAAGGCGAACTGCGCGCCGTTGATGGGCTCGCCGTTGGGCCCGACCTGCAGAAAGGCCGATTCGGCGCTCGCCGTGTAGGCCAACGAGCGGTCGCCGGCGGCATTGGTCACCGTGGCGCCCAGGCCCCAGTAGAAGGCCTCGACGCCCGAGCCGATCTGGATCGAGAACGGATCGGTCGGCACCACCGGGTCGAAGAAGCAGAAGTTGACGTTCAGGCAGCGCTGGACGCTCACGCCCTTGGAGTCGGTGACGAACTCGGGAAAGCCGTCGACCGGGTTGAGCGGGCCCACGGTCACCGGCGTGGCGCCATTGAGCAGGCTGGCGGCGCCGTTGGCGCAGGAATGCACGCCGGCGACCTGGGCGGTGGCGGCGGCGGCGTAGAGCTCGAGCGCGCTGGCGACGAGGGTGGCGATGAGTGTGCGTTTCATGTGTTGGGCTCCCCGATCACTGGTTGACGACGGTGACCGGCTTGGCGGCAATGCCACCGGCGGACGAACTGACGACCACATAGGCCGGCAGCGCCTTGTTGGCGATGGTGGCGGCACCGTTGACCAGCGGCGTGCCGCTGTGCTGCACGGTGAGCACGGGCGCGACGCCGCCCGAGCCGTCGTCGCTCGACGCGGCATTGACCGTCAGCGTGCAGGCCTTGGTGGCGCCGGTGCCGGTGCAGTTGGCCTGGGCCAGGCCGATCGTCACCTGGTCCGCCAGCGTGGCGGTCTTGACGTTGGGAACGTTGGCGGCACTCGGGTCGGTGGCGGTGACGCTGATGGTGGCCGGCAGCGCGCCGGTCACGCCGACGCCGGTGTAAAAGCGCGTCACGTCGTGCGTCATCGATGTCGTGGTGGCGCCCACCGTCAGCGTGGCCACGGCCGTGGCGGCGCTGGAGCCGTCCGCCATCACGCGCACCGTGGTGGCACCGGCGTTGCGTTCGTAATTGGCCGCGCTGATGGCCAGCGGCGTGGGCGCCACCGGGGTGGTCTTGCCCATCACGGTGAATAGCGGCTCGGTGTAGACGTTGGAGCCGTTGTTGATGTCGATCGGCGTCACGCCGTCCAGACCGACGGCGGTGATCTTCACGTAACCAGAAAGGGCGCCACCATGCCGGGCACCGTGGCGCTGGCGCCAAAGGTGATGTCGATCGGGTCACTGATCTCGGCACGGTTCTGGCCATTGCCGGGCGCCAGAAGGGTGTCGACGACGTAGGTGGACGTACGCCAGGGTGTCTCGACCGTGTAGCGACCGACCGCATTGACATTCAGGCGCGTGCGCAGACGCTGGAACTGGGTCTGGAAACCGGCCTGGGGCGACGGACTGAGGAAGGCCTCCTCGACACCCATCACGATGACCGCGTCCACCGGCGCGGCACCAGTGGTGGTGAACACGCTGTTGGCCAGGAAGAGAAAGGCCTCGTTGCCACGCCCCAGGGTTTGCGACAGCGCATTGCCGGCCACCGGCGGATCGAAGAAACACGGCGGCGGATTGCCGTCGTTGGTGACGCTGACATTGCAGACCTGCAGCCCGACGCCGTTGGAATCGACGATCCAGGTGGAGAACATGCCCTGGGCGTCCAGCGGGCCCGAGGTGAAGGGTTTGGCCTGATCGGCCGGACAGGCGGCTACAAAGATCGGGGTGGCGAGCATGCCCGCCGCCAATAGCGCGGCATGCGCCAGTTTTCTCGTGGTGTTCATCGTGTGTGCTCCCCTTGCGGGGTCCTGAGGTGTTGTCGTGCATCAGCTCGCCGGCATGGCGCCGGTCGGCCGCTCGCTCCTGCCGACATCGACATCTTTTGGGCATGCCATGGCAGGCGGCTGTTACGTCGGCCAATTGATCACTTCGTGACCATTTGCCGGACGGCTCCGCCTTCCTTAACTGGCAATCAGCATGCCAATCTGGCAAAGCACGAACTCAAACTGGTGCGTCGCCGCCAAATGTGAGAAACCGCACACTTCCAGGCCCCTCCTCAGTGCCACACCCCCCTGTTTGCGCCCCCTCAGTCACGGTGCCGGGGGATTTGCCCCACCCACTCCAGGGCGATATCACCCGTCAATGTGAAATTGCGTTTCAATAGCTTTGCACTATTTTTGCTGCGGTGCAGGCCAACGTTCACCGCAATCAGGCGGCCGAGGCGCAGGCCACAAAGAAAAAAGCCGCGCGGCTGGTGGCCGCGCGGCTCAAGAAAATTCAAGACAAGCCCGGGCGCTCCCGACCCGGGCTGAAGTTGCTGCAGGTACTTATCGCACGCGAGTCGCCGTGCCCGAGAAGGCGCCCGGGGTCACGTTGGTGCCCACGCCACCCACGGCCCGCATCTGGTAGCGGTAGGTGGTGCCCGCCGTCGTCGCCGTCGGGTCGGTGAAGGTGGTGCTGTTGCGGCCATTCACCGTCGTGAGCGTGGTGAAGTTGGTGCAACCGACGCCCGTGCAGCGCTGGATTTCGTAGCCGCCGATAGTCGCCGTGGTCAACGCGGTCCAATTCAGGCGGATGCCACCACCGACCACGTTGCCTGTCGACGGCGCCGCCGCCAAATTCGGCAATGCTGCCGTGATGGCGTAGACCTGCGCTGCCGCGCCGGGCGTCGCACCGTTGAGCGCCTGCACGTCGTAGCGGATCAGCACGTCAGTTGACTGCTGGGTGGACTCGTTGAAGCTCATCGCGCCACCGGTGGCCGGCGTGGCCAGCGGTGCAATCGTCGAGCTGACGATCGTCGTGGCACCTGCGGTGACGGCACCGGTGGTGGCGCTGACCGTCATCGGCGTGCGGCTGACGCGGTAGTTGGTTTCACCGGTCGACTGGTCGGTCCAGCCGATCACCGGGCGACGCGCGGTCGACGCGGTGAGAGCGGTCGGCGCGACGATATTGATTTGCGCCTGCGCCGTCACCGTGGCAGAAGCCAGGCCGCTGGTGCCGACGGTGTAGCTGGTCCAGCCGACCGCGTTGATGCGGTACTGGTAGGACGAGCCGAGCGTGACGGTGCTGTCGGTGTAGCTCAGCGTCGTTGCCGGCGCGGTCGGCGTGGCCGGCTGGACGGTGCTGATCGGCGCGAACGTGCCAACCACACCGCCGACCACCGGCGCGCGGTACACGATATGGCCGGTAGCGCTGCTGGGGTTGCGCGGCGTCCAGGTCACGGCGATCGAGGTGCCGGCAGTCACGCTGGGCGTCGACACCTGTGCCGGCGCGGCCGGTGTGGTCAGGGCGACCGCTGCGGCCACAGCGGCTGAGGCATCCGGTCCGCGGACCGCCACAACCTGGTAGGAGTAAGTGGTGCTGGGGTTCAGCGGGCCGACGTCGGTGAACGTGGTCGCACCGGTGCCGGCATGGGCGGGGGCGACGGTGGTCAGCTTGGTGAACGCAGCGCCATTGTCCGAACGGTAGATATCGAAGCCCGTCTCATCAGCCGAGTTGTCGTTGAACGACACGATCACCTGACGGCTGTTGGGTGAGCCGGCAATTGCTTGTGATACCAGGCTCGGCGCCAGCGGCAGGGCCAGGGTTGTCGCTGTCGCCGTGTTCGACGCAGCAGCGCCCACGCCGTTGAACGCATCGACCTGGAAGGTATAGGTCGTCGCCTCCGTCAAGCCCGAGACAGTTGTGCTGGTGACGTTGGCACCCAAGGTGGCCACCAGGCTGCGCGTACCCGCGGCGTCCAGGGTATAGACCTTGAATCCGCTTTCGTTGTTGGCGTTGTCTGCCCACCTCAGGGTCACCGTGTGCGAGGTGGGGCCCGCGGCGACAAGCCCGGTCGGCGCAGCAGGCGGGGCAGCACTGATGACCCGCACCTGGGCGGTGGCACTGCCGCCGGCGGCCGAGTCGACGTGCACCACAGCCGGAGGCGCGATCGTGGTGGTCAGCAGGACGGGGTTGCCGGCGGCGAAGGTGGTGCCGTACTCACGCAGCGTCAGCGCAGGGTTCACGCGCTCGTCGCCCGACTTGGCGGTCACCGCCAGCACATGGGTCGCGGGGTCGTAATCGGCCTGCATGATGTCGACATAGTCGACCAGGTGCAGGTTGAGAACGGTGGCGTCGGTGGCCGGCAGGGCGGTCAGGTCGCTGGTGGTGAGCGACACGATGGCCGGCATGGCCGAACCATCAGCCACCGCCACGCTCGCAGCGTCAAGACCGGTGGTCAACGCGTTGGCGTAGACCGAGCGGTTGAGCGTGACCGGCGAGGCGATACGGCCGGTCCCCGTGGCAATGGTCGGGCCGTCCTGCACCGTCATCGTCGCGGTGGCGGTCGAGACACCAAAGGCGTCGATCTGGCCACCACCCGCCACGGTACGGCTGTAGGTCAGGCGGGTCGGGTTGACGGGGGTCTGCACCTTGCCGTCGTAGATCTGGCCCTGGATGCCCCACAGGTCGCTGAACAGCAGGGTGTCGCCGCCGCCGCCAAAGTCGACTGCATTTCCAGCCCGGTCAATACCGGTGACCTGGACAAAGTCCCAGCCGCAGGGGCTGCCGATCGCCGGCACCGGGGCGGCAGCCGGGCCACCGTCACCCAGGAAACCCGCCGGAACAATCGACTGCCTCGGGTCGGCCTTCATGAACGGCCCGACGGCGCCTCGCACGGTGGCGCTGGCGGTCAGACCCTTGTCGAGCGTGAAGAACACATCGCGCGCGCCGGTTGCACCGGTCACGTCGAAGGTGTCGATGCCGTAGGGGTGAACCACGGTGTAGATGCCGTCGACCGGCACACCCATGGTGAAGCGCAGGCGCAGGAAGGGGAATTGCGCGCCGTTGATCGGCTCGCCGTTCGGGCCCACCTGCAGGAAGGCACTCTCGGCAGCGGCGGTGTACGCCAGCACGCGGGTGCCGGCGGCGTCGAACACGGTGTTGTTGGCGCCCCAGTAGAACGCTTCCACGCCTGAACCGATCTGCAGCGAGAACGGATCGCTGGCGACCGGCGGATCGAAGAAGCAGAAGTTGACGTCCAGGCAGCGCTGCACCGACAGGCCGGTCGAGTCGGTGACGTACTCGGGGAAGCCGTTGATCGGATTGAGCGGGCCGGTAGCGACCGCGGTGGCGCCGTTGCTGAGCGTGTTGGACGCGTTGGGGGCGAGGCAACCGGCCGTCTGGGCCAAGGAACTGGCAGCGTAGAGCTCAAGCGCCGAGGCAACCAGGGTAACGATGAGTTTGCGTTTCATTTTGTGGAGCTCCCGATCAATGGTTGACGACGGTCACGTTGCGTGTAGCGATGCCACCGTTCGACGACGACACGGTGACGGCGGCAGGGATGCCGGGGCCGGTGATGACTGCAGCACCATTGACGACGGGGGTGTTGCTGTGAGCGACGGTGAGGGTGACCGCGCCGCCGGAGCCGTCGTCAGACGACGAGGCGTTGACCGTCAGCGTGCATTGGCGCAGCGCGCCGGTGCCGGTGCAGTCGGCCTGGGCGGTGGTGATGGTCACCAGGTCGGTCAGCGTGGCGGTCTGGGTGTTGGCGATCGAGGGGATGCCGGGGTCGGTCGCGGTCACCGAGATGGTGGCCGGCAACGCGCCGGTCACGCCGGTGGTGCCGAAGAAGCGGATGCTTTCCTTGGCCAGGGCCGTGCTGGCCGTGCCAACCTGCACCGTCATGCTGGCCTGCTCGGAAGCGCTGGTGCTGCCTTCGGCCATCACCATCACGGTGTCGGCACCGGCGTTGCGGGTGTAGTAGGCATTGCCGATCGACAGCGGCACCGCGTGCACGGGCGCCAGTTTGCCCATCACCGTGAACTGGTCGTTGCGGTAGACGTTCGCCTGGATCTGTCCGGCCGCGTTGCGCACGTTGCCGCCGATGTCGATGGGCGTGATGCCGTCCAGGCCCACCGCGGTGATCTGGACGTAGTTGGTATTGCAGGGGCTGCCGCTGACGGTGGTGAGGGTCAGGCCATCACCGATATAGCCCTGGGCCTTGCCGAAGCCGGGGATTTCCGGGCTGGCGACCAGGAAGGGCGCCACCATGCCGGGCACCGAGGCGCCCGCGGCAAAGGTGATGTCGATCGGGTCGCTGACTTCAGCGCGGTTCTGGCCATTGCCAGGAGGGAGCAGGGCATCCACCGTGTAGGTGGTGGTGCGCCACGGCGTCTCGACCGTGTAGTGCCCCACCGCATTCACGTTCAGGCGGGTGCGCAGGCGCTGGAACTGGGTCTGAAAGCCCGCTTGAGGTGCTGCGCTCAGGAACGCTTCCTCAAGGCCCATCACGATGACCGCGTCCACCGGTGCCGCACCGGTGGTCGTGAACACGCTGTTGGCCAGGAAGAGGAAGGCCTCGTTGCCGCGGCCCAGGGCCTGCGACAGGGCGTTGTTCGGGACCGGCGGATCGTAGAAACAAGGCGGCGGAGCGCCGTCGTTGGTGACGCTGACGTTGCAGATCTGCAGGCCAATGCCGTTGCTGTCGACTACCCACTCCGAGAACATGCCCTGGGCATCCAGGGGTCCCGAAGTGAAAGGTTTGGCCTGATTGGCCGTGCAGGCCGCCGAATAAATCGGCGCAGCGAGAAAACCCGCCGCCAGGAGGGCGGCGTGAGCCAGTTTTCGTGTGGTATTCATCTTTTTTCCCGTGGAGCTGTTCAATCGACCTTGACTGGTCGGAGCCTTTAACCGTACCGCAGTCGCTCTTGTCGTCGGTGTCTTGCCTGGGTGGGCGAGGCATCGATGACTTTTGGTGGCTGTCCTGTTTTCTTGCCTGAGGCATTCAGCAGGTCAGCGCTCGCGGGGTTTATTCCGCAAGGCTTGTGCCAGGCTAAGCAACCGCATTGAACCGGTCTTACTTTTACTTGCCGCGTGATCTAGTGCACAACTAACACGCTGTGACTGGCGTGACACCACGCACTCAGGGGGAAATCAAGAAATGAACGGGGGAAATAACCCACCCACGCGGGTCAATTCGCCCCTTATGGTTATTTTCGTTTTTGCAATTAATTCGATATTCGGCTTATGACCCGCTTTTTATGACCCGCTCCACCGACGGCGCGGGCCCCGCGGGCGCCGGGGCGAGCCGCTCAGGCACGAAAAAAGCCGCCCGGCTGGGCCGGGCGGCTTGAAGCATCGGCACCGCCGGCCCACGCTCGGCCGGCGGCGGGTGCACCTCACTCAGTTGGTCGACACGGCGCGCACGCCGCTGAAGGTGGCGCCTACCAGGCCTGTGCCGGCACCACCCACGGTGCGCATGCGGTAGACATAGTTAGCGTTGCGGGCGACCGTGGTGTCAGCGAAGGTGGTGGTCGCGCGACCGTCGACCGTGCCGGCAGTGTTCACCGCCGTGCCCGTCACCTTGGTGAAGGGCGAGTTGGCGGCACAGAGCGTCGAGCCGGCGCCGATGGCGTTGCAGCGCTGGATCTCGTAGCCACCGATGGCTGGGGTGCTCAGCGCCGTCCAGCTCACGTTGACGCGAGCGGTGAGGTTGACGCGGGCGACGGTCGGGATGTTGGCAGCCGGCAGGTTGGCGCCGACGACGGTGTAGACCGAGCCGGCCGGGCCCACGGCAGCGCCGCTGGCAGCCATCACGTCGTAGCGCACCACCGCGCCAGTGGTCTGCGTGACCAGTTCCGGCGACGTGGTCGCGTTGGCCGCGATGGCGATGTTGACGTTGCTGGTCGTTCCGACGGTGAGGGCACCGTCGTTACCCACGGTGACCGGCGTGCGCGTCATGCGGTAGCTGGACTCGCCGGTCGAGCGGTCAGTCCAGGACACCACCGGGCGGCCGGCGGTCAGCACCCCGGAAGTCGCCGACATGCCGGTCGGCGGCAGCAGGCTGACGTTGATCAGCGGGGTGGTCACGCTCACGGTGCCGCTCTGCGGCGCAGCAGCCCAGTTGACCGCGTCCACACGGTAGGTGTAGGCCGTGTTGAGGGTGGGCGGGCTGGCCGGGTTGCTGCTGGCGTCGTCGGTGAAGCTGGTGGTACCGGCCGGCAGGTCACCGCTGACCAGCACGAACTGACCGGCGCCGGTGCGGCGGTAGACGCGGTAGGCAGTCTCGTTGGTGGCACGGTCGGCCCAGCTCAGGCTGACCGAGTTGGCCGCCAGGGCGGTGACGATCGGCGTGCCGGCGGAAGCGGGCGGCAGTGGCGTGGCCAGGCCGCTGGCGCTTTGTGCCGCGGCGCTGGACTCGACCACGGTGCCAACGACGCGATCCGCCGTGACGCGGTAGTAATAAGTGGCGCCGTTGGCCAGGCCGGTGGCGTCGGTGTAGCTGCGCGGGCCGTTGCCGGCCACGCCGGCAACGGTGCCGACGACGGTGTAGGGGCCGTCTGCGGCGGTGGCGCGCGAGACGGTGAATTGCGTCTCGTCGGCCGAGTTGTCGGCGAAGTCCACGCGGATGGCGTGGCCGGCAGCCAGGTTGGCGGCCACGGCGGTCGGCGCTTCGTGCAGGGCGACGGTGGTGGCGTCGACGATGCTGCTGCCGGCGCGGCCGGCGGCATTGCTGGCAAACACCTGGAAGCGGTAGGGCGTGGACGCGCTCAGCCCGGTGACGACGTAGCTGGTGGCGTTCTGGCCCAGCGTGGCGACCAGGGTGGGCGCACCGGTCGGGTTGACGCGGTAGACGGCGTAGCCCGACTCGTTGGTGGCGCGGTCAGTCCACGACAGCGAGACGGTGGTGGACGAGGTGTTGGCAACCGTCAGGTTGACGGGCGCCGCCGGCGGGTCGCTTGAAACCACCTTCACCTTGGCACTGGCGCTGCCGCCCGCCGAGGAGTCGACGTGCACCACTGCTGGCGGTGCGTTGGTCGTGACCTTGAACACCGGGGTGTCGGCGGCAAAGGTGCCGATGTCGCGCAGGGTGAGGACCGGCTTGACCTGCTGGTCACCCGAGGCGGCCGACACCGTCAACACCTTGGTGACAGGGTCGTATTCGGCCGAGGCGATGTCCACAAAGTCGACCAGGCCGACGTTGATCGTCGTCACGTCGGTCGCCACGGTGGCACGCGGATCGCTGGCCTTGAGCTGCAGGACCGGCGGCAAGGCACTGAGGTCGCCGCGGGTGACGCTGGCCGTGTTGATGCCCGAGGTGGGGCCCAGCGCGGCATGGTCCAGGACGACGGCCCTGGCGATCTGCGAGCTGCCCACCGGGATGGTCGGACCGTCCTGCACCGTCACCTCGGCGGTGGCGCTGGAGGTGACGAAGGTGTCGATCTGGCCGGCGCCACCAGCCGCACGCGAGTAGCTGACGCGACCCGGGCTGAGTGCGGTCTGCACCTTGCCGTCGTAGACCGCACCCTGCACCACGAAGTTGCGGGAGGTCAGCACGAACTCGTTGCTGCCGAAGTCGATCGGCAGGCCAGCCGGCGTGCGGCCGGTGATTTCGACCCGGTTCCAGTCGGCGCCACAGGGGCTGCCGGTCACCAGATCGGCGGCACCGTTGGCGTCACCCACGAACTTGTCGGCGCGCCGATCGAAGCGCACCGGGGTCAGGAAGGGGCCGACCGGCCCGATCACGTTGGCATCGCTGGGCGCAAAGCCACGGTCCACGGTGGAGAAGATGTCGCGCGCCCCGGTGGCGCCGACCACGGTGAAGGTGTCGGTGCCGAAGGGATGCTTGATGGTGTAGGTGCCATCCGTCGGCACGCCAGCCACGAAGCGCAGGCGCAGGAAAGGGAACTGCGAGCCGTTGACGGGCTCGCCGTTGGGACCGCCTTGCAGGAAGGCGGTTTCGGCCGCCATGCCGATGGTCAGGATGCGGTTGCCTGCCGCGTTGGCGACGACCGCATCTGCGCTCCAGTAGAAGGCTTCACCGCCCGAGCCGATCTGCAGCGAGAAAGGATCGGTCGTCACGATCGGATCGAAGAAGCAGACCACCGGGTCCAGGCAGCGCTGCACGGACAGATTGTTGGAGTCGGTGATGAACTCCGGGAAGCCGTCGACCGGGTTGAGCGGGCCGGTGCGAACGGTGCGCAGGGCGTCCGTGGCCTGGCAGGACACCTGAGCCCCCGCAGCGGCGGCGTACAGCTCAAGCGCGGAAGCGACCAGGGTGACGATGAGTTTGCGTTTCATGTTGAGTAGCTCCCGATCACTGATTGATGAGGGTCACGGGGCGGACGGCCACGCCGCCCGCCGAGGAACGGACGGTCACGACGGCCGGCACGGCGGCAGACTGGCGCAGCACCGTGCCATTGACCAGCACGTCGCCGCTGTGATCCAGGGTCAAGGTGACTTCACCCTCCGACCCGTCGTCACTGGTGGACGCATCGACGGTCAGGGCGCACAGGCGGCTGCCGGTGACGCTCGAGCAACGCGCTTCGGCCTTGCTGATGGTGACGAAGTCGGTCAGGCTGGCGGTCTGGGTGTTCGGCCGGGACGGGCGACCGGGGTCCTGTGCGGTGACGCTCAGCGACTGATGGGGCTGCACCGAGGTCGCGGTTGGCACGGCGCCGTAGAAGCGCGCACCTTCCTTGGTCATGGCAAAGGTCTGGTTGCCGATCACCACGGAGGCCGACGCCTGCTGCGAGTTGCTGGTGCTGCCGTCGGCCATCACATAGACCGTGGTGCTGCCGGCGTTGCGCGTGTAGTAGGCACTGCCGATGGACAGCGGCACGGCTGCGATCGGTGCCAGTTTGCCCATCACCGTGAACAGGTTGTTGCGGTAGACGTTGCGCTGAACGGCACCGGCGGCGTTGGGCACATTGCCGCCAATGTCCAGCGGCGTGACGCCGTCCAGGGCCGTCGCCGACACCTCGACATAGTTTTCGCCGCAAGGGCTGCCGGTCACCGTGGTGGGCGTGATGCCGTCGCCGATGTAGCGCTGCGGATCGACCGAGCCCTTGTTGTCGGCGACGAGGAAGGGCGACACCAGTCCGGGAACGCTGGAATTCGAGTTGAAGCTGATGTCGATCGGCTCGCTGATTTCCGAACGGTTCTGGCCGCTACCCGGGGGCAGCAGCTTGTCCACGACGTAGCGGCTCTTGCCCCAGGGGGTCTTGACCGTGTAGATGCCGGTGGCACCCACATTGATGCGGGTACGCAGGCGCTGGAACTGCGTCTCGAAACCCGGGGTCGGCGTGGCCGACAGGAAGGCCGACTCAACACCGAGCACAAAAACCGCGTCCATGGCCTGGGCGCCGGTCGCGGTGGTGGTGGAGAACGTGTTGTCGGCCAGGAAAAAGAAGGCCTCGCCGCCGCGGCTGAGCTGGCGGGTATAAGGATCCGCCGGGTCGACCGGGTCGTAGAAGCAGGGCGGCGGATTGCCGTCGTTGGCCAGGCTGTCGGTGCAGATCTGCAGACCGACGCCATTGCCGTCGACGATCCATTCTGCGAATGGACCGGCCCATTTGGTGTTGGCATTGGCGGGCTGCAAAGCCGTCGGGCCAGAGGTGAACGGCCGGGCCTGGTTTGCCGGACAAGCCGCCACGAACAGCGGCGTGGCCAGGAAGCCTGCCGCGAGGATGGCCGCGTGGGCCAGTTTGCGCATCTTCGTCATGTTGGTTCCCTTGCGAGGGTTGTGTTTGAGCCTCGTGCCGGCAGCCGGCTTGCACCGGGTCGGCGGATCGGGCCTCGTCTGCAATTCACCATGAAACGGATTGCACACACGCCCGGTCATTCGTCGGTTTCCACCCCTGATAACTCAGGAATTTCTGAAACTTGATGAAGCATAAGGTCCCGCAGATACGTTGGAGCAAGGTTTCCTCAAGCATTCATAAGCTTGTTTAAGGCGCGCGACATATCACACGGAATACTCGTTGCCAAAATGCACAGATAATGCGCAACCCCTGATTTGAGGGAGTATCATGAAAACCACGAAAGCTTTTTCAGAAAGCCTCTACAAACCCGCATTGAGAAACCACCAAAATGCAGGCTGGACAAGCAAACGTGGGGCTGCAGGAGTACCTGCGAGCAGGTTTAACGGGATTTCATGGCAATTTCTCGCGACAACCCCGTGAATACGGGGAGGATTTGTCCGTCACATGATCACGGGGATATCGAGGGAGTTTGGCGTGGAGTTTTCGCGTTTGCCGTGGCGGCCGGAAGCGACGCACGCACACGCACGGCGAGCGGCGTTGACTTGAAACGAAACACAGCGATACCGCGGTGCAAGGACATGCCGACCACCCGCCGGCACCATGCGTCCATGTTCAACCCCCGGTGCCCCAGTGCCACGAGCCAGGGCCCGACCTCTCCCTCAGGAGTCAACATGTCCCGCATCACATTCCCCAAGCTCGCCACCCTGCGCCGCAGCCTGTTCGCCGTGGCCGGCGCCGCCGTCGTGCTGGGCGGCCTGGCCGGCGCCGGCGTGGCCATCGCCCGCCCGCCGCATGACATGGCTGCCATGAGCACCGAAGACATGGCCCGCATGCGCCAGCACATGCTGGACCGCGCCACCCGCGAACTCAGCCTGGATGACGCTCAGAAGCAGCGCCTGGCCACCGTGCTGGACAAGATGGCCGCACACCGCACCGCCATGATGGGCAAGCCGGGCGAAGACCCGCGTGCCAAGGCGCGTGCGCTGATGGCCGGCAGCACCTTCGACCGCGCCGGTGCCCAGGCCCTGGTCGACCAGAAGGCGGGCGCCATGCGCAGCGCAGCGCCCGAAATGATCAGCGCCTTCGGCGACTTCTTCGACGGCCTCAAGCCCGAGCAGCAGCAAAAGCTGCGCGCCTGGATGGACAAGCGCGGCGGCGGCCACGGCATGTTCATGGGCGGCATGGACGGCATGGGCGGCGCTGAACATGGCGGCATGATGGGTCGCGGTCACGGCGGACACGGTATGCACCACGGCGGGCACGGCGACATGCCGCCGCCGGCCGCCTCCGCCGCCAAGCCCTGATGCCGCCACTGCGCCGCGACGCCAGCCGCTACACCTCGCACGCGACGTCGACTGACCCGCCCAACATGGCAGGATGAGACCATGTCACGCATCCTGCTCATCGACGACGACGAACTGCTGGCCGCGCCGCTGGCCGCCTACCTGAGCCGCTTCGGCTTCGAGCTGGAGGCGGCGACCCGTCCCAGCCTGGGGCTGGCGCGGCTGGAGTCGGGCGACTTCGAGGCCGCCATCCTCGACGTGATGCTGCCCGAGATGGACGGCTTCGAGCTGTGCCGACGCATCCGCCGCCACACCGACCCGCTGGTGGCGGCGCTGCCGGTGGTGATGCTGACCGCGCGCGGCGAACTGATGGACCGCGTCGTCGGACTGGAGATCGGCGCCGACGACTACCTGCCCAAACCGTTCGAGCCGCGCGAACTCGCGGCGCGACTGCAGACCGTGCTGCGCCGCCAGGCCCGACCGGCGGCGCCCGAGGCGCGAAGCGCGCGCGGCAACGAGCACACGCTCGACTTCGACGGCCTGAGCATCGACCAGGCACGGCGCGAAGTGCGCCGCAGGGGCGTGGCCGGCGAGCCGCTGGTGGAGCTGACCGGCACCGAATACGAGCTGCTGTGCCTGCTCGCCCGCGAGCCAGGCCGGGTCTTCAGCCGCGACGAGATCCTCAACAGCCTGCGCGGCCACGAGGCGGATCTCTATACCCGTGCGGTGGACATCGTGGTCAGCCGGCTGCGCCGCAAGCTCGAACCGCTGGATCTCATCAAGACCCTGCGCAATGCCGGCTACACCTTTGCCGGGGCGCGCCGATGAGCGACGCCTCGCCCACGACCCCGCCGGCCACCGCCGGTGGTGCGGCGCGCTGGCTGGGACGGCTGCGCCATTCGCTGCGCATGCGGCTGGTGGCGCTGTTCGTGGTGCTGGGTCTGGCCATGAGCGCGGTGTTTGCCGTCGGCATGCAGAACGCCTTCTCTGGCGGCTGGCGCGAACTCGTGCGCCCGCTGCTGCACGACTATGTCGACCGTCTGATCGCTGACCTGGGCAGCCCGCCGGATGCAGCGCGCGCTCAGGCGCTGGCCGAGCGCTTGCCGGTGTGGCTGCGCGTGCGTGGCCCGGTCAGCAATTTCGACACCCGAGGCGAAGACGCGCCGGCCGCGGACGACGAGGACGGCCGGCCGCGCTCCCACGCCGACGAGCGCCCGCCCCTGCATCCGTTGTCCGGCCCCGCCGACCCAGGCCCGCCGTTCAATCACGGGCACCGCGCCGTGCCTGACCGCGCCGGTGATCCGCCACCCACTGCCGAGGGCCCGCCGCCCCTGCCACACCACGGCGGCCCCGGCGCCCACCGTCGCCACATGCGCGACGCCCGCGGCCCCGGTCCCTGGCTGCTCACCCGCACCAGTGCGGACGGCCATGTGCTGCAGGTGGGGCTGGAGGTGATGGACTTCGAGCGGCGCCCGCGTGCCATCGGCTGGGCCACCCTGGGCGCGCTGCTTCTGCTCACCCTTGGCGCCTACGCCTATGTGCGCCACCTGCTGCGCCCGCTGGCCGAGATCGGCGCCGGCGCCCAGCGTTTCGGTCGCGGCGACTTCGCCACCCCCATCACGCTGCGCCGCCAGGACGAACTGGGCGAACTGGCCGCCCAGGTCAACACCATGGCGCGCGACATCCACGCGATGCTGGACGCCAAGCGCGCCCTGCTGCTGGCCATCAGCCATGAGCTGCGCTCACCGCTGACGCGTGCGCGGCTGAATGCCGAACTGGTCGACGAAGGCCCGGCGCGCGATGCCCTGCTGCACGACCTGGCCGCCATGCGCGACCTCATCACCGACTTGCTGGAAAGCGAGCGCCTGGCCGCCGGCCACAGTGCCTTGCAGTGCGAGGCGGTCGACCCCGCCGCGCTGCTGCGCAGCCTGGTGGCCGAGCAGTTTGGCGGGCGCGATATCCGGCTGGATCTGGCGGACGATCTGGGCGCCCTGGCGCTGGACCCGCCGCGCCTGCGCCTGGCGGTGCGCAACCTGATCAGCAACGCGCTGCGCCACGGCACCCCCTCGGGCGGCACGCCGCGCGTGGACCTGCAGCTGCAGCGCCAGGATGCAGTCCCGCCGGGCATGGCCCCGGCTCGCCCCGATCCATCCACCGCGCTCGCCCAGCCGGGCCTGCTGTTGAGCGTGCGCGATCACGGCACCGGCGTGGCGCCCGAGCAGCTCGGGCGTCTGGGTCAGGCGTTCTGGCGCGCCGACAACGCCCGCCAGCGCAGCACCGGCGGCGTCGGTCTGGGGCTTTACCTCGTGCGGCTGGTGGCCGAGGCACATGGTGGCCACTTGCGATTTGCCGACGCTGCGCCCGGCCTGCGCGCCGAGCTGTGGCTGCCACTGGCCGCGCCACGCCCGCCCGTCTCAGCACACGCCGCTCCGCCAGGCTGACGCCGGGCGGGTTTTACAGGGCGTGGTCCTTGCGGTACTGGGCTACCTTGGCCTTGAGGTCGCGCAACTCCTCGCAGGGCTGCCGGCACAAGCGGTCGAGCACGCGCAACTGCGCCTCGGCCTCGGCCAACTTGCCGACCTGCAGGTAGGCCTCGCCCAGATATTCATGTGCGCCGCGGTGATCGGGGTTGATCTGCAGCGCGCGTTCGTAGTGGCTGAAGGACTTGTCCATCTCGCCCAGGTGGCGATAGGCATAGCCCAGGTAGTTCCAGGCGTCGGCGTTGCGGGCGTCGCGCTGCACCACCGCATTCATGCGTGCCACCACCTCCGGCCACGCCTGGCGCTTCACCGCCGAAACGCCGGCCGTGTAATCGGCGTCAACCGGTGCCACGGCCGGGCGGGTCGCGCCGCTGTCGCTGCCGGCGGCCCAGGCCTGCACGCCGAATGCGGCACATCCAGCGGCCAGGATGAGGCCCGTCAGCCACGCCGGCCTGGGCAGCGTGAGCGGGTGCTTGCGGATCTGCCTGGTGCCTTGCGTGGTGCCTTGCGTGGTGCCTTGCGTGGTGCCTTGCGTGGTGACCAGCGCGGGGATGTTCCTGTCCATGGTGTTCACTCCAAGTTCTGAACTCGGGCTGGCCCCTGCGGCTGGCTCGTGCTGGCGGGCATGCTGCCGCCGTGTGACGCGCGACGCAAGACTGACCTGTATCCAGAGCGATCGCCATCAGCCCATCCTGCGGACGATCAGCCAGCCCTAGACTTTGCAGCGGACTCCAGCACACCCCATGCAACAGGCCCCAGGAAGGAACACGCCGGCCAGCGGCCGCTTGACGGTCGACCCGCTAGACCCGGCCCAACCAGCCGGCGCACCCGCCGATGGCGCGCAGGCACGGCTGCGCACCCTGCACCAGATCGCCCGCAGCCGCCACGCCTTCATCGACCGCATGGCGATCGCGCTCTACGACCCGGACGTGGACCTGCTCAAGACGTTTGTCAGCAGCAGCGTCAGCGCTGCCGACGAGCACGGCGAACTGATCCGCTACGAAGCGCTGCTGGCCGACGTGCCGTCGCTCGCCGATCTGGCCCGTACGTGCAGCACCCGGGTGGTGGACGATCTGGCCGCTGACCTGCCCGGCAGCAGCAGCGTGCATGCCGCCTGGCTGCACTCGCAGCGCTACCGTGCCAGCTACACGCTGCCGGTGTACCAGGGCGACCGCCTGGCCGCCTTCCTGTTCTTCGACTCGCACCAGCCCGGTGTCTTCACGCCCAAGGTGACGCAGTTCCTCGACCTGTTCGCCGAACTGGCGGGCCAGGTCGTGCTGCTGCGCCTGAGCGCGGCACGCAGCCTCATCGGCGCGGTCAAGCTGGCCTGCGATCTGGCCGGCCGGCGCGACAGCGACACCGGCGCGCATCTGCGCCGCATCGGCCTGTTCTCGCGCCTGATCGCGCGTCGCCTGGCGCCGCAGCTTGGCTTGAGCGATGAATACGTCGAGTCCATCCGGCTGTTCGCGCCGCTGCACGACATCGGCAAGATCGCCATCCCCGACCGCATCCTGCTCAAGCCGGGTCGGCTCGCCCCCGAGGAACTGGCCCACATGCGCCAGCACGTGCAGTACGGCGTCGAGATGGTGGAACGCATGCTCGATGACCTGGGCCTGGGCACGGACGCCGCCGCAGGCATCATGCGCAACATCGTCGCCGGTCATCATGAACGCTGCGACGGCTCGGGCTACCCGCTGGGCCTGAAAGGCAACGCCATCGCTCTGGAGGCGCGCATCGTCGCCGTGGCCGACGTCTACGATGCCCTGTCGGTCGTGCGCCCCTACAAACCGGCCTGGGAGCCCGAACGCTACGCTGCGGAACTGCGCGCCCAGGTCAAGGCCGGCATACTGGACGGCGACTGCGTCGAGGCCCTGCTCGCCGAGCCCGCCGCCTGCGCCCGCATCCACAGCCGCTTTGGCGACCCCTTTGCTGACAGCCGACCCGACGCAGCGGACAACAACAGGACCTGACGGAAGCAGACGCAAGCCTCACCACGCCGGCCACGCGAAGGAGCGGATCGGCGGCAGACCGCCAGATCAATCCAGCAGGTGGCGGCGCTGTCTTTCCGCGTCGACCATGGCCATGCTGTAACGCACCAGACGGTCGAGCCAGCGGTCCAGGGCCAGATCGTTGCCGGCGGCACTGGCGGCGGGGCTGTCGTGCTGGTCGTGCCCAAGGTGCAGGTGCATGCCCAGCGCAGCAATGCTGGAGGCCAGGCCGGCCAGTTCGTCGTCCACCCGCGTCAGGCCGAGCTGGCGACGCAACACCTCGAGCAGCGCGTCATGTGTGCCACGCTGGGCATCACTGATCTCGGCCTGCCACAACCCAGTGGGTTCCAGCAGTTCGCGCAACTGCAGCTTCATGCACTGGCGCGCTGCGTCGCCCTGGCGCAGCGGTTCGACGTAGGCGGCAAAGTAGCCGCGCAAGGCCTCGGCCAAGCTCATCTCCGAGGCTGAGAAACGCGCCGGGTTCTGATGCGGGTGCTCGCGCAGTTCGAACAGCACAGCACGATACAAGCCGGCCTTGTCGCCGAAGTAGTAGCTGATGGCAGCCAGGTTGGCGCCCGCGAGCTCGGCGATCTCGCGCGTGGAAGTGCGGGCATAGCCCTGCCCGGCAAACAGGCTCAGGGCCGCCTGCAGCAGCCGCTCGCGCGAACGCTCGCTGTCGCCGCCCTGGGCGCTGCGGCGCCTGGGCGCGACACCCGGACGGGCCGGGGACGGGGTGGTGCGATCGAGCATGGCGGCGACTCTAGCAAACAAATCAAACGATTGACCTAGTGTGCTTTACAATAACGGCTTCGCGGTCGATCACCCCCTCAAGGCCGTGCCCGGCGCCAATTCCGCTCGATCGGGCGGCGGTTTCCAGGCATAAAGCCACAGGCTCACGCAGCGAGCCAGCGACAGGGGACAATCGGGGCTTGCGTCATTTCCTCCGGCATCCAGCCAGCGGACCCGCCAACTTCAGCTCAGTACTTATGGCCAAGGACGACATCAAGACCACAATCGAGGCCGACGGCCTGCGTTATCGATCCAAGGCGCCAGGCTCGCCGTTTGCCACCGGGCAGTATTTCGGTGCGGCGACGATGTCATGCTTCCTGTGCGGCAAGCACCGTCCGCGCTCGGCCCTCAAGACGCGCAAGCTGCTCGGCCGCTCGCAGTCCGTCTGTGCACCGTCCTGCAAGGCGCTGGACGAAGCGGCATCCGGCGCGGCACCCGCCGCCACCACGCCGCAGGCCTGAGCCAGCGGCGCAGCGGGCAGTTCAGGTACACGGCGCGAGACCCCCGCTCGCCACCGCCGTGCCGCTGCCCCGCCCTGCCGAAGGCGCCCTCCCGGGCGCCTTTTGTTTTTGGCGCCGCGAGCAGGCACTGACCCACCAACGCGCCGTCCGGGCCGCCTCGGCCATCGCCCTGGGCCTGACGCTGAGCGCCTGCGGCGACGGCCCGCCTGCCGGCCCGATCTGGTCGGGTTATGCCGAAGGCGACTACATCCACATCGCCGCCCCCCTGCCAGGCACCTTGAGCCAGCTGGCCGTGCAGGCCGGCGACACGGTGGCGCGCGGCGCCGCGCTCTTCGCGCTGGACGCCCAGGCCGAGACGGCCGCACGCGACGAAGCCGCCGCCCGCCTGGCCGCCGCCCAGGCCCAGGCGGCCGACACCACCAAGGGCCGGCGTGCCGAGGAAGTGGCCGTCACGCGCGCCCAGCTCGCCCACGCCCAGGCCCAGGCCGACCTGGCGAACGCCGACCTGGCGCGCCAGCGCCAGCTCACCGAGCAGGAATTCGTCGCCCGCGCCCGCCTGGATGACGCCCAGGCCGCCCTCGCCCAGGCCCAGGCGCGTGTGGCCGAACTGACGGCAGCGCTCAAGGTGGCCGCCCTGCCCGCGCGCAGCGACGACCGTGCCGCCGCCAGCGCCCAGGTGAAGGCCGCCGCCCAGGCCCTGCGCCAGGCCGACTGGCGGCTGGCGCAAAAGCAGCAGCACGCGCCGCAAGGCGGCCAGGTGAGCGAGGTCTACTTCCGCGCCGGTGAATATGTCGGCGCCGGCCAGCCTGTGCTGGCCCTGCTGCCGCCCGCGCAGCTCAAGGCGCGCTTCTACGTGCCGCAGGCCGAACTCGCCCGCGTGTTGCCCGGCCAGGCCGTCGAGCTGCGCTGCGACGGCTGCGGCGCCCCCATCGCCGCCACCGTGCTGCGCGTCGCCACGCAGGCCGAATACACGCCGCCGGTGATCTATTCCAACGCCCAGCGCGCCAAGCTGGTCTTTCTGGTCGAGGCCTGGCCGGCGCCGGCCGACGCCACCCGTCTGCACCCTGGCCAGCCTCTGGAGGTGCGGCCTGTGACGGGCACCGCACCCGCGGGTGCCCCCACGCCGCCAGCCCCCGCTGGGTCGGCCGCCGCCCCCACCGCTGTCTCCACGGCTGCATCCCGGCCGTGAACGCCGCCCCCGCGCCACCCCCCGGCAGCGCCATCGCCCCGATCGCCGCGCCCGCCATCGACGTACGCGGCCTGGTGAAGCGCTACGGCGCGCTCACCGTCGTCGACGACGTGGCGCTACAGGTCGGCGCCGGGCGCATCTGCGGCTTTCTCGGCCCCAACGGCAGCGGCAAGACCACCACCATCCGCATGCTCTGCGGCCTGCTCACGCCGGACGCCGGCGAGGGCCGCTGTCTGGGCCTGGACATCCGCCGCCAGGCCGCCGCCATCAAGCGCCAGGTCGGCTACATGACGCAGAAGTTCGGCCTGTACGACGACCTGTCCATCCGCCAGAACCTCGACTTCGTCGCCCGCCTGTTCGAGCTGCCCGAGCGCCGCCAGGCGGTCGACACCGCGCTGGATCGCCTGGGTCTGACCGCCCGCCAGCGCCAGCTCGCCGGCTCACTCTCGGGCGGCTGGAAGCAGCGCCTGGCCCTGGCCGCCTGCCTCATCCACAGCCCGCGCCTGCTGCTGCTCGATGAACCCACGGCCGGCGTCGACCCCAAGGCGCGGCGCGAGTTCTGGGACCAGATCCACCAGCTCGCCGCCGACGAGGGCATCACCGTGCTCGTCTCCACCCACTACATGGACGAGGCCGAGCGCTGCGACGAGCTGGTCTACATCGCCTACGGCCGGGTGCTGGCGCGCGGCACGGCTGACCAGATCGTGGCCGGCGCGCAGGCGCGCGACCTGGAAGACGCCTTCGTGCGCCTGGTCGGCCAGGCGCAGGACAACGTGGCATGAGCAGCTGAACCATGACGGGCCAACGCTTTGCCTGGCGCCGCGCGCTGGCGGTCTTCATCAAGGAATTCCAGCAGATGCTGCGCGACCGCCTCACCTTTGCCATGGCGGTGGGGGTGCCGGTGCTGCAGCTCGTGCTGTTCGGCTATGCCATCAACACCGACCCGAAGGGATTGCCGACCGCGGTCGTCAACGCCGACCCCAGCCCGCTCACACGCAGCCTGGTCGTCGCACTGCAGAACACCGACTACTTCCGCCTCGACCACGTAGTGGCCGGCGAGGCCGAGGGCGACGCGCTGATCGAGCGCGGCGCGGCGCAATTTCTCGTCGTGCTGCCGGCCGGCTTCACCCGCGCGCTGCTGCGCGGCGAACACCCGGCGATGCTGGTGGCGGTGGACGGCACCGACCCCTCGGCCTCAGGCAATGCCATCGCGGCGCTCAACGCCGTGGCCGCGCAGGCCCTGCCGCACGACCTGGTCGGCCCGCTCGCTGCGCTCAGGCCCGGCGCGCCGCCGTACGAGGTGCGCATCCACCGCCGCTACAACCCCGAGGGTCTGTCGCGCATGAACATCGTGCCGGGCCTCATCGGCACCATCCTCACCATGACCATGGTGATGCTCACCGGCCTGGCCATGACGCGCGAGCGCGAACGCGGCACGATGGAAAACCTGCTCGCCACCCCGGTCACGCCTGCCGAGGTGATGGTCGGCAAGATCGCGCCCTATGTGGTGATCGGCTACGTGCAGCTCGGCGTCATCCTGATCGCCGCCCGGCTTCTGTTCGAGGTGCCGCTGAATGGCAGCCTGAGCCTGCTGATGGCCATGATCGGCATGTTCATCGTCGCCAACCTGGGCGTGGGCTTCACCTTCTCGACCCTGGCCGCCAACCAGTTGCAGGCCATGCAGATGACGTTCTTCTTCTTTCTGCCCTCCATCCTGCTGTCGGGCTTCATGTTTCCCTTCCGCGCCATGCCGGTGTGGGCGCAGCACATCGGCGAGCTGCTGCCGCTGACCCACTTCCTGCGCATCGTGCGCGGCATCCTGCTCAAGGGCAACGGCCTGGCCGAGCTGCTGCCCGAACTGTGGCCGCTGCTGGCTTTCCTCGCCGTCACCAGCGCCCTGGCGCTGCTGCGCTATCGACGCACGCTGGATTGACGCATCGGCAGCACGCTGCCCTCAGCCCCGCCCGCCCAGGCCCTGGAGCAGCGACAACCCCTGGCTCAACAGGTCCGAGCCGGCCTCGGGCAACTGACCGCCGGGCGTGAGGCCGTCGACCGCCTGCGGCAGCACCTGGGCCAGGGCCTGCAGCGCGCCGTCCACCGGCAGGCCAAGCTGGCGGGCGATGCCTTGCACCTGCTCGTTGCCCAGCACCGACATCAGCTGGTCCGGCGCCACCGGCAGGTTGTGGCCGGTACCGATCCACGACTCGACCAGATGCCCCAAGCCCTGCTGACCGAAGGCCGAGACCAGCCCCGCCAGCCCCCCCGCCAGCCCGCCTGCTGAACCGCCCGCCGCCGCGCCGGACGATCCCAGCAGGCCGAGCACCACGTCCATCATGCCGGCGGGTGCGGTGCCGGCCTCTGCGCTGCCCGGCTGGCCCAGCAAGGCGCCGGCGGCTTGTGAAGCAATCGAATCGAACAGGCCCATGGTGATGATCCTCGTCAGGTGAATGGGATGTGCAGACTACCAACAGCATCAGGGTAATCGATGAGCGCCAACCCCAGCCCGGCTCGACCGCCCGCAGCGCTGCGATGATGGCCGCCACACCGCCGTCGCGGCCCGCCCGTCGCAGCACTGTCTGCCCTGCCCCGGCCTGCCATCGCCATGTCCTACATGCTCCTCATCGTCGAACCCATCGGGCAGCGCCAGACCCGCAGCCTCGACCAGGGCCGCGCGGCCTACGAACGCATGGCCGGATTTGCCGCTGAACTGCAGCAGCGTGGCCTGCTCATCGCGGTGGAGGCGCTCACCTCGCAGGTCGTGGCCAGCCGCGTCGAGCGGCGCGATGGCCAGACCCGCGTCGTCGACGGCCCGTTCGCCGAAGCCAAGGAAATGGTGGGCGGCTTCTTTCTCGTCAACTGCACCCACAAGGCCGACGCCCTGGCGCTGGCAGCGGCCTGCCCGGCGGCGGAATGGGCCACGGTGGAGGTCCGCAAGGTCGGCACCTGTTACGAGGACAGCTGAGCGGCGTGCACCCACCCTCCCAGTCAATGCACCGGCCGGCTCCGCCGTGAGGCCAGCATCGTGAGCGCGACCGTGCCGTCGCCACCCCACGGCGCCACTCACGCGGCAATCAACACCGTCTGGCGCGCCGAAGCCGCGGTGCTGATCGGCGCCTTGTCCCGACTCCTGCGCGATGTGCCGCTGGCCGAGGAAATGGCGCAGGACGCCCTGGTCGCCGCGCTCGAACACTGGCCGGCGGATGGCGTGCCCGCCAACCCCGGCGCCTGGCTCATGACCACCGCCAGGCACCGCGCCCTGGACCACCTGCGCCGCCAGCAGATGCTGGCCGAGAAGCATGAGCAGATCGGCCTGGACCTCGACGCGCTGCAGGCTCTCGTCGTGCCCGACTTCGTCGACGCCCTGGACGCCGCGCGCCAGGACGAGATCGGTGACGACCTGCTGCGCCTCATCTACACCGCCTGTCACCCGGTGCTGGGCGCCGACGCGCGCCTGGCCCTCACCCTGCGCCTGCTGGGCGGACTGTCCACCGCCGAGATCGCCCGCGCCTTCCTCGTGCCCGAGGCCACCATCGCCCAGCGCATCGTGCGCGCCAAGCGCAGCCTGGGCAGCGCCGGCGTGGCCTTCGAGCTGCCGCGCGGCGCGGCGCGGGGCGAACGCCTGGCCAACGTGCTGGAGGTGATCTACCTCATCTTCAACGAGGGCTACACCGCCACCGCCGGCCAGGACTGGATGCGCCCGGCCCTGTGCGACGAGGCCCTGCGCCTGGGCCGCCTGATTGACGGCCTGGCGCCGGCCGAACCCGAGGTGGCCGGCCTGCTCGCTCTCATGGCCCTGCAGGCCTCGCGCGCCGCCGCCCGCACCGATGCCGAAGGCCGCCCGGTGCTGCTGCCCGAGCAGGACCGCCGCCTGTGGGACGCCGCCCTCATCGAGCAAGGCCTGGCCGCCCTGGCGCAGGCCCGTGCGCTGGCCGCCGCCCAGGCCATCTCCCCCGGCCCCTACACCCTGCAGGCCGAACTCGCTGCCTGCCACGCCCGCGCCCGCCGCGCCGAGGACACCAACTGGCCCGCCATCGTCGCCGTCTACGACGCCCTGCTGGCATGCCAGCCCTCACCCGTCGTCGCCCTCAACCGCGCCGTGGCCGTCAGCATGGCGCTGGGCCCGGCAGCCGCGCTGCCCCTGGTCGACGCCCTGGCCGCCGAGCCCGCGCTCAAGACCTACCCCTGGCTGCCGGCGGTGCGCGGCGATCTGCTGCAACGGCTGGGCCGGCGGGACGAGGCCTGTACCGAGTTCGAACGTGCCGCGGGGCTGACCGGCAACGAGCGCGAGCGCGAACTGCTGCTGGCGCGCACGAGCGCTTCGGTCGGGCCGTAGCACTCACCCTGTCCCGCCAGGATGGCGCCACGCGGTGTCGTGCGACATCGGGCCGCAGCCCGGAGCTCAATCCACCGGCCAGGGCATGGCCTTGGGCAGCGTCGCCGGTGCGTCGGCGCCATCATCCGCCCCACCCGCCGGCCGCGCCGCCGGGGCCATCTCCACCTCGCGCCACCACGGCCTTACCTGCTCCGCCTGCGCCGGCTCCACCGGCTCGCCCAGGCGCGGCATCACGAGTTGGGCGCCTTGCCTGGGCGCCAGCTCCAGCAGCGTTTCCACCGGCGCGTCCCAGGCGTGCAGGGCCAGGTTGAAGGTGCCCCAGTGCACCGGCAGGAAGGGGCCGCCGCCGAGCAGGCGCAGGGCCTCCAGGGCGTTCTCGGGGCCGAGGTGGATGTCGCCCCAGCTGGGGTGGAAGGCGCCGACCTCCAGCATCACCAGGTCGAAGGCGCCGAAGTGCTGGAGGATGGCGGCGTATTCGTCCGTGAGCCCCGTGTCGCCGCTGAAGAAGACCTTGTGGCGCGGCGTCTCGATCACCATCGATGACCACAGCGTGGCGTTGCGGTCCTTCAGCCCGCGGCCGGAGAAATGCTGCGAGGGCGCGGCGCTGATGGCCAGTTCGGCGCCCGGGCGCGCGGGGTCGCGCAGCTCCCAGCGCTGCCACCAGTCCAGCTCGGTGATGCGTTCGGGGCGCACGCCCCAGGCCTCCAGATGTGCGCCCACGCCCAACGAGGTGACGATGGGCCAATCGAGCTTCACCAGCTCGCGCACCGTGGGGTAGTCGAGGTGGTCGTAGTGGTCGTGCGAGATGACGACCACGTCCACCGGCGGCAGGGCCTTGAGCGCCACGGGCACCGGCTGGAAGCGTTTGGGCCCGGCGATGCGCGAGGGCGAGGCGCGTGCGCCCCACACCGGGTCGGTCAGCACGCGCAGGCCGTCGATCTCGATCAGCACGGTCGAGTGGCCCAGCCAGGTGGCGCGCAGGCCGCTGCCGGGCGGGCGGCGCCAGCCCTCGCGTGGGTCGAGCGCGGGCAGCGGGCCGGCCGGCACGCGGCGGTTGCCACCGCACAGGAAGTCGCCCAGCGTGGGCCGCGGCGCCGCGCTGTCGCGCAGGCCGGGGCGCACCGGGTGCAGGTTGCGAAAGCCGTCGCCGGTCCACAGCGGCGATGCGGCCATGCGCTCCAGGCGCTCGCCCTGGGCGCGACTGCCGAGTGACTTCATGCCCAGCCCTCCTCAGGCCTCATGGTTGGTGGGTGGCGCGGTGTGCCGGTTGGTGGGCGCCGGGCGAGGCACGGCGCCGCTGACCGGTTCCGTGCCCGCAGCGGCAATGGCTGGTGTGCCTGACAAGGCGAGGTCGATCTGGATCACCAGCTGCAGCAGGCCTTCGTGCAAGGCGCGCGCCAGGTGCGCAAGCTCGGCCTGGTCGCCGCCGGCGTCGAGCAGGCATTCGAAGTCGAGCAGTTCCTTGTGCAGGCGGCTTGCGCCCACCGTACCGCAGGCGCCGCGCAGAGCGTGGGCGGCGGCGCGCCAGCGCAGCAGCATCGAGGCATCGGGGGCGAGCAGCAGTTCGGGCGCGCCGTCGCGATAGTTGGAGACGAAGCGCGCCAGGGCGCGCTCCAACATGGGCACGCGGCCGCCCACGTTGTACAGCGCCTGGGCAAAGTTGAAGCCTTCCACCGCCGCCAGCCTGTCGGTCAAGGTCTGACCGTGGTCGCCGTGGAGGTCGGCCGGCACCACGGCGGAGGCCGGCGCAACGGTGGCCACGGCTGCGTCAACCACGGCGCCCGGTGGCGCCGCCGGGGCCGGGCTGAGCGGCGGGGCTGGCGTCGGGGTCGGCAGCGGCGCCAGGGGCGGCAGATCCTGCGGCGGCTGCGCGGCGCTGCCCAGGCCTTGCCGCGCGGGGCGGGCCGGCAACCAGCGCAGCACACAGGCATAAAGGAGCTCGGGGTTGACCGGCTTGGGCACATGGTCGTTCATGCCGGCGTCCAGGCAGGCCTGGCGGTCGTCACCAAAGGCGTTGGCCGTCATCGCCACCACCGGCAGCGCCGGCCCCAGACGCTGGCGGATCTGGCGCGTGGCCTGCAAGCCGTCAAGGACGGGCATTTGCATGTCCATGAAGACAAGGTCGTAGGGGCGGCCCAGCGCCATCTCGACCGCCTGCCGGCCGTCGGCGGCACATTCGACCGTCAGGCCCACCGACACCAGCAGTTCCAGCGCGACCTCGAGGTTGATGGGGTTGTCCTCGGCCAGCAGGATGCGCCGGCCGGCGTGCTCCTGCCGCAAGCGCTGGGCATCCACCCCGGCAGGCGCCGCCACCGGCCCACCGGCACGGCCGAGCGCCGCGCCGCCGGCGGCGTGCTCGGCCGGCGCGGGCAGCAGCAGCGCGGCGGTGAACCAGAAGCGGCTGCCGACGCCCAGGGTGCTGCTGGCGCCGGCATCGCCGCCGAGCATGACGGCCAGGTGCCGCGTCAGCGCCAGACCCAGGCCGGTGCCGCCGTGGCGGCGGGTGCTGGTGTTGTCGACCTGCTCGAAGGCCTTGAACAGGCGATCGATCTTGTCCGGCTCGATGCCCACGCCGCTGTCGCTCACCTCGAAGCGCAGCAGCAGGCGCTCGTCCGTGCACGGCTGCGCGCTGACCTGCAGCCGCACCCAGCCCTGCTCGGTGAACTTGACCGCATTGCCCAGCAGATTCACCAGCGCCTGAGTGAGGCGCTGGGCGTCGCCGCACACCCGCCGCGGCAGGCCGGGCGGCAGATCGAGCTGCAGATCCAGGCCCTTGGCGCGCGCCTGTGCGCTCACCATCTCGACCGAGCGGCCGAGCAGTTCGGCCAACGCGAACTCGTCGTTGTCCAGCACCATCTTGCCGGCCTCGATCTTGGACAGATCGAGGATGTCGTTGATCACTTGCAGCAGGTGGTGCGCTGCCCGGTCGACCTTGTCCAGGCGCTGGCGCTGCTGATGGTCGCGACTGTCGCGCGCCAGCAGATAGGTCAGGCCGATGATGGCGTTCATCGGCGTGCGGATCTCGTGGCTCATATTGGCCAGGAAGGCGCTCTTGGCGCGCGTGGCCGCCTCGGCCTGGTCGACCCGGCGCGCCAGTTCGCCGTTGAGTGTGGCCAGGCTGAGCTCGGCCTGCTTGAGCTCGCTCACATCGGTGATCACGACGACGAAGCCGCGCACCGCGCTGCCGACGCGGTCCGGCTCGAAGTTGACGATGGCGTGGCGGAGCGTGCCGTCGGCCATCGGCAGCGGGCGCTGGAAACGCTGGGTCTCGCCAGCCAGCGCGCGCAGCATGAACGGTTCATTGAGTGCGTACAGCCGCTCGCCGAGCAGCTCGCGCATGTGCAGGCCGACCGCCTGCGCAGGCTGGCGACCGAACCAGGGCAGATAGGCGGCGTTGGCGAAGCGGCAGACCAGGCCGGCGTCGATGTAGCCCACCACCGCCGGCATGCAGTCGGCCACCGTGCGCAGCAGGTGCTGCTGTTCGGCCAGGCTGTGGTTGGCAGCTTCGAGCTCGGCGGTGCGCACGAGCACCTGCGCCGCCAGTTGTTCGCGGTGGCGCGCGAGTTCGTCGTCCTGGCGCTTGCGCAGGGTGACGTCGGCAAAGGTGATCACCACTGCCAGCAGGCCGCCGCCGTCGGCGCGCTGCACCGGGCGGGCATGGACGTCGAACCAGACCTGCGCGCCATCCGGGCTGAGGCACTGCAGCACCTGGGGGGCCGGCGCCGGGTCGCCGGCCAGCACCCGGCCGGGCGGCGTTTCCTCCAGCGGCATGATGCTGCCGTCGCCGCGCAGCAGGGTCCAGCCCGGCGCGTAGACCGAACGGCCCTGCCAGTCCTGCTGCGTGATGCCTACCAGCTGTTCAGCCGCGGCATTGCAGCTCAGCAAGCTGCCCTGGGGGTCGCACACCAGCACGCCTTCGATGAGCACCGACACCACGGCGCGGTAATGGGCTTCGCTCTCGCGCAAGGCGCTCTCGGCCTGGCGGCGCGCGCTGATGTCGGCCACCGCGGAGACAAAGTAGTCCGGCGCACCGGCCGCCGTACGCACCAGGGTGACCGTGAGGTCGATCCACACCACGCTGCCATCCTTGCGGATGTTGCGTTTTTCCATCTGGAACGGCGCGCTGTCCTCACCGGACACCAGCCGGCGCATCTGCTCGACGTCGACCTCGAGATCCTCCGGATGGCTGATGTCGGCCACGCTCAAGCGCCTGAGCTCGGCGTCGGTGTAGCCCAGGATGTCGCACAGGCGCCGGTTCACGCGTATCCACTGGCCGTCGAGGCCAAGCAGGGCGATGCCCACCGCGGCCTGCTCGAAGGTGGCCTCGAAACGCGCCTGGCTGCTGCGCAGCGCATCCTGGGCCAGGGCAGCCTCGCGCCAGCGCAGCAGCTCACGCTGGCGCGAGCGCTGCAGAGCCAGCCTCAGCACGCAGGCCAGCAGGCCGTTGGCCAGCAGCATGGCCCACTGCAGCACGTCGAAACCTTGGGCCAGGTGCAGGCTCTGCACCGAGGGAATGAAGACCACGGCGCTGCCCAGCGCCACCAGCCCGGTCGCCAGCAGGCCCGGGCCGGCACCGCCGAACAGGCAGCCCAGCAGGATGGGCACCATGAACAGGATGAGCAGCGGGCGGCCGTTGAATTCCTGCGCCAGCCAGGACCGCAGCACGAAGGTCAGCCCGACCAGCAGCACCACTGCGAGATAGTCCCGCAGGGCGCGGCGACGATCCAGGCTGTGCCAGGGGCCGGAGCGATCGTCGTCGGTGGTCGAGTCGTGCGGGGTGTCCATCAGCCTTCCAGCATACGCACCTTGACGCTGCGGCCCTTGACCTTGCCGGCATTGAGCTTGCGCAGCACCGCCGGGGCGAGCGCGCGGCGCACCGCAACATAGGTGGCGTACTCGTTGACGCTGATCTTGCCGACGTCGGCGGCGGCAAAGCCCATGTCCTTGGTCAGTGCGCCCAACACGTCGCCGGCGCGGATCTTCTCCTTGCGCCCACCGAGGATCTGCAGCGTCGCCATGGGCGGGCGCAGCGGCTCGCCGCCGGCCGGCGTCAGGCTGGCCAGCGGCTGCCATGCGGCGACGAAGCCATGGGTGTGTTCGAGCTGGCCGACCCGGCCCATCTCGTCCAGGCTGGCCAGGCTGAAGGCCCAGCCCTCGGCGTCCACCCGGCCGGTGCGGCCGATGCGGTGGGTGTGGGTGGCCGGCTCGGGCGTGATGTCGACGTTGATCACCGCCGCGAGCTGGGTGATGTCCAGCCCGCGCGCGGCGATGTCGGTGGCCACCAGCACGCTGGCGCTGCCGTTGGCGAAACGCACCAGCACCTGGTCGCGCTCGCGCTGGTCGAGGTCGCCGTGCAGCTCCAGCGCCACGTAGCCCTGGGCGCGCAATACGTCGAACAGGTCGCGGCACTGCTGCTTGGTGTTGCAGAAGGCGATGGTGCTGGCCGGGCGATGGTGGTCGAGCAACTGGGCCACCGCATGCAGCCGTTCGTCCTCGCGCACCTCGTAGAAGATCTGGCGGATCTTGTTCGCGGCATGGCGCTCGACCAGCCGCACCTCTTTCGGATCGCGCAGGAAGGCCGCCGCCAGCGCCGCCACGCCGTCCGGCCAGGTGGCCGAGAACAGCAGGGTCTGGCGCTGCTTCGGGCACTGCTTGGCCACCGCCTTGATGTCGTCGACGAAGCCCATGTCCAGCATGCGGTCGGCCTCGTCGAGCACCAGGGTGGTCAGGCTGGCCAGCGCCAGGCTGCCGCGCTCCAGGTGGTCGAGGATGCGCCCGGGCGTGCCCACCACGATGTGGGCGCCATGCGCCAGGCTCTCGATCTGCGGGCGGATGGGCGAGCCGCCGCACAGGGTGAGCACCTTGACGTGGTCGTCGGCGCGCGCCAGGCGGCGCACCTCCTGCGTCACCTGGTCGGCCAGCTCGCGGGTGGGGCACAGCACCAGGGCCTGCAGCGCCATGACCCCAGGCTCGGCCATCAGGCGCGGGTCCAGCCGGTTCAGCAGGGCCAGGGCGAAGGCGGCGGTCTTGCCGCTGCCCGTCTTGGCCTGGGCGATCAGGTCGTGGCCGGCCAGCGCCAGCGGCAGGGCGGCGGCCTGGATGGGCGTCATGGCCAGGTAGCCCAGCCGCGCCAGGTTGTCCAGTGTGGCGGGCGGCAGGCCCAAGCCGGCAAAGCTGTCGGCCGCGGGGCCGGCATCCGGGGGGGTGGGCGACCGCGGCTCGGACGGTGAACCAGGCGGAGAAGTGCGATGCATGAGGGATTATCAGTAGCCGGCGGTTAGAGTTCGTGCGCCAGCTCACGCGGGCCACCTCAACGCCTGCCACCCTTCTACCCTGCATGCCCCTGAATCACCGCACACCGCCGCCTTCCCGCCCCCCCGCCAGCCCGGCCGAACTCGCCGCCGCGGCAGCCCAGGCCGGTGCTGCAATCGACACTCCCGCCCTCCGGCCTGAAAAAACCGCCCGACCCCGCGCCACCGCCATCCCTGCAGCACGCGTGCAGGCCGGCGCCGAGGGCGCGGCCCTGCACAACCCGCTCAACCTGCCGCGTCCGGGCCACACCGAGCGGGTGCCCGAGCACATCAGCCCGGCGCAGATGAACCGCATCCGCCAGGCCCTGCACGCCCTGCCCCAGGTGGTGAAGCCGGGCGACTATCTGAGCGAACGCGGCCCCGGCTACGAGGACCACCTCGACCAGCTGGGCTATGTGCTGCTGCAAAAGCCGGTGCCCAACCAGCGCCCGAGCCGCTGGATCTCGCCCGAGCTGATGGACGCCGCCCTGGCCCATCTGGACGCCGTGGGTGTGGGCCCGGGCGCACGCCCGCTCATGCAGCAGCGTACCGGCGAGCTGGAAAGCTTCGGCGTGGCGCGCCGCGCCGGCCACTGGACCCGCCTGATCAGCCACGCCCTCAGCCTGGGCGAGCCGGGCTGGAAGCTGCCGGTGCTGTTCCGCATCCCGGTCGACGCCGCCTGCGTCTGGGCCTACTACCGCAGCGGTGACCAGGCCACCCTGCTGGCCGCCCTGGGCCGGCCGGTGCCCTATCCACACGCGGCCGAGCTGCTGGCGCATGTGGACGGCCTGATCGCGCGCAGCCGCAGCCACAAGCCGGCCCACCTGGCCTCGCTGCTGCCGCGTCTGCAGGCCGAATGCGCCGTGCCGGGCGCGACCCTGGACGACTACAAGGCCGCCTGCAGCCGCGCCCAGGAGCGCTGGGAGCACCAGGCGGCAGAGCTGGACGCGCTCGAAGGCCTCAACCAGGAGCTGGCCTTCCAGGGTTATCCGGACAGCTTCCCGATCGCCCGGCGCGCCCAGCGCCAGGTCACGCTCTACATCGGCCCGCCCAACAGCGGCAAGACCCACGCCGCCTTCGAGCGCCTGGCCCAGGCCGCCGCCGGGCCCGAGGGCCGCGGCGCCTACCTCGCGCCGCTGCGCCTGCTGGCGCTGGAAGGACGCGACCGCCTGGTGGCGCGAGGTGTGCCCTGCTCGCTGCTCACCGGCGAGGAGAACGTGCCGGCCGAAGGGGCTCGTGCGGTCAGCTCCACCATCGAGATGGTCGGCACCGGCAAGCCCATCGACGTGGCGGTGATCGACGAGGCGCAGATGATCTTCGACCCCTCGCGCGGCTGGGCCTGGACCCAGGCCATCGTGGCGGTGCCGGCCAAGGAAGTGATCATCATCTGCTCGGCCTACGCCGCCCCGGCGATCGAGAACCTGCTGGGCCTGTGCGGCGAGCGCGCCCAGCGGCGCGAGTTCCAGCGCAAGCAGCATGTGGAACTGCTGCCGCACTCCGTGCCGCTGGCCTCGCTGCAACTGGGCGACGCGGTGGTGGCCTTCAGCCGCCGCGACGTGCTCAAGCTGCGCGACGAAATCTCGCAGAGCGGCCACCCGGTGTCGGTGATCTACGGCGCCCTGCCGCCCGAGGTGCGCCGGCGCGAGGCCGAACGTTTCGCCCAGGGCGAGTCGCACATCATGGTGGCCACCGACGCCATCGGCATGGGCCTGAACCTGCCCATCCGGCGCGTGTTGTTCAGCACCCTGACCAAGTTCGACGGCGTCGGCGACCGCAGCCTGGACGAGAGCGAGGTGCACCAGATCGCCGGACGCGCCGGGCGCTACGGCATCCACGAGGAAGGTTTTGCCGGCGTGCTCAAGGGGGCGGAGCCGACCGCGCCGCGCGTGCTGCGCGAGCTGATGCAGCGCGCGCCGCGGGCGCCGCAGGATTTCAAGGCGCCGGTCGCCCCCAACGGCTGGCATGTGAAGACCATCGCCGCGCGCCTGAACGAGCAGCGCCTGGGCGCGGTGCTCAAGGTTTTCATGCAGCAGTTGAAGCTCGACGACGCCCATTTCGCCGTCGCCGACCTGGAACAGATGGTCTCGCTGGCCGAGGAACTGGACCGCATCGCCGCCCGGCTCACGCTGGAGCAGCGCTTCACCTACGCCCAGGCCCCCGTCGACACCCGCACCGAGACCCTGCTCTACGCCTTCTTCGACTGGGCCGCCAGCCACGCCGCCACCGGCAAGGCCGGCGTGCCCTGGTTCCTGCAGGAGGTGGGCGCCCACAGCCGGCTGGAGAAGATGGAGCAGGCCCTGCGCGCCTGCACCCTGTGGCTGTGGCTCGACCTGCGCTTCCCCGGCGTCTACGGCCTGGTCAACGAGGTGGTCGACCTGCGCAACCGCCTCAACGACGGCATCGAGCGCCAGTTGCAGGGCAATCGCCCGCTCGCCCTGCGCCATGGCCACCATGGCGGCGGCGGCGGCGGTGGTGGTGGCGGCGCGGGCGGCGGCGAGCGGCGCGCCGGCAGCGGTGAACGCCGCCGCGTGCGCGCCTGAATCCGGCGCGGGGCGCCGCGCCGCCCGGTCAACACGCCCGCCACAGCTGAGGGCGCATGCCGATGGACCGCGGCGGACTTGAGCCACAACAATGTGCCGCCGCCGGTTGCGTGGACGCAGCGGGCGGCGCGCACTGCGCCCTGTCCATCCACCCCTTGCAAGGCAACGCCATGAACAAGCTGCTCACCCTGGTCGTCTACATGACCGTGTTCACCTGGGCCTGCGTGCTCGCCGCCAGCATGATCCGCTCACGCGGCTGGACCCCCGAGGGCATGAAGGTTGCCCTGGGCAACCGCGAAGGCCTGCCCGAGCCCTCCGGCCTGGCCGGTCGCGCCGAACGGGCAGCGCGCAACACGCTGGAGAACCTGCCGCTGTTCGTCGCCCTGGCGCTGGTGGCCCAGGTGGCTGGTGCGGTCACGCCGCGGGTTGAACTCGGCGCCGAGATCTTCTTCTGGGCCCGCGTGGTCTACATCCCGGTCTACTGGATCGGCATTGCCGGCGTGCGCACCGGCGTGTGGGGCGTGAGCATCGCCGGCCTGGCGATGATGGCGAGCGGCCTGCTCTGAGCCGGCGGGCCGGCGACACAGCCAGACCGCCGCCACGTCCAGCTGCCCGCACCATGCCGCCGCCCACCCTGCCTCGTCGGCCCGACTACCTTGCCGGCTACCCGGCCGAGCTGCTGGCGCAGATCCAGCCGCTCATCGACGCCGGCACGCTGGGCGAACACATCCACCGCCGTTACCCCGAGGCGCACACGGTGCGCACCGACGGCGCGCTGTACGACTACGTGATGGAGCTCAAGGCCCGCCACCTACGCAGCAGCGGGCCGTTGGCCAAGGTGGCCTACGAGACGCGGCTGCAGCTGGTGCACCAGGCCCTGGGCACCCACACCACGGTGGCGCGGGTGCAGGGCGGCAAGCTCAAGGCCAAGCGCGAGATCCGCGTCGCCAGCCTGTTCAAGGAGGCGCCGGCCGACTTCCTGCGCATGATCGTCGTGCACGAGCTCGCCCACCTGAAGGAGCGCGAGCACGACCGCGCCTTCTATGCCCTGTGCTGCCACATGGAGCCGGCCTATCACCAGCTGGAGTTCGACACCCGGCTGTGGCTCACCGCACAGGCCTTGGCACCGGCCTGACGCCGCCGGCGCCAAGGGTTCGCGTCAAGCCGGCCGGCTGAACTCGGCGGCCGCCCAGGCCTCGGCGCTGCGCGTGTCGAGCCGGAAGTCCGGCCTGACCTTGACCCGCGCCAGCGACTCGCCGTAGGCGTCGGCAGCGGCCAGCCAGGCGTGCGGCTCCAGTTCGTCGGGCACGATGTCCAGGGTGATGACCAGGCGGCCCTCGGGCCGGTTCAGCACCAGCCGCTTGTGCAACTGGGCATGCAGTTGCTGCTCATGGCGGCGGATCACCTCGTACGCGGTCTTCACCAGGGTGTTGAAGGCGTTGACGTCCAGCGGCTTGGGGTTCTTCTTGTCACGCCCCATGGTCCAGGGGCCGACCAGGGCGGGTTCGGCCTCGCCGTCGCGCGTCATGGCCACCGCCCAGCCGTCGTCCTCCTCGTTCTTGATGACCTTGGCGGTCCAGCCGTTGTCGCGCCACAGGCGCGGCTCGCGGACGGCGACGTCCTGGTCGGCCGTGGTCTCGTTGTCGTGGGCGGGGAGCGAGGCGTTCATGGGCTCATGGTAGTGGCGCGGGCGAACCGGACCTCGGCGGCAGCGCCGCCGGCCGGCACGCCATGGCGGCCTGGGCTTACCCTCGCCGCCTCATGCGCATCCTCATCCTGCAACCCCAGCTAGACGACGGGCCGGCCTGGCTGGCCAGCTTTCTGGGCCAACATGGCCTGGACTACACCGTGTGCAGCGTGGGCGCAGGTGACGAGGTGCCGGTGTCGGCCGCCGGCATCGATGCGCTGGCCATGCTCGGCGGTGCCATGGGCGTGAACGACGCGCTGCCCTGGCTGGCGCGCGCCGAGGCGCTGCTGCGCGACGCCGTGGCGCGCGGGGTGCCGGTGCTGGGCCATTGCCTGGGCGGGCAGATGCTGGCCAAGGCCATGGGTGCACGCGTGAGCCATCATCATCAGCCGGAAATCGGCTGGTGCCACATCCAGCCACGCCGGGACGGCGAACTGGACGACCGCGGGCGCGCCCTCGTGGCGGCCTGGCTGGGCGACGCGGCCAGCCAGCCGGCGCAGGGTCTGGCGGTCTACCAATGGCACCAGGACAGTTTTGCCATCCCCGCCGGGGCCACGCTGCTGGCCGGCAACAGCGTCTGCGCGCATCAGGCGTTTGCCTGCGGGCCGCACCTGGCCCTGCAGTTCCATGTGGAGGTCGACGCCGCCAAGCTCGACCAGTGGTGCCGCGAAGCCGGACAACTCGGCCCCGACCTGTGCGCCTGGCCCTCGGTACAGGACGAAGCCACCATGCGCGCCGACACGCTGCGCCACCTGGCCAACAGCCAGCGACTGGCCGCGCGCATCTACACCCGCTGGCTGGCGCTGGCCCAGGCGCGGCTGGACGCCCTGGCCACCGCCGAGGACCGCAACCCGGCCTCACGAGACGGGGCGTGAGTCACCCGCCGGGGTCGGCCGGTTCAGGGAACTGCGCCTGGCCGCTGGCGACCAGGCCGGCCTGCGGCACCGGCAACACGTCTTCGAGCTGCGCGCCGTTGCTGGCGGTCACACGCACGCGCAAGGGTGCGTCGGCAACGGTCTGCCTGTGCACGAAGTAGTTGTAGTGGGTGCGCGCCACCTCGATCCAGTCGCTGCTGCCAGCCGGCTGGATCTCCAGCCGGATTACCGGCAGGCGGCTGTTGCGCACCTGGATGGCGGTCCAGTAGCGCGAGCTGCCGTCCTTGTAGTGGTATTGCAGCGGGCCGCTCACCGGGCCGGGCACCACCTTCCAGCGGATCGGCACCCGCCCGGCCACCGGGTCGGCGATGAAGGGAAAGGCTTCAGCCGCGAGGTCGAGGTTGCCGGCCGCACATTCCGGGCAAAGGTCGCTGATGCGCACCGTCACCGTGCCGCGCGGGCCGGTCACCTCGACATAGGCGCCGCACACCGCTGCGTTGGCGTAGTCCGGCGCGTTCATGGCGGCGGTGAGGTGGTCCGGCGCCTGCGCCAGGGTGCAGGCGCCCTGGGTGACCAGCTGGTAGTAGGTGCCTTCACCCTGGTGGTGACTGCCCAGGGTGGCGCTGGCCGGCACGATCGGGCTGGCGCCGGGGGGGCTGGACCTGCCACCGGCGAGTGTCGTCGCCGTGCTGCCACTGCCGGCCGCAGGGCCGCGCGCCCCTCGGCTCGCACAACCCCCACTCGCCCCCAGAACACCCAGCATGCCGAGCACGGCCAAGCCGAGCGGCAACCATCGACGCCGCGCCCGCGCACCGGACCGCAGCGGACTGGCGGCGCCCTGCGCGGACGAGACGGGCGGGGCAAGCGTCGGGCCGTGAATCGCAGCGACAGGCGTGAGGCGAATCGGGACGGGCATGGGGTGGACAGGGCGGCGAGCCAAACACGGCGGCGAGGTCAGCTGATGTCGCCGGCACGGCGAGGGCAACAGCATGCCGCCGGCCGAACCGATGAACAATTTTCATTTTCGGTCAAAAACCCGGGCAAACCGGGATGCCGACGGCCGCGTCGGCAGGTCTGGCTGGTGGGTGTGACGGGGCGCACGCCCGTCCGCGGGCGAGTGCGGCGCTGCCGCCACACAGATGGGTCCGGTTCAGCGGATCACGCGAGTCCGGCGAGCTGGCGGGTCAGCTCACCGGCCGGCAGCGGGCAGCAGCCGCTGGCGTTCTGGCCGCACCACAGGGGCGAGAAGTCGCCGCTGCCGCGGGCCTCGGCCGCCGCGCGCAGGGGCGCGAGCGCGGCGCTGGCCAGCGGAAAGGCTGGCACCTGCACCCCACCGCCGTCGACCGGCAGGGGACCGAGTTCGCGCATGAGGCGGTTGACGATGCTGCGCGCCGGTCGGCCACTGAACAGTGTGGTGAGCGCCGTGTGAGCCGCTGCCGCGCTCGCCAGGGCCGCCCGGTGCACCGCGCTGGTGGTGGCCTCGGGGCAGAGCAGGTAGGCGCTGCCGACCTGCACCGCGCTGGCGCCCAGGGCCAGCGCGGCACGCACGCCGGCGGCGTCGGCAATGCCGCCGGCGGCGATCACCGGCAGGTTGAGCGCCTGCACCATCTGGGGCAGCAGGGCGAAGGTGCCGAGCTGGCGGCTCAGGTCGTGGCTGAGGAAATGGCCGCGGTGGCCGCCGGCCTCCAGGCCCTGGGCGATCACCGCGTCCACGCCGCGCGCTTGCAGCCAGCGGCCCTCTTCCACCGTGGTGGCGGAGGAGACGATGCGCGCGCCCCAGCTGCGCAGGCGCGCCAGCAGGGCCGGATCGGGCAGACCGAAGTGGAAGCTCACCACCGGCGGGCGCAGTTCGTCCAGCAGCTCGGCGGCGGCCAGGTCGAAGGGCGTGCGCTGCGCCGCGGCCGCGTTCGCCGCCGGATCCAGGCCCAGTTCGACCTGATAGGGCGCCAGCGCGGCGCGCCAGGCGGCTTCGCGCGCAGCGTCCGGCGTCGGCGGCTGGTGGCAGAAATAGTTCAGATTGAAGGGTCGATGGCTGCCTGCGCCCAGGCCGGCGCGGATGGCCGCGACCGCCTCGCGCTGCTGCGCCAGACTGAGCATGGCGCAAGGCAGCGAGCCCAGCCCACCCACCTCGCTCACTGCCAGCGCCAGCGCCGCGCCCTGCACGCCAGCCATGGGCGCCTGGATGATGGGCAGTTCCAGGCCCAGCCACTGCTTGAAGCTGTCGGGTCGGCGGTCGACGGGACGGTCGATGGGGCGGGTGTGGGGCATGGCGGAGCACTCCGGTCAGCAGCGCGCACGGGCGCGGAGTCAATCGTAGAGGCTTGGTCAGGTCGCCGGACGAACCTTGGAGGTGCCAGCGCCGGCCTGCGCTCAACGACCGCTGGTGCCCACTATGTGTTTCATGATCTCGCGGCCGATGGCGGCGAGCGGCAGGATCTTGTCGACCGCGCCGCGTTTCACCGCCTCCTTGGGCATGCCGTAGACGACGCAGCTGTCCTCGTCCTGGGCCACGGTGGCGGCGCCGGCGTGGTGCATCTCCAGCAGGCCGGCGGCGCCGTCGTCGCCCATGCCGGTCATGATGACGCCCAGGGCGTTGGCACCGGCAGCCTTGGCGACCGAGCGGAACAACACGTCGACCGACGGCCGATGCCGGTTCACCAGCGGTCCGTCGAGCACCTCGACGGAATATTGCGCACCCGCACGGCGCAGCAGCATGTGTTTGCCGCCCGGCGCGATGAGGGCGCGGCCGGGCACGACGCGGTCGCCGTTGGCGGCCTCCTTGACGCTGATGTCGCTCAGGCTGTCCAGCCGACGGGCGAATTCGGCGGTGAAGTGTTCGGGCATGTGCTGCACGATCACGATGCCAGGCGACAGACGCGGCAGGCTGGTCAGCACCAGCTCCAGCGCCTGGGTGCCGCCGGTCGAGGTGCCCAGCGCCACCACCCGCTCGGTGGTCTGCAGCATGGCGCCGCGGTTGGCATCGTGGGCGCTGGCGGCGGGCAGCACGGCGTCGGCGCTGAGCTTGTCCACCACCTGCAGGCGCCGCACGTTGGCATGCGCCGCCGCCTTCACGTTGGCGACCATCTCGCGCGCCGCGCCGGTGAGGAAGTCCTTCAGCCCGATGCGCGGCTTGGTGATGATGCTCACCGCGCCGGCCGCCAGCGCGGCCAGCGAGGTCTGCGTGCCGGCTGCGGTGAGCGTGGAGCAGATCACCACCGGCGTGGGCCGCTCGGCCATAATCTTCTTCAGGAAGGTGATGCCGTCCATGCGCGGCATCTCGATGTCGAGCACGATGACATCAGGCCACTGCTGCTGCATGCGCGCCATGGCCAGGATGGGGTCGGCCACGGCACACAGCACCTCGATGTCCTTGTCCTCGGCCAGCAGCCCGGCCACGACCTGGCGCACCACGGCCGAGTCATCCACCACCATCACCTTGATACGTGCCATGGCCGCCTGCGCCCGCTAGTCGCGCGTTTCGCGCCGCGTCACCGCCGCGGGCACATAGGCTGCGTCGTGTTCGGCGCCGGCGTCGCTGTCGCGCTCGAGTTCACCAGCGCTGGGCTGGACGTGGTGGGCCCAGACGTCGCCACTGGCAATGTCGAAGATGATCTGGCGGTGGCCCACGCCGTACAGGCTTTCACCCACCACGCGGATGCCGTGCTGGCGCAGCAGGCGGCGGGCGGCTTCGCCGTTGCGTTGCCCCACCTGCACCGTGCCGGCGCGCGCCTGGCGCGGAAACATGTTGCCGCCACCAAAGATCTTGGCCACGCAGGCGCCCGGGCGCACGCCGCTGGCGCTGAGCTGGTCCAGCATGCTGGACAAGGCCTCGTCGCCATAACGCCCGTCGAGCTCGCCATTCGACGCACCGAAACCACCCCCGGTCACCCCGCGCGTAGGCAGCAGGAAATGCGACATGCCACCCGAACGACTCGCCCCATGCCACAGGGTGATCGACACGCACGACCCCAGGATGGTGCGGATGCGGTAGCCCGCGTCACCCACGAACAGATCGCCGGGCTGGAGGAAGACGTCGATCACGTCAGCCGGGTCGACCGGATCGTGCGAGGCGACGTGTTTCTGGGGTCTGAGCATGCCGGGCTGGAACTGGGGTGAGCGATGAAGGTCAGGACGGCTTGCGATAGATGGAGGGCCCGAGGGGCCGGACCTGATCGGTCAGGCCGTTCAGGCTCTCGGAATGGCCGATGAGAAAGTGCCCGCCCTCTTGCAGGGCCGACACCACGCGTGAGATCACCTGACGCTTGGTGTCGTCGCTGAAGTAGATCATGACATTGCGCAGGAAGATGAGGTCGAAGCGCCCCACATCGGGCAGCGGCACGTACAGGTTGAGCTGGCCGAAGCGGACCCGCGCGCGCAGGCTGCGGTCGACCAGGAAGCGCCCCTCGTGTTCGCCGGTGCCCTTGAGGCACCAGCGCTGCAGATAGGCCGGCGGCAGGTGGCGGCCGCGACTCATGGGATACAGGCCTCGCACCGCTTCGTGCAGCACCTTGGTAGAAATGTCGGTGCCCAGCACTTCCCAGGGCGCACCGTCCAGACAGTCGGCCAGCACCATGGCAATGCTGTAGGCCTCCTCGCCGCTCGAACTGGCCGCGCTCCACACACGCAAGGGCCTGGAGTGGCCGCCGGTCTCGCGCCAGGCCAGGGCCTGTTCGCGCAGGAAGTCGAAATGCTGCGCCTCGCGAAAGAAATAGGTCTCGTTGGTGGTGAGCAGATCCACCGCCGCCTGAACCTCGTCGGCATGGCCGGGTGCTGCGAGCAATTGCAGGTAGGCGCCGTAGTGATCGAAGCCGTGCAAGGCCACCCGGCGCGCCAGCCGCCCGCTCACCAGCGCCTTCTTGGCCGCGGCGAGCGTGATGCCGGCGTGCTCGAAGATGAAGCGGCGGAACTGCGCGAACTCGGCGTCGCTCAGCGGCGCCAGCGCACTCAGCGGCAGCGCGCCGGGCGGGTGAGGCGATGTGGGGATCGACATAGGTGCGGGCCGGCGTGCTGCGCGCAGCAGTGGCCGCCCCAAGGCGGGCGGCCGTGCCATGGCGGACTCGCCGTGGCGGACAAGATGTGGTGGACCTGCGGTGTGGCCGACGTCAGGCCGCCGCCGCAAGCTGCTGCGGCTCGACACCCGCCAGTGCTTCACCCATGGCGCCGATCTCGCTGCGCGACAACACCGTCTTGACGTTGAGCAGGATGACGAACTTGCCGTTCACCTTGCCGATGCCCTCGATGAAGTCGCTGCGGATCTTGGCGCCGAAGTTGGGCGGTGGCTCGATCTCGCTGGACGGGATCTCCAGCACCGCCTGCACCGCGTCGACCACCACGCCCATCTTGAGGCGCTCGCCGCCGTCGCCCGCATCGTTCTCGATGATGACGATGCAGGTGCTCTTGCTCTGCGGCGTGGACGGCTTGCCGAAGCGCGTGGACAGGTCCATCACCGGCACCACCGAGCCACGCAGGTTGATCACGCCGCGGATGCAGGCCGGCATCATGGGCACCTCGGTCAGGCCGGCGTACCAGATGATCTCCTTGATGCACAGGATGTCGATCGAGAACATCTCGCCGCCCAGCATGAAGGTGAGGTACTGCTTCTGCTCGCCGGCCGCGGCCGCCGTGGCGGCGTTGGCCGCCACCGCACCATGGGCCGCAACAATCGCGTTCATGGTGCGCTCCTTCAGAACTTGACGAACTTGGACTCGTCGATGGCGTGGCCCGTCGCCACCGTCAGGTGGCCCAAGCCCTTGCCGCCGGCCACCCCCGCCTTGCCCGCGCCCTCGGCCTTGCCGGCCGCCTTGCGGATCACCTGGGCGGCCGCGCGGCCGTGCGCCGCGCTGCCGGCGTCCAGGCGGAAGAAGGCCATGGTCTGCTGCAGCTGCTCGGCCTGGCCGCTCATCTCCTCGGCCGTGGCGGCCAGTTCCTCGGAGCTGGAGGCGTTCTGCTGCGTCGTCTGGTTGAGCTGGCTGACCGCCGAGTTGATCTGGCCCACGCCCGACGACTGTTCGTTGCTGGCCGCGGCGATCTCCTGCACCAGGTCGGAGGTCTTGCGGATGCTGGGCACGATCTGCTCGAGCAGCTTGCCGGCCTTCTCGGCCAGTTCGACGCTGGAGCCCGCGACCTCGCTGATCTCCTGCGCCGCCACCTGGCTGCGCTCGGCCAGCTTGCGCACCTCGGCCGCCACCACCGCGAAGCCCTTGCCGTGTTCGCCAGCCCGCGCGGCCTCGATGGCGGCGTTGAGTGCCAGCAGATTGGTCTGCGCGGCGATGTCGTCGATGATGCCGATCTTCTTGGCGATCTCCTTCATCGCCTTGACCGTCGCATCGACCGAGGAGCCGCCATCGGCGGCATCCTGCGCGGCCTTGCTGGCCATGCTCTCGGTGACCTTGGCGTTTTCGGTGTTCTGCGCGATCGAGCTGGTCATCTGCTCGATCGAGGCACTGGTTTCCTCCACGCCCGCCGCCTGCTCACTCGCCGCCTGCGAGAGCGACTGCGCCGTGGCGCTGACCTCTTCGGAAGCGCTGGCCAGGGCCTCGGCCCCGGTGTTGACGCTGC
The DNA here is from genome assembly GCA_041169165.1 of Pseudomonadota bacterium. GTDB lineage: Bacteria > Pseudomonadota > Gammaproteobacteria > Burkholderiales > Burkholderiaceae_C > Sphaerotilus. Next base: position 101,765 of record JBEEJN010000008.1, read on the forward strand.
CGACCACCTCGGCCAGCTTGTCGACCATGTTGCGCATGGCCTGCAGCATCTGGCCGGTCTCATCCTTGCCGGCGGCCTCGATGCGCACGGTCAGGTCGCCCTCGGCCAGCCGGTTCGCGACCGCCAGGGCCTGCTGCACCGGCCGGGTGATGCTGCGGGTGAGCAGCCACGCCAGCAGCGAGCTGAACGCGATGGCCGCCAGGGCCAGCGTGACGATGAGGCGCTGGGCTGATTCAAAGGCAGCGCGGGCGGCGGCGGTGTCGGCACGGGTGTTCTCGTCCTGCAGTGCAACGTTCTCGTCGATCGCGTCCTGCCATTTCTGCGCGGCGGGTGCGGCCTGGGCCAGCAGCAGCCGGACCGCCTCATCGTTCTTGTTGGCCAGGGCCAGTTCCAGCACCTTGTCGGTCAGCCCGCGCGCTTCGGCGGCGGCGGCCTTGATCTTGGCGCGTGCGGCCTTGCCGCGGTCGCTGGCTGCCAGCTTCTCCAGAGCATCCCAGGCCTCGTTGTACTTCTGGCGCGTGGCGTCGAGCCTGCGCTTCTCGGTCGCCATCGCGGCTTCGTCGGTGAGCAGGATGATGGTGCGCGTGATGCGCGTGACGACGTGCACCGCCTCGGCCATGTCGGTGTTGAGCCGGATCTTCACCATGTTGTCGGTCACGATCTCGTCCAGGCGATCCTGGACGGCTGACATGCCGTTCACGCCGGTGAAGGCGAGCACGGTCATCAGCAACAGCACGGTGGCGAATCCCAGCGTCAGGCGAACGCCGATCTTCAAGTTGGCAAACATGGTGAATTGCTCCGGTGGACAGGGTGATATCGGCACTAGGCCAGCTGGGCGGCGGCCTGTGGCGGGGCCGGGGTCCGGGCGGGTGGGTGGTGGTGATCGTGGGTCTGGTTCTGGACGACCTGGCGCACCAGCGCCGGCACGTCCAGGATCAGCGCGACGTCGCCGCTGCCCAGGATGGTGGAACCGCTGATGCATCTGACGTGCGCGAACATGGCGTCCAGCGGCTTGATGACGGTCTGGAACTCGCCCATGAGCGTGTCCACCACCAGGCCGGCGCGCTGCTCGCCGTGCTTGAGCACGACGATGTTCTGGCTGCGCGACGGCGCGCCGCGCAGGCCGAAGGTCTCGCGCAGGCGGATGAAGGGCAGCACCTCGCCGCGCAGGTTGGTGTAGTCGTGGCCGGGCTCGGCGCTGTAGGCCACACATTCCTCGATCATGTCCAGCGGAATGGCGAACACCGACTTCGCCGCGCCGACCAGGAAGCCGTCGATGATGGCCAGGGTGAGCGGCAGGCGCACCGTCACCGTGGTGCCCACGCCCTCGGTGCTGCTGAGCTCGACCGAGCCGCGCAGCGCGGTGATGTTGCGCTTGACCACGTCCAGCCCGACGCCGCGGCCCGACAGGTTGGTGACCGTCTCGGCGGTGGAAAAGCCAGGCTCGAAGATGAGGGCGTAGATCTCGCTGTCGCTGAGCGTGGTGTGGCCGGCGCCGACCAGGCCGCGTTCGAGCGCCTTGGCCAGGATGCGCTCGCGCTTCAGGCCGCCGCCGTCGTCCTGCACCGTGATGACGATGCTGCCCGAGTCGTGGAAGGCGTTGAGCGTGAGCGTGCCGCGCGCCGGCTTGCCGGCCGCCAGGCGCCGCTCGGCCGGCTCGATGCCGTGGTCCATGGCGTTGCGCACCAGGTGCATGAGCGGGTCGCCGATCTTCTCGACCACGGTCTTGTCCAGCTCGGTGTCCTCGCCCTGGATGACCAGGGCGATGTCCTTGCCCAGTTCGCGCGACACGTCGTGCACCACGCGCTGGAAGCGGCTGAAGGTGGCGCCGATGCGCACCATGCGCAGCTGCAGCGCGCTGTCGCGCACCTCCTCGACCAGCATGGCGAGCTTGGAGCTGCTTTCGTGCAGGTCCTCGATGTGGGTGCGGTGGGCGATCTGCTTGACGTTGGCGCCGGCGATGATGAGCTCGCCCACCAGGTTGATGAGGTGGTCGAGCTTGTCGGCATCGACCCGCACGCTGCGGCTTTCCTGCGCGCCCAGCTCCTTGACCTGCTTCTGCCGGCCCAGCGCCGCCTCGACCACTTCGGGCTGCACCACGCCTTGCTCGACCAGGATGGCGCCGATGCGCTTGTTCGGCGCGTCAGCCTGTGCGTGCATGGCACTGGCGAGCTCCTGCGGCGTGAGCGTGCCGCAGCGCACCAGCATCTCGCCCAGCCGGGCCGGATCGCCCTGCTGGTTGATGAGCGCGATGTAGTCGGCGATGTGGCTGTGCGGCGGCAGGATGCGCAGCCGGCAGTCGTCGCGCACGAATTCGAAGACGTCCTCGATGGTGGCCTTGTCGGCCTGGCTGCGCAGCGCCAGCTCGAAGCCGATGTAGCACAGCTCGGGGTCCATTTGCGCGGGTGCCGGCAAGGCGTCGAGATGCAGCGCCGCGCCGGCCACCCGGCCCAGGGTCTGCAGATAGCGTACGAAGGACAGCGGGTCCAGACCGTTCTTCAGCACCTCGGGTTTGAAGCTGGCGGAGATGTGCCAGCAGTCGGTCAGCGCATCAGCACCGTTGCTGCCGGCGAGGCGCTGCGCCTCGGCCTGAGACTGCGACTGGGCCGGCGCACCCAGCGGCACTGACAGGGCTGACGGCGCGGCCTGGTCGACCAGAAGCTCGCGCAGCTGGGCGACCAGGGGAGCGCCGCGCGCCAGCAGATCGGCATCGAAGTGACCTGGGTCAGCCTCGACAGCGTCGATGAGCTGGCGCAGGTGATCGCCGCAGGCCAGCAACAGCATGACCAACGGTTCGGCGATGGGGAGTGACCCAGAGCGGACGCGGTCGAGCACATGCTCGACCACATGGGTGAATTCGACGATCGCGTCCAGACCGAACAAGCCGGCCGACCCCTTGGTGGTATGGGCAGCGCGGAAGATGGCGTTGACCAGTTCGTCGCGCTGATCGGCAGCTGCCTGCTCAAGCGCGAGCAGGGCAGCCTCCATGTCTTGCAGCAGCTCGCGCGTTTCGGAGATGAAGGTGCTCAGGGCCTGATCGATGTTCATGCGGAACTCGCAGCTCGCTTGTTGTGCGGCAGGCGATGCACAAAGCAGGTTGTGCCGGGGTTGTCGGCCTCAGGTCGTCGAACTGGAGGGTGGTGGTGGCGCATCGATGACCATCGGATCGCCAAACCAGCCCGCGATGTCGAGCAGATCAAACAATTCGATCACCGCTGGGCTGTGGCCACTCAGGCGCAGCTCGCGTCCGTCCGCCATGGCGCTCTTCTTGGCCAGCAGCAACAGCTGCAGGCCGGCCGTATCGATCTCGGTCACACCGGCCAGATCGATCTCTTGCGCCAAAGGCTCGGCAAACAGCAGCTGTTTGAGTTCGACGGCGCGGTAGATCGACATGTCGCCTTCGATGCGCAGCAGCGGGGCGACACCAGAAGGGCCGGTCGAGGTGGCGGCGGCGCTCATGGCAAGCACAGCTTCTGCACCGCCACCAGCAACTGCTCGGGACGGAAGGGCTTGACGACCCAGGCCTTGGCACCTGCTTCCTGCCCCTGGCGCTTCTTGCTTTCCTCCGACTCGGTGGTCAGCATGATGATGGGCGTGAACTTGTAGCTGGGCAGCTGCTTGACCGCCTTGACGAAGCTGATGCCATCCATATTCGGCATGTTCACGTCACTGATGATCAGATGCACCTTCTGTCCGGTCAGTTGCGCCAGTGCGTCCTTGCCGTCGCGTCCTTCCAGCACCGCGTAGCCGGCGCTCTTGAGCGCAATGCCGACCACCTCGCGCATGGAGGCGGAGTCGTCGACGATCATGATGGTCTTGGCCATGACGGGCCCTCAGAAGAAGGTGATTTCGGTTTCGGTCGCTTCGGCTACCGTGGAACCGGCATGGATCACATGCTGATCCTGCATCGCGTAGCTGGACTTGAGTTCGGTCAAGAGTGACTCGGTATCCACGGCCGTCAGTTCGCCGCTTTCGTCGTACTGCCGACCCAGTTCACGGAAATAGGCCGGCAGACGGTCGATGTTGCCCTTGACGTGATTCATCATCTGGCTCACCCGGTCCTGGAACTGCAGCTGCACCAGTGCTTCGCCAATGCCCTGCTTGATGCCCAGGCTTTCGCTGCGCAGCAGGTTGCTCGACTCGTTGAGCGTGTCCGTGATCTGGCGGAATTCGCCCAGCACACGATCGATGCAGGCGCGCGCCTCGTCCATCGAGCTGTCCTCCTGGCGCACCAGTTCACCGACACCAGAACAGGCGTCGTTGATCGCCGACTGCACCACGCCGACCTTGGCGTCGATGCGTCGACCGGTCTCGCCCGACAGCGTCGCCAAGCTGCGGAATTCCTTGGCCACAACGGCAAAGCCACGTCCCTGCTCGCCAAAGCGCGCGGCCTCGATGGCTGCGTTGAGCGCCAGCAGATTGGAATGCTGGGCGATGCGCGCCACATCACTGGCCATTTCCTTCAGGTCGGCGACAAAACGATCCAGCCCCTGCACCTTGGCCAGCATGGCCGTCATGCTGGCATGCGCTGACTGTTGGGCCCGGATCACGGCACCGAGTTCGCGCTCACTGCGCGCGAATACAGCCACCAGACCTTGCTCGTGATCCTGCAATCCGTCGGTACTGGCGCCGGCGGCCTGCACCGCGTTGTCGAGCTGGGTCACGATGCCTGAAAAGCGGCGAGTGAGCGCTTCGATCGCACTTTCCATCTGCGCCCGCGACGATTCGATGTGCCCGCTCCAGATCGGCGCCACCTGTTCGCCGAACTGTTGTTCGCCGCTCAGGAAATCGCTGATGGCGCGCTCGACGCGGGCTTGCTCGCGGCGCAGGTGCAGGCCAAGCAGCCCCCCGCCCAGCAGCAGCGCACCGGCCAGCACAGCGGGCAACCAGGTCAACCCGCCCACCGTCAATACGGCCAACGCACCAGCCAACGCCAGCGCCATGGGGGGCAGCAGTAGTGCGCGTGGTCGCGCGGTTCGATTCACGACGCCATCTCCGGTCGATGTAGACACGGACGGATGATCGGCGCATGGCCACAGCATGATCGACGGATAAGACTGTGCTTTGCAGCAGAGTCGACGCCGTGAACGCGGTCACCCGCAGGTGCCCACCACCGTATTGCGCATCCAAGCCGGTTTGATGCAAGCCCGGCGGCGCGCGACGGTCGGAAACACTTCAGTCTGGCCCGTCAGTCGACAGCGCGTCGCTCACATGTTCGGGGTGGACGACACGACCGTTGTCATCGGCGACTGCGCAGATGTTTACCACCGGGGGTGATGAACGTACCGGGCCGAAGATGGTGGCAAAGGCTGCATCTGCCGCGTCGCGGCTGGTCGCCAGGCGAACAAAGCCCATGGGGATGGCGGTGCCCGAAGGGTCGAACAGGTACCAGCGTTGGCCCAGCCACACCTCCACATAGGCATGGAAGTCGGACGGCCCCAGCGCCGGATCGGCGCCGAAGTCAAAGCCGGTAACAAATCGCGCTGGAATATTGACCGCGCGGCACAGTGCGATCATGAGATGGGCGAAGTCACGGCACACGCCGCGGCCGCTGGCCAAGGTGTCGCCGGCCGAGGTCGTGCTGCTCGATGAGTTGGGCGTGAAAGCCACGTGCCGATGGACCCAGTCGCGGATGGCCTGCACACGGGCGTAACCCCGCGGCAAGGCGCCGAATTGTTGTACCGCGAACTGGTGCAATCGGTCGGATTCGCAATAGCGGCTGGGATAGAGATAGGCCAGCACGCCGGCCGGCAGTTCGGCCACCGGCACCTCACGCAGTCGATGTGTCGCACTGCGGTGAAAACGGACCTCGACGGTCGCTTCCTGCACCAACCGCAGCAGGCCGGGCACGGCCCTCAGGCGCAGGTGACGCGCCTGGGTCTGGGCGTCGACAAAGACTTCAGGGCGCAAGGGCTGGCTCAGGCTCAGCCGCTCATGCAGCACGCGTTGCTGCCGCGTCGCTGCCGCCTGCAAATTAAAGATGAAGTCCGCGCCAGGTGACATCACCTCGTAATTCAGTTCAACAGCAAACTGCAGACGCACGGCAATCACATTCGACCTCGGCGGCAGGACTGGCGCCTGCATGTGATGGGCCAGACCACCCCGACGTGGCGCATCTTGGACTTGGCTGGCGTGGCACAAACGGGCAGGATGTGCCGCGCCGGGACGGCGGAAAAGGCTGGGCAACGTGGCAAAGCTGACATTCGGATTTGAACCAGGCCCGAGTCATGCTCCGGGTCAGTCTGACATGTTAGTTGCAACCATTCGGCGACTCGTGTTGCCGGCAGGGCCGACGGCAGGGCTCGAACAGGCTGCGCAAGCGGCCCTTCGCCCCCCCTGAACGAGGGATACAGGCCGTTGGACTGCGATTTCTTTCGTGATCGATATCGCGTACACCGTTGCACATGCCAGGAGCACATGCTCGAGCGGTGCGGGTCGGGTGCTTAATAAGCGTAACCAGTCGCAAAATCAGCCCACAGACCGGCAACGCACCGAGCCTTCCCGTCACAGTGCGGCTCTGCCGTGTTCTGATCGGCGGCGACATGATCCCCACAGTTGTTGTTGATTCGTACCCATGAAACCTAGCGACCACGTGGTCATGCCTCAGCTGTCTGCGGCCCCTGCAGCCACTGCGGCTTCGTCGGCCAGTTCGCTGCGCCCGGGACTCGAAGCCGCCGCCGAACTGCGTGAGGCCAGGACAGACTTGGTGCGCTCGCCCAACGTGCGGCTGAGCCACTTGCGTCGGCTGGACGAACAACTGACCCAGCAACTCGAAACCTTGGCTGGTGCCGGACCGGTTGCAGTGAAACGTCGCGTCGTCGACCTGACTCGCCCTGGCGATCTGTTTACCCAGGCCGTCTTGGCTGTGGAACTGCGCGAACACGCGCGCTTCGACGAACTGCTCGATCTGGCCGAACACGAGTTGCACATTGAACAGGCGCTGGCCTCGGCCCTCGGCTGGACTGCCGGGCTGCCACTGCAGGAGCGCATGCGTCAGTTGCTGGGCAGCCGCAATCCGGTCGCGCGTCGCATTGCCTTGTCGGCCTGCGCCATGCATCGAGTCGACCCAGGCGCGGTACTTCTGCCCAGCCTGCAAGCCAGCGACCCAGCGCTGCGCGCCGCCGCCGCCCGCACGGCGGCCAGTGTCGGCCGAGTGGACGTGGTGGATATCCTCCTGGCCGGATTGGACGACCCCGCCCAGGCGCCCGCCAGCAAGGTCATGCCCCTAGTGACCGAGGTGCCGGCAGACGACGACGGACCGGAGTCGGAATTTCCGTCCACTGAGGTCATCTGCTTCGAAGACGATGACGACGAGTTTGCGCCAGTGCGCAACAGCCGCCACGACGCCGAGCCACGTGCAAGCAGCTGGCCGGCCCTGCCCGCGTCGGGCTCACCCGCATTCGGTGAGGCGCAGTTGCGCACCGATACACGCGGCTGGTCGGCCTGGGCCGCCGTCATGCTGGGTGACCGCGGTCCGGCCTTGTCTACATTGCAGGAACTGGCATTGGGCGACACGCCAATGGCCGTTCACGCCTTGCCGCTGTACCTGCGCGTTTGTGACCTCAACGACGCCCACGACGTATTGCGCACTCTCACGCGACGCGGCGGGGCGACGTCAAGACGCCGCCTCATCCAAGGATGCGGCGTGGTCGGCGACCCGCTTTACCTGCCATGGCTGATGGACATGATGACCGAGGATGCCTGGGCTCGTCTGGCAGGCGAGGCGTTTTCGCTCATCACTGGCGCCGACTTGGTCGCCCTGGACCTGGTGCGTCGCCGACCGGAAGGCATCACCACCCGACCCGGTGAATACCTGACAGACGCTGACCCTGGCCGTATCGACGACGTGCAGTTGCCGTGGCCGGATCGCCATAGCGTGTCAGCCTGGTGGAACGCCCAGCAGGCGCATTTCCGTGTCGGTCGGCGTCACTTCATGGGCGCATCACCCAGTCAGGACCGTGCGTTGGATGTACTGCACAACGGGTTCCAGCGTCAACGTGCCGCAGCCGCCCAGTGGCTGGCCCTGCTGCGTCCGAGCAGCAAGTTGTTTCCGGTGCGAGCGCCAGTCAGGCGCCAGAAACGTTGGCTGACCGAACAGGGCGGCTGAGTTGATGTCGATGCCTCACTGCTTGCGGCCGGCGTCCTTGCGGGCCTGCTGCTGCAGACGGCGCACCTCGGCTGCAGCGGCGCTGTCATCCGGATCCAGTTCCAGCACATTGCGCCAGGCGCGATAGGCGCGGTCGGCATCGCCGCGCTCTTGTGCAGCGCGTGCTGTGCGCTTGTGGCGCGCGATCAACTCTTGGCGCATGGCTGCAGCCCTTTCCCCCGCGGCGGCATGGCCGAGAGTAAAGGCACGCATGTAGTGCACGTAAGCGAGTTCGACCCGGCCTGTTTTCTCCGCTTCCGCGCCGAGCCGAAATGCACCTTCGGCGTTTCCGGCAACTTCAGTCGCGGTCGCCGGCGCGACCTCCGACGCCTGAGTCCGCCTCAGGCTGTCGGCAGAAGTCGGCAGGCGAAAAGTTGCCGACGGCGACACTTCAGACGCACCGGCACCGCTGCCGGCCGGAGATGGCTGTCCAGCCAAACCGACTCCCGGAGCGGCCGCTGCGCCACGGGTGGCGACCAGTGGTACACGACTGCCCACAGGCGGTACACGCAAGGGCCGGCCGGATTCCAGCACTCGCGGCACCTCGATGCCGTTGTAGCGCGCCAGCACGAAGAACCAGCGCGCATCCCCCAGACGCGCGGCGGCGATCTGGCGCAGCGTCTCGCCAGGACGCGGCGTATAGGACTCAGTCAAGTCACCCAGCAACTTGCGCGGATCGTCGGCAATCTGGGTCATGAGCATCAGTGCAACGCGATGTTTGGGGTCGATCCGAAGCACACGGTTGAGCTGAGCCCAAGCCGCCTTTTCATCGCCGGCGAAGAGCAATTCATCGGCGGACTGCACCAGTCGAGCCAATTCGTCCGCCTCGCCTGCAACGGTGGTCGCCGCCCGCTTGTCGCAGTTCTTCACCCAAGCGGCGCAGTCAGGCGTAGCCGATGCCGCTGTGCCGCGCGGAGGCGCCACCAGCGGGCCGATTGCTGCAGGTTGCGCCTGACCATATGAGGGCAGCAGCATCGTCAAGCCACCGATCAGCACGGCAACGCCACGCAGCGCAACCAGCGCAACGTCCCCGTGCCACCCGGCGCGTTCCTGGGTGGGAAATCCGAGCGATTGATTCAGGGTCATTGGGAAGGGCTTAGCCGCCGACATCCGCATGGATCGGCGAACTCCGCTTGGACTCAGTCCGGACAACTTACAGTCTGACACGAATTGACTGCCTGTGCAGGTCAAGATTTTGATTTGTGCATTTTCGGCACAGGAGCCGATCGCCGCCGTGGGTTACACGACTTTCGGACACAAATCGCCAAGTTTCTACCTTTTCACCCCGGCCCTTCCACCGTTCGAACGATGACTTTCCGCTTGACGCAGTGCCTGCCGTGACACGTCACTCAGAACACTTCAGTAGTAGACCGTCCGGGGGGGGCGCGGCCGGGGGGGGGGGGGGGGGGGGGGGGGGGGGGGGGGGGGGGGGGCGGGGGGGGGGGGGGCGCCGCGG